>CAZJHX010000094.1:0-41147 GCA_964545715.1 uncultured Myxococcales bacterium
CAGCCTGTTGGACAACAAGGGCGGCCTCACGCCGGTCTACATCTATTTCAGCGAGGGCGGCGACGCCAGCGTGACGACCGGCGGCACAAACGCGTGTGTGCAGGACTACAAGGCGTGCTCCGACGGGTTTTGCGACACCATCGCGGCGGCGTGCCTGGCCAGCCTGACGCTGCTGTGCGGCGACATCCAGTGGACGTGCGCCAACCCGCTGACAGCGGAGGAGCAGGCGTTTGCCGAGGCGCAGAACCTCACCGACGAGACCGGCGCGCTGCTGGAGGGGGTGACGCTCAGCTTCGTGCGCGCGCTGATGGGCTTTGACAAGGACGGCAACGGCAAGCTGTCGATCAGCGAGGTCCGCCGGCTGGCGTACGACGCGTTTTTGGCGGGTGTGACCTTCCCCGACATCAAGACGCTCATCGGCGACATGGCCGGTCAGGGCCTGGCCAACGCGGACGGGCTGAAGTTTCACGAGCTGTCCAAGGTCATCGACCTGACGACGATTGTGAACAGCGGCTTCAACCCCGAGCAGGCGTGGCAGGCGCTGGAGGGCCAGCTGCAGGGGCTGCTCATGACGTTTGCGGGCGGCGACCTCGCCAAGGCGCAGGCGCTGGCTCTCTCGGTGCTGCTCACGCGGGCTGCCCAGATCATGAAAGAGGGAGCCCCTGAAGACGCCGAGGGCGCGCGCGAGGTCCTGCTGGCGTGGGTCGCCAACACCACCTTCGGCTTCAGCCCCGAGCCCGATGAGGACGCCGTGAAGGCGCTGACCGAGCTGGCGACCGACGAGACCGCGGCCGAGCACGCTCAGGTGCTGCAGAGCCGGCTGGACCACCTGGCTGCCAACCCGCCCGGGGAGAGCGGCTATTACTATGACACGCTGGCGCCGTCCGAGCGCCAGGCCGCCTGGGACGCGACCAAAGGCCAACTGGAGCAGGGCATCGAGTCCCTGAAGAGCAAGGCTGACAAGTAGCCCTCTTCGGGTGGCATACTACGCCGCATGAGCAACGGATTTGACGAGATCCTGGCTACGGCGACACCCGAGGTGGCGGCGCTTGCGCGTCGCACCAAGCAGCTGATCCAAGAGATCATGCCCGATGTGGTGGAAGTGCCCTGGCCGAGACAGAGGAACATCGGCTACGGCGTCGGTCCCAAGAAGATGTCAGAGCACTTCTGCTACATCGGCGTCCTCAAAGGGCGCATCAATCTGGGCTTTTTGTATGGGGCGGACCTGGCGGACCCCGAGCGGCTGCTCGAGGGCACCGGCAAGGCCCTGCGCCACATCAAGATCTCGCAACTCTCCCAGGTCGACAGCCCCGCCGTCCGAGCGCTGGTCCAAGCCGCGTCCACCCACCTGCCAAAGCTCACGTAGAGCGGGAGGGGCCGCGCATCGGCGTTGCCGGGGCTTCCGCGGATCGGGTAGCGTGGAAACATGTCCCCACGCATGCTTCGTCTTCTGGTTCTCCTGCCAGTGTTGTGCTTTGCCTGTTCGGAGTCGTCCGAGCCCGGGGTCTCGCCGTCTCTCGACGCGGTGACCCCGACCGATGGCGACCCGGTCGGTCATGGGGATGTGTCGGTCCCACCCTCGGACGTACAGGTGGAGCCCGACGCGGACCCGAGCGAGCTGCCCCCCTGGTTCGGGGAGAAGTGCTCTTCCAACGACGACTGCCAGGCCGAGGGCTGGGCGGACGGGTACTGCGTCCAGGTTGACGAGACAGGCTTGTCGCAGTGCACGCAGGCCTGTGTGTCGGAGTGTCCGCCCGGGTATGGCTGTGTGGCGATCCAGAACCTCGGTGGTTCGGATGCCCTGTTCGTGTGCATGCCCATCGTGCCGACCGGCTGCGATCCGTGCGAGAGCGACCTGGATTGCCCCAGGCCCGGCGCGCGCTGCCTCGGCATAGGGCTGGACGGGGGCGTCGACGACCTGCGCTGCGCGGACCCGTGCACGGAGGGGCAGGCCGCCTGCCTGGCGGGGTATGTGTGCACTTCGACCGTGGTTGGAGACCAGCGGGAGCCCGCGGAGCTCTGCATACCGGACACAGGCAGCTGCATCTGTTTTGGGGCCGACGAGAGCGGGTCCCCGGTCAATGGATCCTCTCGGCCCTGTACGTCCTCCAACGAGATTGGGACATGTACGGGCACCGAGCTTTGTGACGGCACAAACGGCTGGACCGGCTGTACGGCCACCCAGCCGTCCGCGGAGGTCTGCAACGGGACGGACAACGACTGCAATGGGCTCGCTGATGACGGCATGGACCCGGTGCCGTGCGTGCACCAGAACGAACATGGCGCATGTGTGGGGACGGAGACGTGTGCCGGCCTTGACGGCTGGAGCTGTGACGCGCCGCACCCGGCTGCGGAGACCTGCGATGGGGTGGACGAGGACTGCAACGGGGTGGTCGACGACGGCTTCCCCGACATGGATGTGGATGGGATCGCGGACTGCATCGACGACGATGTCGATGGCGACGGCATCACCGACACCGTCGACAACTGCCCACAGGTCTCCAACCCCGAACAGACCGATACGGACAGCGACCTGCTTGGGGACGCGTGCGACACGGACGACGACGGCGACGGAATTCCGGACGGCACCGACAACTGTCCACAGCTGGCCAACGCGGGGCAGGGCGACCTGGATGCGGACGCCCAGGGCGACGCGTGTGATGCCGACCTCGACGGTGACGGGGTCGACAACGACACGGACGTCTGCCCGACCACGGCGGATCCGGGCCAGGAGGACTCGGACGGAGACGGGACAGGCGATGCGTGCGACGACGACCAGGACGGTGACGGCGTGTCTGACGCGACGGACTGTGCGCCCAACGATCCGGCCGTTTTTCCGGGCCAGGTGGAGGTGTGCAACGGCGCCGATGACGACTGCGACTTCATCACCGACGAGGGCTTCACGGACACCGATGCGGACGGGTTGGCCGACTGCACCGACGACGACGATGACAACGACGGAGCCGTTGACGACGACGACTGCCTGCCGCTGGTCGCGACGGCCTACCCGGGCGCCGATGAGGTTTGCAATGGCACGGACGACGACTGCGACGGCGACACAGACGAGGGCTTCCCGGACGAGGACACGGATGGCGTACCCGACTGCCTGGACGAGGATCTGGACGGGGACGGCGTGCCCAACGGCGCGGATGTCTGCCCCGCGGTGGCCGACCCGGCGCAGGAGGATCTCGATGGAGACGGGCTTGGGGACGCGTGTGACGCGGATGACGACGGAGACGCCATTCCGGACGGCACCGACAACTGCCCGGCGGTGAAGAACACCGTGCATACGGACTCTGACGCGGACTGGCTGGGCTACGCGTGCGACGAGGATGAGGAGGGGGACGGCGTGGCGGATGGGGCGGACAACTGCGCGCTGGTCGCTAACGCGGGGCAGGCCGATCTGGACTCAGATGGCGTCGGCGATGCCTGCGAGGACGACATCGACGGAGATGGGGCCCCCGATGCTTTGGACTGTGCGCCGGAGGATCCGGCGGTGAAGCCGGGAGCGGTGGAGGCGTGCGACGGGGTGGACAACGACTGCAGCGGCGGCGTGGACGAGGGCTTCGTGGATACGGACAAGGACGGCGAGAAAGACTGCGTTGACAGCGACGACGACGGGGACCTGGACCCCGACGAGACCGACTGTGCGCCGCTGAACGCCGCGATCCACCACCAGGCGAGCGAAGTGTGCAACGGGGTCGACGACAACTGCGACGGCGGTGTCGACGAAGACCTGGGGGTGCTGACGTGCGGAAAAGGCAACTGCGCGCACACGGTCCCGGCGTGTCAGGATGGGGCGGCGCAGCTGTGTGATCCGTTCGAGGGTATCGATTTCGAAGTCTGTGATGGGGCGGACAACGACTGTGACGGGCTGACGGACGAGGACCAGGGCTGGCTGAGCTGCGGGCTCGGCGCGTGCGTCCACGCCGTGTATCAGTGCAAGGACGCTCTGCCGGTGCAGTGCGACCCGCTCGAGGGCTCCAGTCCCGAGCTGTGCAACGGGCTGGACGACGACTGTGACGGCGTGATCGACGACGAGCTGGGGATCATCTCGTGTGGGGTCGGCGCGTGCGCGAAGAGCGTCCCGGCCTGCAGCGACGGCGACGCCAACGCGTGCGATGCCGACAGCGGGAAGAGTGACGAGGTCTGCGACGGCGTCGACAACGACTGTGATGGAGCGGTTGACGAGGGCGCGGCCGCCTGCACGCTGTTTTACGCGGACGCTGACGGCGATGGGTTCGGCGGGGGAGCCGGCGCGTGCCTGTGCGAGGCCCAGGCCCCGTATCCGTACTCAGAGTCGACGGATTGCAACGACGGCGATGCGGCGGTGAAGCCCGGCATCCTGGAGATCTGCGATAACGGAAAGGACGACAACTGCGACGGCTTGATCGATGCCGCTCAGACGCCCTGGTGCGACCCGGGCGGGCCGACGCTGACTCATCAGGTGATCGTGGACAACTCTGCGGGGCCGGCGCTGGCGGACTACGCCGTGCGGGTGGACGTGTCGGCGCTGAAGTACCCCAACAAGGACCTGTATGTCGCGCTGCATTTCGACGAGGCGACCGGCGCATACGCGGAGGGCGCTCAGACCGAAGAGCGGACTGCGCCCGGCACCTTCTCCGGCGCGGCAGCGTTCACCGCAGACGGGCTCGAGGGCGCGGGGCTCACCCTCCCCGGGTCGAACAGCAGCCTGCAGTACCCGCTGCCCGACCTCGATCCCAGCGGAGGCTTTACCTATACCACCTGGGTCTATGCGACGGGCTACGAGAGCAACCACGCCAGCTTTGCGTACGTCACGGACAACTGGATGCGCCTCTTTTACGTGACACCGAGCGCGGGCGGCGCGTGGCACTCCGGCCTGGAGTTTTGCACCGCGGCGGGCTGCCACGGACACCTGCAGGCTCCGGGGCTGGGCGCGTCGGCGTGGAAGCACCTGGTGCTGCAGTACGAGGGCGCCGCGACCAACAAGGCCCACTGGTATGTCGACGGTAAGAAGATCCTCAGCTTCTCGTCGATCAGCTTTGCGCCGCTCAGTGGCGCCAAGCTGTCCCTGGGCGGCGACCAGAACAACGGCGCCAGCTACAACCTGCAGGGCCGAATCGACGAGGTGCTCTGGTACAAGAAAGCGCTGTCCGACACCGAGATCGCGGCGATCTACTGCCACGGCGCCGCAAAGCTGGGACAGTCCCCGGCGGCGTGCGCGGGCGTGACCGACAAGGGGCGCTTTGATCACCGCGATATTCGGGTATTGAGCAGCGATGGGGCCGGCGTGCTTCCGTCCTGGATCGGCTCCGACCGTGCGCTGTGGTTCAAGATTGGGGCGCAGGCAGCGGGTACGACCGCGACCTATCCCATTCAGTACGGCAGCGCCGCGGTTCAGGGGGACGACGATCCGGCGGCGGTCTTCTCGCTGTACGACGGCTTTGAGGGGTCGGATGGAGCGCTGTCGTCTGATGGCAAGTGGACGGTGAACGGGACGGCGTCCAGAAAGGCGCATCGTGCGTGCTTGGACGCAGGCGCCGCGCCGGCCGCAGACTCCAGCGCGGGCTGGCTGGCCACCACTGCGACGTTCGATGGCGCCGTCACGTTGGAGGCGTCCGTGCGCTCGCTGAGTGGGGGATCGAGCCACTTCTACTCCGTGCTGGCCATGCCCGGCGCACCCACGTTCTATCCCGCCGGCTCCCATCTGCGGGTGCGTGACGGCGCTGGGGGAGAGAGTGGTCTGAAGGTGGTTGTCGACTCCGTGGTCGCCAGCGACGGAGCGGCGGCAGGAGCGGGCCATCGAATCGCGCTGCAGCGGCCGGTGGGCGATGAGCACGTGACCCGCTTCGACGGCGCCGTTCTGTCGTCGGGCGCCTGGTCGGGCGCCGGCCCCCTCAGACTGCTTGTCGGCGCGGGACCCGGTCCGGCGGGGTCGGGGACGTATACCGCCTGCTTCGATCGGGTGATCGTGCGACCGGTGGTCAGCCCCGAGCCGAAAGCCGCGTTGGCTCCTTAGAGCGAGCCGCCGGACTCCCAGACCTCGTATTTGTTGGCGCCCATGCGCATCACGGGCTCCGGCGTGGGCGGGGTGCCCAAAGACACGTCCCAGACATCCGGCTTGTAGCCCGGCTTGTCTTCGTCCTGCCACCGGAAGGTCTCGTTGACATAGAACCGGATCCCGCACGTCATGTCCTCTTCCACGTCCGCCGAGACCTCCAGCGGCTCGGCCAGCGTCAGCGTCACGACTGTCTTGCCGTCGACCGACTCCGCCCAGGCGCCGGGCGCCGGCTCGGGGTACACCACGTCAAAGTGCTGGGGCACGGCAAAGTCCTGACCCGCGACGGACACGCTGATCAGCGCGTCGCCCTGGGCCAGCGGCGGCTCCTCGTCGGGCCGGTCGGACAGCGCGTACCGGATGTGCACATCGGTGGTCAGCGTGTCGATGACCGGCACGTCGTGAAATGTCGCCGTAACCGTTGCCTCCAGCGCCGTGAGCACGATTCTGAAGTGGGTGAAGCTGCCCGTGGGGAGCGTGTCCATGGGCACCTGCGCGACCGTGTTGGACGTGTGCATGTCGACGGCGACATCTGTGGGGGCGTGGTCGAAGATGACCACTGGATCCGCGTCGTCCGCGCTGCGCATCAACTCCAGGCGCTGCAGCCCGTAGGAGTAGGGCTTGGGCGTCTGCGAAGCCAGGCCGTCTTTGACGTCTACGGGCTCGTCGGTGCCCTCGACCACGATCAGCAGATTGGGGCCCTCCGTATCGCTTGTGCCGGTGTCGTCGCCCGTGCCGGTGTCGTCGCCCGTGCCGGTGTCGTCGCCCGTGCCGGTGTCATCGCCCGTGCCGGTGTCATCGCCGGTGTCGTCGCCGGTGTCCACGTCCTGCGCGACCGTCGCGTCCGCCTTGCCGCCCGGGCTCGCCTCTGTCCCGCATCCCATCACCGCCGCGCACATCAACCCGATCCAGATCCTGCTCATCATCGCTCCTTGTGTCCGTGAGACCCACCTTCCCAACACCGCGGGGCCGCAAGAGTGTCACCGCGCCGGCGTCCGCGAGTTGACCTGGGTCAGTCTCCTTTCCCCGTCTGGCAAAGGTCGGGCGGCTGGGGCAACATAGGGCCATAAGGAGCGTAATCATTGGCCACGGCCTCCCTTCTCGTCGCTTTGACCGCGCTCGCCCTGAGTACGCCACCCGAAGGTGAGCGGGCATATCAGCGGGCGCGGGCGGCGTTTGAGCAGCAGGATTATGCTGGCGCGCTGACCCACCTTAAAGCGGCCACGACCGCCGATCCGCGGCCCCTGTACGTGTACAACACCGGACGGGTTCTGGAGGCGTTGGGGCGGTACGCCGAAGCGCGTGAGACCTATCTACGGTGCGCCGCCATGCCTGCCACGGACAGCAACGTGGTCACGCTGTCAGGGGAGAAGGCGGCCTCGCTTGCCGAGAAGGCCGCTGCGGTCGTACTGGTGGTCAAAGGCCTGCAGCCTTCAGAGCTGCTGCTGATCGACGAGCGGGTGGTCGGCGAGGATGACGGGGAGCTGTTGCTGAAGCCCGGTGAGCATCAGGTGTGCCGGGTGTTGCGCGGCGGTGGGCGGGTGGTCTGCGCCCGGCGGACATTCGGGGTGGGGCGCCGTATTTCAGTGCCTGCGGCCGTGAGCGCCCAGACGGGCGCGCTTCGATGGGCGGGCGGCAAAGCGCGGAGCCTGACGCTCAACGGGCGCACGCTGCCCCTGGACTTGAAGCGGCTTCACGAGATCGTGGTCCCCGCCGGCCAGCACGTGGTCCGTGTGACTGGAGCCGACGGGGCAGTGCGCACTGTGCGGGCGAGCGTCGCGCCGGGCGGCGTGGTCCAGGTGGGCGCGCCGGTCGCCGTCGAGAAAGAGACGCCGCACGTCGCCGGCGAGGTGGTCTCGTCCGGTCCGGGACCCTGGCCGTGGGTTGTCACCGGATTTGGCGTTGCTGCGCTGGCCGGCGGCGCCGGGCTGATGATCGTGGCCGACGGCGCGCGCGACATTCCGAGGGATGGCGATGGCTTTGTCGTAGGGACTCGAGCCGAGCTGCAGCAGCAGTGGGATGACGGGAGGACGCCGTGGAACACGGGCGTTGTGCTGGTGTCTGTCGGCGCAGCCGCCACGATTTCAGGGGTCGTGTGGGCCCTCATGTCGCAGGACTCCGATCCCAAAGCCGCCTCCGGCGCCTGGGTGGCGCCCGGCCTGGGCGGTGTGACGATAGGCGGATCGTTCTGATGCGAGCGACCATGGCGGTTCTGGTGTGTTTGGCCGGCGCGGGATGTTACGGCGAGCTGGAGGACCTGGATCTGAGCTTTCGCGACGCTGCGGACACGGCCCAGGACACCGCGGCCCCGATCGATACGGTCATACCCGACGCCGGGGCTCCTACCGATCTCGGAACCCCCGCCGATGAGGGGCCGCCGACCGATGAAGGCACCCCGCCCGCCGATGAGGGGCTCCCTCCGGATGTGCCGGTCTCTGAGGATGGGGCGGACACCGGCCCTCTGTGTCCAAACGAGTGCGACGACGGCGATCCGTGTACGGGCGACACGTGTCTGGAGACCGGCGAGTGCCAGCACGTGCCGCTGCCCGTGATGCCGCCGTCCGTTGCGACGCTGGCGTTTGAGTCGCTGGACGGCGAGCAGACGCCGAACAGCAGTGACACACAGTCCCCTGCCGATGTGCTCGGGGCGGACAAAGCCCAGCTGATCGAGGACGGAAAAGCGGGCAAGGCGCTGTCGCTGGGCGGCGTGGCGTCGGTCGTGCTGAAGGACCCGGGCCTGGGCGACGCGTCCTTCACACTGGCGGCGTGGGTTCGGACGCAGCCGGCGGAGGCGGCACAGACCCTATTTGCGTACGGCAGCGTGCTCGTGACCATTGGTGACGGCGCCATCGTGGCGACCCTGCCCGAGGCGGGGGCCGGCACCCTGACCGCCGAGGTTGGCGTCGCGGACGGCGAGTGGCGGCACGTGGCGCTGGTTCGCAACGCGCAGGAGAGCCTCGCGCGCCTGTATGTGGACGGGCTGATGGCGGCCGAAGGGATCGCTGCGGCCGGCGTCGCGCCCCTGGATCCCTCGGCCCTGATCATCGGTACGGCGCCGGGCACAAACGACCACCTTCAAGGCGACGTCGACCAGGTTCAGGTCTGGACGGAGGCCGTCTATTTTGCGGCCCCACAGATAACGGCCTACGCCGCGGACGCGCCGCCCCCGGCCTGCGATGACGGCGATGCATGTACCGAGGACGATCTCTGCGGGGGCGCTGCGGCGTGCGCGGGGACGGTTGTGGTGTGCGCTGACGACACGGTCTGCACGACCGACAGCTGCGACCCGGCGAGCGGCTGCATCTTCAAGTCGCAGAGCGGGCCGTGCGAAGACGGGGATGCCTGCACGACGCCGGACACCTGCGCCGCCGGCTCCTGCGTCGGCGGGTCCAAGCCGGTCTGCGACGACGGCAACCCCTGCACCGTGGACGGCTGTGATTCGGCGATCGGATGCACGTATACCCCCCCGCCGACGCCCCCCGGCTTGTTCGCCGCGCTGAGCATGGAGAGCATCGAGGGCGATGTGATCGCGGACGACAGCGGGCAGGGAAATGATGGCAAGGTCGCGACTCAAGGCGTCGCGGGTCTGGTGCCGGGCTTCAAGGGCCAGGCGCTTGCAATCGCGGATGGGGGCTACGTGACGCTCCCCAATCCGGACTTCGGCGACGGGTCCTTTACGCTGGCGGCTTGGATTCGGCTGGACGAGCCGGCCGGGCAGACCGTGTTTGCGCAGGGGTTGCCAACGGTGAGCGCCGACACCAAGGGTATCGCGCTGCGTCACGACCCCGGGTCGCTCAGCTTCGAAATGCCCGCGCTCGGGTTGTCGGTGCTGGAGGGGAAGTTCGTGGCCGATGGGCAGTGGCACCACGTGGCCGCCGCGTTCGATGCGCCGATGAAGCATGTGAGCATCGCGGTGGACGGCGAGATCGTCGGCGAGCTCACCCTGGGTCAGGCGCCGGCCGCAGTGGTCACCGATCAGCCGCTCGTCATCGGCACCAATATTGGAACCAACCACCACTTTAACGGCGATATCGACGACGTGACGGTGTGGAAGTCAGCCGTGAGCTTTGACGCGGCCGGCGTGCCGTACGTTGGCGAGGAGAAGCCTCCAGGCTGCGACGACAATGACAAGTGCACCGTCTCCGACAGTTGCAACACGGCGGGCGCGTGTGTCGGGGCGCCGATGTTCTGCACCGACTCCGATGCGTGCACCCTCGGCGACACGTGTGTTGAGGGCGCCTGTGAGCCAGGGGCCGACACCAAGCCGTGTAACGACGGGGTGGCGTGCACGGCGGACAGCTGCAACCCCGTTGTCGGCTGCGTCAACGAGCCGAACAACGGCGCATGTGATGATGGGGTGGCGTGCACCGCCGACAGCTGCGCACCGGACGGGTGCGCCAACATGGAGTCGGCGGCGGCGTGCGACGACGGCCAGCCCTGCACCCTGGACGTGTGTGACAAGAGCTCGGGCTGCTCCAACAGCGACAGTGGATTGTGCGCGGGGCCCGGTCTGATCGGGTGCAAGGCGGTCGTTTACGACGCCGAAAATCTGGGGTGGCTGGATTTCGCGGGGCCCACGTTCGAAGACATGATCGACCCGGTCGCGAACGGCAAGAACATGGAGGGCTCGCTGTCCCCCGACGCCACGCAGATCGCGTTTGTCTCCAACCGCAAAATCGGGGCGACCAATGACACTGAGCTGTTTATCTCCAGCGTCGAGGGTGGTCCCCAAACGCAGCTAACCAGCGAGAAATACACCCCGGAGCGCCCGGCCTGGACGCCGGCAGGTGACGCCCTGCTCTTTGTGATCAAGGCACCGTCCAGCGAGCACGACATCTACTACGTCGACATCAGCATCGGGAGCTCGAGCGTGATGATGGTGACCGACATCCCGTTCGGCAAGTATGGCCCTGGCCAGGGCATCCTGAACAACGGGGTGGCCATCTCGCCGGACGGGGGGACGCTGTTTTACACCCAGTCCAACTTCAAGGAGCCGCCGTCGCCGTGGCGGCTGCAGAAGATCGCGTTCGACCTGGACGACCTTGGCGAGACGCTCAACCTGAAGAACGGCACGTCGCTGACGCTCGATTCCAGCGCCAACCTGAATTATCCGGACGTGTCCAACGACGGCGAGTTTGTCACCGTGATGGGCACGCATGGGGGCAGCCGCTACGTCTACTATGGCCCGGTCGCCGGTCCCGTGGTGCGCAAGGACAAGACCGCGAGTGACGGCAACGCCCATCCCCGCTTTCTGCCCAACGGCGACGTGCTGTACCAAAAGGACAACGCCGACCTGTACGTCTATCGCACCAAGACGGACGACGTGGACTTGGTGTACGACGGCATCCCAGGCGTGCTGTGGGATGTGCACTGCGTCCCACCGCCCTGAGCACACTACTGGATGCCGCAGCCGGTCTTGCCCTTCACGTCCATGTGCACCATCCAGCCGCCCTCCCAGTTCTGATCGGGCCACTGCTGCGTGTCGCCGACCGGGTCCATCGAGCCCACCAGCATGAGCCGGTCGCCTTTGGTCGGCAGCACGTTCAAGAACTCAAACTTGTTGTTCTTGTGCGGAGCGACTCCGGGCCAGGTGATGCCGTGCTCATAGACGACCGCGCCGGCCTCGTGGTTCAGCTTCAGCACCCAGCCCTCCGTGCCCGGCTGGGCGGGGTCTACGCGGCGTGTGCCGACGACGAAGATGTTGAAGTTGTTGTCGACTGCCATGCCGTTCAGTTTGGGCGCCATATTGGCCGGCGTTGAGAGGGTCTTCTCCCACTTGACGTTGCCGTCGGAGTCGAAGTGCGCCAGATAGCCTTGTCCGGCTACCGAGCCGGCCGCCAGCAGGTCCTGACCCAGCGTCTCGGCAGCCACAAAGTACCCGTTCTCCTGGCCCGGCATGGCCTTGAACCACACCTCGTTGCCCTGGTTGTCGAACCGGGCGGCCGCAGCGACGAACGGCTGCGCGCTGGCGGGGATGTTGGTCTGGCCGACGGCGTACCCCCCACCGCTGATGGTGGCCCCGTCGTTGAAGTAGCTGTCAGCCGGGCCCATGGTCGTCTGCCACATCGGCGTTCCATCCGTGGCGATGCGCGCGAGCCAGCCGGAATCGAACTCGGTCGGGTTGGCCGGGTCGTAGCCCTGGCCGACCAGCCACACGCCGCCGGTGTCGACCGGGAACATGCCCGCGTGCTCCTGCAGATCCGAGCCTGCCGGAAACGCGCCGAAGTACACCGATGCTGTCTCGCCGCCCATGCTGAACGACCAGCCGTCCGGGCTGTTGACGTAGCCGTTGGGACCCAATCCGGGCCACGTGCGGATCTGCGAGTTGCCGAACAGCAGGTAGATGGTGCCGTCGTCGGCCATCGTGATCTTCGGCTTGTAGTACGCCGACGTCCCGATGCTGTTCAGCGACTGCAGCACGAAGTCCTCGTCGACCCGGGGGAAGAACGCGCCGTCACCCCACCCGTTGGAGTCGCCCCAGCCGACGCCCAGGTAGCTCTTGTCCGGAAACTGCACCACGTCGGTCAGGGCGGCCTCTGCGCCGCCGATCTGGTCCATCCAGGTGTTTAGGACCGCCTCGTTGAACAGCGGACAGGGAGCGCAGTCACCCGCCAGGCAATACAGCTTGTCGCCGCACAAGGCGCCCTCGGGCATTGGCGGGGATTGGCACAGCCCCGCCGCATTGCACAGGTCGGTCGTGCACGGGTTGCCGTCGTCACACACCTTGGGCGTCCCGGCGCAGGTACCCTCGCCGCACACGTCGGACAGCGTGCAGAGGTCGCCGTCATTACAGGCGGCCGTGTTGAACGGGTTTTTGCAGCCATCGGTGGGGTCGCACAGGTCGTCTGTGCACGGCTTGCCGTCCACGCAGTTGATCGGGCTGCCCGCCGGGGTGCACACGCCGTTGACGCACATGTCGATGGGGATGCATACGTCGCCGTCGTCGCACGGCTGGTTGGAGATGCCGGGGTTTTCGCAGGCGCCCGTGCTCTGGTTACACGTGTCGGCGGTGCACACGTCGCCGTCGGTGCAGGTCTTGACCGCGCCGGCGCACGCCCCGCCACCACACACGTCGTCTGTGGTGCAGCTGTCGTCGTCGTCGCACGCCTTGGTGTTGTTGAGGTTCTGACACCCACCCTCGGGCGCGCAGCTGTCGTCCGTGCACGGGTTGCCGTCGTCGCAGTCGTCGCCCTCGCCGACGCACTCGCCCGCCGAGCACTGGTCGTTGACGGTGCAGACCAGCCCGTCGTCGCAGGGCAGACCCTCACCCTTGGCCACGTTGTCGCAGTCCGGTCCGCTGTCCTGCGTGCACGTGCTGGTGCTGCATTGGGTGTCGGTGCAGACGACCGTCGTGCCTGCGCAGCTGCCCGTGGCGCAGGTGTCGCCGGTCGTGCAGGCGTCGCCGTCATCGCAGTCGCCCAGGTTCGGGGTCTCGTCGCAGGCGCCCGTGTCCGGGTTGCAGGCTACGGTGACGCACAGATCGTCT
Organism: uncultured Myxococcales bacterium; assembly: GCA_964545715.1. Taxonomy (GTDB): domain Bacteria; phylum Myxococcota_A; class UBA9042; genus CAZJHX01. The sequence continues at coordinate 13,527 of CAZJHX010000094.1, forward strand.
GACGTGCAGCTCTTCGCCGCGCCCGCGCATGCCCCCGCCGTGCACGCGTCGCTGACCGTGCAGTTGTCCGCGTCGTCGCACGGGGTCCCGTCGTCTTTGAGCACCTCCTGGCAGCCCTCGCTGGTGTCGCACACGTTGTCGCTGCACTGGTCGCCGTCGTCGCAGGCGCTGTCGTCCGGCGTGTTGCTGCATCCCGCTGCCGGGTCGCATTTGTCCGTGGTGCAGTCGACGGCGTCATCGCATTGCGCGTCGCCCGTGCACAGACACTGGCCCGCGGCCGAGCATTGAGCGAGCAGGTCGCCGCAGCCGCCGCAGCCCAGCCCGCCGCAGTCCAGCCCGTCGCATTGCGCGGCGTAGACGTCCTTGCTGCACAGCGGGCCGTCATCGCCGAACGTGGCAGCGTCCAGCTCGTAAGTCGGCGTCTTGCCCAACCCGCCCGCCACCTCGATCTCGACCGTGTGCTGCCCGGCCAGCTTGGGCGAGCAATAGGCCACCAGGTACAGCCGCTTTTGAAGCGCCAGCGTGGCGTCCAGCGCGTCGACGGCCGCCCCCGCAAGCTGCTCTGAGGTGGCCGCCACAAACGCGCCGTTCTTGCCCAGGGCATCGATCGCCGCGACATCGATGTTGCCGCCGTCCGCCAGGTCGTCGCCCAGCGCCAGCACCACCACGTCTGCGCTGCTGTTTGAGACGGCGGACTGCGCCTCTTCCAGGGTGTGCAGGCCCGTCTGATCCGAGCCGGCCGTCACCAGCACCACCTGCGCGTAGGTGAAGACCCCACTGCCCATCGCAGTGGCCCGATCCGCCGCCGTCTTGTCCCCGGCTGCGATCGTCTCCAGCAGCGCGCCATAGATGCTGACGGTCTTGGCCTTGGGCTCACTGGCCGCCAGGTCGTCGATGCGCGCCGCCAGCACGGCGTCGTCGCGTGTATAGTCCTGCCAGACCTCAACATCCTTGGCGAAGACGCTGATCCGCACCCACGTCGTCACCTTGGGGTCCTTGGCCAGCTTCGTCACCATGGTCTTGGCGGCCTCGACCGCTGCATCCTTGGCGCCGGCGGTCTCGAACGAGCCGGACCAATCCAGCAGCACGGTCACAAACACTTCGACGGACCCGGCGTCCTTCAGCACCGCCGTATCCGCCGTCGAGAAGGCCACCACCTCGCCGTCCTCGTGCACGATGAAGTCCTCGTCCTTGAGGCCGAGCACCGGCTGCCCCTCACACGTCTCCACCGCCACAAACGTCACCACCGACGACGGCGAGGGCTTGCCAGTCTCCCAGGCCAGCGAGCGCACGCCCAGACAGTCGGTCGCCTCTTCCACGCACTGCCCAAACTGGCACAACAGGTCGACGGCCTCGCAGTCCGTGTCGAAGAACGCGGCGGTCCCGGCCGAGTTGCACTTTTTGAGCACCTGCTCGTCGCAAAACAGCTCGCCCGGGGTGCAGACCTGCGGTGGGTCGTCGCCGGTATCCGCGGTGCCCGTGTCGTCGGTGCCGGTATCGGCGGTGCCCGTGTCGTCCGTGCCGGTGTCGGCGGTGCCTGTATCTGCGGTGCCGGTGTCATCCGTGCCGGTGTCGTCGGTCGTGTCGGCGGCCGCGTCCTTTTTGCCGCCGCCGCCGCCGCCTGCGGGATCCGAACACGCGGGCACTCCCGCCAGGACAAAGCAAGCCGCCAAAACCAAAGAGAGTCCGTATAAACGCATGAGGAGACCCTAGCTGTTACCCTTTGCCGATGCGAACCTTTCCAAGTTTTCTGACTCTCGCATGCGCGCTGTGGATCGCCGCTTGCGGAGGTGATTCTGCCAGCACCGATGAGACCCCCGCGATCGATCCCGGCGTCGAGGGTGGTGAGTGCCTGGAAGGCGGCTCGTGCACGGCGCCGCTGCTGTGCATCGAGCAGGTTTGCGTGGACGACGCAGGGCTCGCCGCTCCCGGTTTGGCGCCCGCGGAGGACGACATAGTGTTCGCCGACAACGTCTACTTCATCGGCGACGACAGCCCCATCGGCATCGTGGAGGTCTACGACGACGGCTCGGTCGATATCGCCGCGTCGGGGGACGAGCCCTTACCGGATCTGCAGCCTGGAGACATCCTGCTGTCGCCGCCGGAGAAGGGTGGAATTGTGGGCAAGATCACTGAAATCAACGATACCGGCGCGGTGCTCGAGGTCTTCACGGAGCCGCCGGGCCTCACGGAGATCTTCAAGGAGGGCTCGCTGCGCGTAACCCAGGAGATCGACTTCTCGGACTGGGACTTCGAGATCGGCTCCTTCAACGAGCAGGACGCCGGCGAGAAGCCGGACACCAGCGTCACCCTCAAGCCGCTGAACTTTGTGCGAAAGAACTGGAGCCGAGAGCTGGATGTCTCTGTGGGCACCAGCGAGATCGAGGCCGGGACGACGCTCAAGGTGTCGGCCAAGCTGCTGAAGCTGGTGCAGCCGACCACGCTGACGCTGGACTTTGATGCCAGCCCGGCGCGCTTCTATTTCGGCGTCACGCCGGCCGCCGAGCTGGACATCGACGACCTGAAGATCGAGCTGGAGGGCAAGCTGGAGGGCACGGGCTTCGACTCGACCCTGGCCAAGGCGACGAAGACCCTCTGGGTGCCGCTGCCGTGCCCGTTCTGCGTGATGCCGGTCGAGATGACCGTGGCGCTGAAGTTTGCCGCCAAGGTCAGCACCTCAGGAAAGGGGGCGGTGACCGTCAACGCGGCGGGCAGTGCAACCGGCACGTTTGGCGTGGCCTATGAAGACGGCGACTGGCGACGGTTCGCGGGCTACGTCACCCAGCCCCCTACCGCCACCGTGCAGGCGGAGGGCGCGATCGGCCTGACGGTCTCGGCGGGGCTGAACTTTGCGTTGGAGGCCAAGCCGTTCTTCGTTGTGGGGCCTGAGATCGAGAACAAGTTTGGCCCCAAGGTCGAGCAGAAGTTCGAGGCCAAGAGCGACGCCATCTTCTTCAACATCCGGGCCGGCATGCACTCCGAGATCGAGGCCGCCGTCGCCCTGGGCCTGGGCTCGTTCGGGGCCAAGGGGTGGACGGCCAAGGCCAAAAAGAAGTTTCACGATCACACCTTCTGGCTGAACGGCTTTGCGGACTGTGAGCCGATCTGCGGGACACGGGAGTGCGGCAGCGCGGGCTGCGATCCACAGACGTATCCCAAGCGCGCGGATTGGTGCGGCCAGTGCGACGACGGCGACACCTGCAGCGCGGCGGGCATGTGTGGTGGCGAGGACATCTCCCCCGGCAGCGGCTCCGACTCGACGGGCGACAACGAGGACACCGAAGACACGGAAGACACCGACGACACGGGCGATCTCGGCTCCGGCGGCACCAAGTGCAGCGCCAAGGACGCCAACGAGATTTTGAGCGACGTAAACGACTTCGGCAGCACCGCGATCGCCTGCATGTCGGACTTTGGTTTCCAGGCCACGCCGGGTGCGGCGGCCTGTCTGGCCAACGCCAAGAACATCAGCGAGGACTGTGCGGGTTGTTGGAACACCTTCATCATCTGCGGCAAGAACAAGTGCGAGTCCGCCTGCGATGACGATGACGAGACGGCCTGTGAGGAGTGCATCCACGGCAGCTGCTCGCCGGCGCTGCTGACCTGCAGTGGTCTGAAGCTTTAGGAGTCCTCGGAGACCTGCAGCGGCGCGCGGTCAGCGGGTGAGCCAGGGCCGCGGCAGCTCTGCGATCGGGATGAGCCCGTGCTTTCGCCAGCCTTCGCGGCGCAGCCACGTGCTTGGCGGGGCGCGGTCCAGGCATACGGCGTGCTCCGGGGGGGGCGGGTGCTCGCGCCAGCCTTCGAACTCCAGGCACGTGGAGTACGGATCCAGCCAGTCCTTGGGCGTGGTAGCGGCCATCGAAGACCTTGCCCCGCCGGCGCCACACGCCGTTGAGGCGCCGCGCCAGCCGAATGCCCAGCCTCTGCATCGCGCGTGACAGCTCGCGCTTGTCGGGCGCCTCCACAATCAGGATGCGCTGCGCTCACGCCCCCTGAATCGATCCACCTGAGGCGCCGGCTCGTAAGGGTCTGTAACAGGAGGTGGAGAGAGCATGAAGTACAGCCGTTTTTCGCACTGGATTCTCGTCGCGACCCTGCTGGCGCCCGCCGGCGCTTCGGCCGCCTGGACAACGGGGCCCGTCTTGGAGTTGGACCTGGCGATACAGCCGTCTTTGTCGTTTGGCCTCAACGCCGAGCTGGAGCGCACCGTCGATGTCGAGACGCCGCTGGCCGGTGAGTTTGCTGCCGGGTTGGCCATGCCTGCGGGTGATACGACCATCGCCTTTGAGGTGGCCTTTGACCTGGAGCTGGGCCGCAGTCTGGCCGTGATTGCGGACCGCCCGATCACCGACACGCTGGCGTGGCAGATCGAGCTGGGCGCAGCGGCAGACGCCTCTGAAGTCACCCTGGTTTTCGGACTGTTGGTGGCGCTTTAGCCCTGCAGAGACGCGGGGACCAGCATCAGCGACAGATCGGTGATCTCGCTGATCAGCTGCAGCAGCATGCCCGGGTCGATGGGCTTGCGCAGCACCTTGGTGGCGCCCATCTGCACGGCGCGATCGCGGTCCTCGTCGCTGTCGCTGACGGACAGGACGACCACCGGGATGTCGTTTTCGTTGCGGATGCGCTCTGTCGCGGCCAGAACCTCAAAGCCGTCGTAGCGCGGCAGGTTCAGGTCCAGGATGACCAGCAGCGGCAGGGGCCACTTGCTCGCGTCGGCGTACTTGTTGCGCCTCAGCATATAGTCGATGGCCTCTTCGCCGTCCTCCACAAAGATCAGCGGGTTGACAATGCCCGTCTCTTGAAACGTCAGGCCCACGATCATGGCGTCGTCGGGGCTGTCCTCGACGACGAGGATGACGGGTACAGCGATGGTCGGTCGGTCAGCCATTGGTCGGTGAGCATACATCGCTGAACACGCGTTGCAAGTGGTGCTTGATTCGCACGCGGCGACGCGCTAATCCGTGACGGATGCTCGATCTCGAGGCCGAATTAAACGAACACCAATTGCAGGCCGTGCTGGACTGCGACGGACCGCTGCTCGTGCTGGCGGGCGCCGGCAGTGGCAAGACCCGCGTCATCACGTTCAAAATCGCGCACCTGGTGCTCGATAGGGACCTGCGCCCGTGGCAGATTCTGGCGGTCACGTTTACGAACAAGGCCGCCGCGGAGATGCGCGAGCGTGTACACGACATCCTGGGCGGCGAGGCTGCCGAGGTGTGGCTGGGCACGTTCCACTCGATCTGCTTGCGCGTGCTGCGCAAATACGCGGAGCTGGTGCAGCGCACGCGGTCGTTTGTGGTCTACGACGAGGACGATCGCGACCGGCTGATCAAGCGCGTGCTCAAGTCGATCAACATCTCCAAGGACGTGCTGGACTCGCGCAAGGTCCGCTACTACATCGACGATGCCAAGCATCGGCTGCGCGGCCCCGACCACCCCGAGCTGCCGGTGACGGGCTACATCGACTCGCTGTGCGCCAAGGTCTACAAAGGCTACGAGGTCGCCAAGAAGCAGGCCAACGCCTTTGACTTCGGGGACCTGATCCAGCGGGCCGTCGTGCTGATCCGGGACAACCCTCCGGTCCTCAGCGAGCTGCGTTACAAGTGGCGCTACATCCTCGTCGACGAGTTTCAGGATACCGACCACGCCCAGTACCGCTTCATCAAGCTGCTGGCGGGGGACAAGAAGCCGCGGATCTGCGTGGTGGGTGACGACGATCAGAGCATCTATCGCTGGCGCGGCGCGGATCTCAAAAACATCCTGGGCTTCGACAAGGACTTCCCGGGCCACGATGTCGGCGTCGTTCGGCTGGAGCGCAACTACCGCTCGACCGGCAACATCCTTGCCGCCGCCAGCGCGCTGATCGCCAACAACACCACCCGCCATGAGAAGACGCTGTGGACCCAGGAGCCGGATGGCGAGAAGCTGCGCTGCTTCCAGGCGGAGACCGAGAGCGGCGAGGCTCGCTGGGTGATTCGCAAGGCGCTCGAGGCGCGGCGCGACGGCGTGTCGCTCAACGAGATCGCCATCTTCTATCGCACGCACTCCCAAAGCCGCGTGTTTGAAGACGCGCTGCGCGGCCAGGCCACGCCGTATCGGGTGGTCGGCGGCCTGAAGTTCTACGAGCGCAAAGAAGTCAAAGACATCATGAGCTACCTGCGGCTCGTGCTGAATCCGCGCGACACGATCGCCATGCTGCGCGTCGTCAACTCGCCCACACGCGGGATCGGCCAGAAGACGATGGAGCGCGCCAACGAGATCGCCCAGGCCCAGGACAAGCCGCTGTTTGACGGCCTGATGCTGCTGGCCCAGCAGCCGGGTGGAAAGCGCGCGCGCCGGGCCATCGAGGAGTTCGGGCGTCTTATCTCGACGCTGCGGACCATCTCGCAAAACGAGAACGACGCCTTCCGGGTCGCCGAAGCGGTGCTGAGCGAGACCGGTTATCTCACGCGGCTCCAAGATGAGGGCACGATCGAGAGCGAGAGCCGCGCCGCCAACATCGAGGAGCTGATGGTCTCCATCGAAGAGTGGCGTGGGCGCGCGACCGACCGCTCACTCGAGGCGTTTTTGGACCACGTCTCGCTGCTGACCAGCATGGACGAGGGTGACGCCGAGCAGGAGGCGGTCACCTTGATGACCGTGCACGCCGCCAAAGGTCTGGAGTTCGACACCGTGTTTGTGTCCGGGCTGGAAGAGGACGTCTTCCCGCACTTCAACTCCAAGGACGACGACGCGCTGGAGGAAGAGCGGCGCCTGGCGTACGTGGCGGTCACGCGCGGCAAGAAGCGGGTCTTTCTCAGCTGGGCCCGCAGCCGCCGGCGCTTCGGACGGCTGGATATCAACCCGCCGTCACGCTTTTTGGGCGAGATCCCCGAGAACGTGAAGCACTACGAGTCGGAGATGGGGCGCGCCGCATCGCGCAACCCGTTTGGCGGTACGACCAATCGATCCGCGCGTCTCAAGTCGATGTCGGACGCAGACTGGTCACCGCCGTCCCAGTCACGCGGCGGCTGGGCGGCCAAAAGCGCGTCGAGCAGCACGCCCGCCAGCCAATCGAGCGGCATCAGCTACGACTACAGCGACTCCCAGGTGGACTCCGGCGACGGTGGTGAGCTGATCGGGCGCGGCGTCAGGCATCCGCGGTTTGGAGACGGCCGCGTCGCGCAGGTGGACGGCAAGGGGCCCAACGCACGCGTGACCGTCCAGTTCCCGGGCTTTGGGACAAAGAAAATAATTGCGCGATTCCTGGAGTTGGCCGACTGATTATCAATGGCTCTCTTCCTCATCACGGGCCCGCCTGGGGCCGGTAAGACCGCAACCAGCGCCGCGCTCATGGAGCGATTCGACTACGGTCTGCACGTCAGCGTCGACGCCCTGCGCATGATGGTCGTCTCAGGGATGTCCCACCCGGTTCCTAAGTGGACCGCTGAGACCACGCTGCAATTCAACCTGGCGCGCGGCACCGCCGCATCGATGGCCGCCCGGTACCTGGATATGCGCTTTGAGGTCGCCGTTGACGACGTTCTGCTCGAGGGCGTCGTTCAGGACACCTTCATGCCGGTGCTCGGTGGTCGTGATGTCCGTCGGATCATGCTGCTGCCGTCGGTTGAGGAGGCGCTGCGCCGCAACGAGGGGCGCCGGTCGGACATGTTTGATCCGGACGCGCTCGTCGACGAGATACGGGGCCTTCATCCGCTGCTGAAGGCGGAGAACACGCGCGCCGCCGGCTGGCAGATTATCGACTCGACCCGGATGAGCGTTCGGCAGGTCGTGGACGCGATCCTGGCTACTCGACCGTCACGGACTTCGCGAGGTTCCGCGGCTGGTCCACGTCCGTGCCCTTGAAATCGGCCACGTGATACGCCAGCAGCTGTAGCGGGACCGACAGCACCAGCGGCTGCACATGCTCCGGCACGTCCGGCACCACCAGCAGCGTGTCTACCTCCTCGGCCAGCGCCTCGGCGCCCGCACCGTCGCTGGTGATCGCCACCACCGGCCCGCTTCGCGCTTTGATCTCGGAGATGTTGCCGCGGGTCTTGTCGAAGTGCGGGCCTGTGGGGCACACCACGCAGGTGGGTAGTGTCTCCTCGATCAGCGCGATCGGGCCGTGCTTCATCTCGCCCGCCGCGTACCCCTGGGCGTGGATGTAGCTGAGCTCCTTGAGCTTCAGCGCACCTTCGAGCGCCATCGGGTACGACATGCCGCGACCCAGATACAGAAAGCTGGTGACGTGGTGATAGGCGCGCGCGACCGCCAGATAAGGCTCGGTCGGCTCGTGCAGCACCTCCTCCATGTGGCCGGGAACCTCGATCAGGTCCTGCAGCAGCTGGCCGGCCTCATCGGAGCTCAGCTTTCCGCGTGCGGTTCCCAGCTTCACGGCCAGCAGGTACATCGCGACGATCTGCGTGGTAAACGCCTTGGTCGACGCCACGCTGATCTCGGGACCGGCCAGCGTCATGACCGTGCTGTCCGCCAGGCGGGTGATGCTGGATCCGACCACGTTGCAAATCGCCAGCACGTGCGCGCCGGTGCCGGCGGTCTCTTTCAGCGCCGAGATTGTGTCCGCGGTTTCGCCACTCTGCGTGATCGCGACGACCAGGCACTTGCTGTCCACCACCGGGTGCCGATACCGGTACTCGCTGGCCAGCTCCACATCGACCGGCAGGCGGGCGAAGCGCTCCACCAGGTACTCGCCCACCATGCCCGCGTGCCAGCTGGTGCCGCACGCCAGGACCACCATCCTGTCGAAGCGCGCCAGCTGCTTGTCCGTCAGTCGCAGCCCGGGCAGCTCCACGCGGTTGTCCTCGATGTGAACGCGGCCACGCATGGTGTCGGTGACCGCGCGGGGCTGCTCGTGGATCTCCTTGAGCATGAAGTGCTTGTAGCCGCCCTTCTCGGCCATGGCGGGTGACCACGTGATCAGCTGATCGTGCATGGCGACGGGGGCGCCGTCCTCCACCCGGCAGAGCGTCACGCCGCCCGGCGTCAGCACCGCCAGCTCGCCCTCGGCCAGAAAGACCATGCGCTGGGTGTGACTCAAAATGGCGGGGATGTCGCTGGCCAGGAAGTTCTCGCCGTCGCCCAGTCCGACGACCAGCGGCGACGCGTTTTTCGCGGCCACGATCATGTCCGGCTGGCTGCGGTCCAGCACCGCGATGGCGTAGGCGCCGTGAACCTGCCCCAGCGCCGCTCGCACCGCTTCGGGCAGCGGCAGCCCCTTGTCGCGCTCGCGGGCGACGAGGTGCGCGATGATCTCGGTGTCCGTGTCGCTCTCGAACGCGCGACCCTCCGCCGACATCTCCTGCTTCAGCGCCCTGTGGTTTTCGATGATGCCGTTGTGCACTACCACGACGTCGCCGGCGCGGTGTGGATGTGCGTTGAGCTCTGTCGGCGGACCGTGGGTCGCCCAGCGGGTGTGGCCGATCCCCAGCGACCCGGACAGCGGCTCAGACGCCAGCGTGGCCGCCAGGCGATCCAGCTTTCCCGCGGCGCGGCGGATTTCGAACTCCTCGCCGCTGAGCACCGCGATGCCGGCGCTGTCATAGCCGCGATATTCCAGACGCTTCAAGCCGTCCAGAATCATCTGTGGGCAGTCCCTCGGTCCGACGTAGCCGATGATTCCGCACATAAATCAGGTCTTCTCCTCGTCCTTGCGGCGCTTTCGAGCGACCGGACCGCGACGCCGGGCCCAGGCCTCCACCACATGCTGACGGACCCTGGATACCACGAGCGCGTACGCCGGCACGTCCGCCGTCACCGTTGTTCCGGCGGCCACGACGGACTCCTCACCCAGTCGCGCCGGAGCGACGATCTCGGTGTTGGACCCGACGAACACACGGTCTTCGATGATGGTTTGGTGCTTGCCGACGCCGTCGTAGTTGCACGTGATCGTGCCGGCGCCGATGTTGACGTCGCGACCCAGCTCGCAGTCGCCCAGGTAGGTCAGGTGGCTGGCCTTGGAGCCGTCACCCACGATCGCTTTCTTGGTCTCTACAAAGTTGCCGATCTTGGCCTTCTCCCCGAGGACCGTCCCCGGTCTCAGATGGGCGAACGGTCCGACCGCTGTTTTGTTCCCGATGCGGGCTTCGGCGATCACGCAGTACGGCTTGATCAGCGCGTCCGCTCCAACCACCGCGTCCGTCAGCACACACCCCTCGGAGATGACCGTGCCGGCGCCGACCGAGCAGGTCCCGCGCAACGTGGCGCCCGAGTGCAGCGTCACGTCCGGCTCCAACGCCACGTCAAAGCCCACCCAGGTGCGCTGTGGGTCCAGCATGGTGACGCCGTCGCGCATCAGCTGGGTGTTGCGCGCCATTCGGACCCGCTCCGCCAGCTCGGCAAGCTGCGCCCTGTCATTGATGCCCTCGACCTCGTCCGGCGCCACGTCCACAGCAACGGGGGCGGCCCCATCACCGGCCAGGATCGCGCATACGTCCGTCAGGTAGTATTCGCCCTGGTCGTTGGCCGTGCCGACCCGCGCCAGCGCGCCGTAGAGTGCGGCACGATCCGCCAGATACACGCCGGCGTTGACCGTGGTGATCTCACGCTGCGTTTCGGTGCAGTCGCGATGCTCCACGATTTGCTCAACGCGCCCGTCCTCATCGACGACCACCCGGCCGTAGCCCGTCGGGTCCGGCGCCTCAAAGGTCAGCATGGACATGGGCGCGCCGGTCCGCTCACGCGCCGACACCATGGCAGCGACGGTGGCGTCGGTCAGGGACGGGACATCCCCCGACAAGATGAGGACGGACTGTGCATCGGTGGTCGCCGACTCGGCCGCCATCACGGCGTGTCCGGTGCCGCGCTGCTCAGCCTGCAGCGCAAATCGAGCGTCCGGCGCGATCGCGGCCACCGACTCTTCGACTGCGGTGCGGCCGTGGCCGACCACCACAACGGTCTGCATCAGGCCGAGCCGTTGCGCCAGCAGCACGGGAAAGTGCACCAGCGGCCGGTCCAGGATCTCGAAGAGCACCTTGGGCCGCGTGGACTTCATGCGCGTGCCGGCGCCCGCGGCCAGGATTACCGCGGCGGGCTTGGCGAGCAAGGGGGCCGCCTGATTCGACAACACGGCCGGATCCGGGCTCTACTTGAGGAACGAGTGGATCTGGTACTCGGTCATCTTCTCGTCGTGACCGAGCACGTAGACACCCGCGGTCGTGGTTGCGGCGATGGACGTGGCGACCTCGATCTTCGGCAGATCGACCACCACGAACTTGGTCTTGCTGCCCGCCGGCTGGGCAAACACCAGCGACGCGCCGCCTGTGGTGCGCTGAGCCAGCAGGATGACGCCGCCCGCATAGCTGACGCCGTCTACGAAGTGCATGGTCGACTGGGACGGAACGGTGGTCATCTGCACGCACTTGCCGTCGCTGCACGAGTAGAACAGGCCGTAGCTGCCGAAGTGCCAGGCCGTCTCGACGGTCGCTTGCACGGCCCCGGTCACGCTGCCCTTCAGGCTGGCCAGCCCGGTGGTCATGCCGAACTTCAGGTCGGCGGTGGGGTCCTCCAGGAAGTGGATGGATCCGCTGGTCGAGTTGCTCCCAAACCAGCCGCCGCCCAGCGTGCTCGTCAGGCACGGGGGCTTCGTGCACGGCGTGTTGTACAGCGTGCTGGAGTCCGGGACGAACTCGCTGGAGCTGATGCCCGATACCGAGGTCTGAGTGCACGACCAGCTCTTGCCGACCTTGCACAGCAGCCCCGCACCGCTGCTCTTGGTGCGGCCGCCAAGCAGGTAGTTCTGAGTCCAGGCCAGGAAGCTCCCGCTCGTCGCGTGGGCCGCCGTGTTCCAATTGATGGAGCCGCCGCCGGCCTTGTCGATCGCCTCTGCGAAGTCGCCGTTCCACTCCACGGTCTCACCGAGGATCTGTCCGGCGAGGCCCTCGTCGCCGACGATCACGCCGTTGACCGCGTCCGTTGCGTTGCCCTGCATGACCGAGATCTGCTCCAGCACGCCGTTGCCCGACAGGCTGTGTACCTGCGTATAGGTCAGCACCGGATCCACGCACGAGGGCGGCGTCGGGAACGGGTTGAACTTCAGCGACTTCACGTCATAACCACCGACCACGTAGAAGCTGGCGCCGTAGGACATCACGGCGGTGCTCTGTCGGTTGAAGGGCGAACACAGCGCGAAGCCGGCGTCGCTGGCCGTCTGAATACCGCCCGCGCAGCTGCCCTGGAAACAGAAGTCCGGGCCGGTCTTGAGGCTGCCGTCGCTGCACGTGGTGAAGTCGTTGACCGCGGTGTTTTTGCAGCCCGTCGCGGAGCACGTGTCCGCCGTGCACGGGTTCTTGTCGTCGCAGGCGCCGTCGTCCGGAGCAAAGACGCACTCGCCGGTCTTGGCGCTGCAGCTGTCGTTGGTGCAGTCCACGCCGTCGTTGCAGAACTTGGACTTGAAGGGCTTGCACACCCCCGAGCTGCAGGTGTCGACGGTGCACAGGTTGTCGTCCAGGTCGCACTCGGTGCCGTCGATCAGCGAAGAGTGCAGGCACCCCAGCTTCTGGTGGCAAGAGTCGGTTGTGCACGGCTCGTCATCGTCGCAATCGAGCTTCTGGGCCGCGCAGTTTCCGTTGGCGTCGCATGCGTCTTTCTCGGTGCAGTTGTCGCCGTCCGAGCACGCGCTGCCCTGCTTCTTGGGCTGGTAGGAGCACCCCTCGCCCGGGGTACAGTCGACCGGCGTCTGGCACACCACGTCCGGGCACGGCAGCGCCGCACCGACGCACTCGCCGGCCTTGCAGGCCAGGCCCGTCTCGCACTCATTGTCCGGTCCGCAGTTCTTGCCCTCGTTGGCGTTCTGGATCACGCAGCCGCCCTGGGACTCGACGCAAACGGCCTGCTTGCACGGGTCCAGCGGCTCTTTGCACAGGACCGGCTCACCCGGCTGACAGGCCAACGTGCCGCCCTCGCCCGGCGCGCACTTCTCGGGGCCGGCGCAGGCTGTCGCAGGGGCGCAGTCTTTGTCGGTCTGGCACTCGCACACAGGCTCGCCGGTACAGGCGCCACCGATGCAGACGTCGCCCTTGGTGCAGTCGTTGCCGTCGTTGCAGCTCTTGCCGTCGTCGGCGTCTGCCACCACACACCCGGCCACCGGATCGCACAGTCCCTTCTTGCACTGCCCCTTGGCCGTGCAGTTGGGGGGAGCCCCGCCGACGCAGACGCCGCCGCCGCATGTGTCGGCCGTGGTGCACGCGTCGCCGTCCGAGCAGCTGTCCACGTTGGGTTCGTTTTTACACCCGGTCGCAGGGTCGCAGCTGTCGTCCGTGCACCCGTTGTTGTCGTCGCAGGTCGACGTGCCCACGCAGACGTCGCCCATACACGCGTCGTCGATGGTGCACGCGGAGCCGTCGTCGCACGGCTGGCCGGCCTGGGACTCAAAGACGCACACGCCGTCGTCGCCGCAGAAGTCGTTGGTGCAGGCCTTGGCGTCGTCGCAGACCTTGGGGGTGCCGATGCACTCGCCGCCGGCGCACGTGTCTGAGCTGGTGCAGCCGTCGCCGTCGTTGCACGGGCTCGTGTTGTCGGCGAATTCGCACTCGCCGTCGGCGTTGCAGGTGTCGTCGGTGCACACGTTGCTGTCATCGCAGACCTGGGTTGTGCCAAGGCAAGCCCCGTCCGCTGAGCATTTGTCGGCAAAGGTGCAGGCGTCACCGTCGTCGCAGTTCTGACCCGCCGTCGACTGGCTGGCGCAAACGCCGGTGGCCGGGTCGCAGGTCGTCTCGTTGCAGTCGTCGTCTTTGGACGTGTCGCACTCCACGACGGAGTCCGCCTCGATCTCGCAGGCCTTGGTCCCGTCGCCCTGGTCGACGCACACCAGCGTGCCGTTGCACAGGTCCTCGTCGTTGTCGCAGTCCGCGTCGCTCTGGCAGGTGCACGCGTTGGCGCCGCCTACGCAGGACCCGGCGTCACAGAGATCCTCCACCGTGCACGGGTTGCCGTCTTCACATGGCTGCGCCTCGCCGCCGTCGGGTACCGCCTCCGACGAGCAGTCCGCGGTGGCTGGATCACATGAGTCGATGGTGCAGTCGTTGCCGTCCGAGCAATCCTTGGCCGCGCCGACGCATTGACCGTCCTGGCACACGTCACCCTGGGTGCAGGCGTCGTCGTCGTCGCACCCGACGTTGGAGAGGGGCTCGGCCTGGCACGCGCTGTCGGCGTCACAGATGCCCTTGAAGCACTCCGGGTTGGCGGCCTCCGGTGGTGCGCAGGCGCTCCCTTCGGGCAGGCCTACCGCCGCGCAGTCGCCCGTGGCCTTGATGCACACAGCGGCCTCGCACTCGGCAAGCTCGACCTCGCCTTTGCAGTCGGCGTTGGTCTCGCATTTGGTCGGCTCCACGACCTCGTCGGTGTCGGGCTCGTCGATGTCCGGCTCGACGACGTCCGCGTCGCCGGTATCACCGCCGCCGTCCACGTCGTCCACGACGTCCGGCGCCTCGGCGCACTCTCCACTGGTGGGGTCACACACCGCCGTCCCATCGCAGGTGACCGCCGCGAAGGCGCCGGTGTCGGCCGCGGGATCACAGGTCATGCAGCGGTTGCCCGGCTGCTCCTGACCGGGGGCGTAGCAGACGTCGTTCACGTAGCAGGTGTTGGGCTGCTGCACCGCGGTACCACAGGTCCCGCTGGCCGTATCACAGGACACGGTCAAGCAGTCCTTGCCCGCCTGTGCGCAGTCCTCGTCCGTTGTGCATTTGACCGGCGCTGCCGTGTCGGCAACGGGTGGAGGCGGAACCGAGATGCTGCCGCACCCCACGGTCAAGAACAGCGCGATGGCGCGAAGGGTTCGCATGGTGAATCTCACTTGGTCTTCATGTTGGAAAAGCGTCTCACCCACTCCATGGTCAGGCCTTTGCTGGCGCCGTCGACGCGTCCCTGGCCTTTCACGATGTACTTGGTGGAGTGCGTGCGGATGGGCGCGTCGGTGTTCACCGGCACATCCATCGAGGTGATCATGGTCAGCTTCCCGCCGAAATCCGGCATGTTGGGTGCTGAGTTCAGCTTGAGGGTCAGGGCGCCCGCGAGGCGCAGTCTCTCCTCGTCGCCCACTTTGTTCAGGGCGGCGATCGTCAGGTCGCCGGTGACCCCGTCGGCGATGCCGAAGTCGCGATGCTGATTGCGCAGCTCACGCGTCAGGAGTCCGGACTGTGGCGTCCATTTGTCGCCGACCTTTACCGGCTCTTTGCGGCCCAGCAGATCGTCGACCGTGGGCGCCGCGCCGTCGATGTCCGCGCCAAAGAGCATTTTTAGCGCGTACTCCTCCATCGGCAGCAGGGGGTCGCCGTCCTCGCGCTTGACCTTCAGCACGGGCGAGCGCGTGACCTTGAGTACCGCGTTGGAGCTCGGCACGCTGCGCCACGACTCGGACTGCCGCTCGCGCACCATGAAGTCGTTGATGCGGACGGTCGCCGCCGACCACAGCCCGTTTTGCAGGACCGCGTCGACAGTGCGGGTCAGCTTGCCGCGAACCTCGAGAAAGCCCTTGCCGCGCTCGTTGAACAGCGCGTAGCAGCTGCCGGTCAGGGTGCGTCCCACGCGATCGCGCAGAAGCAGCAGCTGATAGCTTGATGCCGCCTTGGTTTTGGGTGCTGCGGCCGGAGCGGTCGACAAGCTCTGGTCGGGCGCCTTCTTCTTGCAACCGACCAGTCCTGATCCAGGGAGAAGAAGGGCGGTCAACGTCAACACTGCGAGGGATCCGCGCATCTGGGGGAAGGTAGCAGCGGAGCGTGCGTTGTGCCAGTGATCAGGTCCCTTGCGACGGGTCCCGCGTCCACGGTCGGCGGCAACTCGGGGTGGCGCGCGGACCGGGTTAAGCGCTATCATGTCGGCAGGGACGCTCGCACACCTCACAGGACGTGAGACATCGGCCGAGCTCCACGCCAAGACACTTTCGATGGTCCTTTTCAGGAGAGGTTAAACCGATGGTTGCGCCAGTAGAGCAGATATGGATGGACGGAGAACTGGTGCCGTGGGCCGAGGCCAACGTTCACGTCCTCACGCACACCATGCACTACGGTTTTGGCTGCTTCGAGGGCATTCGCGCCTATCACCGCCACGACGGGCAGAGCGTCATCTTTCGTCTCGGCGCCCACATCACGCGTCTCTTCGAGTCCGCCAAGATTCTGGGCATCAAAATCGAGCACACCTATGACGAGCTAATGCAGGCGTGCGTAGACACGCTGGAGGTCAATGGGCTGGAGGAGGGCTACATTCGCCCGCTGGTGTATCTGGACGCAGGCACGATGGGCCTCTTTGCGCAGAACAAGGTGCGCGTGGCCATCATCGCTTGGAAATGGGGCGCGTATCTGGGTGAGGACGGCCTGAAGAACGGCATTCGTTGCATGGTCTCCAGCTTCGCGCGCAACCACGTCAATGCGGCGATGGCCAAGGGCAAGATTATCGGCCAGTACACAAACTCCATCCTCGCCAAGCGCGAGGCCCTGCAGCACGGCTATCAAGAAGCGATCATGATGGACACCAGCGGGTTCATCTCCGAGGCGACAGGCGAGAACATCTTTATCGTGCGCAGCGGCATCGTCCGCACGCCGCCGATGAGCTCGGCGATTCTCGGCGGCATCACACGCCAGACGGTCATGCACCTGTGTGCAGAGCTGGGCCTGGAGGTCTCCAAGGCCCGCATCACACGTGATCAGCTGTATGTGGCGGACGAGTGCTTCCTGACAGGTACCGCGGCGGAGGTCACCCCGGTGCGCGAGGTGGACAACCGCGTCCTGGGCGAGGGCACGCGCGGCCCTGTGACCGAGCAGGTCCAAAACCTCTTCTTCGGCATCGTGCGCGGCGAGATCTCCGGCTACGACCGCTGGCTCACCTTCTACAACCCGCGCAAGCGCCTCTAAGGACTGCACCTTCTGTCCGGACTCGTCCTCGGCTTCAACTGCTGGATGCAGGACTCCGCCGCGTGTCTGCTGCGCGACGGTGAGGTTGTCGCCGCGGTCGAAGAAGAGCGCCTGACCCGGGTCAAGCACACAGGCGACTTTCCAACTCACGCCATCCGTTGGTGCCTGAGCGAGGCCGGGGTTACCGCGGCCGATCTGGACCACGTGGCCTTCAACATGCGCCCCTGGGAGGGCATGGTCTCGCGAGCGCGGCACCTGGCAACCGGATTGCCGCGCAGCCTGGCGACTTTCCGAACGCGGGGGGGCAACTGGTCGCGCATGATGACAGCCCCGATGCGGTTTGCGGCGGCCATCGGTCGCGGCCGCTACCAGTGGCATTGGGTGCGCCATCACGAGGCGCATGCCGCCAGCGCTGCGTTTGTCAGCCCGTTCGAAGAGGCCGCGGTGCTGGTCGTCGACGGCAGCGGTGAGCTGGCCAGCGCGACCACCTATCACGCCTCGGGCACGCGCCTGCGTCCGCTGTCCACGACGCCTTTCCCGCACAGCCTTGGCTACTATTACAGCGCGCTGACCCAGTACCTGGGGTTTCGTCCGGCCGTGTGCGAGTACAAGACGATGGGGCTGGCGAGCTTCGGTCGGCCCGAGCCCGAGCTGATGAGGCACTTCAGGGCGATGATCGCTGACGACGGCACAATCGACGGCAAGTGGTTCGGCTATCAGTACGGGGGCGACGACTACTATGCGTCCCCGTGGGTCGAGCACCTCGGGCCGGCGCGCCAGGCGGAGAGCCCGCTGACGGACCGCCACTATGCCGTCGCCGCTGCCGGTCAGCGCCGCCTGGAAGAGGTGCTTTTTGCCATGCTGCGCCGCCTGCACTCCGAGACGGGCACGCCCGACCTGTGCATGGCCGGCGGCGTCGCGCTCAACTCGGCGGCCAACGGCCGGATCTGCGAGGAGACCGACTTTCAGCGGGTCTGGATTCAGCCGGCCGCGCACGACGCCGGTACCGCACACGGCGCGGCGCTGCACGTGCATTGCGTCGCAACGGGCCACGGCCGGCCGACCCCGCAGACGACGGTCGCCTTTGGTCCACAGTACGACGCCGCCGCGGTCGATTCAGCGGTGCGCGCTGCGGGTTTGACCGCCACCGTGGTGGACGATCCGGCGCGAGAGGCCGCCCAGCTGCTGCACGACGGCGCCATCCTGGGGTGGTTTCAAGGCAGCTGCGAGTTTGGTCCTCGCGCGCTGGGTCAGCGCAGCATCCTGGCGGACCCGACCGATCCAAAGACGCCTGACAAGGTCAACGCGGACATCAAGCGTCGCGAGGGATTCCGTCCGTTCGCGCCGGCCGTTTTGGAGGAGCGTGCCGCCGACTGGTTCGACGGGCCGTGCAGCCCCTTCATGACGACGGTGCACCGTGTGATCCGAGAGGGCGTGCCGGCCATCACCCACGTGGACGGCACGGCGCGCGTGCAGGCGGTGTCAGCCACGGCGAGCCCGCTGCTGCACGCGCTGATCAGCCACTTCGAGGCGCTGAGCGGCGTGCCCATGGTCCTGAACACCAGCTTCAACCTGCGTGGGGAGCCGATCGTGTGTGCCCCGGCGGACGCGATCAGGGACTATCAGCAGACCGACATGGACGCGTTGATCCTGGGCCGCCGGCTGCTGAGAAAGCGGCCGTCTACTTGATGTTGCCGCACGGGATCTCGGAGCTGCGGCCCACACCGAAGAGCTCGGTTCGGCCGAAGCGGCGCCCGTTGGCCTTCTGCACATAGAGCACGTCAAACACCTTGCACTTGCCTGAGGACTGCTTCACGGCCACCGCGGCGGTCGTTTTGCGCTCCACCGGGCGGCCGGTCCACCGGTCGTTGACCACGTTCCAGCGCTTGTTGCGGATGATGACCTTGAGCACCTTGTCGCTGCCCATCTTGCGCGAGGCCAGCGTCTTCATCTCGCGCTGCAGCCTCTTGTCCTTGCGCCCCGCTTTGGGCAGCTGAGCGCCCGACTTCGCGGTTATCCGGGCCAGCTGCTGGTCCGTGACGTGCAGCGTGAACTCACCCGCCGCCATCGGCGCGGCCAGCACCGCCTTGTTGCCGCCGCGCTTCTGCAGGCAGCGACCCGTCAGCGTCAGCGCCAGGGTGTGCTCGCCCGCGGTCAGCACCGGCAGAATCCGGTCGATGAAGCTGCGCTGGATGCTGCTCTCGCCCTGCTTCACCCTGCCGTTCAGCGCTGACGGGAACCGGAAGGTCGTCCACTGGGTCCACCCCTTGCCCCGCGCGCTGTTGCTGAAGAACTCACCGGGCAGCGTGTACTTGTTGATCTGGATGGCGGGCTTGCCGTCGATGGCCAGCGTGTAGACGCGCCATTTGTCGTCGCGCGGGTGGCACTCGACGCCCTCGCCGCGGAAGTGGTTGCGCATCGACTTGCTCAGGTACACCCGAAAGTGGATTTCGTCTGACAAGTCGAATTTAGTCGTGAACCTACCGGGCTTCTCTTTGTTGAGATCCAGCGCAGAGCGCGTTTTGGAGAACAAGATTCGGCCGGCGTTGGCGCGATGGACGTCGTTGCTGATCCCGTCGTCGGGCTTGGGGTCGAGGTCGGCCGCGCCGGCCACGGTCGCTGTGGTGATGATGGCCAGAAACGCAAGACTGCGTGAGATGAATCGGGGAAGATTGAACATTTGGAAGATCTCCTTGTTGCCACATTCGTGTCGGACAACGAACTTCTGGGCGAGACACTTCCTGAAATGGACTAAAAAGTCTATTTAATTTGTAATATGCTGATTTAATTGATTAATATGTTCTCAACGATGAGCTGTGTACTGTCTTGATCCCCCCACAGCTTGCGGCCCAGGTCCCCGGCCAGCACACGTACCGCCTGTCCGGCGATGAGGGTCATGATCAGCTCACGTGGCGGCATCCCGCTCAGCACGCCGCGCTCCATCCCGGGGCGCGCGATGGCCTCGACAACCTCCACCAGCGGCACGAACTCCGCCTCGACGACGTCGCGAGCCGGTCCGCCAGGATTCATCAGCTCTCGGATGATGACGCCCATGACGCCGCTGCGCTCGCGGTTGAATGTCCCCATCTGTCGCCCGATCTCCACCACCAGGTCCGGCTGGCTCAACCCGGAGGCCATGGCCTGCCCCACCAGTCCCCGAAACTGCACGAACGCGTTGCGCACCACCTGCCGATACAGCTTGTCCTTGGACCCGAAATGATACAGCAGTGAAGACCGCCCGATCCCGGCCGCCCGAGCCACGTCCTCCAGCCGCACGTCATCGAAAGGCACCGACCCGAACGCCGCCTCCGCCGCCGTGAGGATCCGCTCAGTAGTCGCCCTCCGAGAGGCATGCTTCTTAGGTCTTCCCATGGCGTCACTAGACCACAAATAGACTTGTGAGTCTATTGTTGCGCGGCGCTGATCCGTCTCTCGGGAGCTTGGGGACGCACGGGACGCTTGAGGACGTACAGCTTGCGGTCGGCCGCGCGGTGGTACGTGCGCGCGCCGATCTCCGCGACCAGGCCCATGCCGATGAACTGGACGCCCAGGATCATCAGCAGCGCGGCGAAGATCAGGTTGCCGTAGCCGATGTTGGTCGTGAAAAAGTAGAACTGGATGGTCACCGCCAGCGCGACGATGAAGCCCAGCGTGAACAGCGGCAGGCCGATGGCGGCAAAGGCTCTAAGTGGCCGGCCCAGGTAGCTGAGCAGAAACTTCAGCACCATCAGGTCGATGAGGACGGCCCAGGTGCGGCCCAGTCCGTAGTGGCTGTCGCCGGCGTGGCGTGCGCAGCTCTTGATCGGGATCTCGACGATCTCGGCGCCGCGTGCGGCAGCCAGGGCCGGGATGAAGCGATGCAGCTCGCCGTGGAGCTCCAGCTCGTCCACGATCTCCGCGCGGTAGGCCTTGTAGGTGGTGCCGAAGTCGTGCAGCGGCACGCCGGTCAGGCGGGCGGCCATGGCGTTGGCGACGCGGCTTGGGATCGTGCGCATGGCGCCGTCGACGTCGCTGCGGTCCTTGCGCCAGCCGCTGGCGATGTCCGCGCCATCTCTTACGGCGGCGAGCAGCTTTGGCAGGTCGCTGGGATCGTGCTGCAGGTCGCCGTCCATCGTCACGATGATGTCGCCGTTGCAGTGATCGAAGCCGGCGGCCAGGCCCGCGGTCTGGCCGAAGTTCTTTTTGAGCGTGACCACGACCACGCGCTCGTCTTCCGCGGCGAGCGCGGCCAGGGCGTCAGCGGTGCCGTCGCGGGAGCCATCATCGACGAAGAGCACCTCGCTGGTGCCGTCCAGCGCGTCCAGCTCGGCGCGCAGGCGGTCCCAGAGCGGGCGCACGTTGCCCGCCTCGTCATGCATCGGGATGACGACCGACAGATCACAGCGCATGGAACGGGATCCTTCGTACACCGGCGTCCAGGAGGTCACGGGCGATGGCCGGATCGGTCAGCGCCGCCAGCTCTTCGGTGCCGCTGGACGGATGCACCACCAACTCGGTCGTGCCGTCCGTCAGGCTCCCGATGAGCTTTCGCAGGCCGCCGCGCGTGAGGCGGCCGGACTCGGGACCACCGACCATGCGATCGGGGTGGCGCAGCCCCGCGCGGGACAAGGCGCCGCGGCCGGCCAGCGCCACCAACGTCGCCGCGGGCCACAGCCAGGAGCGCGGTCGCCGGTTTGGGCGCACGGGATGCTGCTCGGCCGGCAGCCGCACGCGCGGGATGCCGTGCTCGTTGCATAGCTCGATGATGGTCTGCAGCACCGCCGGCAGCAGCTGAGCGTGCTGGTGTGTGTTGACAAAGGCCGGGGTTTGGCCGGTTAGCGTGACGAAGCGCAGCAGCTGTGCCTGGGCCTCCACGGCCAGGTCCGTCCGGGTGGGCCCGCGGAAGGCCAGATGCACGACCGAGGGCAAGAGCTCGTCGCCGTCGACCAGGCTGCGGATAGTCTGCGGGTCGCTGACCGGCGTCCCCTGCACAAAGCACAGGTGCAGACCCAGCGACAGGTCCGGGCGGGCGGCGGTTTGTTCGACGGCGCTCGCCGCAGTCGGGCCGCACGCGATGAGCGACGCCGAGGTCACCAGCCCGCGGTCAAACGACGCGAGAACGCCGGCGTCGACCGCTTCGCTCATGCCCAGATCGTCCGCCGTGATGATGAGCCGCTTCATCCGCCGACATGTTACCATGCGTCTGTGACCCGCGTACTGCTCGTCAATCCGGAGTGGGGCGCGCTCTTCAGCGGCAAGGTCAAACGCTACAACCGCGCGTTTGTCCCGCTTGACCTCCTCAACGGCGCCGCCATGTTGAGGCAGGCCGGCATCGCCGTCGAGCTCGCCGACTGTCGCGCCGACCCGTCCGCGCGCGACCGCATTCGTCACGACAGCTACGACCACTGCTTCGTGGCGCTGTCTCCCCTCGATCGGTGGCAGTGTCCCAACACCGACCTGGACCACGTCGACCGCTTTCTGGCCGGCTTCCCGCGCGACAAGCTGATCTTGTCCGGCGCGCAGGTGACGCTGCGACCAGAGCTGCTTCTGCAACGAACTGGGGCCGCCGGCGCCATTCTCGGGGAGCCGGAGCCTGCGATCGTGGCGCTCGCGACCGGCGGGGTGCCAGGTGAGGCGCCCGGGACCGCCGCGTTGGACGCCGCGGGCGAGCTGGTCCGCGGCCCCGACGCGACGCCGATGGACATGCCGTCCATGCCCGCGCCGGCCTTCGATCTCGTCAACTTCTCCCAGTATCGGTACGAGGTGCTGGGCACGCACATGGGCTTGCTGGAGCTGACCCGCGGCTGCCCGTGGAGCTGCAAGTTCTGCCTGCTGACGATGTACTCCAAGAAGTACCGCCGCAAGACGCCGCAGCAGGTGGTGGACGAGGTGCGCGCTGCCCGCCGCCTGGGCATGCGCTGCGCGTACTTTCAGGATCTGGAGTTCACGCTGGATCACGAGCTGGTCCACGGCTTCTGTGACGCGCTGCTGTCGGCCGGCGAGGTGTTTCCGTGGGCCTGTCAGACCCGCCCCGACACCGTCAACGCCCAGCTGCTGGCCCACATGCGCGCCGCGGGCTGTGAGCTGATCCATTACGGGGTGGAGTCCGGGGCGGAGCGTGTCGTCAAGCTGACCGACAAACGCCAGACGCTGGCGGCTGTGGAGGACGGGGTCGCCGCCGCGCGCGAAGTCGGCATGCGTACGCTGGTCTATCTGCTGATCGGCCTGCCGGGCGAGACGCGCGACGAGATGGAGCAGACCCTGCGCTTTGCTCGCCGTATCGCCCCCACATACGCGTCATTTCATGTCGCCACGCCCTATCCGGGCACGCGCTTTCACGCCGAGCACGACTGGGATGACCCGTTTCCCGAGGTCTTCGACGGGCCGCTCGACGCCGATGAGCTGAGGGCTCTGGCTAAGCGCTTCACCATCGATTATCACCTGCGCCCCGGCTACCTGTGGACTCGCCTGCGAGGTCCCGGTCGCGGCCATGCTATTCGCGAGGTCGGGTTGCTTGCGAACTATCTGAGAGTCTGAGATGCCGCTTCGCCGACCGATGATGGCCCGCCTGGCCAAAGCCCTGCTTCCCGACGGCACGTACGACCGGCTGTCCAACCTGAACTTCGCCGACGCGGGCCACGGCTACGACGCCTTTGGCGCCAACCCGGACTGGGTCGCCGCCGCCACCGCCTTCGCGCGTCCGCTCTACACGCATTACTTTCGGGTCAAGAGCTACGGCGCGCACAACATCCCGCAGACCGGCGGCGCGATTCTGGCCGCCAATCACAGCGGCACGCTGCCCGTCGACGGCATGATGCTCTTCATGGACGTGCTGGAGCACACCGATCCGCCCCGCCTGCCGCGTCCGGCGGCCGACTTCTTTGTGCCCATGCTGCCGTTCGTGGCCATCGCCTTCTCCCGAGTCGGGGTCGTCGCGGGCAGCCGGCGCAACGTTCAGCATCTGCTGGAGTCGGGCGAGCTGCTGATGATCTTTCCCGAGGGTGTGCCCGGCATCGGCAAGCCGTTCTCCAAGCGCTATCAGCTGCAGCAGTGGCGTGTCGGGCACTGCGAGCTGGCCATCCGTCACGGTGTGCCCGTCGTCCCGGTCGGCATCGTCGGCGCTGAGGAGCAGATGCCCCAGCTTGCGCGCCTGCCGGGGGTGATGGGAGCGCCATATATTCCGGTGACGGCGACCCCGCTGCCGCTCCCCGTCCGCTATCACATCCACTACGGCGCCCCGGTTCCGCTTCAAGAGCTCTACAAGCCGGAGCAGGCGGACGACCCGGCGGTGTTGGGGGCGGCGGCGGCGCGCGTGAAGTCCGAAGTACGCGAGCTCATCCGCAATGGCCTGCGCCAGCGCGAGGGGATCTTCACGTGAGCGGCGTACTCATCACGGGCGCAACCACCCCGATCGGCGAGGCGCTGGTCCGCCGTCTCAGCGTCAGCGGCAAGGTCGATCACATTCTGGCTGTGGGCTTTGAGCCGCGCGAGAAGTCCAAGGCGCTGGATGTGCTGCCCCGCGTCTCCTACCAGCAGTGCGACCTGACCCGAGCCCGTCGCACGCGCACCCTGATGTTCGGCCCCGCTCGCGAGCTCGGCATCGACACCGTCGTCCACCTGGCAATGCACCGCCGCGCCGCGCTGGAGGGGGGCGCCACGTTTCGCCTCAACGTGGAGGCGACCCGCGACCTGCTGGCCCTGTGCGAGCGCCACCCCAACGTCCGTCGCTTCGTCTTTCGCAGCTTCAGCGAGGTGTACGAGGTCCGGCCCAACCGCCCGTCCTTGATCGCCGAGGATCACCCGCTGAACCTCTCGCGCAAAGTGCCCCAGTGGATTCGCGACCGCGTGGCTGCGGACCTGGGCGTCTGCACCCGCATGGGCATGTCCCCCCTCACGATGTGTGTGCTGCGCTCGGCCGAGTGCCTGGCGCCGTCTCTGGGCAGCCAGATCTACGACTACCTGCAGTCCAGCGTCTGCCTCAAACCGCTCGGCTACGACCCCATGCTGAACCTGCTCAGCCTGGAAGACATCGCCATCGCGCTGGAGCTGTCGATCCACTCCGAGGCCCAGGGCATCTTCAACATCCCGGGCGCCGACACCCTGCCGCTGAGCGAGGTGATCGACCGCTGGGGCTGCACGTCGCTGCCCCTGCCAGGCCCGGTGCTCAGCCCGCTGTACCGCCTGCGCGCGGCCGCCACCGGCACCGACTTTCGCTACGACCTGAACTTCTGGCGCTTTCACTTCAGCGGCGTGCTGGACGGCAAGCGCGCCCGCGACGTGCTCGGCTACACGCCCGCCAATCCGCTGTATTGGCCCAATGCCGCCTACGCGTAACCACCAGCGACGTTCATCTGCGAGTGTGGTGTATCGTGCGTGTATGAAACCAGCGACCCTGCCCGCGATCCTCCTGGTCGCATTGCTCAGTGCGGCCCCGGCCGCCGCGGAGATCCACATCATGGACAGTGTCGAGTGGCAGTGCAGCCGAGCTGAGATCATCGCGTTCGGCCGCCTGACCGGCATCGACCCCGAGAAGCCGTCTGAGGCGCGCGGCAAGAGCCGCCACTTGATCAGCCTGACGATGCAGCCCACGGCGGCGGTCAAGGGGCTGCCGGGCAAGGCGGCGAAGGCCCCGATTCACTTCTCCGTGCGCATGCCGGAGGTCGATCAGCTCTTGAAGTGGAAGGCCACCCGCACGGAGCTCGTGGTCTTTCTCCGCCGCACGATCCAGAGCTACAGCAAGGACGGCCGCACGTACGACCTTTGGCCGCTGCGCGAGACAGGAAGCCAGGTTCAGCTGCTGGTCGACCCGCTCAAGCAGCACACTGCGCTGCTGGCAGCATCGACCATGGCGCGCGCGAAAACGCTCAAGGATGTCGTTGCGGCCTGCGCCAGGGCGGTGTCGGGCAAGCCACCGGGGACGCAGAAGAAGCCTCACCTGCTCGAAACCCCGTTCGGCACCGAGGCGCAGAAGATCCTCTACTCGGGCAGCAGCTCGTACCTGTACGTCCCGCCAGGTGTCTTTCCCAAGGCCCGCCCCTCCCTTGGTCAGTTGTAGCCAGGTGACGCCTCCCAACGCCGCATAAGGCCGGACGAGACGAGTAGCCGGGATGGGCGTCCAAGGGCGCTACCGCCCACGCGGTTGGTGCTGTATTCTGACGAACGTGGAACGCATCGTGCACAAGGCCATGAGTCACCAGGCCGCCGACGACTGGGACATCGCGCAGTATGCGGCGATGACCCCGGAGGAGCGACAGGCCGTGGCCAAGGAACTACGCCGTCGCTACTACGGTGAGGCCGTGAAAGACGTGCGCGAGTCCCACCCAAAGACGTGAAGCCGAGCTACTTCTCGGATGACATTCGGGCCTTGCTGGCTATCCTCGAACGATACGATGTGCGCTATATGCTCGTCGGCGGTGAGGCCGTCATCTACTACGGCTATCCGAGGTTCACCGGAGATATCGACATCTTCTACGCACAGAACGCCGCCAACTCCGGGCGGCTGTAC
Organism: uncultured Myxococcales bacterium; assembly: GCA_964545715.1. GTDB lineage: Bacteria > Myxococcota_A > UBA9042 > CAZJHX01. The sequence continues at coordinate 39,861 of CAZJHX010000094.1, forward strand.
GACGCGTTGCGAGAGTTCTGGGGCGGAGTTGTGCCGGGCGTCGCTGACGCAGCGGAGCTGATGGAGACCAATGTGGTCGTCCAATTTGGGAGGCCGCCCAACCGCATCGATCTGCTTTCGCGGATCAGTGGACTTGAGTTCTCCGATGCGTGGCCTGGACGCTGCACCGTGCTCTTGGAGGGCGACGAGCCGAGCCAGATCGTTCTCATCGGCCTCGACGATCTGCTCAGGAACAAGCGGGCGGCAGGGCGACCCAAGGACCTGCTGGACGCAGATTTCCTGGAGCGAGTCCGCGACAAGTCCAAGTCCTGAAGTGACCTGCGAAGGTGAGATCCCCAACGACTTCTACTCGGAGCAGGTGGACCGCCCTTGCGAGCACCCCTACCCGTACGGCTGTCGAGAGGTGACGTTGGACGGACCGCAGTGGCTGCTCTAGCATCTCGAAATACGGTTGTGGCGACCCCCGAGGAGGTGATCGCCTGGGCGCTGGAGCACGAGGCGGAGTACGAGCCTGGGGCCGAGCATCAGTACTCCAACACCAACTACTTCGTGCTGGGGCTGATCATCGAGGCCGTGGACGGGCGGCCGCTGCGCGAGTCCATGCGGGCGCGGTTGTTCGAGCCGCTGGGCCTGTCTGAGACGTTCATGGAGAGTCACGAGCCGGAAGGGGCTGAGCACGTGGCGGGGCACCTGGGCGGCATCCTCTGGACCGAGCCGTTCAGTACGACGTGGGCGTGGGCTTCGGGCGGGCTGGTGTCTACCGGACGGGACCTGTGTGTGTGGATGAATGGGCTGGTGCTGGAGGACGTGGTGCCGGCCGAGCACAGGGCGCCGATGCTGACGCCGACCGTGGTGGACGGACAGGCGCAGGAGTATGGCCTCGGGGTGCGGTTTGCGGAGCGCGGTGGCCGGCCGGTGGTAGGACACACGGGCAGCACGGTGGGGTTTGACGGCGAGGTGTTTCTGCACGTGGAGAGCGGAATGTGCATGGCCGTGCTGACCAACGACTTTTTCGGGGCCCACCGGGATGTGGCCGATCCCGCCTGGGAGCTGCTGGTGTCTGACGAAGCTCCGCCTCAGGCCGACGAGGCGGAAGGCCCTTAGCGGCGCCTGGTCAGCGGGTGAGCCAGGGGCGCGGCAGCTCCGGGATCGGGATGAGCCCGTGCTTTCTCCAGCCCTCGCGGCGCAGCCAGGTGCCCGGCGGGGCGCGGTTCAGGCATATGGCGTGTTCTGAGGGGACCGGGTGCTCGCGCCAGCCTTCGAACTCCAGGCACGTGGAGTATGGGT
>CAZJHX010000095.1:0-40956 GCA_964545715.1 uncultured Myxococcales bacterium
CGGAGTCTATTCCGCGCGATCAAATGCGGAACGAACTTCCGGCATCAAGAACTAGCCTCGCGACCGCTGAACATAAATACAGGAGAAACTCACATGGCTTACAACACCAACCAGTTTTGCTGGCACGGCATCGTCTCGACTGATCCCGCCAAGGCCGCGGCGTTCTATCCCGAGGTGCTCGGATGGAAGTCGGTCTCGATGGCGATGGGCGACGACACGGCGACCATGTTCACTGCGAGCGACGTGCCGATCGCGCATTACATGGCGCCGCCGATGCCCGGCGTACCCAGCCACTGGAACAACTATCTGCGCGTGGACGACGTGGACGCCACCGCTAAGACCGCTGTCGACAACGGCGGCAGCCTGATGGTGCCCGGCACCGACATCCCGCCGGGCCGTTTTGCTGTCGTGACCAGCCCCAGCGGCGCTGCCATCAGCCTGTTCCACGAAGCCGACCCCAGCTCCGAGCATCACCCGGGCGGTATGGGCGGCATCCACTGGACCGAGCTGCACAGCAAGGACATCACCGCGGACATCGAGTGGCTTAAGGGCACGTTCGGCTTCGAGATCAGCGAAATGGCGATGCCCCAGGGCGGCACGTACTTCATCCTGAACCACGGCGGCGAGCAGCGTGGCGGCGCCATGGGCGCAATGATGGAGCAGGCCCCGTCGATGTGGCTCACGTGGGTCTCCGTCGATAACTGCGACAACGCCATGGCGCGCGTCACGACGCACGGTGGTCAGGTGCACAGCCCCGCGATGGAGATGGAGGGGATCGGGCGCATGGCGGTGGTCGCCGACAGCACGGGCGCCGTCTTCGGGATCATCCAGCCCGCCGCACAGTAGCGCCTGGGCTCAGTCTGCCTCGACCACCGAGGTCCAGCAGGCGCCGTCCATACAGCTGGCCGCAAAGTCTTCCAACAGATACCCCGTGTTGCCATCATCGGCCTCCGTGGGGAACTGTGCGCAGCCGCAGCCGGGGTACTGACCCTGGCAGATGGCCTCGGCCGCCTTGAAGTCCGCGCCCTCGGCCACGTTGATGCCGATGGCGATCTGCGTGCCGCAGCAGTTGATCTGGTGCAGGGCCACCATGCAGTCGGCGTCCGCCGAGCAGGTGTCGTCAAACTCCGGGAAGATGCTGCCGCTGGGATCCATGCACGACACCTCGGGCTCCGGGTCGGGGTCTGGGTCCACGCACGCCATCTCGGTGCAGCCGGCCTCGCTGATTTTGCCACTGGCCGGGCAGGTGCACGTGTTGCAGCCGTCGGGCGCGTCGAAGATGTCGCCGGGCGTGCACGCGTCGGTCGGATCGGGGTCCGGATCCGGGTCGACGCACGCCATCTCGGTACACGGGGCCTCGCTGATCTTGCCGCTGTCGGGGCAAGTGCAGGTGTTGCAGCCGTCGGGCGCGTCGAATGTATCGCCGGGCGCACAGGCGTCGCTCGGGTCCGGGGCCGGCTCCGGATCGGGGTCGCCGGTCGGCTCGGGGTCCGGGTCGGGATCTCCAGTCGGCTCGGGGTCCGGGTCGGGATCTCCAGTCGGCTCGGGGTCGGGGCCTGTGGGCTCAGGGTCCGGCACGCCGGTCGGCTCCGGATCAGGGACCGGATCACCCGTCGGTCCGGGATCGTCCGGCGGGTCTTTGGCCTCGCAGTGAAGGGTCTGAGTATCGGCCTTGTCCGAGCACGCGTTGTCGCCGCACACGGTCTCGCCCAGGCACGCGCAGCTGACCACGCCGTCGCAGGCGTCGGGCAGCGCGACGCAGTCCTTGGATCCGTCTTCGGCCAAACACGATGCCTGCGCGCCGGGACACGCCGCCGCATCGGGGGCGCACGTCAGGTAGCCGGTCTCGATGACGGACTTGGGTGTGGTCCCCGTCCTGTCTTTGTCGGCGCAGCCTCCGAGGAGCGCAGCGCTCAAAATCATCACAAGAATCCTCATGTCATACCTCGTCAACGTCACTTGTCGCCGCCAGCGCAAGTGTCAAACCGTATCGATCGTAGCTGCCGTGCTTCAGCGCTTTCTCTTCGACGTCGATCGCGTGCATGCGCAGCGCGCGGATCAGGTCGTCCGCCATCGCGTCGACATCGTCTGCGGAGCCCACAAACGCCAGTGTACGCGCCACCGACGGCCCGCCGCCGCCGTTTGCAAAGAAGCGTCGCGTTATCGCGGAGACCAGCACCTGCAGTTGGTGCTTCAGCCCGTCCACGCGCGAGATCAGGTCGTCACGCACAAGCGACTGGTAGCGCTCGCTCAGCACGTATCGCGCTGCCCCGTCCGTTTCGACTCGCCGCGCCTGGCCCGCCGCCACCAGATTGGACAGCGCACGCTGCACGTCCGTGATGGGCGCCTCGACCAGCTCCGCCAGCTCCTGTGCCGTGCGCTCGCCTTGACCCAGCAGCTCCTCCAGCTGTCGCGACAGCTCCACCTCGTACTCCGGCGCCAGAAATTCAGAGCGATACTGCCGCTCCAGCCCGACAACCGTACGCAGCGACATGCCGAAGACATCGGCCACCTGGGCCTGCGTGGCCTTTTCGCCGCGCCTCAGCTCCTCGTAGTAGGCCAGGCGCGTCAGCTGCTCCAGCACGTCCAGGGGCACTCGAAAGCGCCGGCACATGGAGACGACCGGCCACAGCAGCGTGAAGATCAGGCGGCGCTGCAGCTCGGGTATGGTCGCAAGAGAGCTCACACCTGAACCGTACAGGTAGGCAGATGCCTGTGACAAGCAAAATTTTGCACATTTTACGCAACAGGTCGCGCAGTCGTGCGTTTTGCGGGCCGTCAGCGGCGGGTCAGGCCGTACGCCTTCAGCTTGTACTGCAGCGTCCGCAGCGCGATGCCCAGCGCCTTGGCGGCCTCTTTCCGGTTGCCGCCCGCGGCGTCCAGTGCGGCCGCGATGGCCTTTCGCTCCAGGTCCTTCAAGCTGGCCTTGCCGGTGTTACCGGGGCGTCGTCGACGTCGCGCGGGCGTCTGTGCGATCTCCTCAAAATGCGTCGTCAGGATCGGGCCGTCACCCGCCAGAATGCTGGCGCGCTCGATGGCGTTTCGCAGCTCGCGCACGTTGCCCGGCCATGCGTGGGCCTGCAGCGCCGCGATGACCGCCCCGCTCAGTGGGTGGCCGTGTCCCGCCTCCCGGGCGGACGCCTCCGCAAGCGGCGCGATGTCGGCCGGACGCTCGCGCAGGGGCGGGACCGGCACCGGGAAGACGCTCAGCCGATAGTAGAGGTCGCGACGAAAGCGCCCGGCGTCCATGTCCGCACGCAGGTTTCGATGCGTCGCGGCGATCACCCGCACGTCCACGGTCACGTCCTCCACGGCGCCGACCGGACGCAGCGTCCGCTCCTGCAGCACCCGAAGCAGCCGCGCCTGGTCCGCGCCCGAGAGCTCGCCGACCTCGTCCAGAAAGAGGGTCCCGCCGTCGGCCTGCACGAACGCCCCGGGGTGGTCCGCCTCCGCCCCCGTAAAAGCGCCGCGCTTGTGTCCGAACAGCTGACTCTCCGCCAGGCCGGTCGGGATCGCCGCGCAGTTGAGCGCCACGAACGCGCCGCTGCGCCGCTGGCTGCGGTCGTGTACCAACCGGGCCACGACCTCCTTGCCGACGCCGCTCTCTCCCAGGATCAGCACGGTCGTGTCACGTCCGGCGACCAGCTCCACCAGCCGCAGCAGCTGTTTGGATGCGGGATCGACGAAGATGCCCGTCATTGGCGCCGTGGGCTCCTCGCTGCCGGGGGTGTCCGCAAGCGCCCGAGCGACCAGCGTGCGCAGGGCGGCGGGGCTCTCCAGAGGCTTGGTCATATAGTCGAAAGCGCCGCCGCGCATGGCATCCACTGCGCCCTCGATGGTGCCAAAGGCGGTGAGCAGGATCACCGGCGGCGCCGGCTGACGACGGGCGGCGGCACGCAGAACGGCCATGCCGTCGGCGTGGGGCATGCGTATGTCGCTCAACACCAGATCGACGCCACCGCGAGACAGCGCGGCCATCGCCGCCTTGCCGTCGGCGACCGGCACCACGCGGTAGCCGGCGTCGGTCAGGATCGTCTCCAGCAGGGCCAGCAGTGACGGATCGTCGTCTGCCAGCAGTATGGTCTTGCTCGGCACCACGCGAGTCTACCCCAACGGTGTGTAGTTGGCATCGTGCCAGGGGGCCAGAACGTGGTGCTGCGGCGCCGCCGAAGGGTATCGGGCGACGCACTCAGGGTGGTGCCCTTAGAAGGAGCCCGACGGCGCCGCAGTGCCGCGTTCTGGGCCCATGGCGCATGCCAACTATGCAACGTTGGGGTCTACCCAAGCAGCTGGACTCGGAACAGCGCGCCGCCCCCGGGGTTGTCGTGGATGGACAGCTCCGCACCGTGCTCGTCCGCGATGCGCCGGCAGACCGCCAGGCCCAGCCCGGTGCCGCCGGCCTTGTCGGTGTGGAACGGCTCAAAGATCGCGTCCCGCTCGGACTCGGGCACGCCGGCTCCGCGGTCTGCCACCTCGAGAAGCGCCCCGCCGCGCTGCGGTTCGGCCCGGATGACGACGGTCTCGCCCGCGGGGCTGGCCTGAATAGCGTTCAGCACCAGGTTGTCGATGACCTGGGTGATGCGGCCCGGGTCGACGCGCGCGGGGATGGGCGGTACGGCGTCGCACAGCAGGCGAACGTCGCGCGCTTCGGCGATCAGAGCCATGCGCTCGGCGCTGTCGGTGGCGAGGTCGGCCAGCTCGGCGTCTTGGAAAGCCGGCGCCGTGGGGCGCGCGTAGCCCAGTAGATCGTCGACCAGGCGGCCGAGCCGATCGGTCTCGCGCACGATGCGGTCGGCTGGGTCCTTCAGCCGGACTTCGTCGGTCGGCAGACGCTCCAGCAGCACCTGAGCGAAGCCGCGCACGGCTGCTACCGGCGTGCGGACCTCGTGCGCCAGGATGGCCGCCAGCTGCCCGAGGGAGGCCAGGCGCTGCTTTCGCTCCACCTCGTCTCGCAGGCGGGCTGCACGTCGGTTGGCGCCGATGGCGACGCCGGCAACGATCAGCAGCAGCAGGGCCGCCGCGATCGACAAGGCGAGCTGAGTGCGGGCCTCGGTGACGCCGATCAGGCTGTCCTCAATGGGGACGCTGGCCGCGATGACCAGCCCCGGGAACGGGCCGTCGATGCCGCCGTGATGCGGCGGTGGTCGGTGATGGGGCGGCGGTGGTCGTCGGCCCCCCAGCATCGGAGTGGAGGCCCAGGCCGTGAGCAGACCGTCGGCCTCCCCGAAGACGACCTCGCCGGCCGGGCGTGGCATGCCGTCCGGTAGTTGCTGCCGAGTGCCGCGCTCGTCGGGGGATGTCGACGCGATGACCGTCCCGTCCAGCAGCATGAAACGTACCGAGCCGTCGCGGGTGTCGAGCTCGGCCAGAAAGTCGATCAGAGGCTGGGCCCGCTCGCCGCCCACTGCGCGCGCGCCCGATGTGACCGCCCACAGGCGCTCGGCAACGCGGGCGCGCAGACCTTCGTGAGCGTTTTGTGTGGCGGTGCGCGCGGAGATGACGCCGGTGATGACCAGCGCGACTGCCAGCAACACGACGGTGGCGGCCAGGACGAGCAGCGCGCGCGAGCCCGGGGTGTTGGAGCGGGGCACGGGGTCGGAGTTAGTTGGTGGCGGCGGCGACATCAGCGTCGCCAGGATAGACAACAACGGACGCCGAGGCGACGAGGTTTGCCAGGATCCGCTGCTCGATGCGGGCGTCCGCGTCCGTCGCGAACTCCACGCCGTCGAACAGGCGTCCCAGCTCCCGCCGGACCGTGATCACGGCGCCCGTGCTGGCCGTGTCGATGACGGTGGGCAGCCCGAGAATCACGCCGTTGCCCAGCGAGGTCTCGATGATGAACGGGCTGTCCACGTCGTCGCCGGGGGCACGGTAGGTGCCGGTGAGCCAAAGCGTGCGGCCGTCCAGGCTGCCGTCGTCGTTGCCCTGGACGGTGTCGTCGGCGCGGAACGCCAGCCAGTGGGCCTCGCAGTAGCGGGTGCTGTTGGTGACGGTCACTGCAGCGAGCTCGGCGGTCATCGTGCCGTCCAGCGTCTCGACGACGCCTGCGGTGCTGATGGACGCGTCCGTCTCGCCGGAGTGACCAGCCCAGGCGACGCCCGACCCGGCGACGGCGTTCCAAAGCGCCGCCAGGTCGTCGTCGTCATGGGTGTGGGCGTCGTCCTGGTCCTCACACTCGATGAGCTGAACCGAATAGGTGGAGATCCAGCCGCTCTCGACGTGCACCGTGTACCCCAGGTCGGTGTCGACGACCCACCCGAGGCCGTCGGGGGACGGCTGAGCGGCGCCCAGCTCCCACTGCAGCCGATAGATGAGCTCGCCCGTGCTCAGGGTCTGGGCGGTCGTGGCCGGCGACGGGATGTCGCAGCGCAGCAGCGACAGGGTCGGGACAAGAAACAGGGCGCAGAGAATGGCTTGGCTGGTCTTGGAACGCATGGGTCTCTCCGGTGTCGGGCGTTGCATAGCGAGCACTCGCTATCTTTCTAGATTGCGAGTGCTCGCTTTCTTTTGGGTTGTCGCGGTGTCAGGGGCCGGACGTCTGCTAGTTGCCGGGTGGGGGGCCTGGGGGGCCGCCGCCACCGCCGGGACCGCCACCGCCGGGACCGCCACCGCCGGGGCCGCCGCCCTCACCGCCACCGTCGCCGGTGCCGGTCTGCGAGGCGTTCACGTCACCGGCGTAGCAGCCGATGATGTACGGAAAGGTGGAGGTGGCGTGATAGCGGTAGGTGCCGTCCGGGCCGACGCGACCGTTGCACTCGTCCAGGTACTCGTCGCCGCTCTTCTCGGTGTAAACGTGGTTGTCCCAGGCGGCCTCGGAGGTGCCCGTCTCGTCCCAGCTGGACTGGAACTCGACGACCTGAGTGCACTCGGCATCCAGGCAGCCGACCGGTCCGTAGATCGGAAAGCCGTCGAACGCGTAGCCGATGATCGGGGAGACCTCGCCGGGCTCGATGTCCCAGAAGCAGTCCTGGCTGAGCGCGTGAAAGTGGTAGTCGCCCGTCGGGCCGGTGTGCCCCAGGCACCAATCGAGAATGGCGTCCGCGACCGGGTCTCCCCAGCCCAGGTTGGCGGCCTCGTTGGGCCCGTAAAACGGCAGCCCGTTGACCGCGATGCCGACCGAGCCCAGCAGCGGGATGCCGCTGGGCACGTCCGCCAGCGTCGGCGACAGCGGGATCTCCCAGCTGTAGCTCTGAGTCGACAGGTCGGTCGGCGTCATCTGGTTGAACTCGTAGTGCGGGATGCCGTTGCTGTTGACGATCATCGTGTCGTCGGTACAGCTGACGTCCAGCGACGGGGCCGCATAGGATCCGCCGGCGCCGGCCGTCTGCGAGACGTCGATAAAGGTGTCGCTGGGGCAGGTCCCGTCGCTGGTCTGCGGTGTCGTCGGCCCGGACGGCTCACCGCCATTGTCACCATCGTTGTCAGCCGTCGGCGGCTGCGGCAGATTCTGGGGCGCGCCGGAGGACGGCGGTGTTTTCTGGCCCGGCCCCTGCTGGCTAGTCAGCTCAAGTGGGATACATGCGGCTAAGAAGAGGGCGGCTACTGCGCCGGTCGTCATCATCATCGAACGAGTCATGTGAACCTCCAGGTACGAGTCGTTGCCCCGCTGTAGGGGCAAGCCCTGTTCCAAGAGATGCCGGCGGTCAGAAACGCTACAGGGAGAGGCTGTCTTCGGGCGCTGCGCACCTGTGGAAGGTGTCAAGCAAGGCGGACTCCTACATGCGTTGAGTGCAACTTCTGCACTTTTGCACGGGTGATCACAAAACGGTCATTTCGGCGTCAGGCTGGCCGGGCGGGCCGCGCCTATCGTGCTGATATGAATGCACCGCTTCCCCGCACCGATCCCCACCAGGACAACACTCAAAGCGCGCCGCAGAAGGCACCGCAGCGCGGCCCGGTCGGCTGCGCGGGCTCCCGGCGCCAGATGGCGCGACGGATGCTGCGCAGCAAGGCGGCCTCTGGATACCAGGCGCAGGCACAGCAGCTGTCTGTGGCAGCCGAGCCGACGGCGCCGGTTGTGCCGGTCAGCGTGGAGCCGGTGATCGCGGCGCGGCGCGACGTGGTGTTGCAGCCGCTGGCGCCGATGGCGGCCTCGCCCGGGATCGTGCCTGTGCAGGCGCCCGATCCGGTGTTGGACGCCCCAGCGCCAAAGCGGTCGATTACGGATGTTCCGGTGGTTGAGCACGCGCCGCTCGCGCCCGTGCAGTCGACCTGGCAGCCGCCCGCGCCGGCCAGCCCGCAAGCGGTCGAAGGGTTTGGTCTTCCCTCCGTCGGCTCGTTGATCGCCGTGGCCGACACCGCGATCGCTGATCGCGCGGGTATCGTGCGCGCGACCTCGGAGCAGCAGACCGCGGTGGCGGGGCCGGCACGGCACGAGAACGAGCCGGACATCGAGCAGCGGGCCACACAGAAGCTGACCGCAGGACTGGCGCCGCTGGCCGCAGCGGGCGTGGCCGCGGTCGGCGCGCGCACCGGGCGGGCACTGGGCGACATGGCGGGCATGGGTGGGCGTTTGGCACAACGAGCCAAGGCGGTCGTCGACCCCCAGGACGCTGAGCGATTGCAGGCGCGTGCGGACGGATCTTTGAACGGGTTGCAGGCGGAGGCCGGGGCGCGGCAGGCCACGCTCGCCGGACTGACGGATAGGCTGCAGGCGCGGTCGGCCGAGCACTCACAGGCTCACTCGCAGCGGTTGAGCGCGACCGGGCAGACCCTGCATTCCAGCCTGCAGGGCGAGAAGGAGGATGGCGCGCACGGGCTGCGGTCACTGGCGACCGACGAGCGGCGCGGCCTGGGACGCCTGGCGGCGCGTGGCGATGAGCCCCAGCATGTGGTCGAAGACGAGCCGACGGTGAGCGAGGACGCTCCCGCGGCTGAGTCCAGCGACGCGCCCGCTCCCGCGCCGGTGGCTCCGACGGTGGCGGCGGTCGCGCCGTTGGCCAGCGTGGCCATGCGCGCGGTGGCACCTCGCACGCCGGTCACGCCGTTGAGCCCGCCTCGAATCGCCTTGCCGAGCCTGGCAGAGGCGCTGCAGAAGCCGGAGGTGCCGCAGCTGGAGCCGGTCGTCGAAGAGACGCCGGACGTGGCGCCCGAGGGCGATCCCGCAGCCAAAGACGACAGCGCGGTGTGTGACCAGTGTGGGGCCGAGGCGGGGCCGGATCCGCTTGGCCTGGGCGACGTCCTGACGACCGCCAAGCGGGTGACCCAGCCTGTGGCGCCTGAGCTGGCGACGGTGTTGACCCGTTTTCTGCAGCGCGAGGACGCCGTCGGCGACGCCGTAGAGCAGGCTGCAGATGGCGCGCGCGAAGTGGTGGCCGAGGCCGGCTGCCAGGCCGGGTGTCAGGCGGAGCAGACGGCGTCGCAGTTGACGGCGGACGCGGCCAGGCGGGGCGGGGCGGTCGGTCGGTCGACGGGGGCGGCGGGGGGCCGCGCGGGGCGAGGTGGCGCGGCCGCCCGGCAGGCGCTGTTGGCCAGGGGCGCGCAGACCGCGGCGCAGCTGAAAGGCAAGGGCCGGGCGTCCGCGCAGCAGGTCAAGGGTCAGGCCGTGGCCGGCAAGCTGACGGTGGAGCAGACCGTCGAGAAGCTGCGCGGCAAGCTGGTGCAGAGCCAGGAGACCGAGCGCGCGAAGCTGGACACCACGCGTGAGACGGCGACCACCAAGCTGGAGACCACGCTGACGACCGAGCGCGAGCGCATGGTCGAGCAGGCCAAGACGAAGAGCCAGGCTGTTACCGACAAGCTGACGCAGCGGCTGCAGGAGATCGACCGGCTGATCGGCATTAAGAAGACGTCGCTGGAGACGGCGGCCAAGGCCCACGCGCAGACGCTGACGGCCAAGAATGCAACCGAGCAGACCAGCGTGCGCAATGAGGCCAAGGCGCACGGGGCGCGGGTAAAGGCGGCTGCCAAAACCGAGGCGGCGTCGGTGATCGCGACGGGCAACATGGAGGCGGCCAAGGCGCGTCAGACGGCCAGGCTGGAGTCGGGCAAGGCGGCTCCGACGGGCGAGGCCAAGGCGCGCCGGATGCTGAGCGCGGCGCAGGCCAGGGCGGCGACCATGACCGACGGGCCGGAGAAGACCGCTGTGCTGAACCAGGGCGCGGCCCGGGCGGCCAACGCGCGGGCGATGGCGAAGTCGCGGGCGGCCGGCATCAAGGCCAAAGGCGAGGCGACCGCCAAGGCCGCCATCGACAAGGCCAAGGCGACCGCGGACAAGCTGAACAAAGACGCTGCCGCCAAGGACGTGGCGCTGCAGACAAAGGCCGAGGGCGCATGCAAATCCCTGGACAAGACGCTGGAGACGTCGATCGCCAAGCTGAACAAGAAGACGGCGGACGCGGTGGCGGCGCTGCAGACCGAGCGCAAGACCATGCTGAAGGAGGCGCAGGCCCAGAAGAAGACGGCGCTGGACGCCATCGCCAAAGAGCAGAAGGACGGCGTGGCCGCCATTCATAAGCGCAAAGAGCAGCTGCTCAAGGAGATCGTCGACGAGTACGAGACGTCGCTGCAGCTGTTGGAGGAGCGGACGCGGACGGCGCTGGACGAGCTGGAGTCGGGCAAGGCGCGCAGTGTGGCCGACCTGACCAAGATGGTGGACGACACGCTGGCCGAGGTGTCCAAGCAGGTGGACGAGTCCACGGCGCGAGTGACCGCCCGTGTGGACGCGGCGTGCGCGGAGGTCGAGGCAGAGGTGACGCGGCGCACGGCCGTGATGAAGCAGAAGTCGGACGCCGCGATCACGGCCATCGACCAGGCGGCGGCCAAGGCGTCCAAGCAGATCAATACGCAGGCGCGGCTCGCCAAGAAGGCGCTGGCTGAAGAGGCGATCGCGTTGGGCAAGGGCATCGCTGAGCAGGCGAAGAAGGCGCGGCTGCAGATTCGGACGGAGGCGGACAAGGCGATCGCTGACGCCAAGCTGGCGGGCGCTGCGGTTCGCAAGGTCATCAAGACCGACGTGGCCACGGGTCAGAAGAAGATGACGCGGATGTCCGACGAGCTTGCCGAGGACATCGAGATGAAGACGCTGCGGGATGCGGTGGACCAGGCCAACGCGCTGGCGGGCAAGGGACCGAAGGGCGCCGTGGATGTGCTGGCCGTGATCAGCTCGCTGCCCGACGATCTGCGCCGTGACGCGATGCGCTCGATGCCACAAAAAGACTTCGCCAAGATGTTCTCCAACATGCCCGCCGACCGGATGGCGGACCTGCAGACGTTGACCGACGATTGCGGTGACGCGGACCGTCGAAACCTGGTGCGCAAGGACAAGCGCTCGTGGTCGCGCCGGGTTGAGAAGAACTTCCCCAAGTGGGACCTGAACGGCGACGGGAAGATTACGCCGGACGAGATCAAAGTGCTGATGAAGGATCCGTCGATCAAGAAGTCGGATGCAGCCGCGCTGGTGACGTTGGATAAGCACGTCGCCAAGGCGGGGCAGCTGCACGATGACGACCCCAAGGCCAAGGACAAGGGGCTGTCCGCGGGTGACCTCAACGAGTACCGCCGCCGGCAGGCCGACAACGGGCTGTATGACCTGGACCGAGTCGAGGGTGACCATCGGCGCAAGGGGTACAAGATCGGGCGCCAGAACCGCGACTTGTTCCAGAAGGACCCCAGTGACCCGAGTAAGACGCTGCCGCCCGACTATAAGTCGGTGAAGCAGGGCGGACTGGGCGACTGCTACTTCATCGCGCCGCTGGCGGCGCTGGCGAAGCAGGACCCGCAGAAGGTCAAGGACATGATCACGGAGAACAAGGACGGCACCTACACGGTCACGTTCCCGAGCGGTGATGTGATGACAGTGGACGCGCCGACGGACTCCCAGGTGGCCAAGTACGGCACTTCGGGCAAGGACGGGCTGTGGTTCCCGGTGATGGAGAAGGCCTACGTGCAGCTGCGTAAGAAGCAGGCGATCGACGCCGAGCAGAAGGAGCAGGATGAGCTGCCGCCGGGCAAGCTGAAGAGCATCGGGCCGGTCATCGACAAGACGCTGTACAACGTCGACCCCGAGAGCCAGATCGACTACGGCGACATCAGTGGTGGCCACGCGGCGGGCCCGATCGATGTGCTGACCGGCGACGGCGCACGCACCGAGAAGATGGAGAACACCACCGCAGACCAGACCGGCAAGGCGCTGGAGCAGTCGCTGTCGACCGGCAAGGTCGTGGTGGCGGCCATCGCGGGCAAGGTGACGGATAACCAGAAGAAGAGCGGCCTGCCGACGGGTCACGCCTACTCGGTCGTGGGCTACGACCCGGCCACGAAGACGGTCACACTGCGCAACCCGTGGGGTCACGGCGAGGGCACGTACAAGGACAAGAAGAACGACGGCGAGTTCAAGATGTCGCTGGAGGACTTTCAGAAGATCATGACCCGCGTGACCTACCAGAAATAAGATAGCGAGCACTCGCTCTCTTTTAAGATTGTGAGCACTCGCTATCTTTGTTAGCGTGCCGCCATGAGTACTTTCGACGTCATCATCAAAGGCGGACTGGTCTTCGACGGGTCCGGCGCGGACGGCGTGCAGGCGCACGTCGGCATCAAAGACGGCTGCGTCAAAGCGGTCTCGGAGCAGCCGCTGCACGAGGCGGGATGTCCTCAAGTCGTCGATGCCAAAGGCGCCTGGGTCACGCCCGGCTTCATCGACATCCACACGCACTACGACGCGGAGCTGCTGTTTGCCCCGGGGCTCTCGGAGTCGGTTCGCCACGGCGTCACTACCGTTGTCACCGGGTCCTGCTCGCTGAGCACCGTCTACAGCGACGCGGTCGACTGCGCGGACCTGTTCTCGCGGGTCGAGGCGCTGCCCAGAGAGCACGTGCTGCCCGCCCTGCAGGCCAACAAAGACTGGGATACGCCCGCCGGCTGGGTCGAGCGTCTCAACAACAGCGCGCTGGGCCCCAATGTGGCGAGCCTGATCGGGCACTCGGATATCCGCGCGTCGGTCATGGGGCTGGGCCGCTCGGTTACCCGCGGCCAGCGACCCTCGCGTGACGAGCACGCCTTGATGGGACAGCGCCTGGAAGACGCGCTGGACGCCGGCTTCATCGGCATGTCCACCATGACCAACCCCTGGGACAAGCTGGACGGTGACCGCTTTCGCTCGCAGCCGCTGCCGTCGACGTTTGCAACGTGGGGGGAGTACCGCAGGCTGCACAAGGTGCTGCGAGACCGCGATCGGGTGCTGCAGAGCGCGCCCAACCTGAACACGAAAGTGAACATGGTGCTCTTCTTCCTATCGAGCATGGCGCTGCCGTGGCGCAAGGCTCTGAAGACGACGCTGATCTCCGGCGCGGATCCCAAGGCCACGCCGTGGATCGCGCCGGGGCTCGGTCCGGTGACGGGCTGGATCAACCGCTTCCTGCGCGCCGATCTGCGGTGGCAGACGCTGCCGATGCCGTTTGAGATCTACGCGGACGGCATCGATCTCGTGGTTTTTGAGGAGTTTGGCGCCGGCGCCGAGGCGATGCACTTGCGCGACCAGCTCGAGCGCAACGACCTGCTGCGTACGACAGAGTACCGGCGGCGCTTCCGCAAGGACTACGAAAAGCGCTTCAGCCCGCGGGTCTGGCATCGCGACTTCCACGACGCGCACATCGTCGGCTGTCCGGATGAGTCCGTCGTCGGCATGACCGTCGGCGGCGTGGCGGACCAGCGCGGCATCCACCCGGCGGACGCCTTTCTGGACCTCGTGTGCGAGTACGGCGACCGCTTCAGGTGGAAGACGGTCATCGCAAACCACCGGCCCAAGGTGCTGGAGCGCCTGGTGTCCAACCCGCACGTGCAGATCGGCTTCTCGGACTCGGGCGCGCACCTGCGAAACATGGGCTTCTACAACTTTGGGCCACAGCTGCTGAGGATGGTGCAGCGCTCCCACGAGGCGGGGCGGCCCATCATGAGCATCGGCCGCGCGGTCGCCCGGCTGACCAGCGAGCTGGCGCAGTGGTTTGGTCTGGACGCCGGCACGCTGCAGGTCGGTGCGCGCGCGGACCTTGCGATCATCGACCCCAGGGGGCTGGACGACAGCCTGGACGGCTATCACGAGGCGGCCATGCCGGAGCTGGGCGGCCTGCGGCGCATGGTTCGTCGCAACGACGGCGCGGTCAAGGCCACGCTGGTGGGCGGCAGCGTGCTGTGGAATGACGGCGCGTACTCCGCCGCGTTCGGAAAGCAGCGATTCGGCCGCTTTCTGCAAGCAACAAAGACGGACCGGACGCCGATCGAGTCGGTGGAGCGGGCCGCAGCGGTGGCGGCTTAGATGTCCTCAGCAGAAATGGTGACCCATTGGCGGGCCGCCTCGCCGCCTCGCTGCGTTGGATCGCTTCGCTCTCGCTCGGCGGGGCACCACCCCGCCTTCGCTCGTCCGCCTTGCGAGGCGACGAGCCGTCCGCGCCTATGTGTCACCATTTCTGCCGAGGACATCTAGATGGCTGCGCCGCGCCGGACGCAAAAGGAGCGCCGTGAGGGCACGATGGCCAAGCTGGTCGACGCCACGATCGCGTCGCTGGCCGAGGTCGGATACCGCGCCACGTCTATCGCCGAGATCTGCACGCGTGCGGGGGTCTCACAGGGGGCGCTCTTTCGCCATTTTCGGTCGCGCATCGCCATTGTTGCGGCGGCGACCCAGGCGGTGGAGCAACAGCACCTGGCCACGTTTGCGCAGTTCACCGCTGCCGGGCCCGCGTCCGAGAGCGCGCTGCCGGGGCTGGTGGCGTTTTTGCGTCAGGCGTGCCGGTCAGCCGAGAGCTCGGCCTGGCGCGAGGTGATGATGGCTGCCCGCACCGACTTCGAATTGCGTGTCCAGGTGGCCGAGTCGTTGAGGCGGTTCGAACTCGCGATCTTGGATGTCGCGCAGGCGATCGGGGGCGATGTCGCCGATCCGGACCGTCTGGGCATGGTCGTGTTGTCGCTGCTGCACATGTTCGACAGCGAGGCGGTCACCGATGTGGTGGTGCAGTCGCCCGAGATCGAAGACGCGCGCCAGGCGTGGGCCGTAGAGATCCTGAAGCGGGAGCTTGGGCTTTAGTTCAACGCCTGCAGGGTCAGCTGCACGCTCAGCTTGCTCTGGCCGCGCCCGACTGCGAGCGTGACCTTGTCGCCGACCTTGTACTGGTCCAGCGCGCGGAAGAGATCGATCGAAGTGCTTATCTCGTCGTCGCCCACCGCCAGGATGATGTCGCCCAGAATCACCTTTCCAAAGACGTCCTGCCGGGTGCCGCGCAGACCCGCTTTGGCGGCCGCGCTGTTGGGGCCGACCACCCGGATCAGGACCCCGCGCAGGCCGAGGCGGCGGACGAACGCGTCTTCGAAGACGCCGACGCCCAGCCCGGGTTTGATGACGCGCCCGTAGCGGATGAGCTGAGGTACCAGGCGGTTCACGGTGTCGACAGGCACGGCAAAGCCCAGCCCGGCATAAGCGCCGGTGGGGCTGAAGATGGCGGTGTTGACGCCGATGAGCCGTCCCGCGGAGTCCAGCAGCGGGCCGCCGGAGTTGCCGGGATTGATCGCCGCGTCGGTCTGGATGACGCCTGTGATGGGGCGGTTGTTCTTGGACAGGATCTCGCGGCCAAGACCACTGATGACCCCTGTGGTCAGCGTATGGTCGAAGCCGAAGGGGTTGCCGATGGCCAGCACCTTCTGCCCGACCTGCAGATCGTTGGACGTGCCGACGGGAATGGGGCGCAGCTTCTCGGACGGGACCTCCACACGCAGCACCGCCAGGTCCTTGTCCGCGTTGACGCCGACGACCTTGGCGCGCAACACCGACTGGTCCCAAAGCGTGACCGACACCGCCTCCGCCTCCGCGATGACGTGGAAGTTGGTCACGATGTGGCCGGAGTCGTCCCACACGAAGCCGGAGCCGGTGCCCTGCGGGATCTCCATCACGTTCATGCTGATCCGGTCTCGGCGCAGCTGCAGGCTGGTGATGTAGACAACCGACGGGGCGCCGTCCTTGAAGAGATCGATGTTCTGCTGCTCATCGACGTGCAGCGGACCGCGCTCGGTTGTGGCGCGCCCTTTGAGGTCGACGGGGTGCTCGTTGCTCAGCTTGAACAGCCACCACGTCAGCAGCGCCGTCATCACGAGCAGGATGACGACGATCAACCTGTGGCGCGGGACCGGGGCGGGCGCGTCTGGTTCCAGACCGGACATGGCCGTGATGGTGGCATGAATCGTGCTTCATTTCTAAAGCGGGTGGGGACTGATGTCCTTGACAGCGTTTGAAACCCGATGCCAGAGTAAGGCCGCAATTGGGGTCGTCTGGCGAATCAGCGCGAAGTGCTCGTAGTTACAGGAGTTTTTATCTATGACACCTCCTTGGAGGCCGACGGCTGAGATAACGGCCCGCGCGACGGAAGCTGCCCCGGCACCTTCCAAGTCGGCGGCGTCTCTGCGGCCTTACCGGCCCGCGTCGTCGCTGGAGCGCATCGACCCGCACGGTGATCCGGAGCCGATGAAGCTCGACTGGAACGAGTCTACGCTGGCGCCCTCCGAGCTTGTTTTGGAGCGCATTCACGCGTTTTTGAAGAACACCCACCACCTCAACTGGTATCCCGATCAGCACGCCTCCGCTTTGACCGACAGCCTGGTGAACTACACCGGCGTGTCGCGCGACTCCATCCTCGTCACGAGTGGCTCGGACGCCGCGCTGGACGTGCTCTGTCAGACGTATCTGGACCCGGGCGACGAGGTTGTCGTCCCGTCCCCGACCTACACCCACTTCCTGGCGTACGCCGGCGCGCGCGGTGCCCGCATCAAGCAGGTCTATGGCGCGCAGCCCTTCGAAATGGACCTGGACTCCGTGATGGCGGCGCTCAGCTTCCGCACGAAGATCGTGTACCTGGTCAGCCCTTCGAACCCGTGCGGCATCGTGTGGCCGGCCGCCGTCGTGGCGCGCATTGCCCGCAAAGTGCCCCAGGCCGTCGTCATCGTGGATGAGGCCTACTACGAGTTCTCGGGGGTCTCTGCAGCCGAGTTGGTGGAGACGTACTCCAACGTCGTCGTCACGCGCACCTTCTCCAAGAGCTTCGGTATTGCCGGATTGCGTGTCGGCTACATGCTGGCGCCGCAGGCCGTAATCACCGACGTGCGACGCATTTTCAACCCCAAGTCGGTCAACGTGCTGGGGCAGATCGCGGCGACAGCAGCGCTGGATGACATGGAGTACCTGTACTCCTACGTCAACGAGGTTTCGCGCGCGAAGCCGATCCTGGCGCAGTGGTTTGCCGAGCACGGGATGGAGGCGCGCGAGACGGCCGCCAACTTCCTGATGGTCAAAGTGCCGCACGCCGGCACCTTCGTGCAGCTGTGCGAAGACGAGAAGGTGTACATCCGGGATCGCAGCCTGGAGCCGCAGCTGGAGCGCTATGTGCGCATCAGCGTCGGCACGATCGAGCAGACGCAAGAGCTGTGCGCCCGTCTCGAGCGCGTCGTCAGCCGTATGACGCAGCTCGCCCACTCCGCCTGACCGCGCGCGTGCCCGCCGGCTTCCAAGCCATCATATTCGACATGGACGGCGTCCTCGTGGACGCGGCGGACTCCTATCGCGCCGTGATCGTGGCCACCGTGCGCGGTTTTGTCGTGGATCAGCTCGGGTTGGCGCCGCCGCCGGTCGACAAATCGTGGCCCGAGGCGCTCAAGCGAGCCGGCGGCTTCAACAACGACTGGGATCTGAGCAGCGCGCTGGTGCGTGGCGTCGCAGCGCTTGGCGAGCGCTTCGAGATCGCCGCGTATGAAGCAGCGCTGACGGACGCTGGTGGCGGTCTCCAAGCGGTGGACGCGGTCCTGGGCACCGAGGCCGGCCACCTGGGGCCCGGCGGCGCGATTCATGACCTGTTTCAGCACTATTATCTGGGGCCGCCCCGCTTCATCGATCGCGAGACGCTCATCATCGACCCGAAGGTGGTGCGCGGTCTCGACTGCCCCGTGGGCATCGCCACCGGGCGCCCGCGAGAAGAGGCGACTTACGCGCTGGACCGCTTTCAGATCGCGTCCGCGTTTGGTGCGCTGGTCACGCACGACGACGTGGTCGAGGCCGGCGCGCGCGGCAAGCCGGATCCGTGGTGCGTGCTCGAAGCCATGCGGCGTCTCGGGCTGTCGGGAGGTCGCACGGCCTACGTGGGCGACACGCCGGACGACATGCGCGCGGCGATAGCGGCGGGCTGCGTGCCCATCGGCATCTCAGGTGGAAACGCGGACGCGGCGGCGGCGCTCGAATACGCAGGCGCCCACGAGGTGTGGCAGCACCCCGATCAGGTTCAGGGACGCTTGGCGTAGAGCGCGTCGAACGCGGCCTCCAGCGCCGGATTTGTCCCCCGCAGCGGGTCGATCACCGACTTTGCCCAGTCGAAGTACTCTCGAATGCGCTCCAGCGTCCACGACGGCGGCGTGTCGTCCAGAAGGTCTCGCACGTTGCTGATCTTGTCGGCCAGCTTCACGTGTGCTGCGCCGCGGGACAGATGTGGCGCGTGCTCTACCTGCAGCCGCTTGCGCTCCATCTTCTCCAGCGACTTGTCGTCGGTGACCTCCATGACCAGGTCGGTCACCACGTCGCCGAAGCGCCCACGCAGGTCCGCTTCAGTCGCGTCGGTGTCCTCGACGGTGTCGTGCAGGATGGCGGCCGCGATCACGTTTGCGTCCGTCATGCCCCCCGTCACGGCGATCTCCTGCGCCACCGTCAGCGGGTGGTTGATGTAGGGCGTCTTGAGGTTCAGCTCGCCGACACCGTCTCCCTTTCGTCGCTGAAGGCGGTGGTGCTCGGCCGCGAAACGCGCCGCATCCAGGACCAACTTCATGTCATCCATGTCTCTCAGAACTCCGACCCCCGGCTTGCGTTGCCGAACTTTGTGTACTTGCCGATAAACGCCAGGTTCGCAGTGCCGCACGGGCCGTTACGCTGCTTGCCGACGATGATCTCCGCGACGCCTTTGGCCTCGCTGTCCGGGTTATACACCTCGTCGCGGTAGACGAACATGATGATGTCCGCATCCTGCTCGATGGCGCCGGACTCACGCAGGTCGCTGAGAATGGGCCGCTTGTCCTGGCGCGACTCCAAACCACGGTTCAGCTGCGACAAGCAGATGACCGGAATCTTCAGCTCTTTGGCCAACGTCTTCAGACCGCGACTCATCTCGGAGATCTGCTGCTCACGCGGGATGCGCGCGGAGCTGGGCCGCATCAGCTGCAGATAGTCGATGACCACCAGATCCAGCCCGCCGCCCTGTCTGTTCAAGCTCAGGCGCCGGCAGCGCGTGCGCACGTCCGCCAAAGACAGCGACGCGCTGTCATCCAGGTAGATGTTGGACTGGCTCAGCCGGCCCATGGCCTCCGTCAGCCGCCGAAAGTCCTCCATGGAGGGCTTGCCGCCGCGGACGTCCTTCAGGTTCACGTGCCCCTCGGACGCCATCATACGCATGGCCAGCTGCTCGGCCCCCATCTCCAGGCTGAACAGCGCCACGCTCTTGTGCTGATGGAGCGCCACATTGATGGCCATGCTGATCGCAAACGACGTCTTCCCCATACCGGGACGCGCGGCGACGATGATGAGGTCGGTGCGCTGCAGGCCCATCGTCAGGTTGTCCAGCTCGACGAAGCCGGTCGGGATGCCGGCCATCTCCCCGCCCTGCTCGAGCTGCTTGCGCAGCATCTCCATGGTCCCTTTCATGACCACCTCGATGTGCTGGGTCGGCTGCTTTTTGCCGCCGTTCAGCACGTCGAAGATCTTGGCCTCCGCCGAGTCGAAGAACTCGTCTTTGTTCAGCTCCGGATCGTAGCCCTCGGTCGCGATCTCGGTGGCCGCCGTGATCATCTGCCGCAGCTGCGACTTGGTCGCCACGATGTCGATGTGGCGCTCGATGCCCACCGTCGTCGCGCAGTCGTCCAGCAGCCGGGCGAGAAACACCGGACCGCCGATGGCGTCCAGCTTGTTGGCGGTGCTCAGCTCTTCGCCGACCGTCACCAGGTCCACGGGCTCTGCGCGCGCCTGCACGCCCGTGATGGCCGCATACACGTGACGATGCGGCTCCTGGTAGAAGTCCTCGGGCGCGAGGCGGTCCTCGTATAGCGCGATCAGACTGGTGTCTTTGAGGAAGGCGCCGAGGATTGCTCTCTCGGCGTGGAGATTAGCCGGCGATCCGCCGTGCATCGGGGAGGAGGTCATAAGTCCCATCGTTGGATTTTTGGTCCCAATAAACAGCGAAGTCAACGGTGGTTTCAAAGAGCCCCGCAAACACGGAGAAACATTGTTGAGGTACACTGGAGGACAGCATGTGGTTGGTCACGACAAACGATCGAAAACTCATCCCGGCGGTCCACGCTGCAGCGGGTTTTTCCCCCGAACAGCTGGTCGCGCCGGCGAACGGGATCTATGGCGCCTCTATCTTTGCGTCGGACATCGAGGTGCTGTCGCTGAAGCGAAAAGTGTCGGCCGGCACGCGGGTGCCCGACATGATCGGCCCCGACCTGCGCTCCACAAGGGTCCTGGCGACGTTGGACTGCACGCCGGGAGAGGTCTTCCGCCCTCAAAACACCCAGCCGTTCAGGCACAAGGGCTGGGTCTTCGCCATGACCGGCGACACGTGCCCGGCGGTGCCTCAGCCTGACGACGCCTTTGAGTCGGACTTCTTGATGCGCAACGTGCGTGGTCACAGTGACCTCGAGCGGGCCGCCAACCTGATCATGTGCCGAATGCTGCGCACTCTGGTCGGCCGCGCCCGCATTCCCGAGCCCGAAGTCATCCGCCAGGCGATCGCCGGCGTGCTCGATCCGCTGGAGAGCGACGACTTCAAGTCCTACGCCGCGGTCCTGACCGGCGGCCGGCGTGCGCTCGTGGTGCACAAGGGCGATATGGGCGTCTATCACCGCTCCGTCAAAGGCGCGCCCGAAGGTCGACGCCACAAAGACGGCGTCGTGGCGGGCAGCGAGCACGTGCGCGCAACGGTCGTGGTCGCCGGCATGGAGCCCGCCGGCAAGGGCTGGAAGAAGCTGGCCGATGACACGATGCTGGTCGTCGACGAAGCGCCGCCCGCACGCGTCATCCCCATCAAAGCGGGCTGAGCGCTACCCCAGGTAGGCGCGGACTTTGGCGGCAAACGCCTCTGCGGTGAAGCCCCACTTCTGCGCGATCGTCGTGTGCGGCGCGCTGGCTCCAAAGCGGTCGATGCCGTGCGCGATACCGCCGGTGCCGATGTACCGCTCCCAGCCCGTCGTGCTGCCCGCCTCGATCGACGCGCGCTTCGTCACGCTGGGTGGCAGCACGCTGTCGCGATAGGCCGCATCCTGCTCGTCAAAGCGCTTGAAGCACGGCAGGCTGACCACCCGCGCGTCCACGCCGCTCTTCGCCAGCTCGTCCGCCGCGCCGAGCGCCACGCTGATCTCCGAGCCCGTGCCCATCAGGATCACGTCCGGCGTGTCGCCCCGCTCCTTGCGCAGTACGTACCCGCCCTTCATCACGCCCTCAGCGCTGGCCTCGGACAGCGTCGGCACGCCCTGCCGCGTCAAAAGCAGTCCGCTGGGCCCGGTCTTGCGCTCGAGCGCCAGCCGCCAGGCCGCGGCCGTCTCGTTGGCGTCGGCCGGGCGGATGACGTACAGGTTGGGAATCAGTCGCAGCGCCATCGCGTGCTCGACCGGCTGGTGCGTGGGGCCGTCCTCGCCCAGGAACACGCTGTCGTGCGTCCACACGTGCACCACCGGCTGATGCATGAGCGCCGCCAGCCGTACCGAGGGGCGCATGTAGTCGCTGAAGACCAGGAACGTGCCCGCGTACGGACGAACACCGCCGTGCAGGCTGAGCCCGTTCATGATCGCCGCCATCCCATGCTCGCGGATGCCGTAGTTTACGTTGCGCGCCTCGGGACCGAAGTTGTCGGCGGAGACGTCACCATAAGCCTTGAGCGGCGTGCCGTTGGAGCCGGCGAGGTCCGCGCTGCCGCCCAGCAG
The DNA here is from genome assembly GCA_964545715.1 of uncultured Myxococcales bacterium. Classification (GTDB taxonomy): domain Bacteria; phylum Myxococcota_A; class UBA9042; genus CAZJHX01. Next base: position 21,934 of record CAZJHX010000095.1, read on the forward strand.
CTGCGGCAGGTCGTCGCAGATCGCGTTCAGCACAGCCAGGCTCGCCTTGCGCGTCGCCAGCCCCTTGCCCGCCTCGAACTCAGGCAGCTTGTCCCACAGGCCCGCCGGCAGCTCGTCCGCCAGCTGTGCGTCCAACTTGCCGACCACGCCGTCGCCCGCGGCGTCCCGGTTGGCCTGCCAGGTCGCATAATGCGCGCGCCCGCGATCCGCGGCCTGACCAAAGTACGCCGGCACCTCGGGGTGCACGTAGAAGCGCTCATCCGGCCAACCCATGCCCTGCTTGGTCAGCGCGATCTCCGCGTCGCCCAGCGGCGATCCATGGGCAGCCGACTTGTCCTGCTTGTTGGGAGAGCCGTGCCCGATGTGGGTCTTGCACGCGATCAGGCTCGGTCGCGCGTCGTCCGCGTGCGCCGCCTCGATGGCCGCGGCGACCGCGTCGTGATCGTGGCCGTCGATGGTCTGCGTCTGCCAGCCCAGGGCCGCAAAGCGCGCGACCACGTTCTCGCTGAAGGTCAGCTCGGTGCTGCCGTCGATCGTGATGCCGTTGTCGTCGTAGAGCACGACCAGCTTGGACAGGCCCAGGTGCCCCGCCAGCGACGCCGCCTCGTTGGCCACGCCTTCCATCAGGTCGCCGTCACCCGCGATCGCGTAGGTGTAGTGGTCGACCAGCTTGGAGCCGTAGCGGCCCTCCAGCAGCTTCTCGGCCATCGCCATCCCCACCGCGTTGCCCACGCCCTGACCCAGCGGTCCGGTCGTGGTCTCAATGCCGCCCGCAAAGCCGAACTCGGGGTGTCCCGCCGTTTTCGAACCCCACTGCCTGAACGACTGCAGCTGCTCCATGGTCATGTCTTCGTAGCCGCACAGGTGCAGCAGCGAGTAGAGCAGCATGGAGCCGTGCCCCGCGCTCAGCACGAAGCGGTCTCGGTCGGGCCACAGAGGCTCGTCCGGGTTGAACTTCAGAAAGCGGGTCCACAACACGGTGGCGGCGTCCGCCATGCCCATGGGCATGCCGGGGTGTCCGGAGTTGGCCTTTTGAATGGCGTCCATGGCCAGGCCCTTGATTGTGTTGACGGCGAGTTGGGCGATGGACACGGGCGCACCTCTTTATAGGGTGGATCTCAGTTGTGGGGCCTTGTTAGCGAAAGTGGGCGCTCAGCGCAACCGCAGGAAGTCTCGATATCCCTGTGGGCCGTCGGTGGCCAGGTCCACGTCCCGTGTCAGACGCTCTAACCGCGCCGACGAGCAGGTGTTCCAAAACAGCGTCGGGGTCTTCCGCGTGGCCGGGTTGTCCAGCAGATGGCGCAACATCGCCGACATCGCTTTGCCGGTGTAGATCGGGTCCAAAGGCAGCTGCTCCACGTCGGCTGCCAGGGACACCGCCTCGTCGGAGGCGCGCGTCGGCGTGCCGAAGCCGTCGCCGATGGCGCTGTGGATCAGGTGGATGTCGCCGGACCTCACCGCGCCGCTCTTGAGCGCGCTCTTGAGCCCCGCGCGTCGCAGCAGGCCGATGCAGGCGGCCGCCTGGCGCCGTATCGAGCGTGCGTTGCAGACCAGCCGGTCGACCACGCGCACGCCGATCACCTGCGTCTTCATTCCGGCCAGCGCGCAGCCGACCAACAGCCCCGCCTGCGTCCCACCCGTGCCACTGGCCACAAAGATCTGTGCGGGCTCAGGCAGCTCACCCGCATCCACCTGATCGGCCAGCTCGAGCGCCGCGTCCACGTAACCCAGCGCCCCGACCGCGCTGGAGCCGCCGCCCGGCACGTAATACCGCTTCTTCAGCACCTTCGACACGCGCCCCTGCAGGCGGTGCGCGCCAAGAACAAACGGCAGGGCCAGCTTGCTCGGCGCCCAATGAACCAGCACGCCCTGCGCCTCGGCCGCTCGCGCTGACCGGCGGACGTGGTCGGATGGCGGGCACGGAAACTGGACCGCCTCCACTGCGAGGTCGTGCGCCTGCCCATGCACCGTCGTCGCCAGTACGTGATTGGAGCCGACGACGCCCACCGTCAGCAGCCGTTCGGCGCCCTGGTGCAGCGCGTCGCCCACAATCCACTCCAGCTTGCGCACCTTGTTGCCGCCATACCTCTTGGACAGCTTATCGTCGCGCTTGACCCACAGATCGGTGGCGCCGGCGCGGTTGGCCAGGGCCGACAGCTCGGTGACTGGAGAAGGCGCCCGCGCGATCGACGCGAACGGCAGCACGCCGTCCAGCTGCTCGAAGCGTTGGAACAGCGCGGGCCGGCGAGGCACCATCAGGTGCCCTTTTTCTTGTCCGTCGGGCCGCCCCTGGGCCCCGGTGGCGGCTTCAACTGCACGCCGAGCCGCTCGGTGACCTCGGTTCGCACCGCTCGGGCGCCGCGCAGGGCCGTGAACGCCGTACGTATCGCCTTCTCGCCGCGGCTGACCCCCGCCGCGTCACCCAACCGGCGCGCGTTCAGCACCTGCTCCAGGGCGCGGTGTCCGTCGATGTGGGCGCCCAGATAGGCCTCGAGCACGGCCAGGCCGTCTTTGGACGTGGTGCGGATGCGTTTGATGCGCGCCACCAACAGCCGCTGCTGATCGACGAGCACCTGCAGGTCCTCGGTCATCACGTCGGCGGGCCGCGCTCCCGCGTCGCGCTCCGCTGTCCAGGCAAAGAAGCGCTCCAGCGGCAGATCCTGGCCGTCGGGGCGCTGCACGCTGTCGAAATAGCGCAGCATGCGCGCCACCTCGTCCGTCTCGGGGTTCGGCAGCTCCTTGCAGCCGAAGCTGAGGCAGAGCACCGCGAGCAATGAGATTGGGACCACTCGAACCACGACGTCACGCTGCCCCAGGGGTGGGGGCCTGTCAATCTATGGGCTACCCTCGCCGGCGCGATGGTATCCGCGCGCAAGATAGGTCTGCTCTCCACGCTGTACTTCGTGCAGGGGCTGCCGTTTGGTTTTCAGGCGATTGCGCTGCCCGTCTACCTGCGCACGCACGGGGTGTCCCGGGAAGCGATCGGCTTTCTGGGCGCGTTGGCGGCGCCGTGGATTCTCAAGGCGCTGTGGGCGCCGTTTGTCGACAGGTATTTCAGCGCCGCTTTCGGTCGTCGCAAGTCGTGGATCGTGCCGATGCAAGCGGGGCTCATGGCCACCTGTGCGATCGCCAGCGCGGTGCCGGCGGACAACACGGCGCTGCTGCTGGTGCTCGTCTTTCTGATGAATCTCTTTGCGGCGACCCAGGACATCGCCGTGGATGGCCTGGCCGTCGACCTGCTGTCCACCGAGGAGCTGGGTCCGGGCAACGCTGCTCAGGTCGTGGGCTACAAGATCGGCATGCTCACGGGCGGTGGGCTGCTGGTGTGGGCCAGCCAATGGATCGGCTGGCGCGGGCTCTTCCTGGCCATGACCGCGCTGATCGGTGTCGCCCTGATGATCGTGCTGGCCTATCGCGAGCCGACGGCGACTGACGATCGCCTGACCAAACGGCGCTCCGTACGCGACATCGCCCTGCAGCTGTGGCGGGTCGTGTGCCTGCCCGGCAGCCGATGGCTCGTGGTGTTCGTACTCACGTACAAGTTCGGGGAGTCGATGATCGACGTGATGTTCAAGCCGTTTCTGGTGGACGCGGACTTCGCGCCCGACCGGATCGGCTTGTGGGTCGGCACCTGGGGCATGGCGTTCTCCATAGCGGGGTCTATCGCAGGCGGGGTGCTCGCGGTGCGGCGACCTATTTGGAACGCCCTGGCGCTGGCCGCCACACTGCGCGTGCTGCCGCTGTTCGGCGAGTGGGGCCTTGCGCTCGGGACGCCAACCGCGGCCGGCGTCATCCTGGTGACCTGCGCCGAGCACTTTTTTGGCGGTATGCTGACCACTTGCACGTTTGCGTTCATGATGGCGCGCGTCGACCGCACCATCGGGGCAACACACTACACGGCACTGGCGGCGCTGGAGGTGCTGGGCAAGGCGCCCGGGTCGCTGCTGTCGGGGGTGGTGGCCGGCGCCGTCGGATACGCGTGGACCTTCGGCATCGGTACGGTGCTGTCGGTTGCGTTTCTTGCGGTGCTGATCCCGCTGCGTGGCAGCCCTACAAGAGCTCCTTGAGCTGGGCCAGCTTGTCGTCGGGGATGATCCCGTTCCAGCTGTAGATGATCTCGCCTTGCGCATCGAGCACGATGTTCGCCGGCAGCTGAGGCGCCAGCTCCTTGCGGGTGTCGAGATAGGGGTCCATCGCAAACATGAAGTCGATCTTGTGGTCCTCCACAAACTTCTGACACCACGGCTTGGTTGGGATGCCATTGTCCTCGGTGATCAGGAAGACCTGAATGATGTTGAGGCCCTTGGCCTTCAGCTCGGCGTACTCGGGGTCGGTGGCGTAGGCGTCCGTCGCTTCGATGCAATGCGGCTCCAGGGCGACGCCGACGTCGACGAGGGTCAGCGGATGGCCGCATGCCAGGCTCTTGATGTCGTGCCACTCGCCGTCACAGGTTCTGATTTGCACGCTCGGCAGCTCCGACGTACACACGGCCGCGGGGGGCGGATCGGTGTCGTCGCCGCACGCGACCGCAGAGGCGGCCAGCAGAAGCAGGATCGACAGGTTGAGTGCTACACTGGCGCGCATGGTCCGCCTACTCGTTGTTGGCCTGCTGACCGTGCTCACCACGGCATGCGGGCATCGCCTGATCATCAAGCCGCCGCCAGAGCCCCAGCGTACGGAGCAGACCGAGGCCTGGACGAAGCTGGTCACCGAGACGGCCGCCGACGGCGACTGGTTGGTGGTACGCGGATACAACGGCTTTGACAACCTGGTAGTGGCCACGACCAACCTGCCGCTCAGCCACGCGGCCCTGTTTGACAAGGCGAGCGGCCAGGTGATCGAGGCGGTGGCTTCGGGTGTGCGCAAACGGCCGCTGCGCGACTTTGTCCACAGCGTGCACCGACTGCTGATCATCCGGCCCAAGTGGTGGACTGACAAGCGCGGGGTCAGGGCCGTTCGGGCAGCCGCCAAGCTCGTCGGCAAGCCCTACGATTTCCTGGGAACAGTCGGTGGCGGGAGCAAGGACAGGTACTACTGCAGCGAGCTGGTGGTGCACGTCTACAAGAAGCATCACAGTGAGAACGAGCGCATCCCCCGCGTCATCGAACCGGGCCAGATGTTCTTGTGGGGATCGATCCTCCACGACACAGGAACGCGCGACTGAGAGCCCTCCGATAGACTTAAGTTGACAGTGCCACGTTCGACTGGCACATTCCGATTCGGAAATGAACGCTACCAAGAACGAGTTCACGCTGTCTGAAGTCTGCGAGCACGCGGAGGTCACACCACGCACCGTACGCTATTACATACAGCAGGGGCTGCTGGTATCGCCGGGATCGGGACGCGGAGCCCGTTACAGTGGCGGCCATCTCAATCGGCTGCGGCTGATCAAGGCGCTTCAGGAAGAGCACCTGCCTCTGGCTGCGATTCGCGACCGGCTGGCCTCGCTGACCGACGACGAGATCACCGGATTGGTGATCAAGGCGGCTCCACAACAAGCGCCCGAGGCCGATCCACCGCAAGAGGAGTCGGCCGCAGACTACGTGCGCACGCTGTTGGAGTCCGGCGCGCGCAGCCGAGGACACACTGTGGGCGGCGGGTCACGACCGCCGTCTCACCCACCGCAGACCGCGCATGCCGAGCGGTCGACGTGGGAGCGCGTCACGGTGTCGCCCAACGTGGAGGTCCACGTCAGGCGGCCGCTGTCGCGTATTGAAAATAAGCGCCTGGAGCGGTTGCTCGAGGTCGCGAGGACATTGTTTACGAAGGGGGACAACAACACATGACACTGACGATCACGCCGGATCGAAAATGCGTCGAGCGCGACACCAGCAGCCGCCGGCTGTTGAAGGTGGTCGTGCAGGCGCCAAAAGCAGACACAGATACGCCCCGCCCGCCCGTCTCGGTGGCCTTTGTGCTGGACCGCTCGGGGTCGATGGCGGGCACCAAGCTCAAGCTGGCCAAGCGCGCGATCGAGCGGTCGCTGGAGCGCCTGACGCCGGCCGACCGATTTGCCGTCGTGGTGTACGACCACGAATACGAGGTGGTGGCGCCGCTTGCGACCGCGACGCATGACGCGCGGCGCACGGCGTTGGCGCAGCTGGATACAATCGGCGCCCGTGGCAGCACGGACATCGGCGCCGGCTGGCTGGCGGGGTGTGCGCAAATAGCGGATGGGCTGGGGGCCGAGACGCTTGCGCGCTGCCTGGTTTTGACCGACGGGCTGGCCAATCAAGGCATGACCGACAGCAATGAGCTGGCGCATCACGCGCAGCAGCTAAGGCGTCGGCGCGTCTCCACGTCCACGTTTGGGGTGGGCGCGGATTTCAATGAAGGCCTGTTGGGCGCCATGGCGGACTCGGGTGGCGGCTCCTTCTATTTCATCGACGAGCCGTCGCGTATCCCGGCGCTGATCTCGCAGGAGCTGGGCGACGCGCTGGAGGTGGTGTGTCGCGATGTGGTGCTGCGTGTGCGAGCGCCGGGTGGCGCGCGCGTGTCCGTGATCGGGCCGTACGAGGCGCGACGCGGCGATCATTGCGCGGACATCCTGCTGCCGGACCTGGTCTCGGATCAGGTACTGGAGCTGGGTGTGGCGCTCGAGCTGCCAAAGGGCGAGCTGCCGGCGGTCCTGCCGGTCGTGCTCGAGCTGATCGACAGCGGCAATGTGTTGGGGGGGGCGACCGCCCAAACCCGCTTCGAACGTGCCGACGCGGAGACCAACCGACGCCAGCCGCGCGACGTGGAGGTGCAGCGGTTTGCGGCACGCCTGTATGCGGCGCGAGCGCGCGAGAAGGCGGCGATCATGAACCGCGATCATGCTTATCAGGGCGCTGCCGATCGGCTGAGAGCGATGGCTGCACGCATCCGTGGCTTTGCCGATGGAGATGTGGTGATGAGCCGGATCGCGACCGACCTGGATCGCGACGCCGAGAGTTATGCGGCGCCTATGTCCGAGGTCGCGCGAAAGACCGCTCACTACAAGTCGTACACGACCACGCGCAGTCTCACCATCTGCGGCACCAAGACTCGGTGGCGCTGAGAGGTTGCCTGTGGACAGTGTCTCAATTTGACGGGGCAAAATGAGACCGATACGGCTCAGTGCGTCGGATTCTCGATCTGTTTCGCTTGTTGCAAAATGAAACACGTTTTGCGCTCCACAAGCGCCGCCTAGTCGCCGTAATCCAGTGTAGTCACGCGTTTCGTCATATTGGAACGCGTTCTGCAACAGCTTCGGGCATGACGTTCCCGCTGGCTACATACTTCAAAGTGGTGGTAATTCTGGCGGTTGCCGTCTTCTCGATTCTGGTGGTGTCGAGCAGTTTCTAAATTAACCCATGAAGGGTCGGACACATGCACGCAGGAAGCGTGCGCTTTCCCTATCGCTTGAATGATGCGGCGTGGCCTGTGGCGATGCAGGTGTGAAGCCCGTCGGCGGTCATGCAGTCGATGGCCGCGACCCTCGACAGCTCTTCAGGCAGCGTAATGTCCGACAGCAGCGTGTTGTCGGTGTTGACGCAGACCTTGACCCCGCGCGCCAGCCACTTTGGGATCGGGTGCGCGCCCAGCGACTCGATGGCGCCTGTCTGCATGTTGGAGGTCGGGCAGCTCTCGATGACGACGCCGCGATCCAGCACTAACTGCGTGATCGCGGCGCTGTCCAGCAGCGTCGTACCGTGGCCGATCCGCTGGGCGTGCAGCACCTCGATCGCTGTACGGATCTCCTCGACCGGACGCCCCTCGGCGGCGTGCACTGTACGGCCGATGCCGAGGTTACGCGCCTGCGTGAAGGCCGGTCCGTAGTCGTCCATGCGCCAGTCATGCCCGGGGGTCGGCCCGCCCGCCAGGTCGATTGCGACCACGCCCGGCCGCGTTCGTGCGGTCTCCACCAGCGACTCCACCAGCGCGGGCGGCTCCCCGTAAAGCGCACACAGGATGATGCCTGCCCGCCCGTCGACCCCCTCCAGCGCCGCGTCTACGATGTCGCCGAGCGGTGCGCCGTGATGCAGCTGTGGCGCAAAGCGGATCTCCAGCGTGGTGATGCCCTCGGCGACGGCGTCCTCACACATCTCGGCAGCGACTCGGCGCACGGCCTCAGGCTGCTGAAGCACGGACAGCGTCACTGAGAATCGCGCCAACGCCTCGTGCAGGCCCATGCCGGGATAAAAGCGGATGTCTTCGGGCACCTGGACGCCGTGCTGGTCCGCCAGGGCGCGCAGGGTGGCCGGCCGCAGCGACCCGTCCAGGTGGCGGTGCAGCTCCGCGAGCGGGATGTCTTCGATGATGTCCAGAGCCATGGCGCCGACAGTACCAACAATCGTGCGGTGCCGGTCAGGTCTGGTAAAAGGACCCGATGAAAGTCGTTCATTGCGTTGAGTACGGGCCCCCTGAGCAGCTGGTTGTCGCGGACGTGCCGTCGCCCGCATGTGGGCCCGGACAAGTGCGCATCGCCGTCGCCGCGGCCGGAGTCAACTTCCCGGACACATTGATCATTCAGGGGCTCTATCAGTTCAAGCCGCCACCGCCGTTCGCCCCCGGTGGGGAGGTCGCCGGGCGCGTTGTGGAGGTGGGGGCATCGGTCACGTCCGTCTCGGTCGGCGACCGCGTGGTCGGCTTTACGACCTGGGGCGGCTTCTCGGAGGAGGTCGTCTGTCACGCCGCCGCGGTCGCGCCGATTCCCGACGATATGGACGACATCACAGCCGGCGGCTTTACGCTGACATACGCCACGTCGCATCACGCGCTGAAGCAGCGCGGCCGGCTGAAGCCCGGCGAAACGCTGCTGGTCCTGGGTGCGGCGGGCGGGGTGGGCGTCACCGCGGTCGAGCTGGGCAAATTGATGGGCGCCACGGTCATCGCGGGCGCCAGCACGGACGCCAAGCTGGAGGTCGCCCGCAAGCAGGGCGCCGACCACCTGATCAACTACGAGACCGAGGATCTCAAAGCCCGGGTCAAAGAGCTCACCAATGGGCGCGGCGCCGACGTGGTCTACGATCCGGTGGGCGGCGACTACACGGACACAGCCATCCGCTGCACGGCCTGGGAGGGTCGCATGCTGGTCGTCGGCTTTGCGTCCGGCGCCATCCCACGCCTGCGCGCCAACCTGCTGCTGCTGAAGGGCTGCCAGGCCGTCGGCGTCTTCTGGGGAGACTTTGTCCGCCGGGATCCCGCCGCCCATCGCGCCAACATGATCGAGCTGATGGGCTGGCACGCGGCCGGCAAGCTGCGTCCGTACGTCTCCGAGGTCATGCCGCTGGAGCGCGCGTCCGAGGCCCTGCGCCGCATCATGGACCGCCAGGCGGTGGGCAAGATCGTCCTCACGACCGGCCGGTGAGTTTGGTAAGCTGCCGCCGGTTTCACCGAGGTGGCTTCATGACGCAACGTGGTTTTCTTGTCTGCTCCCTGCTCCTCGTCGGACTGCTGGGCTGTGGTGACAGCGGCGGCACCGAGGCCGCGCCCGTCGCGGACGATGAGCCGTCGACCACGGGTGACGATCCCATCGACGACACGACGGACGAGCCCGAGCCCCTGAAGTTCTGCGACGGCGCTACCCGCTTTCTGTACGACCCGGTTGACGGGGACGAGCTCGGCGCCTTTCCCGACGACTTCTACGCCAAGGCGTCTGATGTCACGCCGACCGGGCTGCGCGTCGACTTCACTGACAACAACACCGCCTGGGTGGAGGACGTCCCGGCCAACTTCCGGCAGAACGTCTACCAATTGAACGACCTGGACGGCTTCGGCACGACCGCCGGGGTGTTCTTTCGGTTCAATAATCCGGTGGGTGACTGGCCCAGCGGCTATCCCAAGTCGCTGGATGTCGACGCCGTGCGCTTTGTGCAGATCGACGAGCAGGGGGTCGCGACCGATGTCGCGTTTGAGGTGCAGTACGTCGATGACGGCACCACAGCGGTCGTGATTCCGATGGTGCCGCTGCGCCCCAAAACCCGGCATGGGGTTGTGGTGACGACGGCCATGAAGGCCATGGACAAGGACTGCATCAGCCCCGGTCCCGTCATGCAGTCGCTGCTGGAGGGCACCGCCACGGACCCGAAGCTGGCGCCGCTGATCCCGCGCTACGTAGAGCTGCTGGCGGCGACCGGCCTGCGCGCCGACGAGGTCAGCGTGGCCACCGTGTTCACGACCCAGAGCGTGACGGATCAGGCGCTGCTGGTGGTGGACGACATCGCGTCGCGCTCCTGGGGCTGGGTCGGCGAGGGCCCCAAGTGTGAGGTCAAGCCCGACTTCCGTGAGTGCACCGGGCACTTCGAGGGCGCCGACTACCGCGACGGCGACGGCGTCTTCGTGGACGGCACCCCGCAAAAGACGCTCAAGTACCCGGTCTCGGTGTGGCTGCCGTCCGAGGGCGAAGGCCCCTTCCCGACCGTGGTCTTTGGACACGGCATCGGCGGCGACCGCTTTCAGGGAGCGTTGTTTGCGGCCGAGCTGGCGTCTCAGTTCGGCTTTGCGCTGGTAGCCATCGATGCCACAGCGCACGGCGATCACCCGGCCGGGAGCGGCGGTGGCGGTCAGCTGGACGTTATGCAGTTCTTCGGCATCAACATCCTGACCCAGCAGCTGGACGGGCTGGTGCTGCGCGACAACTGGCGCCAGGCGTCCTTCGACAAGCTGCAGTTGGTGCATGTGCTGATGGACGCGCCGGACGTGACGGGGGACGGCGCGGCGGACATCGACCTCGACCGCATGACCTATCTGGGCGTGAGCCTGGGCGGCATCATGGGCGGCGAGTTCATGGCGCTCACGGACCGCATCGGGGCGGGTGTTCTGGACGTGTGCGGGGGCCGCCTGACGTCGATCATCACCGACAGCCAGCAGTTTGGCGGGCTGGTCACCCTCGCGGCGGCGGGCGCCAGCGAGGGGCAGGTCTTCCGCTTCTTCCAGCTGGCGCAGACGCTGGTGGAGCGTGGGGATATCGCCAACTTTGCACCGCATATTCTCAGCGACCGCCTGCCCGGGACCGGGGATCGCATCCCGCAGGCGCTGCTGCAGATCGCGATCGGTGACGAGACCATCCCCAACTCGGCCAGCTGGTATCTGACGCGCGCCATGCATCTGCCCCAACTGGCCCCGGTGGTGGCGCCCGTCGACATCGTGGAGCAGGTCACCGAGCTGCCTGTCGCGGGAAACATCGCCGACGGAGCCGCGACGGCCGGGATGTTCCAGTTTGATCGCGTCTCGTACGGGCCCACGGGCTCGCCCTCCGCCTCCCAGCACGGCTCGGTGCCCGGCAGCGCGCAGGCTCTTCTGCAGTCGGTCCACTTTCTTCAGACCTGGTTCAACGACGGCGTCAGCGAGATCCTGGACCCATACGCCGAGCTGAACACGCCGCCGCTGTAGACCGTGACCATCTCTGTCGAAAACCTGGTCGTCGGCGCCGGACCCTCCGGCCTTGCGGTCGGCGCGTGCCTTCAGGCGCGGGGCCTTGGGGCGACGCTGCTCGACAAGGCCTCGGCCGTCGGGTGGACGTGGCGCAATCACTACGAGCGGCTGCACCTGCACACCTGCAAGAAGCACTCATCGCTGCCATATCTGCCGTTTCCGGACGACTATCCGACGTATCCGTCCCGGCGGCAGGTGGTGGATTACCTGGAGGCGTATGCCCGGACCCTGAACACGGCGCCACAGCTGGGCGTGACGGTACAGAACGCAGCGCCGGTGGGCGACCGATGGCTGGTGAAGACGGACGCGGGCGACTATCAGACCCGGCGCCTGATCATGGCGTCCGGCTACAACCGCGTCCCGCACGTGCCCTCGTGGCCGGACGACGAGCGCTTTGGCGGTGAGCGGCTGCACAGCTCAGAATACGGCAGCGGTCGCGCCTTCGCGGGCAAGCGGGTCCTGGTGGTCGGCAGCGGCAACTCGGGCGCTGAGATCGCGATCGATCTGTGGGAGTGCGGCGCGCGGCCCTGGATGTGCATTCGCGGGCCCGTGCATGTGACGCAGCGCGATCCGTTCGGCATTCCGGCCCAGGTGCACGGTCTCGCCATGGCAAAGCTGCCGGTGGCCGTCGCCGACAAGCTGGCGCTGATGGTGCTGAAGTACACCGTTGGCGACCTCAGCCGCTGGGGCATCGTGCGGCCCGAGATCGGCCCGGTCGCGGGAGTCATCGAGCTTGGGCGGGTGCCGCTGATCGACGTGGGCACGGTCGCGCTGATCAAGCAGGGCGCTATTGGCGTCGTGCCCGGCATCGAGCGTTTTCACGAGGACTCGATCACCTTCGTGAACGGGGACCAGCTGCCGTTTGACGCGGTCGTGACAGCGACCGGCTATCGCGCCGGACTCAGCGACTTTCTGGAGGGCGCGGACGACCTGGTCAACGATCGCGGTTATCCCCGGGAGCACGGTGCGCAGGTGCGGCCGGGGCTGTTCTTTGTCGGGTACTCCAACCCCCCGACGGGTTTTCTACGGGAGATCGGGTTGGAAGCGCAGCGGGTGGCGGACGCTATCGCGCGGGAGGTGTAATGGCGGGGCGCCTGGATCACTGGCATCCGGTTTATCTGAGCGCGGACCTGCGCAAGGAGCCGGTGTGCGTGACGCTGGACGGGCGGGCGATCGCGCTGTTTCGCACCGAGTGGGGGCAGGTCGGCGCGCTGCCGGATGAGTGCATTCATCGCCGCATGCGGCTGTCCACGGGCACAGTCGAAGGCGGCGAGTTGGTGTGCCCGTACCACGCCTGGCGCTACACGGTCTCTGGCGACGTCACGAGCCCGGCCAACCCCAAGCTGAGCGTGCGTGCCGACTGCTTTGAGGCGGTGGAGCAGCACGGGGCGATCTGGATCCGCAACGGCGGCGCGGCTACCGAGTTTCCGCGCATCGACACCGCGGGGATGCGGTTTGCGTGCGGTCTGAGCCATCGGGTGAAGGCGCCCATGCCGCTGGTGCTCGACAACTTTGTGGAGGTGGAGCACACGCCCGGCACCCACGCGCTGCTCGGGTACGATCCGGCGCGCATGGCCGAGATCACGACCCGGCTGGAGGCTGAGGAGCGGTCTGTGCGCGTCATCAACGAGGGGCCTCAAAAGGCCCTGCCGAAGTTTGTGGAGCTGTTCTTCGGCATCCGGAGCACAGACACCTTTGTCGACGACTGGACCACCTTCTTCTCGCCTGTCTACAGCGTGTACGAGCACTATTGGAAGGACCCGGGCACGGGCGAGCGGCGTGGCGATCACCTGCGCACGGCCGTGTTCTTCAACCCGGTTGATGAAGACGAGACCGAGCTGTGGACGTTTACCTGGACGTCGGCGTCCCGCTTTGGGCGCCTGGGGCTCAACATGGTCGCGCAGCCGCTGATCAAGCACCTGGTGGACTATGAGATCCGGCTGGACAAGGCGATGATCGAGTCGCTGGCCGACAAGAGCACCGACCTGCGCGGCATGAAGCTGGGGCGCTTCGATCAGGTGCTGGGCTACAACCGCAAGCGCATCGCGGCCATCTACGAGGGGGGCCGATGAGCGTGCCGCTGTCGGCGCTGACGACGCTCGGCGTGGGAGGGCCGGCCCGCCGGGTGGTCGACTGTCCGGACGACGCGGCGTTGTGCGCTGCGCTGGAGACGGCGGCCAAGGACGGGCTGCCCACGTTTGTACTGGGCGGCGGCAGCAATCTGCTGGTGGCGGACGCGGGCTATGACGGGGTGGTCATCCGAGTGACCAACACGGCGGTCGGGGCGCTGCCGATGGGTGATCGCGTCCGGATCCAGGTCGGCGCGGGCGTGCGTTGGGACGATCTCGTCGCGCTGAGCGTGCAGCGCGGAGACGCCGGCCTGGAGTGCTTGAGCGGCATCCCAGGCAACGTCGGCGCGGCCCCGATTCAGAATGTCGGCGCGTATGGCCAGGAGGTCAGTGAGACGATCGACGAGGTGATCGCGCTTGACCGGGCCACGGGGGCGACGCGGCGGTTTACTAACGACGCGTGCGGCTTCGGGTACCGCACCAGCCACTTCAAGGGGGACTGGCTGGACCGTTATGTCGTCACCGGCGTGAGCTTCGTCCTGAGGCCGAGCGGGCCGCCGACGCTGCGGTATGGCCAGCTTCAAGCCCGGTTTGACGGGACGCCGACGCTGGCCCAGGTGCGTGAGACCGTGCTGGACATCCGGCGCGCCAAGTCGATGGTGTACGACCCGTCCGACCCCAACCATCGCAGCGCGGGCTCGTTTTTTATGAACCCGGTCATTGCGACCGCGGATGTGAGCGCCGTCCTGAAACACGTCTCCGACCTTGGGCTGGACCCCGATCAGCTGCCGCAATACCCGGCGGGTGAGGGCGCCACCAAGCTGTCGGCTGCCTGGCTGATCGAGCGGTCGGGCTTTGATCGTGGCTTTACGAAAGGGGCGGCGGGCCTGTCGACCAATCACTGCCTGGCCCTGGTCAACAACGGCGCTGCGACGGCCGCCGATCTGGTGGCGCTGGCGCGAACCGTGCGGCAGGGCGTGCGCGCCAAGATGGGCGTAACCTTGTGGCCCGAGCCGCGTTTTATCGGGTTTGAACAGAGCGTTGAGGAGCTGCTGGCATGACGGTGATTTCAGCTGAGATCGGCCTGACCACACGCGGTCATGGCGACATTATCGACATCACGGGTCAGACGCAGCGCGCGGTGGACGACAGCGGGCTGGCGGCGGGCACGGTGACGCTGTTCTGCCCAGGCTCGACCGGCAGCCTGACCACGATCGAGTTTGAGCCGGGCGTGGTGTCGGACATGAACAGGCTGTTCGATGAGCTCGCGTCGCCCGATCGCGAGTACAAGCATCACCTGACCTGGAACGACGACAACGGCCACAGCCACGTGCGCGCCGGCCTGCTCGGGCCCAGCCTTGTCGTGCCGTTTGTGGGTGGTCGCCTGACGCTGGGCACCTGGCAGCAGATCGTGTTCGTGGACTTCGACACGCGTGGTCGATCGCGCCGGATTGTGGCGCAGTTGATGGGCGAGTAGTCCACCTCAGTGCACGGGGCAGACCACTAACGGGCCGAAGTCCTGCCGGCCGCGACACCGATATTTCTTGAGCGTCGGCGCCCGCAGCGTGTCGTACACCGTGACCTTGCGCCGCTTTGGGGGCGGGGCAGGGCGCTCTGAGGCGCGCGCGGTCATGGCGTCCATGTCGCCGTAGCGGCGCATCAAGTCGGTCATGAAGCGATACTCGAAGCCGGGCGCCGCGCGGATCTGCAGCCCGTTGGCCACGATCCAGTCGGTCATCTCCGCCTTGTGCTCGTACGCGATGCCGTAGTCGGCGCTGGCGCCGCCGTTGTCGATGAGGCTGCCTCGAAAGGCGCCGAGGTTGCTGACATGCGCGAAGCACAGTACCGCGGCGATGGTCGCGGCGACATAACGACCCCAGCGCGGTCCGTGGTCCGCGAGTGCGCCCAGCGGCAGCGCCATCAGCAGGAAGGGGATGGGATACAAGATGATGAAGTAGTGCGGAAAGACCCGCTCCATGCGCAGCAGCAGATAGATGCCGACGTAGCCGACGATCCACGCCAGGGCGATGACAGAGGCGCCGTCGCGACGCGAGAAGCCGACCCAGGCCAGCGCGAACAGGCCGGTGAAGAGCAGCGCCTTGCCCGCGAACCCGGCCCATCGCAGCGGGCGTGAGGTGATGGTCGCGGCGGCCTCTGCGCCCACCGAGTAGTCCAGCGCGGTGCCGGCCGACACATAACCCGTCCAGGCGGCGGGATCGAGTGACCAGGACTTGGGTTTCTCGCGTGCCGAGCCGTCCGCGCGCTTGCCGGCGGCCATCTGGCGCATGCCCTGAATGTCCGACCACTCGTGCGCGCGCTGGTACTGGATGTACGGCCACAAGGTGATTCCGGCAGCCACGATCCCGCCGGCCAGCCAGACCCAGTTGATGGTGCGCCAGCGCCAAAGAACCAGCGCGGCGGCCACAAGGATGACGGCGAATGCCGAGAAATGCAGCTGAAACAAAGCGCACAGGACCACGGGTCCCGCGGCGATCCAGCGCGTCTTGGGGCGCTCCCACGTCACGAACAAAAGCCACAGCGTCACTATCGAGAACAGCGGCAGGCAGTCCTGGGCCCACAGCTTTCGCCCGTACAAGACCGGCCAGGTCGCGCAGCCGTAAAAGGCGGTAGCGATAAACGCCGTTGTCTCGCCAAAGCGCCTTCTGAGCAGAAAGAAAGTGGCAAAAACGGACAGCAGGCTGGTGAGCCCGACCAGGGCGCCGGTCACAAACAGCGGGTCGACGTCGATGAGGGCGGGCAGGGCGGTGAGGTAGATGAACAGCGGCGGATTGTGCACGCCCACGGAGCTGACCAGGCCGACCTGGGGGAGCGCCTTGCCCTCGGCCAGCGGCAGCGCCAGGTGGATGGCGACGGCCTCGTCCCCCTTGAACTCCATGAGTCCGAGGTCGCCGAAACGCAACACCGCGGCCACAACGATGACCGCGGCCAGGGCGGTCCATTTGAAGGGCCTGCGCATGCGGCATACTGTGCCCCGATGGCCGCGTGGATGAAAGGGGCCGCTGTCGTGTTGGCGGCGGTCGGGCTGGCGCTGGTGTTTGCGGCCGGAGGCGGTCAGAAGCGCTATGACCGCGCCTTCCTCGATCTGTGGCACAACCTGGCGGGCGCGCGGCACACGGCCGAGCACGTGGCGCTGGTGGTGATCGACAAAGAGACGCTGGCCGCCCACAAAGACGAGCCGCTGGTCACGTGGGGACCGTATTTTGCCAAGGCGATCAAGGTGCTGCGTGACGCGGGTGTCCCGGTCATCGCGATCGACTTTCACTTCGGCGTGAGCCTGGAAGAGTGGCTCAGCCGCATGGGGCTGGAGGCGCGCGAGCTGTCCCGCACCTACGACGCGCCGCTTCGGGAGCAGCTTGCGGGCGGGGGCGTGATCCTGGCGGCGGGCTACGACGTCTCGTCCTCGGGCGAGGAGAGCCTGGTTCTGCCGTCGGAGGAGACGGTGTTCTCGCTGCCACACCAGGGAGCGGACATCGGGCTGGCCAACCTGGTGCCCGATGAGGATGGCGTGATTCGGCACTATGTGGGCGCCGTCGAGGCGGCCGAGGGCGAGGACCCGTGGCTGACGCTGGGTGCGCTGGCGGCTCAGCGCGCGGGCGCCTCGGGACCGGCGGTGGCGGCCACAACGCTGGCGGCGATCCCGTGGATCGGTCCGCCCGGCTCCGTACAGCGTGTGTCGTTCTCGGCCTTGTTGAAGCCCGGGGCGTCGGGTGACGCGGTGGTCAAGGGTCTGGCGGGCAAGGTGGTGATCATCGCCTCGGACAACCTGTCCGTCCACGACGCACACTTCACGCCGTACGACTCGGGCTTTCTGACCGGCGGCTCGCGCCAGATCATGATCGGCGCGGAGATTCAGGCCAACGTGATCGAGGCGCTGGTAAGCGGGCGGTCGCTTACCAGCGCACCCTGGTGGGCGGCCACGCTGCTGCTGGTGCTGATCGTGGGCGCCGGCGTGGCGGCGGGCTTTCGTCTGGGGCCGGTGGCAGGCGTCACGGTCAACCTGCTGCTGATGGCCGTCGTGCCCGCGGTCGCCTACGCGTGCTTTCTGTCGGACGTGGTGTTGCCGGTGGGGGCCGCGCATCTGGGGCTGACTCTGGGGTTTGTAGGCACGCTCGGGGTGCGCCTGACCGGTGAGCAGCGGCGCCGCAAAGACCTGGTGGACCTGTTTGGGCGGTACGTCTCGGACGACGTGGTGGACATGCTGGTCAGCAGCGGTCGCGTGCCGGACCTGGGCGGCGAGTCGGTGGCGGTGACCGTGCTGTTCATGGATATCCGCAACTTCACGACGATCGCCGAGCGGCTGCAGCCTCACGATGTCGTGGCCATGCTCAACGCGTCTTTTGGTCGGATCGTGGCGCCTGTGCTCGATCGCGGTGGCACCGTAGACAAGTTCATGGGCGACGGGATGATGGCGGTCTTCGGCTCGCCGGTGCCGTACGAGGATCACGCGCGGCGGGCGGTTTTGGCGGCGCTGGAAATCGATCGCTGCGCTCAGGAGTTTGTGGCGTGGATGAGCGACAATCTGGACAGCGAGTCGTTGCCTGACTTTGCGATTGGCGTCGGGCTGCACACGGGGCCGGCGGTGACGGGCAACCTGGGCTCGCCGCGCCGGATGCAGTTTACGGCCATCGGCGATACCGTGAACACGGCGTCGCGCATCGAGGGCCTGACCAAGACCCTGGGCGTGCGGGTCGCGATCAGCGCTGAGACGGCGGCCGCGGCCGGTGGCGGGCTGAGGTTGGGACGCTGTGATGAGATGCACGTGAAGGGTCGCTCGGCGGCTGTCACGGTGCATGAGCTGTTGGGAGTGGATGAATGAGAGCGCTGTTGATCATGGCGATGCTGACGTTGAGCGCGTCGGCGCATGGCCAGACGCTGGTGACGCAGGTAACGGGGCCGGTGACCTATACGGTGCCCGCCGCGCCGGCAAAGAAGCCGGTGCAGGCGTTCATGAAGGCGCGCACCGGCGATGCGTTTGAGCTGCCCGCGAAGGCGAGCCTGCGCCTGGTGTACTACCGGACGGGGCGCCAGGAGATTTGGACCGGACCGGCCTCGTTTCGGGTGGGCAAGGGCGAGAGCGTGGCCATCGGATCGGCGCGGCCCGCGGTGTCGCAGCTGCCCAAGGCCGGGGCCAAGGGACTGAGGCGGGTGCCGAGCCTGCTGAAGCGCGCGGGGATCACCCGGATGGGAGCGTCGCGCGTGCGCAGCGGCGGCGATGACATCGTGTGGCAGGCACTGAAGGAGCTGACCCCGCAGGCGCGCGTTGAATACGAGGCCGCGCTGGTGCTGTACGCCGAGATGGACAAGCAGCGGCGACCGGGGGATCCGACGCCGGAGCTGGCGCTGATCGGCGTGCTGGGCAAGCTCAAGCTGCGCGCCGAGTTGGTGGTGCGGGTTGCGGCGGCCAGGAAGCGGTTTCCCAAAAATGACACGTTCGCGATGTTGGACGCGTGGCTGCATCCGCCTAAGGCACCGCCCGCAAAATGATAGAGTCCCTGGAAATGGTGTAGGACGCTCGTTCGGAAGACGGGCCGAACGG
>CAZJHX010000096.1:0-2006 GCA_964545715.1 uncultured Myxococcales bacterium
GTGGACTCGAGCTGATGTCGCACCCACGCGCGCGGGTGGCCTGCGAGCTCGACGTAGCTGCCCTTGCCGATGAGGTCGAGGTACGGCACGACCTCGGCGAGGGCCGCTGCCGTGCGGTGGTTGGGGTTGTACATGTAGGTGGGGCGCTGCAGCGGGTCGTATTGGCGCGTCCACTTGAACAGGTTTTGCATCTCCGCGAGCTCGTCGGCTCGCCAGAACCGCAGCTCCTCGGGGTACGCCCACCAGGCCAGGTTGGGGAAGGCGCCGCGGACGGCGATGGCTCCCTGAACCTGGTCCTCGGTGCTGATCGGGGGCGGATCGGCGTCGTTGACATGGTAGGTCCCGATTCCGACCAGCGCCGGCAGGCGGTGCGCACCGGCGTCGGCCAGGTGCGACGCTTTGTCCATGCCGTACGTCTGCGCGGCGTTGAAGCCGGCGAAAGCGGCCTCCGGGAAGCCGTACTCGACGGAGTACATGCCGAACGGGAACTCGGTCAGGCCCGGCGCGGCGGCGCGCGGATAGATGGCTTTGGGCTCCAGCGTCCGGATCCCCACGTGCTCGAAGCGGGCGACTGAGTAGCTGGCGAAGATCCCCGCGACGCCGGGCTGGAGGTGCGTGTCGTCCAGCGCGTCTACCATCAGGACGCCGTCCACAAAGATCCGGTGCGACGGACCGACCGCCACCACACGATAGTCGTGCCAGCCGGTATCGATGGGCAGCAGTCCGGCCGCGACCTCGGTCTTGCCGGCAAACAGCGCGACCCCCTGCTCGGTGATGTGCACGTGATAGCCCGGGGAGTGCCCGTTGCTGGTGTCCGACGGCAGGCGGTAGGAGACGCCGAACGGTCGGTCCAGCGACATATAGGCCGGGATGCCCCGGGCACGGAAAGTGAGCTCGAGCGCGCCCGCCTCGAAACCGCTGAGGTTGGCGTACTGCTGCGGCACGGAGCCGTCCAGGAAGTAATGCGTGTAGAGCCGCCCGCTCGCGATTTGGACATGCGGCGAGGTCGCATCGCCCGCCTCCGTCCAGAGAAAATCGCCGACGGGCGGTGCACCGACGACCGGGTCATCGGGCCGCTCGAAGTCGTCATAGACGTCCAGGCCGGCTGCCGGGTCGGTCTTTCCGTCCGCGAGGACCGAGACGCCGAAGTTATCGAAGTTGGCAATGGAGTAGAACGTCTCGACACCGGCGTATCCGGCGTTGGGGTAGATGCCGTCCTGAACGCTCAGCACGAGCGCGCCGTCCTTGAAGATGCAGTGCTGGTCGCCGTTTACGACCACGCGGAAGTCGTGCCAGGCGTTGTCGTCCTCGGCAGCGACCTCCGCGCGCAGGAGGTGCCCGGCGTACAGCCGGATGGCCTTTGCGCCAATCGCCAGGTGATACCCCCCCGACAGCTTGTAGCCGGGCTGCCCGGGCTTTCGATAGCTGAGGCTGACGCGGCCGTTGTAGTTGGCGAGGGTCTTGACGCGTGCATCGATGACGCCGTCGGCGAACAGGACCTCGCCAAGCGTGACCCACTGGTTCGGCGCCGAGGGTCCGCCGGCGAAGTAATGCACTCGGAGCGTCTCTTGCTGGATGGACGCGTAGGAGGTGTCCGGCGCGTTGACCTCGGCCCACGGGAAGCCGCCGACTTCGGTTTTGCCCAGGTTCAGGGAGTTGGGGCGCGCGAAGCTGTCGAATGCGTCGTAAGCCGGCGGTCCATCCCCCGGCACCGCCACGCCCCCGCATGTGCCGCCCGCGCAGGTGTCGTCGGTCGTGCAGGGATCGCCGTCGCTGCATGGGGCGGCGTTGTTGGCGAAGACGCACTCCCCGTCGCCGGTGCAGGCGTCGTCGGTGCAGGGGTTGGCGTCGTCGCAGGCGTAGGTCGTCCCGGCGCAGGCGCCGTCGGAGCAGAGGTCGGTGTGTGAGCAGGCTTCGCCGTCATCGCAGGCGGCGCTGTTGTTGACCACCGCGCACTCCCCGTCGCCGGTGCAGGCGTCGTCGGTGCAGGGGTTGGCGTCGTCGCA
>CAZJHX010000096.1:2106-40877 GCA_964545715.1 uncultured Myxococcales bacterium
AGCAGAGGTCGGTGTGTGAGCAGGCTTCGCCGTCATCGCAGGCGGCGCTGTTGTTCACGAAGCTGCAGTCACCGTCGCCCTTGCAGGCGTCGTCGGTGCAGACGTTCTGGTCGTCGCATTGGTACGGCGTGCCGGCACAGCCGCCCGCCAGGCACTGGTCCAGGTGTGTACAGGGATCACCGTCGTCGCATTGGGCACCATCGGCGCACTGCTGGACGTCCGGCGGGGTCGGCGCGACCGGGTTCGTTGGCTTCTGCGCGCACCCCGCGAGGCACATTAGCAGTCCAGCCAGCGCAAGGCGCGTCATCCACGACTGTGGTGGTTTCACGCCTCAACCACTAGATGTCCTCGGCGGAAATGGCAACCCATTGGCGGGCCCTGCCGGTGGGACTGACCCGCTTGATTGGCTACGTTAGCGGGAGCCGCACACCTCGACCCAGACGATGATCTCGGCCGTCCGATAGCGGGCGTCGTTGTCGGTTGTCGCCTGGGCGCCCAGCTCGGACTCGGCCCACAGCGGGCCGCTCGCTGTGGCCGGCAGGTCGGCGCCGTCAGTGCCGAAAGAGTCCTCGTTGCGGGTCAGCAGCGCTTGCAGCTCGGTGCGCACGGCGTCCGCGCGGTCGCGGCTGAGGTCGAGGTTGCGAAAGAAGGCCTCCTGATCGCCCTGGGCATCCTGATACCGACCAGCGGCGTGACCGTGCACCTCCAGGCGGAAGTCGACCGCGCCCGCGTCAAAGAGGGGCTGCATGCGCTCCGAGACCAGCGCGCGCAGTGTGTCGGCGATAGCGTCGTAGTCGTCGGGGCCCAGCTCGCTGCTGCCGGTCTCGAAGCCCACGGTCGACACAAAGAACGGCAGCCACGCGCCTGCGCCGGAATCGAGCTCGACGTCTTGAATCGGTCTTGGGCCCTGGCGCTCACCCTCCGCCTCGCCAAAGCAGACCGCCGCCGTGCCCGCGCCGCCCATCCCCGTGCCTACGGTGTCCGTGCCGATGGTGCTCAGCTCCGCCGTGTCGGGCAGGCTGTACTCAAACGTGACGCCGCTGACAAAGCTGATGAAGCCGGTCGACGCGCCCACGCCACCCACCTGCACGCCGGCCTGGCCCATGGAGACCAGCTCTGCGCCCGTAAAGCGGTCGCGGGCGTAGTAGAGCAGCTCGTTGCGCACAACCGGGTCGCCCTCGTTGCGGGCGCGCCGGTGTCGGAGATCACGAGAGTCATCGAGGGTCCCATGAACACCATCATCACGGGCACCGCATCCGGGTTCGTCGGGTTGTGGAGTCTGGACAGCGGTGATCTGCTGGACTCGGCGCGGCTGCATGGGCCGATTCGGCGCTTGAGCCTGACAAACGGCCGGCTGCAGGCGTCCAGCGAGCTGGGTCAGCGACTGGAGCGCGATTACAGCGCCTTCTATCGACCGTATTGTGAGCTGATTCGGGATGTTTGGGGCGCGCCGCCTGTGGTCATGAACCAGGGGCGCCCTGTGCGTCGCAACCCTCCCAACACGCATCCGTGTCAGGAGAGTCGCTGATGACAAGGGCGGGGATTCAGGGGAGCGCAATCGGGCGCTCGCAGACGGCGCCGTAGGACCGACATGTCGGTTGTTGACGATATGTCGGTGTTGGCCCGTCAGGGCGCCCAGGTCACCTGGATCTTGCGATAGCGCATGCCGTCCCTGGCATAGGCCAGGTGCAGATGCCCGGCGGGATCCGCGGTCAGGTCGCACGACGAGCCCGAGCCGATCTCGATCGCCTGCCCGACGGTGCCGGCGGCGTCCACGTGCGCCAACAGCACCAGCCCGCCCTTTCGTGTCCAGCAGACAAATGCCCCGCCTGCGGCAGCGGGCGCCCACTGTGGGCCGAAGCGCTCGCCCCCGTTACCGTGGCCGGCGGGCTTGGGCTCGAGCACGGGCAGCGCGCCGGGATCGAAGACCAGGGCCGCACCATCCCAGATGTTGAAGACCACGCCGGGGCCGTATGCGATGGCCATGTACGCCACGAGCGGATCGACACCGTCCAAGCCCAGGCCCGGGTGGCGCATGTCCTCGCCCATCTCCGGGTAGGCCGCGTGGGAGGCCCACTGGACGTTGGCCGCCATGATCGAGTTGACGTACTTGCTCGACTCTTTGCTGTAGCCGCTCATCACCGCGTGCCACACCCCGGCCTGGCCGGGTTGGGCCCTGATCGCGAATCGCAGCTTCTCACCGCTTTTACCCAGCGGCAGCTTGCCTGTCTCGGTGGGGCCGCCACCGGCGTCGAAGCGGTCCCAGCGGCCCTCCTTGGCCATCACGACGGCCGCCCCCGGGTCGAACGGATCGAGCGCCAGGTTGCCGTTTTTGGTCCCCTTGTTGGCCAGGCCGAGCAGTGTGGGCTGTGGCGCGGTTGCGATGTCCGCGATCGTCCACACCGCCTGGCCCTGCATCGTGCCGCTCTCTTTGATGCCGAGCCAAGCGGACACCCAGCCCCGGTCCTGGGCGTCGATCTCCAAGTGCGGCAGATAGACCCGGCCGGCGTCGGTTTGCGGGGACTTCTTGGCGAACAGCCCCTCGCTCCACGCGCCCGCGAGGCGGTGGTAGATCCACACCTCCGGATTGCCTCGATCGGCCACGATGTGCGGCTGTCCCTGGGAGTCCAGCGCGATGCTCGGCCGGCTGACGCCCTTTGTGGGTCCGGCGACCTCCTCGGCTCCGACCACGAGCACGCGGGTCAGCGGCCGGGTGACCTCCGGGGGGCCCGGATCGTCCGCGACCGGGGCGGCGTCCGGCGGATCGGGCTGGTGCAGCTCCGGCCGGCTGGTGTCGGGCACGTCGGGGCGTGGGTCCTGCACCACGTCCGAGGGCGGTACGAATCCGACGTCGCTGCCACGATCGGGTGTTGGTGGCGTCGTCCGGTCCGCGGGCATGCATGCCGCGATCAGCGTCGTCGCCACAACCCCCGTCAGCCGGCTTATGAACTGTCTCAAGCGCCACCTCCTGACCGCGTGATCCTACCGCCAGACGCGCTTGACCAGGGTCAGTCGGCGGTGCGTGAGTCACCCAGCACCATGGGTGGGCTGGGATACAGTGGACGGGCAGACTGGGAGCAGACCATGACCGAAGTCGTCAAGGCCCCGGAGAACGCGACGCAAGGCACAGGCCCGACCACGACGCCGGTGGCGGCCCCGCAGCCCTCCGCCCGCGTACAGCTGCGTGGCAAGTCCTACGTGCAGCAGAAGCAGGCCCTCAGCCCACAGTCCACGGCCGGCGGGGCGCAACACGGCAAGGCCGAGGTCAAGCAGGTCGTGGTCGAGATGCTGGGGCTGGCCTGGATGAGCCAGTCGCAGGGCAAGTCGCCCATTCAGCTCACGCCCGGCCTTACGACTGTGCTGCTGGCCGCCACAACGCTGTCGGCGGCCGACCTGCAACTGCTGTGGCGTGCGCCGCCCAAGACGCCGAAGGCGGCGATCAACGCGCTGGACCACTCTCTGCGCGGCCCGGTGGACGCCGCGACGATGGCTCGGTTGAACAAGTGGAAGATGTCGCTGGTGCTCGGTGGGACCGTACAGGCGCCGGCGTCGGCGACCCCTGCGACCGGCGCGGCGGCGGTGTCGGGGATCGACGGCAAGGAGGAGGTGATCAAGGCGCTGGTGGCGGCGCTGCACGGCAAGAAGCCGGAGGAGAAATCCGCGGGTACCGAAGCGGCCAAGGCCACGCTGAAGGCGCTGCTGGAGACCGCGACCGGCAAGAAGATCAAGGCCACGGTGCTTGCCGCGCTGATCAGCAAGAAGGGCAGGCCCTTCACGGCCATTGTGGGTACCGCGGCGCTCGGCGCGCTCATCGCGACCAACAGCAGCCTGCCGGCCTTGTCCGGGATCCCGATCGGCGACAATCTGTCCGTCAGCTTTGAGCTTCAGGGACCGCTGCAACGCCCTACAGGCGTCTCCATCGGCTTCAAATTCACGCTGGGCGGCGGCGGCAAGGAGAAGAAGGAGAGCGACAAGCCGCAGCGGCTCGAGCTGCCCAAAGAGCTGCACGCGTACATCGGCAAGATCGACCGCAAGACGGTCTCCAAGTGGATCATCGACCGCGCGCACTGGGAGTGGGACATGGCGGGACCCGATGATGAGCAGGAGAAGCTGGCGTTTTACCAGCGGTGCAAGAAGAACCCCGACAGCCTGCCGGACGCTCAGGCCATCGCCGAGGGCCTGTGCCGCAAGCTGTTCGAGCGGGCGACCGAGAACAAGATCAAGGCGCTGCAAG
This sequence comes from uncultured Myxococcales bacterium, assembly GCA_964545715.1. Taxonomy (GTDB): domain Bacteria; phylum Myxococcota_A; class UBA9042; genus CAZJHX01. The sequence goes on from CAZJHX010000096.1 coordinate 6,341, forward strand.
GCAAGGGCGCGGACCCGACGCTGCTCTTTGACCTGAAGCATGGTGGCGACAAGTTCTGGGCGCGCTTCTCCGCCGTGCAGGGCCTCAAGCCGCGCCTGGCCTGGATGCTGGGCCTGGTCGCACCCAACGTGCCGTATCAGGCCTATGGCATCGAGACAGTCCGGTTCGGCTGTGGGGCTCACACGCCGATCAGCGTCCCGTTGAAGCTGAAGAAGCCCGACGAGAAGGCGACCGCCACGTCCGGGTAGCTCGCCTACGGGCCGCTGGCGCTAGACCGCGCGCACCCAGACGCTGCGGCCCTTCTTCTGGAATTCGACTTTGCCCAGGCGCTCCAGCACCGGCGTCACATAGCTGGCGAAGCGACCACGATAGCCTTTGCGTAGTCCGTACCAGCCGCCCACCGGATTGCTCTCGGACCGGCCCCAATGCTCGACCGTATCCGGCTTGGTCTCCACCTTTTCATCTTTGTTGCCCAGCTCCATCCAGTCGCCGTGGGCCACGAGCATCGCGTGCAGGTCATCCAGCGCGCGGATTTGGTAGTGCAGCCACGTCGAGCCGACCTGACAGTGCAGCACTGCCTTGTCCTCGTCGCGGTGCATCTCGAACTGCGCCTTGCCCAGCGGTGTGTTCAAAACCCAGGGGTCGCCTGGGACGCCGTTTCCACCCATCATTACCTCCAAGCAGCGGCTGGTCTGGTGCCGGGCGTAGCCTATCAAATCTCGCGGTGCGGTACGTTCACTAGCCAGGAGGCGTCATCGCGCCGTGGGCGTCGGCGGGTTTATTGAGCCAGGTCCGCACAGTAGCGCATGGCGGGGTCTCAGCGCGCGCGACGCCCTACACTGGGGGGGCGATGCGCTGGCTAACACCACTGTTCTTGTCTCTGTTCTTCGTCGGCGGCTGCGGGCCGGATCGGGATCGCGTCCGGTCGGCCGTGGAGGAGGAGCCGCTGTTTGACCCGGTGGCGCTGGAGATCGATGGGCTGGTCGGCTTCTATCCCCTCGAGGGCAACGCGCTGGACCTGAGCGAGCCGCCCAATCACGGCACGGTCTATGGCGCGACGGCGACTGCGGATCGGTTTGGGCGGTCCGACTGTGCCATGCGCTTTGCCGGGTCGGACGACCACATCGCGTTGGTGCAGCGTGCCATCGACACGTCGACACACTTCTTTACGGTGTCGCTGTGGTTCAAGACCGACCACGAGGCGACGATGACGCTGTTTTTTGAGGGGGAGGCAAACGGGCCCGGGATCTTTCTGCGCATCAACGCCAACGGCGGCAAGGTGCTGGCGCACGCGCGCGACGCGTTCACGATCAAGAGCGAGGGGCAGTACAACGACGGCCAGTGGCACCACGTTGCGCTGACCGCGTCGGAGAACAACGTGAACCTGTGGCTGGACTCCAAGATCGCCGGCGAGTCCGAGTGGTCGGAGGACTTTCGCCTGACGCAGACCCCACAGCCCACGATCTTCGGGCGCTCGGGCGAGCATGGGGGGGACGTCAAGTTCGACCACTATGTCGGCGACCTGGACGACGTTGCGATCTTCCATAGACCGCTGACCGGCGCCGAGCTGCGGGCGCTGTACAAGGACGGGCCCAACAAGCTGCCCCAGATCCACTTCACGGCCTCCCCGCTGGGCTTCGATGTGACCTTTGATGCCTCGGCCTCCACCGACGCCGACGGCGAGATCACAAGCTACGAGTGGACGTTTGGCGACGGAACGACGGGCGCCGGCTCGATCGCCGAGCACCGCTACCAGGAGCCCGGCATCTATCAGGTCTCGCTGGAGATCACCGACGACGAAGGCGCTACCACGCGCACCGAGCGGATCCTGGACATATACGATCCCAACGACCACTCGGACGCCGGACCCTGGCCGGCGGAGTGGGCGGAGTTTGAGGTGCTGGTGCTGGACCTGGTCAACATCGAGCGCGGTAAGGGCGCCGTGTGCGGCGAGGAGGCCTACCCGGCCGCGCCGCCGGTGGAGATGAACGGCTTTCTGCGCCTGTCATCGCGGCTGCACAGCGTGGACATGGCGACCCGCAAGTTCTTCAGCCACACCGCCCCGGACGGCACGTCTCCGTTCGATCGCATGCTGGCGGCCGGCTTCGAGGGCCCAAGCCCCATGGGCGAGAACATCGCGGCCGGCCAGACAACCCCCAAAGCGGTGATGAACGCGTGGATGAACAGCCCCGGGCACTGCCGCAACATCATGTCGCCGGGGTATGGCGTGCTGGGCGTCGGCTATCACTATGACGCTGCGTCGCCGATGGGCCACTACTGGACCCAGAACTTTGGTGGAGGCCACTGAGTTCTCAGCGGATTAGGGATCCAGCGCGATGATTAGCAGCGTGTCGATGACCAGCTCGATCTCGGCTTTCTCCTGGTCGTTTTTGGCCTCTCCCAGGTCGCGCTTTAGATCGCGGGCGGCGCCGATCAGCAGGGCGAACGACTTCACCTTGGCGACGCCTAAGAGCGGCCGGCGCTGATCGATGGCCTTCTCGGCGCGAGTCAGCCGCGCGGCGAGGGAAGCCACGCTCGCATCTTTGGGGCCCCTGGTGGCCTGCGCATAGCGGAGGCGGCCGGTGAGGAGCGCGCGTCGGAGCACCAGATCGGGGATGGTCAGGCTCTCTTCTGTGGCGCCGACGTCCGCTGCCCACCGCTTATATACGCGCAGACGCGCCTGCAGCGGCTTCACCTTGGCGTCGTCCGGCTTGAGGTCGGCGATCTCGCTCTGGACGCCGCGCACCCGGCGCACGACGATCCGGCGCAGCGTCTCGAAGCTCTTGTCGCGCAGCTCGTTGGCGTTTGCGCGGGCTGCCCGAAGCCATTTCAGGCGCCGATCGACGAGCACGACGCGGGAGTCGGTGTCGCCATGTTCGGCCTTCAGTCCGGCTGACGCCGCCTCCACGTCCATCAGCCGCACGCGGATCTCGAGGCTGGGGTTTTCGAAAGTCGGGACGAGAAGGGCTACACAGATCAGCGCGTTCATGCGGCTAACGCTAGCGTTGTGACGCGGCGACGTCGAGCACCTCCTTGGGCGCAGGTCGCAGCGTCGCCCGTGCCAAGCGGTCGGACGCCAAAGGCCCGACCGCCGAGAACGTAGTGCAGTCGCCAGCCCCGGGCAGAAGCCTGTGGCGTAACGCTGGATCAGGGGGATGCCGGCGAGAGCTTTTCGATCACCTCGCGGTATTCGGCCAACGACACGCCGTTCGGCTGGTCCAACAGCACATCGTCTACCATCACGAAGACCGTGTGCATCTCGGGCTCGCCAAGGACACACCGCTGGGCATGGCGTTCATGCCGCGCGGCCTCACGTCTGTGAACAGGAAGACGCAGATCTCGACCGAAGTCCGGGAGCCCGCCGTGGCTGAGGGGCGCGTAGGTCTGGCGACCGGGTCTGCATCTGTTCAGGTCGCAGCGTCGGGGCGTGCTAGGATCGTCAGATGGGACGTGACGAGCTCGATCCCGGTCGCGTAAGTCGCACGCTCGAAGAGCTTGGGCGCGCCTCGCGTGGACCCGGCCGAGTCTATCTGACGGGCGGGGCGTGCGCGCTGCTGATCGGGTGGCGAAACGCGACCCTCGACGTGGATCTGCGGCTGGACCCGGAGCCTGAGGGCGCGTTCGAGGCGATTCGACGACTCAAGGACCAGCTGTCGGTGAACATCGAGTTGGCCTCACCACAGGACTTTCTGCCGGAGCTGCCGGGCTGGCGCGACCGGTCGATTTGGATTGCCCGACACGGTTCGGTCGATTTCTTTCACTACGATTTCTACGCGCAGGCGCTCGCCAAGCTGGAGCGCGGTCACGACCGCGACAGGGGCGACGTGCAGGCAATGGTCGAGCGCGGCCTCGTCGAGCCATTGAAGCTGGCGGCGTTGTTCGACGAGATCGAGGCCGCGCTCATCCGTTACCCGTCCGTAGATCCGGATCGGCTCAAGCGGTCGGTGCGAGCCCTGGCGGGAGGCCACGTTGATGCGTGAGCCCGCGACCGCCATCGACCAGCTGCCGGGCGCAGAGTTTGTCATTGTGGGGTTGGAGGACCTGGCCGCGGGGCGCCATACCGCGGCAGCCTCACTGGTCATGATCGCTTCCGAGCGGCTCCGCGAGTTGGGCTTCAGCGTACCCACCCCAACCGCTGGAGGCGATTGTGCAGAGCTGCAACTGTACCGGCTTCTGTGCGCCGACCCGGGCGAGGAGGATCCGTACCGCACGTACAACGCGATGGTGCGGCGCCTGGATCGCTTTCTGCGCGCTTCCTCCGCGCGGACGAGCAACGTCCTCCAAGCCGGCTAGCCGCGGACGCGAACGCAGCGCCGCCGCCGACCTCATCGTTGCGGCCCAGCCCGCCCGATGCGACCATCGTACCAATGCCGTTGGGCGTTCTTATCGGACTTGTTGTCGCGGCGCTGGCGGCGCTTGCGCTGTACTTGTATCTGCCGCGTGGCGGCGCGGCCGGCGGCTCGGCGGCGGCGGAGGGACCACACGACGTGGCCATCCCGTTTGGATACAAGAGCCAATGGCTGGCTCTGAAGACAGACGACGCGGACCGGGCGCTGGCGGCGCTCGGCCTGGGGCCGGGCCGGTGGGCGGGCTGGCCCGAGGGTATCCGGACCCAGTCGGCGCTCTTTGTTACGCTGCCCATCGATGGGTGGGTGCTCGCCGTGTCGCCTGCCATGCGCGGCTTCGCCCCCGGCGACAGCTCCTGGCCACAGCACGTGGCCGCGATCAGTGAGCGTCTAGGCGGCGAAGTTCAGTACTTCGGATCGCATCGCGTCGTGGACTACCACGCCTGGTGCCGTGCCGATCGCGGGACGATCGCGCGGGCGTACGCATACGTCGGGGACGCGGGCGAGACGCTTGCGGTGATCGGCGACCCCAGCGAGGAAGAGCTGGAGCTGGGGCTGGACTTTCGGGATACGCGCACCATGACGGACGCCGACTGGGAGGCGCTGAGCGAAGAGGACCATGACGTGGCCTTCCCGGACGAGGACCACGTCATGCAGATCGCCGGAGCCTGGAGCGTCGACCCGACAGGCCTGCCCGAAGAGCCTGTCGGCGCCGGGCGGCTTGTCCCTCTGCCACGGGAGTGGCGCTGACCCTTGACGGAATGCCAGCTCATGCGCGAGCGTTGAACGCCGCACCCATCCATGAGGAGACCACGCCATGAGAATCGCCGAGCTCACAAGCATCGCCGTCCTTGCGCTCGCCCTGGCAGCCAGCACCGGCTGCAAGAAGAAGTCGACCGAGTCCGCCGCTGAGGGAGACAAGCTGGGCGGAAACACCGCTACCGCCATTGCGGTGAAGCCGCCGGTCAGCGAGCAGACCCCCGCGCTCACCGGCGTCGAAGCGCTGAAGCACATTCCGAAGACCGCTGCGCTGGCAGTCGCCGCGGACGGGCTGGGGCCGTGGCTGGATCGCCTGGGATACGCCGCTCTGCGGAAGAAGCACGCGGCCTTCCTGAAAGAGGCCGCGGCGGCCGCCACCGGCATGGTCGGTGTAGCCGCCACCGACCCCGCCAGCTGGCCCAAGCTGGGCCTGGATACCAAGGGCCGCATCCGGTTAGCATGGCTGAACCCGATGCACGAGAGCGTGGCCTTCTGGTTCACGACGTCGGACCCGGCCAAGCTGGAGGCGACGCTGAAGACGCTGTCCGAGAAGACCGGCATCAAGACCACGTGGGAGGAGAAGGACGCCGGGAAGGTCATGCGGTTTCCGGAGGGCCGGAACCCGCGCGGCGGGGTGCTGATCGCCGGCAAGACCGTTATCGTGGCGGTCGCTGACGGCCAGCCGTCGCCCAACCCGCTGGACGCGGTGCTGGCGCTCAAGGAGGCCGACTCACTGGCCAATTCGAAGCGTCTTGCCGCCGCGATGAAGGAGCTGAACTTCGGCGATCAAGTGGCCATGTTCGCGGACCTGGCCCCGCTGTTGGAGACCATCAAGCGCGACGGCGGCATGGGTGGGATCGAGAGCAAGGTGCTCAAGGCGCTGGTCGGGGACGACCTGTGGCTGAGCGCGGGCTTCAGCATCAGCGGCAAGACCATGACCGCCAAGGCCATCTACGGCATGTCGAAGAACGCGGGGCTGACGAAGATTGTGGAGTCGCGCCCCAACCCCGTCCGTATCGTGCAGGCCACCCGGGGCGAGCCCGTCTACCTGTTCTCGGGCTCGTTGAACCTGGGCGAGATCTACAAGATGGTGAAGGATGTGGCCCGCAGCGCGGGCGGCGCCGAGGACTTTGAGCAGGCGACCAAAGCAGCGGAGCGCGCGCTGTCGATGAGCATCGAGAAGGACGTGCTGGGCATCTTCACCGGCGAGGTCGGCTTCTCGATCACCGGCAAGCTCACGCCGGACCTGGCGGATGATCCGGACGCGATACGCAAGGCTATCGACGGCAACGCGCTCATCGGCATCAACGGCGGCGACAAGCTGCAGAAGCTGCTGGACCTGGCGCTGGCGCTGCCCCCCGTCAAGGAGCTGGTCAGCAAGGACGGCGACACCTACATCGTGCCGATTCCCGAGTTCAAAAGCGCGTACATCACCGTCACCGACAACTGGATCGCGGCCTCTACGGACAAGGGCTTTGCCGCCCGCGCGCAAAAGGGCGGCGGCGAGGGCTTTGCGAGCGACCTGGAGCAGAAGGAGCTGAGCCGGCTGCTGACCACGGGCAAGACCGCCTGCATCGGCCTGATGGACTACGGCGTGCTGTCCTGGTTTCTGCTCGCCCGGAAAATGGACGTCAGCGACTACGGCGACGACAGCCCCGAGCGAAAGGCCCTGCGCGAGCAGCTCCGCAAGCAGGAGGACGCCCTGGAAAAGGACCGCATGGGCGCCATCTTCGGCCTGATCGACAAGCTGGGCATCGCCGGCGGGTCGTTTTGGACCGGGGGCTCCGGCTTCGTCGGCTACGGCGGGCTGTACATGCAGGCGACGCCGGCCGATCTGTTGGCCCAGGGCATCGACATGGCCGTGCGCAACCAGAAAGAGTGGGAGCCCAAAGAGCGCGAGATCGACGCGCTGCGCGATAAGCTCTGGCAGACGAAGTAGCGCCTGGACCTCGGCGAGTCTAATCGGCCTGCCGCCGGCGCGTGGACAAGAGCACCAGGTCTCTCAGATCCTCTGCCGACTGCGCGCGCTGCCAGCGCTCGTGGAAGTCCGGCTCTTGCGCAGTCTCCGCGATCGCCATCAGACAGCGCAGATGGAAGTTTCTCTCATCTGCTGAGCCGAGCAGAACGAATATGGCTTTCACGTGTTCCGCGTGCTCGGAGAACGCGACGCCGTCCGCGCTCCGTGCGATCAGGATGTGGAATCGCCCGGCGCCGGGCACCACGGCGTGTGGGACCGCCAGCTCGGCGCTGATCGCCGTCGACGTGTCACGCTCTCGCTCCAGCAGGTGGTCGTACAGTTCGCCGGCGGTCATGTCCGCTTCGTCCGCGAGCGCGTCTGCGGCCTGGCGCATGAAGGACTCCAGAGACGAGGCCCCCTCGATCTCCAGAATCTGGCAGGACGCGACAAGCCGATCGAAGCGATCCTCCTGGATGCCGTCTCGCTCCCTAAGGATCCTCTTGAGCTCGCCGCCCAGAGAGCGGTCTGCCAGGTCTCGGTTGGCGATCCGCTGTACGACGTGGATTACGGCCGAGTCGCCGTTGCTCACGTCGCTGCGCCGTCCGTACGCCGCGTACCAGACCAGGCTGATGACCACGAAGACGCACGAGAGAACCAGCGGCAGGGTGCCCATCGCTGCGATCAGGACGCAGTAGCCGATGATGCCGGCGATCTGCAGCCAGGGATAGAACGGCGACCGAAACGAGGGGCGATAGCTCTCGATGCGGCTCTCGCGCATCAAGATGACCGCGACGCACACCAGGACGAAGAGCAACAGCTTGAGCGTCGACGCCACCTTCACCAGGGTCTCCAGCTCCAAGAACAAGATGGCCGCACACATGAAGGCGCCCGTGGCCAGGATGCCCGCGCTTGGCACGCCGCGTTCTGGGTGAACGCGCTCGAACAACCCGGGCAGCAGGCGGTCGCGGGCCATCGCCAACGGGATACGTGAGGCGGCCATGATCCCGGCGTTGGCGGTGGAAACAAACGCCAGAACGGCCGCGACAGCGATGACGATGACGCCGGTGCGGCCCATGGACGACGCCGCGCCCAGGTTGATCGGTGTGAGCGAGTCCCTGAGCGCCGCTGCTTCGACCACGCCGACGGTCACGAACGTCGTGGCTGCGTATAGGGAGACCACCACGACAAACGCCAGAAACATGCCGAGCGGCAGGTTGCGGGCCGGATCGCGGACCTCTTCCGCGACGCTGACCGCCTTGGTGAGGCCGCCGAAAGAGACGAACACCAGCCCGGTCGTGGCCAGCAGCCCACCCCATACCTCCGGCCACAACGGCTCGCACCGCGCGAGGTCCACCGCGCCGAGCCCCCCCACACAATAGACGGCGAGGATGGCGCGCAGTCCCAACACCATCACGACCTGAAGCCGGCCGGCGTGGCCCACGCTTACGAGGTTGATCAGCGTAAAGACGGCGCAGAATGCCGCCGCGATCAGCCGGATCTGCGTGCCCGTCAGCTGCGGGAAGAGCATCGCCGTGAACGCGCCTATGCCGACGAGGGCAAAGGCGTATGGCGTCGGCCTGTTTCTCGGTCCGCTGTTTGTCCGGGCTGTGACCGTTCTTGTCGCGACGGATCCACTGCTCACACTGCTGGTAGTGGTCGACCTTGACCTTGCCTGAGCGGCCGCTGGTCATCTTGCGATTGCCGTTGCTGCTGAGCACGCTCCGGCCGTCCGCGCCATGCCGCAGCTTCAGGCCTCCGCGGCGCGGCTCATGGACCGGGCACCACGTCAGGACGTGCCAGACCTCCCAGCGGGCGTTGTACAGGGTGGGCCGGCGCTGCGCGAAGCCGTACTGCGCAGTGGTGGTCACCTTGCCCTTCTCGTCCGCATACTTGCTGTAGGACTTGATCGGTACGCCGAAGTCCTCGTCGCTTTCAGCACCCCACTGGTCGGCGAAGCCCGGTCCGAAGACCTCTCCGATGTCGTCGGGATTAGACATCCACGTGGCTCCCTGGGGGCCGGCGCTCTCGCCTTTGTACGTCAGATCCCCGGTGTACCCGGTCCACGGGGTGCCGTTGTCCGGCTGCCACATGGAGTCGCCTCTCATGTACTGACCTGGGCGCAGGTTTGCGCGGGCGGCCTCGTCGCTGACACCGGGGTGGTTGAACTTGTAGTTGTCGAGAGCCGATTCGACGGTGGCATCCACGTTGGCTTCGTTGCGCTCGTACCGGCTCGAGATATGTTCGCGTTCAGCCGCGTTGATCGAGTCGAAGCGGTGATTGTGTTTCACCACCAGGCCCGCCTCTTCCTCCTCCTTGGCCGGGTCGTAGTTGATCCACTCGTCGTACTCGGCTTCCAGCGCCAGGTCGGCGCCGTAGCGGGTCTCTGTGTCGGCTTGCGCGGCCTCACTGGTCTCGCCGGTAGGGGTGCCGCCACACCTGCAGGCCTCTACTTTGTCGCCGGCGTCCTCATGGGTGTTGGGGCTCAGAAGCTCTTGCTGCTCCATGTAGCTTTTGCCCCGGAGCTGGGCCTTGAGTCCCTGCCCGGTGTTGGCGCTGCCCTCGATCCGCTGCACGGGTGCTCGGCTGTAGGTCCCCGAGATCTCCTCGAATTCGCTCATGCTGGACGGGACGCTGCGTGGTGGCGGTTCACCAGGCAATACTGTGTGATTAAGGCGAGTTTGACAACCGATGTGTTCTCTAGCGCTAGAAGAGGGGATACACGAACGGGGCGATCGGCGAGATTGCGGTCAAAAATGACAGCAGCAAGGCCAGCGCGAAGAGCACCAGCACCGCCGGAGACAGACCCAGGAGCTTTTCGCGCCACAACGCTTTCATCACGTCTCGCAACGACCACGCGGCCGACATCAGCCATGCGCCGCGGGGGCGTTTGTTCTTTTGTAGTGCCATCAGCGCACCTCCATCGGCGTTACGGCTGGACCTTGCGGACAACCAGGTTGTTGATCACGACGGTCTCCATCTCGGTGCGGGCGAAGACGATGAGCGCATCTGCCGGCGACCCTACGATGGGATAATTGTACTCATTGAAGTCGGCGCAAACCAGCGCAGCGAGTCCGCTTCGGGCGCCCCAGGCCTTCAGCAGCGCGTGCGTTGCGCTGTCGTCGCCGCAGATCAACGGACGAATCGTCGCGTTTACGTGCACGGCGGCGCTTACCGCACCGGCGGCCTCCTCGGCGACCGGCACTGCCGCCTGCATCCAGCGCAGCGGCCACGCGGTGTGGTCCTTCACGTCCACCACCTTTGCGGCGTCCTCTTCGGCGATCGCCAGCCCAAACGGTCGGAACGCCGGCTGGCCGACAACCTCGTCACGGAGGCGCTGGACCGCCGCCTGATTGCTCGGGTCGGCGAGAATGGAGCGTCTTCCCAGGCCGGACGGCGAGAAGGCAAAGCGCCCCTGGAACCAGCCCACCACCTTGCCCGCCTGGAGATCGTCCACGATACACGCGATGAGCTCGTCGGGGTTCTCGTGGGTGCGCACATCCAGGGTCATGCCGTCGGGTTGCTTGCAGCCGTGCTTCAAGAAGCGGACCCAGTACTTGGGATCAGCGTGACGGATCGCAGCGGCGTCACGCGACTCGTCGTACTCTTTGCCCACAAACGGGCTGTACGGGGCGCTTGTGGCGCCGGTTTTCGACTCGAAGGCCCCGACGTGCATGGCCGCGCCCAGTGCGCCGCCCCCCTCACCGGGCTCCGGCGGCAGGTACAGGTGTTCGAAAGGCCCCTCTTGCAGGATCCGCCCGACGACCGAGGGGTTGGTAGCGACCGCCCCGGCCAGACACAGCGCGGACGATCCGCTGACTTGGTGAATTCGCTTGCACAGGCCGAGCACGGCCTCCTCCAAAACCACTTGGAAGCTGGCCGCGATGTCGGCCAGGCGCTGGCTCTCCGTGTCGGTCGCGCTGCCGGACGCAGGTTTGAGCGTGTCGAATTGCAACGCGACGCGGGCATCTCGCGCCGGGCCGAGCAGAGCGGTCAGCGCGGGCGTGAACGGGCGGTCAAACGGCGCCTGGTTCAAGCGATCAAAGCGGAAGTAGCTCGGGTCGACGCGATAGCTCCCATCCTCTCGGATGGAGATGAGCTTGCGCAGCTGGTCCACGTACGTGGGCCGACCAAAGGCCGCCAGGTCGCTGATCCCGGCCTCCCAGCCGGGGACGCGGAATCCCAGATACACCGCAAATGCCTGCTGGACCAACCCGAGCGAGTGGGGGTAGTCGATTCTCTCGTACTCCTGCAACGTGAGACCGTTGGCCCTGGATGCCGAGTACAACGCGGTGCTGGCCCATTCGCCGGCCGTGTCCACGATCAGAACAGCCGCTTCGTCGAAGGGCGACGTACAAAAAGCCTGCGCCGCGTGGCTTTGGCCGTGCGACACAAAGCTCACCAGCGCGGGATGCACATCCAGCTTCTTGCTGAGCTCGTTGCGCGTCCAAAGCCGCGACAACCAGGTCTTCATGTTTCCGACGAAGAGCGGCCAGCTTTGCGGGAATCCCGCCATGGTCGTGGTGAGGACCCGCGTGAAGCGCGACTGAGGCTCTTCATAGAAGACGACGGCATCCAGCTCGCACGCCTTCGCCCCTGCCTGGTCAAGGCAATACTCCACCGCAAAGCGGGGGAAGTTGGGGTCGTGCCGCTGGCGGGTGAAGCGCTCCTCGGCCGCGGCGGCCACGACCTGGCCATCCGCCACCAGGGCAGCTGATGCGTCCTGTTCGAACGCTGATATTCCAAGTACTCTCACGCGCTCTTCCCCGTCAGTTGAAGCGTCTGAGCGTTGCCGCTCTGGCGAAGCCGCGACCGGCAGGTCCAGGTGAGCAGGCCACCAAAGACCAGGTACACGGCGCTCAACAGTACGCCGAGCATCGTGTCGCCGATCGCGTGCCCGCCCCTGAGCCAGGTCTCGTACAGGCGTCGCCACCGTGTCTTGGTTACCGCGCCGCGCGCTGCCTGGTCGCCGTCGACCAGCGTCTCCAGAATCCCCATGCACAGCCCGACGTGACCTTCTTCGTCCAGCTTGGCCTCGCGAAAGACGCTCTGCGCCTCACACTCGCCGATAGCGGCCGCGTAGGAGTCGAACTGGTCGAAGACGTCTTTCTCACCGACATGCGCATACGCGACGAAGTCGATCAGCCCCTGCGTGCCCTTCTCGACCAGGAAGAGCGGCTGGCGCTCACAAATCGGCTTCTCTGGGAGCTCAGGGCAGTATTTGAGGGACACCCGATCGAACTCGTTGGCGTGATGAACCTCCTCCAGGGCGTGCTGCAGCACCTTGCACCGGAGCTCGGGATCGTCGAGGTGGTCCAGCGTGTAAAGGATCTGCCACGCGCTGTCCGCCTCGGTGACGGAGAAGCGCTGAAGCTGCGTCGCGGTCCGCTTCTTGGACGGCAGCCACGTGATGGGCAAGACCATCCGGATGGCCAGTTTCCGTGAAAACAAGGTTGTCCCCCCTCACTGTGTGCCGACCCCTATTGCGCCGACCACGGCGGGGTCGAGTATATCTGAGCCTGTCGCTTCGGGGGTGTGACCCAAGTCAGGACCTCAGGGTCTCTGTGGCGCGTTGCGGGGGCGCATCGCGCATTGTAGACTGCGGCGCCGTGAAGCGGTTCTTGCTTTCAACTGTCTTTGTGGCCCTCTGTGGCGTGTTGTGGTGGAGATTCGTTTTGTACGATGACCGGCCGCACTACTATCAGATGCATGGCCCTCAGCCCGGCGACCTGGTCCCCAATCTCGACATCGTCGACAACCTCAAGCACTACCACCTGAACATCGATCTGGAGTTCACGGTCAAGGCCAACAGCCTCGGGTTTCGTGGTCCGGAGCCGCCGTCGGATCCGACGCCCGCCATCCTGGTGCTCGGGGACAGCTTTGCGTTTGGGATGGGAGTCAGCGAAGGGGAGACGTTCACCGATGGCCTGCGCACCGAGCTGCGCGCCGAGCTCCCCAAGCTGGCGGTCTACAACGCTGCGACCTCCGGCTACACGGTCACCGACCACATTGAGCAGTGGCGCGACCGGGTACACAGCGTTCGGCCGGACCTCGTTTTGCTCTGCCACACGGCCAGCGACCTGAAGGAGATGGCGCGGCCGGTGAGCTTCCGGCGCCTGCTGGCCCACGACGAGGACGACCCCAAGCACTTCGATGCCGACGTTCAGCGGCTGATCGACGACACCGACGGTGATAAGGGCGCGGCGGTGCGTCGCCACTGGATGTTCAGTGAGGATGAGCTGCGATCCAAGCTCGGCGGGAAGTCTGGACTGACGCTGCGGGGTCTGCAGCGCGCTTACACCGACGGTGTGCTCGAGCTGGCGGCGGAGGTGAGCAAGTCCGGCGCCCGGCTCGCGGTGATCTTGTGGGTCGGAGGGTACGGCATGGACGGCCTGGACACCGGGCCGCTTCGGGAGGCGCTGGACGACAAGAAGGTGGCCTACTTCGAAGCCTCCAAGGCGCTGTCCGAGCAGGGCGAGATCCCGCAGAACAAGCTCAGCCTGCCTGACGACCACCTATCGCCGGAAGGAAACGCGCTCACCGCCAGGCAGATCGCGGCCTGGATCAAGGCGCAAGGCCTGCTGCTGCCCGCTAAGCCCTAGACCTCGCCGCCAGAAATCCCAACCCATTTGCGGGTCGCTTTCGCGCCTGGCTTCGTTGGGACGCTTCGCTCGCCCTCGACGGGGCACCACCGATGCCTTCGGTCGCCCGCCTTGCCAGTCACAAAAGCGCCCGCGCCAATGGGTCGGGATTTCTGTCGTCAACTAGTACGCCGCCCCAGGGATTGCGCCGGCGTACCAGGCTGCGGAGGCCGCGTCACCACTCTTTGCGGACCAGGGCCAGGTCCAGCACCAGCGCGTCCATGTCCGTGCGGGCAAGCATCGCCAGCGCTTCTATCGGTGAGGCCGCCATTGGGGTCCCGCGCTCGTTGAGGGACGTGTTCAGCAGGGCGGCTACGCCGGTCGCCTCGCCGTAGGCTTGCAGAAGCCGGTGATAGCGGGGGTTGTCGCCGGCGCTGCAGATTTGGGGGCGCGTGGTGCCGTCCACGTGGCATGCGGCCCGCAGCTGCGGCAGGAGCCCATCGTCCACGGGGCAGACCCATTGCATCCATCGCGATGGTCGGGGGGGCTCTCCACTGAGCGTTAGCGCGCGCGCCGCGTCCTCGCGTGCGACAGAGAACGCGTATGGCCGAAACGGGGCACGCCGCTTGACGGAAGTGCTCAACCGGCGCGCCGTCTCGATGGCGTCCGGAGCGGCGAGGATCGAGCGGTTCCCCAGCGCTCTGGGACCGAGTTCAAAGCGGCCCTGCGACCAGCCGATAATGCTGCCGCTGCGCAGAAGCTCCACGACGCGCTCGATCAGCGACGACTCATCGTCGAAGCGCTCCACAACGACTCGCGCCGGCGCGCGGGTGGCCGTCACGCCGGGCCCGCTGCGGTCCCACACCGCGTGATCGAGCTGCTCCGTCATCTCCAGGGCCTGCGACGGGTCGTAGGCCTTGCCCAGATACGGGGTGTCCGCGCCCTGGAGGTTGCCGCAGTCTCCGCGCAGCGCCAGCGCCGCTCCGAGTGCAGCGCCGCCGTCGCCCGGGTCTGTCGGGATGAACAGCTCGTCAAAGGGGCCGTCTCGCAGCAGGCGGCCGTTGGCCACGCAGTTGAGCGCGACGCCGCCGGCGAAGCAGAGCGCCTTGCAGCCCGTTTGCTCGAAGACCCGGCGCGCCAGCCCCAAAAGCGCCTCTTCGAGCACTACCTGCAGGCTCGCGGCGATATCCACGAAGCGCTGCAGCCGCTCGGGAAGCGACTGCGGCATCGGCCCGAGGGCGTCCAGCTCATGCAGCTCTCCGGGCCTGGCCGCATCGCCGAAGCGGGCGTAAAAGGAGGGCTTGAGCGGGAGATCGCGCGTCTTCAAGAAGTCGAAGTAGGTGGTGTCCAGCTCGTAGGCGCCGTCGTCGTGGCAGCGCAGCACCTGTCGAAAGTCCTCGACGTAGGTCGGCTGTCCGAAGGCGCTGAGCGCCATCGTGCTGCACTCGTCACTGTTGGGGCGAAACCCGAGAAAAGCGGTCACGGCGGCATAGAGCAGCCCGATGGAGTGCGGGTAGGAGAAGCTCTCCAAGATGCGGACCGGCTCGCCGCGCCGGCCGTGTGCCAGCGAGGTGCACGCCCACTCCCCCACGGCGTCCACCGTCAAAATAGCGGCTTCGTCGAAGCCGGAGGTCGCAAACGCGTGGCTTGCGTGGCTCATGTGGTGCGGCACGAAGTGGACGGTGCGTGGGTGGATCGAGAGCGCCTTGCTGATCTCGTTGCGGATGAAGATCTTGCTGGACAGCCAGCCCTTCATGGCGCCGATGAACGCGCCGCCGGAGAAGGGGAAGCCGGCTATTGTCGACGCGATCACGCGCGTGAACTTGACGTGTGGCTGCTCGTAGAAGACCACCGCGTCGAGGTCGCCGGCGTCCAGGCCCGCTTGCTCCAGGCAGAAAGCGGCCGCATGGGTTGGGAAGTTGGCGTCGTGCTTTTGGCGTGAGAAGCGCTCTTCAGCGGCGGCTGCGACAAGCCGATCGCCATGGAGTAAAGCCGCACATGCGTCGTGAAAGTGGGCGCTGAGCCCCAGAATCTTCATCTCTGTGGCCGGTGCGTCGCCAGCCGTCGTCTGGCGGCAAAGACGCCGAACGGGCCGAGCAACACGAAGACCAGCATGAGCCAGAAGCCGAGGAGCTTGTCGCCAATCCCCTTGCCCACTCCCTGCCAGTCTTTCCACGCGCGGCGACGGCGGGCACGGCGCACCAACACTTGTGCGCGCTCGACGTTCTCGGCGCTGTCAGTCAAGGTGGCCCACAGGATCTCGTGGTGGTCGGCCTCATCGCCCTGGATGTCCGCAAAGAGCGCTCTCGCCTCGGGAATCGGAACAGCGCGCGAGTAGGCGCCAAACTCTCCGGAGATATCCAGCTCGCCGGCGTAAACGTAGGCCAGAAAGTCAGCCAGGCCGTCCCCTTCGTCGATCAGCGCCTTGCGCTCGAGCTGGGGCCGGTTCAGCCGCCTGCCCGCCAAGCGGTGCGACAACGCTGAAAACTGCGCGGCGTGCTCCTTCTCCTCCAGCATGGCGTCGAACAGGAGCGCGCGGTGCTTGGAGCTCGGCAATCGGGACAGCGCGCGAAGAAACTGCCAGCCGCTGTCGGCCTCGATCTCGGAGAAGCGGGCCATCGCTTCTGCCGGCCGGCTCTTGAAGAGCCGCCAACTAAGCGGAAGCACAAGGCGGATGAGCAGCCGTCGAGTTCGCAGGTACACCGAACTTCTATAACGACATTGTCTGTACGCTTCAAGCGGAGCACGCGGGTGTTTACATCGTGGCCCAGGCCAGCTGGGGGTCCAGCATGAGGCCCGTGTGGGCCAGGACGACGTTGCCGTCTTTGTCGATGATCACCGTCGTCGGGAACGTGGTGACGCCGTACTCCTTCAGGATTCGGTCGGTGCCTCTCAGGTTGATGTAGTCGGCGCCCAGCTCCAACGCCACGGCCTTGATGTCCTCCGTTTGGGCGTCTGCGATGATGCCGACCACGGCGATCTCGGGGTTGTTCTTGGCAAAGCGCGACAGCGCCGGGATCTCGAAGCGGCAGGGGCCGCACCACGTGGCCCAGAAGTTGAGCACCACCGTCTTTCCGCGGAAGTCGGCCAGCGACACCACCTCACCGTTCAGGTCCATCAGCGAGAACGGCGGCGCCACGTCCGGCAGGTCCGGCGCGCGCAGTCGCCCGACGACGTAGACCGTGACCGCTACGAACAGGATGGTGATGAGCACCTCGCGTGCGATTTTCAGCGCCTTCTTGGCGCGCGGGGACAGCGTCATGGTTTGGGTTTGGGCACCACCGCGATGCCTCCATAGGTGCCGCCGTTGGGCACCAGGTAGGTCCAGTTGCTGTCTTTCAGGTACCAGATGCCTTTCTGTGCGCCGCTGATCAGCGCGTAGACGCGGCCCGATGCGGCCGGCGCCACGCCACCGCCGTTGCCCGGCAGGTCCGTGACGCTGAGCTGCAGGCCCGCCTGGTTGAAGACGCGCAGGCCGCCGGTCTGGCCCCAAGAGACGACATACAGGTGGCCGTCGGGGCCCAGCTCCAGGTCGCGCATTGAGAAGCCGGGGCCCACGCCGTCGACCAGCAGCGTGCCCTGGCCACCGCCCGCCAGCGTTCTCCAGATCTGGCTGTCGCCCTTCAGGTCGCCCCAGAAGAGCGAGCCGTCGACGCCGAACGCGATGCCCATGTTCTCCTGGGCCCCCGTCTTGGAGTAGCCGGTCGCCACCTTGGTGTCCGGGTTCAGCTTCCAGACCGTGCTGGGCTGGAAGGCGGCGCTGGAGAAGAAGAGGCCGCCGGCGTTGTCGAAGACCACGTCGCGGTGGTTGACGCCGTTGGTGCCGCCCTTGTGGATCTGCTTTTGCTGCCCGTCCAGCGTGATCTCCTCGATGGAGTCGCTGGCCACGCACGCGACGTACACCTTGTCGGGCGCGCGGTACTCCACGCCCCAGGGCTGGCCGCAGCTGCCGATCTGGGTCTTTGCGCCGCCCGGCTTCCACAGGTAGACGCCGCCGTCGAACAGCTCAGCCCACACCAGCCAGTCCTCGGTCTCGCCGGCCGGTGGATCGGGGCACGTTTTTTTGCAGCGACACAGGATCATGTCGCCGTATTGGGGCGTGCCGTTACCGGCCCAATCCGCCGTGCTCTTCCAGCCGTTGGCGTTCACCTTGCACATCTTCTTGTCGTTTTGTTTGTCGTACAGCGGGTAGCTGTGGTTGTTGGGCGCCTTGATGATGTCCTGGGCGTCCGGCCCCGCGATGGAGTGGCAGTACGTCAGCTGCTCGTCCACGCTGTCCCAGTCTACCGGCACGGCGCCCTCGCCCTGGGCGCTGCAGACGTCGGAGCATTTCCAGCCGTTGTTGGTGCCCTGACCGGCGTTGCCGTACGTGATCTCCTGGCAGGGCGGCGCGTCCGGAATGCACTCTCCGCTGGTGCACTGACCGCCGGGGCAGGGCGCGGTGTTGTCGGTGTAGACGCAGCTGCCCGCGTCGCAGCTGTCGTCTGTGCACGGGTTGTCGTCCGTGCAGACCTGCGCCGCGCCGCCCTTGCAGGCGCCGTTGAGGCAGGCGTCTGGTGTGGTGCAGGCGTCGCCGTCGGAGCAGGGGGCGGTGTTTGGAATGTACGTGCAGCCGATCACCGCAACGCAGCTGTCGTCGGTGCAGCTGTTGTCGTCGTCGCAGACCAGCGCCGCGCCCAGGCACGTTTTGTCCGCGCACGCGTCGTCGACGGTGCACACATCGCCGTCGGCGCAAGGCAGCGTGTTGGCCGCGTAGTTGCACGCGCCGTCGACGCAGCCATCGGTGGTGCACGGCTCGTCGTCGTCGCAGATCATTGGCGCGCCGCCCTGACAGATCCCGCCCGCGCAGGTGTCCTCGGGCGTGCATGCGTCGCCGTCCGAGCAGGGCACCGTGTTGGGCGTGAAGACGCAGCCGCTGGCCGGGTCGCAGGCGTCGTCGGTACAGGCGTTGCCGTCGTCGCACGCCAGCGCCTGGCCGCTCTTGCACGCGCCGTCCGCGCAAGTGTCGTTGAGGGTGCACCCGTCCCCGTCCGAGCAGGGGGCCGCGTTGGCCGTGTGGATGCAGCCGTCGTTGTCGCAGGTGTCCGAAGTGCACGGGTTGTCGTCAAAGCAGTTGAGCGCCACGCCGCCCGTGCAGGCGCCGTTAGCACAGGTCTCGGCCAGGGTGCAGGGATCGCCGTCGTCGCAGCCGAAGCCGTCGTCAGCCGCCGTGGGGCCACACTCTCCGGTGGCCGGAGCGCAGGTGGACGCCTGGCAGGGGCCCGGATCGTCCGCGCATTGCACGACAGTCTTCTCGTCGACGGCGCACTTGTACGGCAGCGCCGACGTGTCACACGCAAGGGTGCCGTTGCACAGGTCGCCGTCCTCCAGATCCGCGCAGTCGCTGTCCACCTGGCAGTCACACTGGATAGCGACGCCGATGCAGCCGCCGTCTCCGCACTGATCGGCCAGGGTGCACGGGTCGCCGTCGTCGCACGGGCTGGTGTTGGGCGAAAAGACGCAGCCGCCCAGTGCGTCGCAGGCATCGTCCGTGCAGGGATCGTCGTCGTCGCAGTCGATGATGGTGCCCACGCATGCGCCGGCCTCGCAGTGGTCGCCGATGGTGCAGCTGTCGCCGTCCAGGCACTCACCCTCGACGGGCGTGTGCGCGCACCCGTCCTCGCCGTTGCATGCGTCGGTCGTGCAGGCGTTGCCGTCGTCGCACGTGCCCTCGTCGATGTCGCCGTCGCAGTTGTCGTCCGCGCCGTTGCATGTCTCGGCCTGGGGGGCGGTGGCATCACATGCGGAGAGTCCGGTGTCGGTGCAGACGCGCTTGCCCGAGCAGGCGCCGTGCTCGTTGGTGACCTCGCAGCTGGTGAACAGCCCCAGCTCCACGGATTTCTTGGCGCACGGACACACGCCGGTGTCGCTGACGCACTGCTTCAGGCTCACGCCCTCCACGGTGGTGGCGTCCTGACACGAGAACCCGAACGGGCACCCATCGTCGTCGCTGCACGTGGCGCCGCAGAAGCTGCCCTCGGGACCGTAGTCGACGCACACGTCTTCGGCCCCGGTCGGGCTGCCGCAGTCGACCAGCGACGAGGAGCAAGGGCGGCACAGGTTGGTGGCGCTGGAGACGCAGATGTACGTGACGTCCGTGCCCGCGCCGGTGACGGCCTTGCACTCGAACCCCGGCGGGCAGTCGTTGATGCACAGCTTGGAGCAGAGCGGGTCGCCGAGGTGGTCGATGCACCACCCCGACTGGCAGTCGTCGTTGCTGCCGCACGGGTCCAGAAAGCAGCCCTCGCCGGCCGCGCACTCGGGCTCCACGGGCGTGTCGGGTTGCGTGGTGTCCTGCACAGATGGTGCGTCCGCCTTGACGTCCGGGACCACGACCTCGTCCAACAACACTGCGTCCGTCTTGCCCGAGTCCTGAGACCCGGCAGGCGCGACCGGATCGGTGCCGCATCCGAGCATCGCGCTGAGCGCTAATGCCATCCAACCGCGTGACATATCGTTGCCTCCCTGGTCAGGGAGAGTCTAGCAGTCCGCGAAGACGAGATGGGCTGACGCGGTCGATAGGTTTGCCGTCGATGCTGCTGCGCCCCACCTTTCGTCGCTCACCGGGCGGGTAGACCGACAGCTCGACCGGGAAGCCCGCGCGCTCCAGATGCAGATGCAGAAACTCCCGAAAGGAGTCGCCCACGCGGATAAGGACGTGCTCGGACTCAAACGGCCAACGTAGCGTGTCCAGCACCGCGATCAGCTCGTCGGGATCGTCGACAAAGACGTGCAGATCGATGTCGCTGCCCTTGTGCACGAAACCGGACGCAACGGAGCCGATGAGGCGTGGGTGGAAGTCGGCCAGCGTGTCCATGACCTCGAGCGCGCACTGTCGCATCGCGCGCAGCCGGATGTCGCAGGCAGGGCCCTCTCGACGTCGCGCCAGGGCCAGCAGCGCGGCCCGGATCTCGCCGTTGGAGGGCAGATCCGCCGGCCGAAAGCGAAGGCGGCGGGAGGCCTTGCGTCCGAAGCAGGCGTTGGCGGCCAGACGCTTGGCGTCGTAGTACTGCCCAACGCCGCCGTCGTACATGAGGCGGGCCGCATGGCGGGCGATCTCGGTGCGGCGCCGGGCGGCGCGTGAGCCTCTCATGGCGCCGCCAGGGCCTTGCGCAACCGCGCGATCGCCCCCCCGATGATCCTGCCGTTGCGGCGGACGCCGAACAGGCGCTTGGAGACGACCTGCTGACTGACGCCCAGGTGCGCCGCGATCTCCTGCTGGGTCAGCCCGTCAAAGAAGTACAGCCGCACCACGTCGCGTTGTTTTGCGGTGAGCCTGCGTATGGCGCCGTGCAGCGCCTCGTGATCACAAGACATCTCCCGTGTACGCGCAGTGCGTCATGGCGATGGCCACGGCTTCGCCAGGGGAGCGGACGGCCGCGTCAGGGTCACGACCCGCCACGTCCCAGCGGCGAAGCTGCTCCAGATCCAGCAGGCGCTGCGTCCCGCGCAAACGCCGGCGCGTTCGTTGTGGGCGCCGCAGCAGGTCGAGATGATGCGCCACGAGCCACTGCACCCGCGGTGACACCACGTTTTGGAGCAGCCGGGCGCCGATTTGATCGTGGTCTCGCCCGCCCCGCGCCTTGCCCACGTCGTGCAGCAGCGCAGCCGCCCACAGCTCGCGGTCCGAGGTCTCGCACAGCGCGTGCTCCAGCACCTGAAGCGAGTGAAAGAGCGCGTCGCCCTCGGGGTGATAAACGGGGTCCTGGGGCACGCCGTCCAGGTCGTAGAGCAGATCCAGCAGGTAATGTCGCATGGGTCGAGCAGGGCCCGCACGTGTTCGATGCGCGTTTGTGGCCGCTTACTTAAAGGAGAGTCTACACCCACTTTGGTGGGCGGGGCCGATTAACGCAGGACGGCCTGCAGCGCCTTCTCCATATTGATGGAGCGGCCGACACGATTGGCGTTGGCGCCGTCGGTGCCCGTGACGACCAGGATCTCGTAGGCGTCGGCGGCCGACAGATCCGGGCGCAGCGAGCGCATCACGCCCAGCAGTCCGGCGACCAGCGGCGTGGCCATGGATGTGCCGGACATGGAGACGTAGAGGCCGCCGGGCTTCAAGGAGAGGATGCCCACGCCCGGGGCCGCGATGGGGCGAGCCAGCGTGGTGTTGGTGTTGGAGAAGCTCGCCTTGCCGCCGTTGCGGCCGAGCGCGGCGACGGTGATGACGCCTGGGACGTTGGCCGGGGAGTGGATGGCGGCGTCCTGGCCGGAGTTGCCCGCGGCGGCGACCACGATGGCGCCCTTGCTCATGGCGTATTGAACGGCCTCCACGTAGACGGTGGGCGGCTGTGGGTGGCGGCCGCCCAGCGACATGGAGATGACGTCGGCGCCATCTTCTGCCGCGTCGATGATGGCCTGGGCGATGGTCTCGATGGTGCCGCGACCGCGGGGGCTGAGGGCGGCATAGCTGGTGATGCGCACGTAGCGGCCGCCGATGTTTAGCGACGCCATGCCCAGCTTGTTGTTGGCGACCGCGCCCGCCACGCCCGCGCAGTGGGTGCCGTGGCCGTGGCCGTCGTTATCTGCGGGGCTGGCCTTGAAGACCTGCACGATGTCCTCGTGGGTGGCGTCCACGCCGGTGTCCAGGATGGCGACCGTGGCGATGCGCTGCGGTTTGTTGGAGTACAGCATGTGGATCGCGTCGTGCCCGGCGGCTTTGGCCAGGCCCCACTGCGCGGCCAGCTCGGGGTCGTTGGTGACCTTTCGCTTGAGAGGCGTCACCGTGCGCTCGCCGACCAGCTCGGGGCCCAACTGGACCGGAGCGTTGGCCTCCGCGCTGTCCACGTTCTCGGTGTCGGCGCGCAGGGCGCTGGTCAGGGCCTCGGCGTGGGCGCTGGGGCAACGGATGATGAAGAACTGGGCCAGATCCTCGTCCTCCGACATGTCCACGTTGGGGAAGGCGCGCTCGTAGGTGGCGTCGTGCGCGTCCAGGATGTCCTTCAGCTCGGCGATCGTGTCGTCGGGGCCCAGCTCTACCAACAGCTCGGCGGTGTGGCCGGAGTCGGTGCCGAAGGGGAAGGCGGCCCGGTAGGTCCAGCCCAGCCAGACGGCTAGAAAGAGGGCGGCCACCAGGTAGGTTCGCTTAGCCGGGGTGTACTCGGCCTGGCGATACATGGCGCCGATGAAGAGGCCGATGCCGGTGTCGCGGCAGACGGCGACGGTGTTGACCAGGAAGCCGTCGTCGCCCAGCCAATAGCGCAGCGCGATGGCGGACAGCCAGAAGACCCAGGCCTTGCCGGTCGGCTTTTTGCCGGCGAATTTGTGCTTGTGAATCGCCGTGCCCGCATGGAGGACGAAGGCCACGACCGAGAGGCCGGCTGTGAGCCAGTCGAGGCCGGAGAAGCTCATGGAGTGTCCAGCACCTGGATCTCCAGGATGTCGACCTCGGTGCCCCACATGCGCAGCGACATGCCGTCAAAGATCTCGATGGTGGCCTGGACGCGCAGGCCCTCCACCTGGAAGGCCGTGTCCAGCGCGTCGGGACAGTATTTGACCTCGTCGTCGCCCAGGATGCCCCAGAAGCCGCCTTCGAGGTCCTGATAGGCGATGGTGCCCGTGATCTTCATGGTGTCCCCTATTTGACGGCGCCCGACGTCAGGCCGTGGATGAATTCGCGCTGCAACATGAGGAACAGGACCATGACCGGCGCGATGGACACAAGGGTGCCGGCCATTTGCAGCCCCATGTCCTGGCTGTAGACGCCCTTGAGTTGAACGATCGCGACGGCGAGCGGCAGCTTCTCAGGCGTCTGCAAGATAACCTGAGGCCACACGAAGCTGTTCCATGTTCCTAAGAAAACGATGAGCATGAAGGCGCCCATCATGGGGCGGACCAGCGGCAGGACGATGCGAAAGAAGAGGCCAAACTCGCTGCAGCCGTCGATGCGGCCGGCGTCCAACAGGTCCTTGGGGATGGTGTTGAGCATGGACTGGCGAAAGAGGAAGACGCCGAACGCGGAGCCGCAGGCGGGGAGGATGAGCGCCGTCCAGGTGTCGAGCAGGCCCAGGCGAAAGAGCCACAGGTAGCCGGGGGCCAGAAGCAGGGGCGGGGGGAGCAACAGCGCGGCCAGAACGACGCCGGTGACGACGCGCCGGCCCTTGAATTGGAAGCGCGCGAGCGCGTAGCCGCCCATGGCGCTGCACAGTGTGCACAGGATGCTGGTGGTGGATGCCAGAAAGACCGAGTTGATGACGTGGCGGCCGAAGTCCAGCTCAAAGAAGAGGTGCCGGAAGTTGTCGAGGCTGAGCTTGCCCCAGCCCACGCCGAAGAGGCCGTCGCCGGGGGGGAGAAACGAGGACTCGTAGAAGACGTCCTTGGTCTTGAAGGCGCCGGCGACCAGGTAGAGAAACGGCAGCAACGTGATGAGCGCGCCCGCGAGCAGGCCGACGAAGAGGATGGGCTGGAGGGTGCGCCTGGTCATCAGGCCTCCGCGCCGCGATCAAGGGTGCGCTGGACCATGGTGACGGCGACCAGCATGAGGGCCAGCATCCAGCCGATGGCGCTGGCGTACCCGAGGTCGCCGGTCTCGAAGCCGGTCTGGTAGAGGTACGTGACGATGAAGAGGCCCGCGTTTTCGGGGCCGGGGGACTCGTCGAACAGGACCCACGCCATCTCGAAGAACTGCGCGCTGCCGATGATGGCGGTCAGGACGACAAAGCCGAGGACCGGGCGGATGGCCGGGATGGTGACATGGCGAAAGCGCTGCCAGGCGTTGGCGCCGTCGAGGGTGGCCGCCTCCATGAGGGTCTTGTCGACGGTTTGGAGGGCGGCGAGCAGCAGCACCATGTTGAAGCCGACCCACATCCACAGGGTGGCGATGACCAGGGCGGCCATCGTGTACTCGGTGAGCCAGGGGAACTCGGGGTTCCAGGCGGCGAAGAGGCCGGCCAGGGCGGTGTTGACCAGGCCGGTGCGCTGCTCAAAGAGGGCGGCAAAGACCATGGCGACGAAGACGGTGCCGACCAGCTGAGGCGAGAAGAAGATGAGGCGCAGGACGCCGCGGGCGGGCAGGGTCGGGCGGTCGAGGGCCAGCGCCAGCAAGAGGGCCAGCGGCACCTGGATGACGACGGCCGCCAGGGTGAAGACGACGGTGTTGCCCAGGGCGGTCCAGAAGAGGGGATCGCTGAGCATGAAGGTGAAGTTGTCCAGGCCGATGTAGACGGTGGCGTCGGGGCCGAAGGTCTGGTGGCTGGCCAAAAACAGCGAGTCGATGAGCGGGATGAGCGTGAAGACCCCGAACGTGAGCAGAAACGGGGAGAGAAAGAGCCAGGGCGCCAGCGCGGTGCGGTTCATGGCGTCTCCGCGAAGACGTTTCTGGAGATCTGTTTGACGATCTGGTCCTGGGCGGCATCTAGACGTGTGCGCAGCTCGGCCTCCAGGGCGTCGGGGGCGTAGACGCGGTTGGTCTCGGCCCAGCGGCGCATGGAGGTCATCGTGTCTTTGAGGCGGGCGCGGGCGAACGTGATGAAGGGCGATGGGACGCGGATTGGGATGTCGCCGGCCTGGGCGATGTACATGGCGCCTTTGCGCTGGTTGGAGAAGTACGGGTCGGGGCGGTGGAAGACCTCGTCGGTCCAGAAGCGCTTGATGGGGGTGATGATGTCGGCGACTTGATACAGCTTGTGGGCGATGTCGCGTGAGAAGTAGAGGGCTTTGCCGAGCTCCCAGGCGGCCTCGAAGTTTTCGGAGGTCTTTGGGAAGCCGAGCATGGTGCCGCCCCAGACGCTGGTGCGCCGGCCGCCGGGCTCCCAGGCGGGCAGGGGCATGAGCTTCATTTTGCCGTGGAGCTGGGGGAAGTCCTGGCGGTAGACGCCGCACATCCAGTCGGGCATGACGGCGGCGAGGACGTAGCCGCTGATCTTGAGCTGGTTGCCGGCGGCGTTGAAGGCCTTTGCCTGGGCGGTGACGCGGTCGGGGCCGACCATCCAGGAGAGGATCTGGGCCAGGACGCGGGCGTTGTGGTCGGAGTTCAGGACAGGGCGGAGCTGGGCGTCGAAGAGGCGACCGCCGGCCTGGCGGAGGATGAGCTCGACCTCTTCGATTTGGCTGGGCCACAGGGCCAGGGCGTAGCGGTCGATGCGGTTGTCGCCGTCCAGGTCGACCTGCAGCGGGCGGATGAGGTCGAAGAACTCGGCCCAGGTGCGCGCTTTGGAGAGGTCGATGCCGGCCGCCTCGGTGATGTCCGCGCGGTAGCCGAGGAGCACGGGGTGGACGTCGTGGGGGATGCCGAAGATGTGGCCCTGGATGGTCCAGGGGGAGAGGCTCGCGGGGACCAGCTGGTCGAGGAGGCCCTCGGTTTTGAGGCGGCCGGTGAGGTCGCGAAACCCGACGGACTCCAGAGGGCCCGCGAAGGCGCGGGGGGCGCTGGCCAGCTCGACCTCTAAGACGTCGGCGACGGGGACGCCCGAGAAGAAGGACGCCAGCATGCGGCGCTCCAGCGCCTTGGCGGAGACCAATGAGAGGGTGACTGCGGGGTCGTGGTCCTGGTTCCACTCGTCGATGAGCGGCTCGTAGAGGGCATGGTGGGTGCGACCGAAAACCCACATCTGAACGCCGTCGGTTGAGGCCGAGTTTGTAAAGGCCACGGCCAAACTTGACAAGATTGACAAACCGACGACGCACCAGGCGCCGGGAGACAAAACGTTGGATAGCGCTTGCACGTGCGCCGATCAGGCTATCGCGCTCTACCGTATGTTGTAATTTTTTAGGCGCGTTATGTAAAAAACCGCGTGACGCGTTGTAAAGTTTGTGGCATACACTTTACACAGGACGCGTTGAGAATCAGCGCTCCCATGAGCTGTTTGGTCGCCCCGGTTGTGAGGACTTTCGGGCGCGACCTGGTTGAGGATGGATTCGCCCGCAGGATGTCGGCGCGGATCCAGGGGGTAAAAATGAGCAGGCTGTATCTGGCGCTAGCCATCACGGCAGTGGTGTGCGCGCCGACCGGTTGTGCGGACACGGGTCCGCTTCCTTATGAAGGTCCAGAAGCTGAGTTGGATTTGGTCACCGCGCCGAAGGTCTCCGATTGGGAGCCCAAGGGTGCTGACAAGAAGCCCGGGACCGATAACGGGCACTCCGATCCCATGGACAAGCCCAAGGCGTCCGGCACCAGCGATCTGCTGGATGCGCAGGACTTCAACGTCTTTGTGTTTTCGGACTATTGGGATGGGCACCATGTGGGCGGCCGCGTGGCTTGTGGCGGGACGCTGGCCATGACGCGCTTTGGCATCGGGCACGGCGTGGATGGCGGTCCGGTGGTTATCGCGCGCGGGCTGGAGTTGAGCCAGGGGACCATCTATGGGCACGCGATGTTCTCGCACTATCGCGCGGTCGAAGAGACGGTGGACTTTCAGTCGGGCGGGGAGTTGCAGAAGGCCGCGCCGATCAACTGGCACCAGGCCAAGTGGCGGATGAAGACGATGTCGGCTGCGATGACGGACCTGAACACCAACTGCGAGACCGAGGTGACCGAGGCGGGCGAGTGGAACCAGATCGCGCTGCGCGGCAAGCACAAGTACCTGAACGTGTTCCATGTGACCGCGGATGACCTGTCTGAGTCCAAAGGCGTGACCATCGACTGTCCCAAGGGATCGACGGTGGTGGTGAACGTGAGCGGCGACTACGCGACCATGAACAACTTTGCGTTCTGGGTGCAGGGCACCGTGCACACGAACGTGATCTACAACTTCTATGAGGCGGAGCAGCTGGACATCTACGGGATCGAGGTCCTGGGGTCCGTGATCGCGCCCAAAGCCAACGTCTGGTTCTGCAATGGCCAGATGCGCGGCACGCTCATCTCCCGTGGTCTCGAAGGGGACGGGGAGTTCCACAATCATCCGTTCACGGGCTCGTTGCCCTGGTAGGGGGACACCTCTAGCGGCGCGCACCCCCGAACAAGGTCTTCCTCAACAACGGACCGAGTTCTCCCGCGCGCTTTTCAGGGCGACGGGCCCGTGTTCGGGCGCTTAGTCGCAGACGGTCTTGTAATCGTCGCAACACTCATCAAATTTTGAGCAGGAGCCATCGCACTGGCAGGTGGCGTTGACCTTGAACTCGCCGCAGCGGTTCTTGCAGGAGTCGGCGCCGGGGGTCTTGCAGTCGCCGGGGCAGGTGCTTGGAAACTCGCCGGCTTCGCACTTCTGATTGCCGCAGATCGGGTCTTTGCCGCCGCCTTCGCTGAAGCAGCCGGCGGCCTGGGAGCACTCCAATACGTTGAGCAGGTTCTGCTTGGCGCTGGAGCCGCCGCTGTTGAGGCAGCCGTCGACGCAGCCCATGTTGGGGCCGCAGTTGATGAGGCAGCTCCACACGCCGGCGCACTTGGAGGTGTCAAAGCAGGCGGCGTAGGTCGCGGCGCAAAGCTGCTCCATGCAGGCGCGATACTCGTCTTTGTATGGGCCGGCGCAGTCCTTGGCGCATGTGGCGGTGTTCTCGTTATAGCCGCAGTCGCCGTCGCCGCAGTGGCCCTGAGGGCAGGCGGTCTTGTAGTCCGAGCAGCAGTCGCCGAAGTTCAGGCAGTCGGCCTCGCACTGGCAGGTCCAGTCGCTGTTGTACACGCCACAGGCGTTGGCGCAGTTGCCGGGGCCCGGGTCCGGGTGACAGTCGGCTGGGCAGTCACCGGAGTTCTCGCCGGCCTCGGCGTCGCAGATGCTGTCGCCGCAGCCGGTGGTCGGTGTTTCGGGGGGCGTGTGCGGGTCGGTTTTGGGGTCCTCTGGGGGCGCGTCGGCGCAGTCCGGACCCTCGCAGGGCGGGGTCTCGGTGTCTTGGGGCGTCCCCGTGGTCGGGGGCGTCGGCTGCGTGGGGTCGGTCAGGTCGGGGGTCTCGGCGGGCTCAGGCTTCGTCTCGCCGTGGTACTTGGGCCCGTTTTTTTTGGTCATCATGAACGGGGCAGGCGCCTCTTTCTTGCACCCCAGCGTCGCGGCCGCGATCACGCCGGCCAGGCACAGGTGAAAGAACAAGAGTCTGCTGGTCAAATGACGCCTCCGTGGCTCGACCTTGGGGGTGCACCAAACAGCGCAGCCGAGTCCCGCATCAAAGTTAATCGATGCGGAACCCGGCTGACTCAAGGCTCCTTATTGGAAAGTGGTGTGTTTATTTGCCTCCGCACTGCGGGGCGTCTTTCGTCGTCAGGCCGGTCACGGTCAGCCCGCCGTGGATGTCGCCGACTTTGAAGGGCTGCGAGCAGGAGGTGTGGATCTTGAGATCCTGCTCGGACTTGCCGCCCGGCTTCTTGATCCAGGCCTGAATCCATGGCCGGAACTTGTCGCCGCTGGAGAAGATGGTGAACGAGTCGTTCAGCGAGATGGTCTCGTTGAAGATCACGCCGTTGTCCTTCTCCGTGATGATGATCATGGCCGGGTCCATCGAGTTGACGCAGCAGTTGCCGCACGAGAAGCCGCTCTGCTGGTCGTGGTCAGACGCGTCGCACTCGCCGCCCGTGTACTCGAACGTAATCGAGGTCAGGTTGCTGTCGCCGCACTCGGTGGCCTCGTCGCAGCACGGGTCCGGCGCGTGAGCACAGCCGGTCTGCGGGTCACAGCTGTCGATCGTGCAGTCGTCGCCGTCGTCACAGTCGATGGTGCCATTGCCGCCGTCGAGCGTGGTCAGGGCCTCCACTGTCAGCGCGCCGAAGACGTCGCCAACCTTGAAGGGCTGCGAGCAGGAGGTGTGGATCTTGAGGTCCTGCTCCGACTTGCCGCCGGGCGTTTTGATCCACGCCTGCATCTCCGAGTCGAACTTGGTCCCGTCAGCGACCACCGTGAAGGTGCCGTTCAGGGCGACGGTGCCGCTGAAGACGGTGTCGCCGCCGTCGCGGATGATGATCATCGCCGGGTCCATGAAGTTCACGCAGCAGTTGCCGCACCAGTCCTTGGTCTGGTCGTTGTCTGAGGCGTCGCAGTTGCCGCCGGTGTAGCGGAACGTAATCGTGGTCAGCTTGCTGTCGCCGCACTCGGTCGGGCCGTCCTCGCTGCAGCACAGGTCCGCCTCGTGGTTGCAGCCCGTCGCCGGGTCACAGCTGTCCTCGGTGCAGCTGTCGTCGTCGTCGCACGTGTTGGGCGCGCCGGACTTACACGTCGCATCCCAGCAGGTGTCGTTGACAGTGCACGGGTTGCCGTCGTCGCAGCTGTTGCCCGCGGTGGCGCTGTGAACGCAGCCGCCGGCCTTCTCGCTGCAGAAGTCCTTGGTGCAGACGTTGCCGTCGTCGCAGTCGATGGGCTTGCCACCGGCGCAGGCCCCGTCCCAGCAGGTGTCACCCGTGCTGCAGGCGCTGCCGTCGTCGCAGGCGTTGCCCTTGGTGTTGGTGTGCTTGCAGCCCTTGTCCGGGTCGCAGGAGTCGGCGGTGCACTCGTTGCCGTCGTCGCAGCTGATCTCCTTGCCGGGCTTGCACTCGCCGCCCCAGCAGGTGTCGCCCAGGGTGCACAGGTTGCCGTCTTTGCAGCTGTTGCCCTCGGTGTCCTTGTGGATGCAGCCCTTCGAGGGTGAGCAGTAGTCCTTGGTGCAGACGTTGCCGTCCTTACAGTTGACCTGCTTGCCGCCGGTGCAGGCCCCGTCCCAGCAGCTCTCGCCGGTGGTGCACGCGTTGTCGTCGTTGCACTTGGCGCCGTCGTCGTTGGTGTGAATGCAGCCCTTGGTCGGGTGGCAGGAGTCCACGGTGCACGGGTTGCCGTCGTCGCACTAAACCCGCTTGCCCGCCATGCACTCGCCCCCCCACCACGACTCCGCCGGGGTGCCCCCCTACCCCTCTTTGCAGCTGTTGCCCTCGGTGTCTTTGTGCTGGCAGCCCTTGGCCTTGGAGCAGTAGTCCTTGGTGCAGACGTTGCCGTCGTTGCAGTTGATCTGCTTGCCGCCCTTACATTCTTTGTCCCAGCAGGTCTCCCCAGTTGTGCACGCGTTGTCGTCGTCGCACTTGTTGCCCGCGGTCGCCTTGGTCTTGCAGCCGTCTTTGACGTCGCAGTAGTCCTTGGTGCAGACGTTGTCGTCGTCGCAGATGACCGGCTTGCCGGCAGCACACTTGCTGTCCCAGCAGCTGTCACCGCTGGTGCAGGCGTTGCCGTCGTTGCATTTGGCGCCGTCGTCGTTGGTGTGCACGCAGCCCTTGGTGGGGTGGCAGGAGTCCACCGTGCACGGGTTGCCGTCGTCACAATCGATGGTCTTGCCGCCCTTGCACTGTTTGTCCCAGCAGGTCTCGCCGGTCGTGCACGAGTTCCCATCGTCGCAGGCGTTGCCCGACGTCGCCAGGTGCGTGCAGCCCTTCGACTTGGAGCAATAGTCCTTGGTGCACACGTCGCCGTCGTCGCAGTTCAGCGGCTTGCCGCCGACGCATTTCTTGTCCCAGCAGCTGTCGTTTGTGGTGCACTGGTTGCCGTCGGAGCACTTCACGCCGTCCGCGTTTTTGTAGACGCAGCCCTTGTCGGCGTCGCACACGTCCTGGGTGCAGACGTTGCCATCGTTGCACTTCAGTGGCTTGCCCGGAGTGCAAGAGCCGTCCCAGCAGCTGTCGCCGTCGGTGCAGATGTTGCCGTCGCTGCAGGACTTGCCGTCCTTGTTCTTGTGCTGGCAGCCGACCTTCGGGTCGCAGAAATCGGTCGTGCAGATGTTGTTGTCATCACAGTCCAGCTCGCTTTCGCCGGCACACTGCCCATCCCAGCACGAGCCGCCCGTGTGGCACAGGTTGTTCTTGTCCTGGCACGGCGCGCCGTCATCGTTGACGTGGATGCAGCCCTTCTTGGGGTCGCAGATGTCCGTGGTGCACGGGTTGCCGTCGTCGCAGGGCTCGCCCATACCGGAGACGCAGAAACCGTCCCAGCACTCGGCGTCCGAGCACTCTTTGCCGTCGTCGCAGGGCAGACCGTTGTGCGGCGCGCTGATGCAGCCGTTCTTTTTGTCGCAGCTGTCGCTGGTGCACGGGTTGCCGTCGTCGCAGTCGGTGGCCGGACCGGGCTGACAAATGCCGTCCCAACAGCTGTCCTTCTCAGTGCAGACGTTGCCGTCATCGCAGCTGGCCCCGTCGTTGTGCTTGTAGACGCAGCCCTTCTTGACGTCGCAGATGTCGGCGGTGCACGGGTCGCCGTCGTCACAGCTCTCGGCCGTGCAGACGGGCGGCAGGCAGCCACCGCCTGAGCCCTTGTGGCCCTGGAACGGCGCCTTGTGGAACTCGCCGTAGCCGGTTACCGAGTTGGCGACCATCGTGCCGTTGAAGTCGGCCGAGTAGAACTGGACGTCCGCGTGCGGCGCCAGCATGGAGCCGCGGAAGCTGATGCTGGTGACAGTGACCCACTTGGCGTGCGGCAGGTTGAACAGCGTGTTCTCCGCGGTCGCGCCCCACAGGTTCATCTGGAAGTTGCTGAACTCGACCTCTTTGCCGGTCACGTTGATGAGCACGGTGGCGCCCACCGGCACGTCGACGGTCAGGTCCGCCGCGTTGTTGATGGCCGCGGCCGACACTTGGAAGACGTTCAGCCCGGGGTTGTCGTCCTTCATGATGATGGAGCCCCACGGCATGATCGAGACGCTGCCGCTGGTGGGCTTGCCGTTCAGCTTGGCCGACAGCAGCCACAGCTCTTTCTCAGCCTGGTTGAAGTCGATCGGGTTGCCTTTCTTCAGCTCGCCGCCGTTGGCCAGCGTCAGCGTCTGGTTTGTGTTGGCGCTCTGCGAGTAGATGACGTTGCCGTAGACCGTGCCGTTCTCAGCGTTGACGTTGGCCGCCACGATGACGTCGCTGCCCGGGTCTTTCTGCCCGGCGCTGAAGCCCGTCAGGTTGACCCAGCCGCCGGCCGCGATGCGACCGTGAATGTCCTGGCCGCCCGAGTAATCCCAGAACGCGAAGACGTTGAAGTCCTTGGCCGGGCCCAGGTCAAACGCCTCGGCGTCGCCGTCGCAGCACTGGAACGGCTCAGAAGCGAAGCCCTGCAGCGGGTCCAGCCCCTTGGCCTTGCGACCGGCAGCGCCGACCGCGGGAATCTCGAGGATCGTGTCGTCGCCCACCAGACCGTCGGTGCTGGTGACCCACTCGGTGTTGCCCTCGTGGCCGTTGTTGACGAACAGCTGCGGGTGGTCGAACGGCGCCTTCTCCCAGCGCACGCGCTCGTCGGTGAGCGCCTTCATGAAGCAGACCAGCGCGCGCTGATCGTCGTCGCTCAGGTTCAGCGGGTGCATGTCGTGGTCGAGGTTGGAGTTGTTCTTGCCGAAGCCGGACGTGTCGCCGCCACCCTTGTGGTCGCGGGCGTCGCCGCCGCGGTTCTTGAACGCGATGACCTGCGCCAGGGTCGCCTGGCCACCGTTGTGGAAGAAGGGACCCTGCAGCTCGATGTTGCGCAGGCCGGGAGTGCGGAAGGCGCCGTCAACTGCGACACGCTCGTTCTTGGCGACCGGGGTGCACGCGTCCTCGTCGAAGCTGCACGGGTCGGTCCAGAAGGAATCCACCAGGCTGCCGCCGCCGGCCTTGTCGACCATCTGGCGCGAGAAGGACAGCGGGTTGCCGAAGTCGCCCAGACCACCGAGGCCGATGTCCTCTTTCGTGGGCCGCACGCCGATGTTGTAGAAGCCGCGGTCCTGCAGGACGACGTCGCCGTTGGCCAGCGTGCGGCGGTTTACGAAGTTCTTGGCGGCGTCGTTGACCGCGAAGTGGCTGGCGTCCGAGAACACCGGCGTGTTGTGGCACTCGACGCACTCGCCGTGGCCCAGGAACACGTCCAGGCCATGCTTCTGCTGCGACGTCAGGGCGCCGTGTTTGCCCTCGACAAAGTCGTCGAACGGCGTCTCGTCCGAGACCAGCGTGTTGTCGTACAGCGCGAGGGCGATGCCGGCGAAGAGCGAGAAGTTGGCCTCGATGAGCTTGTAGCCGTCGACCGTCTTGTTGGACTTCCAGAACTTGGACTTGAAGGCGTCCTTCACGTACCGAGCGTACTCGTGGTTGAGACCCTTGCCGCTGACGTGGCGGAACTGACCCAGCACGCCGTCGGTGGCGTCGACGTCCTGAATCTCCAGGGGGCGGTTCCACAGCAGCTTGCGGCCCACGTCGGCGAACTTGCGGCCGGTGCAGGACATCTCGATGGCAGACAGCTCGGGACCGACCTCCTGGGAGGCCAGGGCGCCGTTCTTCATCTCGACGATCATCGGGACCAGCTTGCCGCCGGGACCCACGACCGTCACGGCCGCGCCGTTGTCGCGCTTGCCGAAGGGGTTCTGCCCGTTGAACACGAAGTTGCCGCGACCGTCCCAGAACGAGCGGTGCATGAAGCCGGCGTTGATGTTGGTCGGCGTGTTGCGCTCGGTGGTCTGGCGCAGGTTCTTGCCGCCGACGTGGAAGATGTCGTCGTCGATGTGCTCACATTGGTCGGTGTCGTTGCTCACTTTCGTCTGGATGAATTTGCGCTGGGTGACGCCCGCCGAGGCCGCGATGTCGTCCGTGGAAAAAATCACGGCCGAGTTGCGGTTGTCGGGGTCCGACAGCTGGTGAAATGGAAAGTCCGTGTCCAGCAGCTCGTAGTTGGGACCACCCGGCGAACCCGAGGCGGTCGGGTTGAACGTGGTGGACGCCGGGGTGCCCTCCGTGTGGCGGAAGCCCGGGTTGAGCTGATTCTTGCGGCGCGTATCGGCGCCGGCGTTGAAGTGACACGACGCACAGGCCTGCTGCCCGTCGCTGCCCATACGCATGTCCCAGAAGAGCGCCTTGCCCAGCGCGATTGCCTTTTGACGGTCCTTAACGAACCACTCCAAATTGCCGAGCTCAGGTGGCTTATGTCCCTTCAGCGAGCCTATTTTGGCGACCGCATCAGGCGGGATAAGCGACTGCTCAGTGTGAGCTAGTTGTCGAGATCGGAAGTTCGTTCCGTATTTGACCAGTCTTGCAGAGTCCA
>CAZJHX010000097.1:0-40561 GCA_964545715.1 uncultured Myxococcales bacterium
GAAGACACCGGCACTGAGGACACGGGGACCGAGGACACGGGCACTGAGGACACGACCGGGACCGAGGACACCGGCACGGCAGACACCGGGGGCGACACCGGCGACGCCTCTGAGCAGATCGCCGCCGCGCTGGCAGCGGAGGACGGCGCAGCCAACGTCACCATCTCAGGCGCCGCCGTCACCTACTACAAGCCGCCGTTCGGCAGCGACCCGGCCGGCTTCTTCCTGCAAGCCGACAAAGCCGGACCCGCGCTGTTTGTCGCCGTCGACGCTGCCGCGGCCGTTCCGGGCATCGTGGTCTCGCTCACCATCACCGAGATGGGCACCGACGACGGCGTCCGCCAGGCGCTCGGGATGACCGGCTTTGAGGTCATCGACAGCGGCTTTGACCTGGAGACCTTGATCACCGACCACTCGGACACCGAGAACGTCGCGCAGCTGCACGAGCATGTCGGCGAGCTGGCGACGGTCACGCTCACGATCGACAGCCCGTTCAACTTTGCCGGACCGGGCTATGTCTCAGCCTCGATCACCAGCGCGGCGATCAGCGGCGAGCCCAACTTCAAGCTGCGTGTTCCCGAGGCCCTCCCCGGCGAGCTGGGGCTCTATCCCGGCTGCAACGTCACAGTGAGCGGGACACCGCTGTGGCGCCACATCGAGCAGGCGCAGGTGTCGGCCTGGGACGCGGCCGAGGTCACGGTCAACAGCTGCCCGAATCCCGACGAGATGGCCGTTTTGGCGATCAATGAGGTCAACACCAACATCAAGCTGGGCTGCGACCTGATCGAGCTGCGCGCCGTCAAAGGAGGCACCACCGAGGGCTTCGTCCTGCGAGAGCGCACCGACTCCGCGCTGCCCCTGCCGCCGCTGACGTTGGAGACCAACGACTACGTGGTTGTCCACTTCGACAGCGAAGACGCGACGTGCAACCCGTCCGGCGCGGTGTCTGAGGCGTCGTCTCCCACCGACCAGCCGAGCGCTGAGCACGCGATGAACTACAACTCGGCGTACGACCTGTGGACCAAGGACTCCGGCCTGGTCGGCACCACAAACGTGCTGACGATCTACGACGCCAAGGGCGACATCCAGGACGCCGTGATGCTGACCGACGGCTCGACCAACCCCGCCAAAGGGACCGACACGCAGTCCGTCGTGGTGACCGACGCGGCCCAGTGGTCTCTGCCGGACGGCACCGTGCCGGCGGGCGGCCTGGTGGGCGAGGTGTTCCATGCCGGGGCGGTGGCCGGGCTCAAGTCGACGGGCACCTCCGCGACGGGCGACTCCCTGCAGCGAAGCGGAAACGCGGACACCGACAGCAAGGCCGACTGGGGCAGCCCCGCAGCCAGCACGTTCGGCGGCAATAACGCGGGCCAGACCGATCTCTGATGGGCCGTGCGCGGCGCCCCCAATAAGGGGGCATGCACAAGCTCATACCACTGCTTCTCCTTCTGTTGACGTCTGCCGGATGTGACAAGTCCGCCCTGATCGGCGTCCGCGCAACACAAATGAACCAGGTCCAGATTCTGGGCGCCGAGCTGATCGACGACCAGCGCGTGCGCCTGACCTTCAACCTGCAGTCGACTCCGAGGGTGCTGCTGGACGACGAGCCGCTCGATCGTGACCGGCAGGTGCGACCCGGCGACGTGATCAACCTGGGGTTCGTCCAGGTCGGTCGCGAGGTGTCCACGCAGACCCTGGACATGCGCTTCGACTGCCTGTCACGGCACGCCGATCAAGAGCGGCACGGTCCATGCGCGGGGGTCACGGCCCCGGCCACCCAGCGAGTAGACCTGCAGTTCATCGACCGCTTGGAGGGAGCAGGACGCGGCGCCCCGGTCGCGGTCGATCTCCTCATCGATCAGAGCGGCTCGACCGCGGGTACGGTGCAGGCCGAGACGTGCCTGGAGGGCAAGCCGAACAGCGTGCAGTGGCCGGAGAAGCTGGGGCTCTGCTCCAGCGACACGCCGTCGATTCGCCTGGCCGCAGCCAAGGACCTGTGGTGGCTGCTGAACGATCACGACGTCCGCGCGGCGTACCAATTCAACGAGACGGTCGGCGTCGAGCCGGTGGCGGAAGCTGACATTGACGGGCTCACCGGCCGTGGTGAAGGACGCGCCAATCTCTGGCGGGCGGTCGCGGAGAGGCACGCGGCCATGCAGGTCAGGCCCGAGCGCGCCCGGCACCTGGTCGTCTTTACCGACGGACCCGACACCTGCACGCCGGCTGAGCTGAACCGCGACGCCTGCTTCGACCCGCCGCCCGACGCGATCGTGCAGGAGCAGTGTCCCTCAAACGTCACCTTTGACCAGGCGATGTCGCAGCTCTCAGGGGACCCGCAGTCGGTGCACGTCAGCTTCATCCACTTCGAGTCCAAAGGGTACCCGGGCGTCGATCCGCAGATGCAGCGGGCCGCCGCGCTGACGGGCGGACACTACCTGTTCATCGCGCGCAACTCGCTGGTCAACGCCGACTTCAGACGGGCCATGTTCGACAACGTGGTCATGCTGCGCACGGCCCTGGGCGGGCACTGGACCCTGGATGTGGAGCTGCCTGCGCTGACGCTGGTCGACACCGGCGCCGTCTACGCGCTGCGCGGGATGCTTGGGCTGGTGGAGGGCCGGCTGTCCAACCCGACCACGCGCGTGCAGTTGAACGGCCTGCCGCTGCTGGTCGACTGTCAGCTCTAATCGGGCTGTACCCCAACGTTGGGGTGTATACTGTGCGGGTGAGCGCGCACTTGAGATTTGGCAGCGACGGGCGATTCGATGTCGCGGTTTCGGGGCCCGATAACGGCACCGGCGAGGCGATCTTGGATGCGATCCTGGGCGTCGTGCCACACGGCGGCGTGCAGCGCGGGGACGGGTGGGCCACCGCCGAGAATTGGGGCGTGACCGTGCTGCGTATGACCGCTCAGCCGCCGGGCGCGTCGGCCGTCTTCGAGTACCGGGTGGACAAGCTTGCCTTCAACCACAGCGCCATCGAGGCGGCTTGCCGGTCCGTAGCGCCGGCGCTCTCGGTATCCGAGGATCTGATCGAGCGGCCGGAGTCCTTGTTCAGACGCGTCATGCGCCGGTTGACGATCAACGCGCCGCCCGGGCGGTGGGGTAAGTAGAGCATCGCCTACTCCAGCAATCCGTCGAGGTTGTCTTTGTAGAAGCCGGTCTCTTTCATGGCGCTGCCGCTCGGCTCGGTCGGCACGTAGTTGTCGAAGTAGGTCATCATGCGCTTCTGGTTTCGGCCCAGAAAGCGGGTGGCTTTGCCGGCTGACATCTTCGACATTTTGGCCTGCACCTTGTCCCACTGCTGCAGCTTGGGCAGCGCGTCTTTCAGCCGCGTGCACGGCTCGCTGTCGGGATCGTTTTGGCAACCCAGCCATTTCCTGGGCAGCGTGTTGCGCCAGAAGCCCTGAGGGCCCGTCACAGCAAACGCCAGCTCGTTGAAGGCGTCGACCACCTCGGTCGCGGAGCCCGGCGGCTGCGAGAACGCATCGGACCAGGTTCGCAGGTACGTCGTCTGGTAGCTGCCCAGCTTCTTCCACACCGTCGCTACCGGATTGCCGGAGCCGCCCACGCCGAAGGCCATGCGCTCGCCGTCGCCTGCGCTCGCCGTGTTGGCCGCCAGCAGCTGTTGATCCATTGGCCAGACCAGCTCGGTGTCGTTGTCCCAGCTGCTCGGCGCCGTCGGCGCGGCTTTCTCGGCGACGACCCCCCCAATTTTCTCGGGCTGAGGCGCAGGGTCGGTGACTGGCTTATCCTCCGGCAGTGGCTCGTCTTCGGGCAGTGGTACCGCGGGCGTCGACGGCTGCGAGACCGGGTCGGCGCTGACCTGCGGTGGTGGAGTCTCGGCTTTGGCGACTGCGGGCTTGTCCGCTTCAGCTGCCTTTTCGGCGGGTGCGGTCTTTCCACATCCCAGCACGCCTGCAAAGGCGATTACGATCACGAGGTTGCGCATCGTCCCCTCCGTTGTCTGAAGCCTCTTATATCAGGGCTGGGCGACGAGCGCTTCGATGATGAAGTCCGATAGCGCCATCGCCTCGTCGCCAAAGTCGCTGAAGTACTCGGTCACGGCGCCGAACATCGCGCGAAAACGCTCGCGGTCGCCGTCGTTGGTGGCTGCCTCCAGATCGCCGGCCGCCTCCAGGAAGCAGCGACGGACCTCGGGTCCATGCGGGTTGCTCATCTCGATCTCTGCATAGAGATCCGGGTTTTGGGTGAACAGGCGCCCGACAAACGCCAGCTCCAGCCGGTAGATGGGACTGGTAAAGCGCAGGCTGTCCTGCACGGCCAGGCCCGTTCGTCGCAGCGCCTCGCCCATCACGATGGCCGAGAAGTGCACGAGCACCTGGATGACGGCCATCATGCGATCGTGCGTCACGGGATCGCTCTCGATGAGCTCCATCCCCATACGACCCAGCTCCGCGCACAGCCACTGGCCGAGCGGTCCTGGGCGCACCGGACAAGCGACAACCTTCTGACGGCGCAGCGAGCGCACGCTGGGACCGAACATCGGGTGCAGCCCCAGCGCCTCCGACCCGGCTGACGCCTCGAACGCGGCGCAGACGTCCGCCTTGAGACTGTTGATGTCGCACAGCAGCGCATCCGGTCGCACCAGCGGGCCCAGCCGATGCGCCATGTCCACGGCCACGTGCATGGGCACGGCGATCATGACGATGTCGCTTGTTCGGACGGCCTCGCTGGTGGTCACGTCGTCCCCGACGTCCAGTACTGTCACCGAGTGGCCGCGCGCGCCCAGGGCCTGCTCAAAGAGGCGCCCCATCTGGCCCGCGCCACCGACGATGCAGAACGAGTGGACGTGTCCGGCGCGCGCGAGGTCATGCGCGTTGGAGGCCTCTTCCTGAATACGGTGCGAGGACTCCACCATGACCGAGACCAGACCCTGCGCGACCTCGGGCGCCAGCCCGATCTCGGCGGCGGTGTTGCGCGCACGCTCGAACACCTTGCGCTCTCGGACGCGGTCGAAGATGGGCCGCTGCTCCCCGGCCTTGGCTTTTGCGATGCCGCGCACGAGCTCGTTGCGGCGCGCCGCCGACTCCAGCAGCCGCCGGTCCACAATGTCCAGCTCAGCGCGAAGAGTATCCAGGTCAGTCATGCTTACCGCAGGGTTGTGAGGCCCGCAGCGTAATACAGCACGCGGTCGTTGCCCAGAGACAGGGCAAACAGGTCGCCCGCCTCCGGCATCGCCTCCCGGAAGAGAGACATGGCCGCTTCAACGGGTGGCGGTACGGGCGGGGGTGGCGTGCCGGGGCGCCCGGCGACGACTTGCGCGGTAAGTCGGTCCAGCGCCTGCGGAGCCAGGCCTTTCACGCGCTTGCGGGCCTCGTCGACGGCTGCCTGCAGCCCGCCGTGCTGATCGACCAGCTCGTGGGTCAGCGCGTCCACGCCGGACCAGACGCGCCCGCGCGCCAGCGGCTCGATCACGTCGACACCCTTGCCGCGTCCGGTCGCCACCACGTTGACGAAGGTGTCGTAGAAGCGGTCGGCCTCGCGCGCCAGGATCTGTCGTCCGGCAGCCGTCAGCGGCCGCGCGATCGTGAACAGATCGGCGTTTTCGCTCATGCGCAGCGTCTCGGTGACGATCCCCAGGCGCTCCAGCAGGGGGGCCGCCATCGGCTTGGCCATGATCACGCCGATCGAGCCGGTGATCGACGTCGGCTGCGCCACGATCGCGTCAGCGGACGCTGCGACGTAGTACCCTCCGCTGGCAGCGACCTCGCCAAAAAAGGCGACTACGGGCTTGTGACGCCTGCACGCCTCGACCTCGCGATGGATGAGATCGCTGGCCAGCGCCGAGCCGCCCGGCGAGTTCACGTGCAGCACGACGGCGGACGCGCGCCGATCTTTGGCGGCCGCTCGGATGGCGGATGTCAGTCGCTTGAGATCGGCGCCCGCGCGGCGGCCCGGGCGGCGCTGCGGCTCGACGGTGATTGCGCCGTACACGGGGATGACGGCGATGTATCGGGGCCGTCGCAGCGGTCGAAAGAGCCGCCAGTCGTGCCAGGACAGGTAGCGCCCGGCGCCGTCCAGCTTCGCTTTCCTGGCGTCAAGGCCCGTGACGTGCGACGCCAGCTCGTCTTCGTAGACGAGCGCGTCTACCAGCCCTGAGTCGACGGCCGCCTGGCCCGTAAACAGCACCTGCGACAAGATGGCGTCGACACCCTCCGCGTCGATGCCGGGCCGCGACGCCAGCGCGGTCGAGACGCGCTTGTGCATGGTGGTCATCAAGGCTTGCAGCTGTTCGCGCTGCTGGTCGCTCATGGAGTCCAGCACGGCGGGCTCCGCGGCGGTCTTGTACTCGCGCCGCGCCTCCACCTCGACCTCGATGCCGACCTTGTCCAACAGCGGCTTGATATAGCGCTTCTCGGCCGCGATCCCCAGCGGGCCCAGCGTTACCGGCGGGGCCATCGTGATGCGATTGGCAGCGGTCGCCAGGACCAGCTCCAGATTGCCGCCGCCGCGCGGCAGAAACACGACGATCTCCTTGCCTGCATCGCGTAGCCGCTGCAACTGCTCCCGCGCGCTCTCGACCACGGCCCAGCCGGCCTTCAGCGGGGGCACGGTGACCACGATGCCCTCTACGCGCGCGTCTTT
Organism: uncultured Myxococcales bacterium; assembly: GCA_964545715.1. Taxonomy (GTDB): domain Bacteria; phylum Myxococcota_A; class UBA9042; genus CAZJHX01. The sequence goes on from CAZJHX010000097.1 coordinate 6,609, forward strand.
GACCACGCGGTCGGCGAAGAGCTTGAGCGCCTGCACGGACGTGGTCGGAGGCCCTGCGTATTGCGGCAGCCAGCCCATGAAGAAGGGGCGCGGCACCTCGATCTCGACCAGGCGCGGCCGCAGCTCCAGTTGAATCCAGGGCCGCTTGGGCCGAGACAACCAGATGAGAGGAAGGACGACCGGCAGAAACACCAGCGTCAGAAGATTGCGAAACAGTCTGTAAAGCAGGCGCATCGCGAAAAAAACTAGGGCGATCCGGTAGTTTGGCAACCCGCCATCATCTTGGAGAAGGCGGCGGCGTGCGCGTCGATGGTTGCTTTGGGGCCGAAGGCTTTGAAGAAGAGCTGCGCTTTGGGGGTCTTCACGATAGCGCCGATGACCGCGTAATCGGGGTGTGGCGTGCCCGGCCCCGGCGCCATGGGGCGCGCCTTGTACATGAAGGTGCCGTCCAGCCGCACCTCGGTGACTTTGAGGCCGCCGGCGTCGACCTCGCGCCGCGTCATGGCGGCTTCTCCTTGAAACTGCCCCTTCCAGCGCGCGATGTTGGCGTCCACGCCGCCCCCCGCGGCGATCACGGTCAGCTCGGCGTCTTTGGCTCCGGCTCCGGGTAGCCGAAATTGCGCCACTCGCATTCGGCTGCGTGGCTGCTCGGCGACCCAGCCGGCGGGGACGGCTACGCTCAGATCCAGCAGGTTCAAGCGGGCTGCAGCCGGGGCCACGGGAGTCGGATCGGCGGCAGGCGCGGGGTCAGCCGCGGGCGTTGGCTCGGCGGCGGGCGCCTTTTTAGCGGCGGGTTTGGGCGCCTCGCTCTTGTTGCAGCATAGGACCGATAGCGCGACGACGATGGGGATCACGGTGTTTGTCAGGGCTCGCATGCGCCGCATGGTTGCACCGACGCTGTGGATTGGCTACCCCTGGACACCATGACTTACGACCTGACGCCAATGAAGGCGCCCCGAACCGCGGGCGCTGCGCTGCGGGCTCTTACCGCGCTCGTCGAGAACTCCGTGACCGGAGCGATTCTGTCCAAGAAGCTGCTGACCGACGCGGGTGTCCTGGCGCTGCGTGGGGTGCCGGCGGAGGAGACCCTGCCGGTGACGCCGGGACTGCCGGGTGTGGCGCCCGAGAACGCGCTGACGCCGGGCGCCGCGATGGACGCCGGCGCGATGGAGCTTGGCCATGCGACCCCGCGCGGCTTTGCCTTTGAGACGGCCGCTGACTTTGCCGCTGCCTACACCGCCGGGGATGCGACGCCGGTCCAGGTCGCCGAGCGCGTGCTCGAGTGGACCAAAGCCACCGAGGCGATGACCCCCAAGATGCGCGTCTTCATCGCGCAGAAGGCTGACGATCTGCTGGCGCAGGCCGAGGCGTCGGCCGCGCGGTATCGGGACGGCAAGACGCTGGGTCCGCTGGACGGCGTCCCGATCGCGGTCAAGGACGAGCTGGACCAGGTGCCGTATCACTCCACGGTCGGCACCAGCTTTCTGGGCAAGTCGGCGGCCACGAGCGACGCCACGGTTGTGGCGCGATTGCGGGCGGCCGGCGCGCTGCTGATCGGCAAGACCAATATGCACGAGATGGGCATGGGCGTGACAGGACTGAACCCGCACCACGGCGCCTGTCGAAACCCATACGATCCCGGCCACGCCACGGGCGGGTCCAGCAGCGGACCGGCGGCTGCGGTGGCGGCGGGCTTCTGTCCAATCGCGGTGGGCGCGGACGGCGGCGGCTCCATCCGCATTCCGTCCAGTCTGTGCGGCATCGTGGGTCTCAAGGCCACGTTTGGTCGAATCAGCGAGCACGGAGCGGCGCCTTTGTGCTGGAGCGTCGCGCACGTCGGTCCCATGGCGGCCACGGTTCGCGACACCGCGCTGGGCTACGCGATGATGGCGGGCCCGGACGCGGCTGACGGCAACAGCCTGGCTCAGCCGATGCCCCACCTGGACGACCTGCTCAAGACGGATTTATCAGGCCTGAAGATCGGGATGTTCCGGCCCTGGTTCGAGCACGCGGATGACGACGTGGTCTCCCGCTGCCGCGACGCGGTCAAGGCGCTGACGGACGCAGGCGCCACCGTGGTGGACGTGGAGATCCCCGAGCTCGGGCTGCTGCGATCGGTGCACCTGGTCACGATCGTGTCCGAGATGGCGGCAGCGCACCTGCGACACTTTGCGCCGCATCGGACGGACTACGGCCTGGACACGCGCCTGAATCTGGCGCTGGCACGGCGCCTCACGGCCTACGACTACGTGCATGCCCAGCGCCATCGGGTGCGGCTGGCCGGGCACTTTCAGCAGGTGTTGCAGAAGGTCGACGTACTGGTCACGCCCACGACCGGTCGCACCGCCCCACCGCTGCCGGCCGACGCGCTGGTTACGGGGGAGTCCAACCTGCCCGTCACCGATCAGATCATGCGCTTTGCCCCGCCCGGGAACCTGATCGGGCTGCCAGGCATCTCGGTGCCCGCCGGCTACGACGCGGCGGGGCTGCCGGTTGGACTGCAGATCATGGGGCGCGCCTGGGAAGAGCACACGCTGCTGCGCATGGCGCTGGTCGTGGAGAACGCGGTGGAGCGCCTGCAGCCCAAGGTCCATAAGCGGCTGTTGGCTTAGTCGCCCAGGCGCTCCAGCGCCTCCAGAAAGCGCTGGTATTTGGGCGAGGACTCCTGGTGTGGGTCCAGCTCCATGTCGGGCAGCGCCGCGCGCGCACCCTCGGCCGTGTGGTGCGGCTCGCGCAGCTCGACCTCCACCTCGAAGTCGATACCGCCGCCGGGCAGCTCAGTGCGGTCGACCTCGGCGATATAGCCGTCCGCCAGCGGGTAGACGTCGCGGGTGTTGACCATGGAGCCCAGCGGGTAGAGATGGTCTCCGACCTCCTCGTAGAAGTCGCGGCACAGCGCGATGTTCAGCTGGGTCAGGGCGGTCTCGCGGCGGTGGACGCGGCGCCATTGGGCCGTGGTCAGCTCCGCCTGGCGCTCACGCGAGATCAGCAGGTCGTCCGTGGTCGTCACCCGATCCTTGGACTGGACCCAGATGCGCTGCCCCGCCTCGCGCACGCGCACCATCATCATGCGCGTCTTTTCCAGGCGCCGGTCCGCGGTGTCGAAGTAGGTGTTGGTCTGGTGAATGCGGCGCTGTGGCTCGCCCAGGGCCTCGCGCAATCGGGCCCATGAGGCCTCGGATGCCAGCCGCAGTTTCAGTTCCCGCTCGACCATGGTTTCAGTCGTCATACAACCCTCTTATACTCCGCGAAATTTGCTGAGGTGCTGCGACAAATGAAAGTACTTGTCATTACCGGGTCCGACGGCGACTGGACCATCATGGATCACTGCACTGCGATGCTGGGCCAGCTCGGCATTGAGCACGGCCAGGTGACGGCGAGCGCCCACCGGCAGGCCGATAAGCTGCACACGGCGATGGACTCGTTCATCAGCGGCGGAGGGCAGGTCTTTATCTGCGCCGCAGGCATGGCGGCCCACCTGGCGGGCGTCGTGGCCAGCCAGACGACGCTGCCGGTGCTGGCGGTTCCGCTGGCGGGCGGCGCGATGGGGGGCTTGGACGCGCTGCTGTCCATGGTTCAGATGCCGCGTGGGGTGCCGGTTGGGACGCTGGCCATCGGCAAGCACGGCGCGATCAACGCGGCGCTGCTGGCCGCCCAGATCCTCGCCTTGAACGACGAGACCCTGGCCGCGACCCTGGTTCGCTACAAAGCCAGCCTGGCGCAGTAGAAGCCGTCCACGCCGTCGCGCTCGGGGCGGGTCACAAAGCTGTCGGCGATCGTGTGTGGGGCGACGATGTCCACCGTCTCCTGAGGTGTCGTCGTGCATACGGCATAGACCACGACTCCGCCCGGATGCACCCAGCGCAGCGCCTCGGTCAAGATGCGCCGTTGAAGCTCGGCCAGCTCGGCGATGTCGTCGGGCTTGCGCCGCCATAGTGTCTCCGGGCGGCGGCGAATCACGCCCAGACCGCTGCACGGCGCGTCGATCAGGACGCGGTCAAAGCGCTGCGTCGGGTCGATGGGCAGCGGACGCGCGCAGTCGGCGGCCAGCAATGAGACAGGTACGTCCGGCGCCCAGCGCTGCAGCAACCGCGACGCCTCCCCGAGGCGCCCGGGTGATGCATCCAGACAGACCAGCCGACCAGCCGCCTGCACCGCCTCCGCGAGCTGGGAAGACTTGACGCCCCGGCCCGCGCACAGCTCTAGAACGCGATCGCCCGGCTGGGGATCCAGCAAGCGCACCACCCGCTGGCTGGCCTCGTCCTGAGGCAGCCACTTACCCGCGCGAATGCCGCGACGAATGGCGTCGCTGTCGGTCGGCGCCGGACCGGTCTCGCTGGGATGCAGCCGCAGCGACATCGGTGGAGACTGCATGTTGGCCTCCAGGCGCGAGGCCAGCGCATCGTCGCCGACCTCCTGGCGAAACAGGTCCACCATCCACTGCGGGTGCGACCACGCCTCGGCCAGATCTACCGGCTCCGGGCGCTCGCGATCCACGGTGCGCAGGACGCCGTTGACGAAGCGCGAGACCTTGTCGCCGCGCACCTTGCGCGTCAGCTTGACGGCCGAGTGGACGGCTGCACGCGCCGGGATCCGGTCCAGAAACAGCAGCTGATACACGCCCATTCGCAGGATGTTGGCCAGCTCCGGATCTTTCGGCACACCGGTCCGGGCGTAGCGAGCAATGACGGCATCGAGACGTAGTCGCCAGCGCAGCACGCCGTAAAAAAGCTCGGTCACCAGGGCCCGGTCCCGCGGATCCATCGCGCGCGCATCCGGGCCATCCAGAAGGCCGCGGAGTACGCTTTGACCGGCAGCGCCGGGGGTGCGCTCGTGGCGGGCCAGACCGCGTAGCGTGAGACGGCGTGGGTTGACGCTCAAGTTGACTTTGCCACGGCGGTCAACCAGTGTTGGGCGCCGTGCTCCGCAAGTGGACCATCCAACTGCTGCCGTGGGTGATCACCACCGCGATCCTGGGGTACATCCTCAAGACGACCGACATCGACGCGGCGCTGGTCACGGTGCAGAACACCTACTGGCTCGGCTTTATCCCGGCCGTGGTGGCCATCTGCATCGTCGTCTTCTTCTTCGACTCCTGGTGTCTGGTGCTGCTCTTTCGCCGGTACAACGCCGACGTGACCTACAAAGAGATGCTGCCGCTCAAGGGCACCAGCTACTTCCTCAACGTCATCAACTACAACGCGGCGGCGGCGGGCATCGCGCTCTTCTTTCGCAATCGCAAGAACGTGCCGTTTCTCGAGGCGTTGTCGTCGATGCTGTGGATGAACTTCATCGACATCGTCTCGCTGGCCACGCTGATGCTGCTGGGCATGGCGTTCGCGGGCGACATCGCGATCAGCGAGCAGTACCAGCAGATCCTGATCGGGCTGGCCGGCTTCATCTACCTGATCCTGGCCGGCTCCTGCATCTATTGGAACGCCGGCTTCGACTGGTTCTTCCTGGGGCGCATGCGCACCTGGGTCATCTTTACGGCCTTCTCCAAGGCGAAGCTGCGCGACTACGTTCAGTTCATCGGGATCCGGACGGCGTTTGTCGCCACCTACGTGCTCAGTCAGTGGATCGCGATGCCGTTCTTCCAGATGGACGCGTCGCTCAACGCGCTGTTCTTGTTCGTGCCGGTGCTGACGTTTGTGGGCACGATTCCGCTGACGACGATCGCCGGCATGGGCACCGTGCAGCTGCTCATGCGTGAGTTCTTCGTGGACTTCGTACCCGCGGGCGCCCCCGACGTGTCTGCGCACATCGACGCGTACTCCACGGTCACGATTCTGGCTTTTGTGCTGTGCCGGATGGCCATCGGCTACTTCTCGATGGGCTCCGTGACGCGCGACTTCGCCGCTCACTCGGCGCGCTCTGCCGAGCCTTCGGCCACCGACAAGGTCAAGAACAGCGCCCCCTGACCACAGCGATTCAGTGACGTACTGAGGTCGCCGATCACCGGGTAGCGCTGCAGATTCCCCGCTGCAAAGTCCTTCTCCGCGCGCCCCAGTAACCTGGCGGCAGGGGAGTCGACCACCTTGTCGCCCTCCAGCTGAAGACGAATCCAGCGGGCGCCGAGCTGCACCTCGAAGTGCGGGCAGTTGCACTTGACCGGGTTATAGCGCACCACGTGTCCGGGCTGCTCAGCCGACAGACGCGCTGCCTGGCGCACCTCTTCGTGGTACGGGACGGGCTTGGGCGGCACGCCTTTCTTTGCGCGGGTCGTTCCGCACGCCAACAGCAGCGAGCCCAGCAGCGCAGGCACGACGACGCCGATCAGCAAACGTCGTGCGTGTGGCAGGCAGTCCATGCCGCGGATACTAACAGGCTTTTCAGGGGGGGTTACAAGCGAACGGGAGCGGCCGGCAGGAGCGTCAGTCCCAGCTCCTCATAGTACGCCATGAGGCGCCCGCGGTAGGTCAGCTGGGCTGCGTGAAACGTCTGAATCGCCGTGCTGAGGCGCGCGCGCCGGGCCTCGTAGGTCTCGGCGGTGAGGCCCTGGGCAAACGCCTCATACCCGTCGGTGAGCGCATCGTGCGTGGCGATCATGCCGGCGTGGATCTCGCGCAGCGGGTCCGTGCCCACGGGCATGGCTGAGATGGCTTTGCGATACGCGGCCAGAGCGGGGATCACCTTGCCTTGAACGGCGGCCGCGAGCGCCGCGGGATCGGTCAGCTGGCCCAGCTCGCGCAGGGTCTCGATCCACGCCTCCTGCAGAGGCTGGGTGTCGGCGACTTTTGCGGCATATCGCTCGACGGACGCGCGCGCCTCCAAAGTAGCGGTGCGCTCATCGAGGTTCTCCTGAACCTCATTACACGCGGACAGCGCCGTGACGGCGATCAAAAACAGTGGAATGGCGCGGCGCAAAAAGACCCCCAGAACTTAGCGGGATTGCAGGTCGTCACTATAATGGAATCAGTGTCGGTCGCTATTCCATACCTGATCGCGGCGACCCTCTTTGCCCAACCGTACGACTTCACGCCGCACTACACGGCAGACGAGGCTTTCGAGGCCGCATACCGCGCCTACAAGCGCGGAAAGTGGCGGGTTTGCGAGCAGAAGCTGCGGGGTTTTTTAGAGACCACGACGGACGCCGAGATGACTCAGCGCGGGCAGTACATGTTGGCCAAGGTGCTGGGGAAGCGGGCGCGTCGGGTTTCGAAGCGTGTCGCGCGCGATGAGCTGCGACAGGAGCGGATCGCGCTGCTCAACGAGCTGGTTGACTACGCACCTCTGGCGGGCTCCGTGCACTTTGCGCTGGGGCGGCACTATGAAGGCGCCGGCGATCCGGTCTCTGCACAAAAACACTACGGGCAGGTCCCCAAGGGGGGCGTCAGCTACCTGGATGCGCGGATGGCGGCCGCTGCTCTGGCGGCGGATCGGGGCCGCTTCGACTCGGCCCTGGCGCTGATCGATGAGTCGCTGGAGGCGGGACCGGGCAAGTCAGATCGCGTCCGGCTGCGCCTTATGAAGGGCCGTGTGCTGGCCGGACTGGGCAAGAAAGACGCCGCCTTCACGTTGCTGCGCCAGTTGTGGATCGACGGGTACGACAAGTCGCAAGGGCGGTCTGCAGCGCGCGCATTGAGCAAGATGAAGCGCTCACCAAAGTCGGCCGAGCGGGTTGTGCTGGAGTTTGCCGGTGTGCGCAGCGGTAAGCGATCGACGCTGCTGAAGCGGCACCGGTCGCTGCGCCGCGAGTTCCGACGTGCCGGCACCGCCGCCTTTGATTTTGCTCGGGGTGTGATCGAGTCGGTGAACAAGAAGACGCGCCAGCGAGCCCTGCGCTGGTTCAAGAAGGCGGCGGCGACCAGGAGCGGCTTTGTGAAGGGTTATGCGCTGTATCGGTGGGCGCGACTGCTGCGGAAGCTGGGCGAGCGCGATACGGCGATCTCCAAGTATCGCCAGCTGCAGAAGACCCTGCCGAAGCATCCGCTGGCGCCCGATGCGCTGGTGCAGGCGGCACGGTTGGCGCGCAAGGCGGGCAAAGACAAGCTGGCGCGCCGTCTGCTGGAGCGGCTGATCACAAAGTATCCGAAGCACCCCAAGCGCGTGGACTACTTCTGGCAGCTGGGGTGGGAGGCGTACAAGGCGGGCAACTACGAGTCCGCGGCCGGCTTCTTCGATCGGCTGGGACGCGAGGAGGGGACCCGAAAGCACCTGGGGCAGGCGCGGTGGGAGGAGCGGGCGTTCTACTGGCGCGGCCGCTGTGAGCTGGAGCTGGGGCAAAAGCGGCGCGCGGCGGCGACGTGGGCGTATCTGGTGACGCGCTACCCGCTGACCTACTACTCGCATCAGAGCTTCAATCGGCTGCTGGCGATCGACCCGCAGCGCGCGCGCTCACTGCGGCCGCATCGCCCACTGGGCCCGTATGACATCGAGGCGCTGACCAACCTGGACAATCTGTTGATCCAGCGCAGCCCGGAGCTGGAGGCGGCGGTGGAGCTGACCCGGCTGGGCCTGTTTACCCAGGCGCGCGAGGACCTTGCCACGCGCGCACGCAGCGCTGCACTGGGCCCCGATGGGCTGACGCTGCTGGCGAGCCTGGCGATTCGGCAGAAGCGCTACTATCAATCGCACGCGCTGGTCCGCTGGCGCGGCACGCTGCCCAGATACCCCGACGAGGCCTACGATCGGCTGTGGAAGCTGGCGTATCCCCTGCCGTTTTGGAAGACCGTGCAGCGCAACGCCAAGCGACGCGGGCTCGATCCCTATCTGCTGATCGCGTTGATCCGGCACGAGAGCGGCTACAACCCCAGGGTGGTCTCGCGCTCGGGCGCGGTAGGGCTCACTCAGCTGCTCGTGGTGACCGCACGGTCGGTCGCGCGAAAGCTGCTGAAGACGCGCCAGCCCAACGCCAAGACCCTGAAGAAGCCCGAGGTCAACGTGCGGATCGGGGCACGTTTCCTGGAGGAGCTGCTGGACCACTTCAAAGAGAACGAGGCGCTGGCGCTGGCCGGATACAACGCAGGAGCAGCGCGGGCGCGGGGCTGGTATCGAAAGCACACCCGGGCGAAGCGCTTGTACACCGACGAGTTCATCGAAGAGATCCCGTATCGGGAGACACACTCGTACGTGAAGTCGATCCTGGCCACGTTTGGCGCCTATCGGTACCTGTATGGATCGCGCGAAGACGACAAGAACCGGACGATTCCGCTGGAGGTCGAACTGCCGAAGCGCCTCGGGCCTTACTTCAGCAAGCGCATTTAAGGTACCCTGCTGCGCGGCAAAATTGAGGCATGGAATACAAATGCGGCAACTGAGCACCTATCTGATCCTGGCTTTGATCCTGACGGCCTGTGGCGACGACGAGACCGGACCCACCGGACCGACCTTTGCGGACAAGCTGTGCGAAACGGGCGAGAAGTCCTGCTTTGGCAACTCGGCGGCGACCTGCTCGGACGACGGCCAGGCGTGGACGTTGAACTACTGCGGACTGACGAAGATCTGCGAAGCCGGGTCCTGTGCCAAGGACCGTGAGTGCCCGTTCCCGGGTCTGGCCAAGTGCAAGGACGGCGCGGTCAACATCTTGAACGTGTGCAACGCGACGGGGACAGCGCTGACCGAGCAGACGTGCGACCCGGGCACCGGCTGCTTTGCGGGGGCGTGCCGCACCATCCCGTGCACGGACGGCGAGACGGCGTGTGGCTGGCGCTCGGCGGCGACCTGCTCGGCGGGCAACTGGATCGCGACGGCCTGCGATGCCAACGAGACCTGCCAGGACGGTGCGTGTGTGCCGGAGGTCTGCAAGCCGGAGTCGCTGGCCTGCAAAAACGAGAACACCGCGCAGACGTGCAAGGTGGACGGTAGCGGCTATGCGGAGAGCGCGTGCGCTGAGAACGAGATCTGCTACGAGCAGTACGGCTTCTGCACCCCGAAGCTGGCGGAGGAGCCCACAGAGATCACCGACGACATCGTGGAGCCGGACGCCGAAGACGGTGAGGTGGTCGATGACGCGGGGCCGATCGAGGACAAAGGCCCGCCCGCCGAGCTGGAGCCGCTGGACCTGGCCGAGGCGGTCATCGACGGCGAGAAGGTCGTCTTCAAGAGCCACAAGACGGCCAGCTACGTGGAGACCGACTCCGATCTGCGCATCACGATGGACCAGGGCAGCCAGAAGATCGAGATCTCGATCAAGCCCATCGATGAGTTCGACGTGGGTGAGTTCAGCAGCCAGACGCCCAGTGACGTCAACGTGATCATCTTCTACGACGACGGCACCGCCGGCCGTACGGGTGGCGCTTTCAACTATCAGTCTGTCGACTATGAGGTGGAGCTCATCAAGTTCCAGTCCAACCACGGTCGTGTGAAAGGCACGTTCAGCGGCACGCTGACGCCGGACGGCGGCCAGACCACCATCCCCGTCGAAAACGGCAACTTCGACGTCAAGCGGCACGATTAGGTCCCGTTGGGCTCCGTCTTACTGGTCTCGACGACAGGACCCGAGCGGCGGGTCGCGTTGGTCGAACACGGCGTCACGCGCGACGTCATCATCGAGCCCAGCCAGGGCGAGCGCATCGTCGGCAACATCTACAAGGGCCGCGTGGTGCGCGTGCTGCCGGGCATGCAAGCGGCTTTTGTCGAGGTTGGGCTGGCGCGTACGGCGTTTTTGTACGGCGGCGATCTGGGTGATGAGGCCGAGGGCGAGCCGCCGGTTCCGATCAACGAGCGGCTGCGCGAGGGCCAGACCATCGTTGTGCAGATCGCCAAGGAGCCTCTGGGCACCAAGGGCGCTCGGGTCACGCCCGCGATAACGCTGCCGGGGCGGTGGCTGGTCTACATGCCGACGGTTAAGCACATCGGCATCTCGCGGCGCATCGAGGATGAGGGCGAGCGAGATCGCCTGCGCCAGGTGGCCGAGTCTCTGTGTCCCGACAGCGGCGGGCTCATCGTACGGACCGTCGGCGAGGGCATGGACGCCGACGACTTCCGGGAGGACCTGGAGTTTCTGGTGGCGCTGTGGGCGGACATCGAGTCGCGCGCCGGCAAAGCCAAGCCGCCGACGCTGCTGCACAAGGACCTGGATGTGGCGCTGATGGCGACCCGAGATCTGCTCACGCCTGACTTCGACGCGCTCTATGCAGACTGCCCCGAAGAGCACAAGCGGCTGGCAGAGTTTCTGGAGAACTTCATGCCGCGCTGCCGGCACCTGCTGCAGCTCGATGAGGCGTCCCCGCCGCTGTTTACGCGCTTTGGCGTGGAGCACGAGCTGAGCCGCGCCATGGGGCGCAAGGTCTGGCTGAAAAGCGGCGGCTATATCGTGATCGACCAGACCGAGGCGCTGACCGCCGTCGACGTCAACACCGGCCGCTATGTGGGCAAGAGCAACTTTGAAGAGACCGTGCTCAAGATCAACCTGGAGGCCGTTCGCGAGATCGCCTATCAGCTGCGGTTGCGCAACATCGGCGGCATCATCGTCATCGACTTCATCGACATGGCGGAGCTTCCGTCGCGCGATGCGGTCACGGACGCGCTGACGTCGGCGCTGGCCGAGGACAAGGTCCGCACCCGCGTGTTGCCGATGAGCCAGCTCGGCCTGATCGAGATGACACGCAAGCGGGTGCGCAACAACTTGAACCAGATGATGGCTCAGGACTGCGATGTCTGTGACGGCCGCGGCTGGACTTTGAGCCGGCTGGAGATCGCCCGACAGCTGGTCTCCCGCGTGCGCGACACGCTGGCCTCACGGCGCGATCTGACCCGCGTGGAGATCGACGCCAACCCGGTCGTGATCGATACGCTGCTCGAGGATTACGGCGACCAGATCGAGACCATTCAGCGGCGCGCGGGGGTGGAGATCGACCCGCGCAAGAAAGAGCACTTCCATTTGGAGCACTACGAAGTGAGAGGCCGATGACCGACGACAAGACCCCCGAGCGCCGCGGCGGCATGCGCGTCCTGGTAAACGAAGAGTTCGCCAGCATCGACGTCGAGATGACCGAGTACGTCTCCAACATCTCGCGCGGCGGCATCTTTCTGCGCTGCAACGCCAAGCTGCCGGTGGGCACCGAGGTCGACCTGCGCTTCACCGTGCTCATCGACAACATGGAGACGATCGAGGGCCGCGGCCAGGTCGTCCACCACGGTCACGGCGAGCTGGAGGGCCTGGGCATCCGCTTTCTGGAGCTGACGCAGCCCAGCCGGGCGATCATCGAGGATATGTACAACCGTGAGCTGATTCCGGAAGGCAGCTTCTAACGCAGCTTCCTCAACAACGTATTTCGCCCGATCCCAAGCAGCTCAGCGGCCTTTGTCCGATTGCCGCCACACTGCCTCAAGACATGCATGATGTACTCGCGCTCGACGTCTCTGAGCGCGCCGACCTCCGTGACAAACGCGCCGGGCGGCACCGTCTGCGCGCCGCTCAATGAGTCTCCCAGCGGCAGCTCCTCGGGCCGGATCTCGGCGCCGGCAGCCAGTACGACAGCTGACTCGATGCAGTGCTCCAGCTCGCGCACGTTGCCCGCCCAGGTGTGGGCGTGCAGGCGCGTGCGTGCGAGAGGCGCCAGGCGTACGGGGCGGTCGTGGCGCTCGATAGCGCGATACAAGAAGTGGTCGATGAGCCGATCGAGGTCTTCCGGGCCCCGGTCGCGCAGGGGCGGCAGCATGATCTCGACCACTCTCAGCCGGTAGTACAGGTCCTGGCGAAAGCGGCCCGCGCGGACGTCGGCCTCGAGATCCCGATGGGTGGCGCAGACAAAGCGCACGTCCACGGTGTGCAGGTCGGTGCCGCCGACGCGCCGAAAAGAGCGGTCCTGCAGCAGCCTGAGCAGCTTGCCCTGGACCGGCTGCGGCATCTCACCGACCTCGTCCAAAAAGAGGGTGCCGCCGTCAGCGACCTGGACCTTGCCGTCCGCGGCCCGATCGGCGCCCGTGTACGCGCCTTTTTCGTGGCCGAAGAGCTCGTTTTCGATGAGCTGCTCCGGCAGCGCGGCGCAGTCCACCTTGACGAACGGACGGGCCCGGCGCTGGGAGTTGAAGTGCACGGCGCGCGCGATCGCCTCCTTGCCGGTGCCGCTCTCCCCGCGGATCAGCACGGTGGCGTGCGTGGGCGCCGCGCGGCTCACGCGGTCGTACACCTCCACCATGGCCGGCGACTCGCCCACGATGTTGTTGAAGCGAAACGACAGCGCCCGCTTGTGGTCCTCGCGCAGCTGAGGGCGCAGGCTGGTGCTGGCCAGCAGTGAGGCGGCGTGCTCGGCCAGCTCCACCAGGCTGGCCTCGTCGGCCGCTTCAAAGACGCCGGTGCGCTTGTTCAAGACCTGCAGCACGCCGATCACGGCGCCCGCGTCCGAGCGGATGGGCACGGCCAGCAGGCTGCGCGTCTTGTAGCCGGTCTGCTTGTCGATGGACGGGTTGAAGCGGGGATCGGTGGTGCCCACCGGGATGTTGATCACCTCGCCGCGCGCCGCGACCCATCCCGCAGCGCCCTCACCCAGCTGCAGCCGGATCTCGGGCATCTCGGGCAGGTCGGCGACGCGGCTGACGACCTCGCCGCGCGCCGAGTCCACCAGGTACAGCGTGCCGCGGTCGGCATCCAGCAGCGTGGTGACCTCGTCCACGATGCCGCGCAGCACGGCCTCCAGGTCCACCTCTTTGTCCAGGTGCAGCGACCGCGCACCCGTCAGCCGATTCTTGGCGGTCACAGCTGGATCACGCAGCCCTCGCGTGCGGCGAAGGCGTCGGAGAAGAGCGACCGCGCGTCGGCCTCCATCGCGGCCACCTGGTCGTCTCGGCGGTCCGGATCGTGGTGATAGAGCGCCAGCCGCTGCACGTCGCACTGGCCGGCGACCGTCGCGGCGTCACGCCAGGTGGAGTGCCCCCAGCCGACCTTGCTCGGCCCGCCGCGGCCCGTGTACTCGTCGGGCGTGTATTGCGCGTCGTGGATCAGCAGGTCCACCCCCTGCGCCAGCTCGGTCAGCCGGCTGTCGATGCGTGTCCCATGCTCGACGTCCGTGGCAAAGACGACGCTGCTGCCGCCGGCCTCGACCCGCAGCGCCACCACGCCGTCCGGATGGCTGAGATCCAGCGGCCGCACCGTGAACGGGCCCACGCTGAAGTCGCGCCCCGGCTCGCGCTCCACGACCCGCTTGACGCCGACCAGAGTGTCCAGCGTCACCGGAAACTGGGGCGCCTTCATCTGTTGGCGCAGCGCCGTCTCCAGGCACGCGTCCTCCCGGTGCATCCCGACGAAGGTCAGGTCGCTGTCGGGGTGGTAGGCCGGCTTGAAAAACGGCACCCCCTGGATGTGATCCCAGTGCAGATGCGTAAAGACCACACTGGCCTCCAGCGGCGCGTATCCGTGCGCCTCGCCCAGGGCCCGCAGCCCCGTGCCCCCGTCCAGAATCAGCCGCGACTCCCCGTAAGCAAGCTCGATGCACGGCGTGTTGCCACCGAACCGCGCGTAGTCTTTTCCGCTGACAGCGATGCTGCCGCGCACTCCCCAAAACGTCACTTTCATCACATGTCCTCTCTATAAACCCGGTATCTCCGGGGGCCGAGACGGAGCAAGTTGCGCGCCACAGAGCAAAGTCACTAGAATCATAAAGATCTATGAGAGAAGAACCAATGACGCTGATCCACTTTGGATCAGTATACCGATCCAAAATGGATCAGTGCGCCGCCGCCCTGGTGTGCGTGGTTTTGGCGCTGGGCTGTGCGGATCCGGTGGACGACAGCGCGGCCGACGTCGCCGAACCCGTGCCCGTGCTCGAGCTGGGAACGTATGTGGACGAGGTCTGGACTGAGCTGTCCGCCGGTGACGAGGTGTTCTTCGAGTACGGTGTGGCCGGTGGGGTGATGATGGTCATCGGGGTCCGCGTGCATCATCTGGACAGCCCGGTGGGGTTCGAATGGACGCTGGCCGACGACGACGGCGGGGTTCTCCTCGAGCAAAAGCTCAAAGCGAAGCCGTGGGCTCAGCCCGATGGGGGGGTGGAGTATTCGCATTTCCCGCTGTGGTTTGGGCAATTCCAACGGTGCGACGACGCTGAGCACCTGCTCGGGCTGGCGGCGGTGCTGACCTGCATGGCCGAGGATCTACGGGGCCGCGCAGCCTCAGTCACGCTGCCGATCAGGATCGGCGGTGTGTGCCCGGGACCTTAGTACGCCGCCACAGGTATTTTGACCGGCTGGAGCGGGCGCTTATTGCGGCCAGCGCCCGGAAGTTCGCTGCGCCCACCTCGACGGGCCTAAGGGCCCGCCTTCGTCGGCTTCCGAGCACTGGCCGCAATAATCACCGCGCTCCAACCAATCAAAATCCCTGCGTCGACGTACTAGATCCCTTCGGGGTGAAAGCTCAGGACCGGGACCGGGCAGCGCTTGATCGCGTGCTCGGCGACGCGGCCGAACAGGATCGAGCGGATAGCGCCATGGCCGTGGCGCGGCAGGATGACCAGCTGGCAGTCGTTCTCTTTGGCCCAGCTGGCGATGCCCTCGGACGTGTCGCCCGACAGCGTGACGCCGTAGTGAACCTCCAGCCCCTCCAGCTCGGGGCGCTGCGACATGACCTCCAGGTCGGCGGTGGCGCGCTCAGATGCCGTGCTGAAGGCCTGCCGAGCCACGTAGAACGGCGGCTCGCCCGGGATGGCCGGAATGTACGTCGGCGCCTTGAGCACGTGCAGCAGCTCAAGCTTGGCCCCCAGCTTGCGCGTCACCTCCGCCACCAGGGGCAGACCGGCGACCGACGCCTTGCTGAAGTCCGTGGGGAACAGGACCTTGTCGACCTCCCACGGGTGGTCCGGCGGCGTCTTGGTGGCCACGGTCAACACGGGACAGGTGGCGTGACGCAGCACCGCGATGCTGGTCGAGCCCAACAGCAGGTACTCCAGCGGCGTGTGGCCGGTCGTGCCCATCACGATCAGGCCCATGTCCGTGGTTTTGGCGTACTCCAGGATCTGCTCGCTGGCGATGCCGTCCAGGCGCTTCAGCTCGACCGAGAGGCCGTCCTCCTCCAGCTCCGCCGTCGTCGTCTCCATCCACTCTTTTCGGCGGGCGTCGACGTCGTTCATGAAGCGGATGAGGTCGTCCGAAGAGTGCATCCCCAGGGCGTGCTCCTCGTCGACGTGGACAAAGTGGATAGTCGACTCCCAGACCCGGGCGATGCGTCGCGCCACGTTGAGCGCGAGCTCGGACCCTTCGGAGAAGTCGGTCGGCATCAGGATGTTGCTAAACACCCGTTGAGTCTATCAGGCTTTGCGGCTCTTCAGTGCCCTTCGACCATCCGGATGAAGTCGTACGGATAGCCAAGCTCAAACTCGCTGGCGGCGTCCAGGGCAGCCACTTGTTCGTCCGACAGGGCCAGCTTCGCCGCGGCGATGTTGTCGTCGACCTGCTCAACGTCGCGCGCTCCGAAGATGACGGACGTCATGCACGGCTTGCGCAGCAGCCATGCCAGCGAGACCTGGGCGCACGTGGTGCCAAGCTCGGCCGCCACGGCCTCCACCGCCGCCAGAATGCGCCAGTTGCGCTCGTTGTCGTAGCGCTGCAGCGACTGCTCCCACTTCGCCAGTCGTGTTCCGTCCGGCGGGGGCTGGTCCTTCTTGTACTTGCCGCTCAGAAACCCGCTGGCCAGCGGCGACCACGCCAGGATGCCCAGCCCATGTCGCTGACACGTGCCGATGTGCTCGCGCTCCAGCGTCCGCACCACCAGGCTGTACTGCGCCTGCAGCGTGACAAAGTGCTCCCAACCCCGGGTCTCGCTGAGCCACATGCTGTCGCACAGCCGCCATGCCGTGTAGTTGCTGCAGCCCGTGTACAGGACCTTGCCCTGCCGGACGAGATCGTCCAGCGCGCGCAACGTCTCCTCTTCGGGGGTGTTCAGGTCCTGCATGTGGATCTGGTACAGGTCGATGCGGTCGGTCTTGAGGCGCCGCAGGCTGTCTTCACACGCCTTTATGATGCGATACCGCGACGCGCCCGCGCCGTTGGCTCCCGGGCTCATCCGGAAGCGAAACTTGGTGGCCAGCGCGATCTCATCGCGGCGCCCCGTCCTATCGAACCAGTTGCCGATGATCCTCTCGCTCATGCCGTCGTCGCCGTAGATGTCGGCGGTGTCCCAGAACGCGACTCCGCCGTCCAGCGCGCGCTCCATGATCGCAAACGATGTCGCTTCGTCGCAGCCCACCTTGTGCATGAACGACTTCTCGCTCGGCTGGCCAAACGTCATCGTGCCCAGGCACAGGCTCGAGACCGTCATGCCGCTGCTTCCCAGTCGCCGGTATTCCATGGCTGGAGTGTAAACAGGCTGTAAAAGTTTGTCCCCCCCAGGGGCAAAACCTGTGGACAAAGAGGGCTGTACGGCATACTGCATTGCCGGGGAGAGGTTTTATGGGCCACACGATGACCCTCGAGAGCCAAGCGCTCGCCGAGGAGCTTCATAAGCTGATCCAGTTGCTTGATCCCGCGAACTGGCGCTCCGAATTGGAGGCCGGTGTCCGCGAGCGGATCACCCGACTGAAGACGCGCCTTGCGACGCTGCTGGACCAGCGCGTCGACTCCGAATTTCAGCCTCTGCAAGACGCCCTGCGCGGTCTCGCGATCGTCGTGGAGGAGGGCACGCGCCAGCGCGACTGGAGCACGCTCTTCAGCCGTCTGCAGCCGGCCTACGAGAGTGTCGCCGTGCGCTTGCGGGGCCTGCAGGTCGAGGTGCCGGAGCTGCGCACGACCAACTACAAGCGCAGCCTTGTGCACGCCAGCAGCGGCATCGTGTCGTTTGTGTGCCTGGAGTGGTTCATGAGCCGCCCGGCCATCATGATCCTGACCTCCACGCTGTTGTTCTTTGTGGTTTTGGCGGAGACCACGCGGCGCTTTAGTCCTGCGATCAACACCGCGCTGATGAAGGTGTTCAGCCCCATCGCGCACCCGCACGAGTTCCACCGCATGAACTCCGCCAGCTGGTACGCCATCGCGCTGTTCATCCTGGCGTTCACCGCGTCCACGATGGCCTGCAGCCTGGCCGTCCTCGTGCTTGGTTTCGCGGATCCGGCCGCCGCCATGGTCGGTCGCCGCTTCGGGCGCATCAAGCTGCGCGGCGGTCGTACGCTGGAGGGCAGCCTGGCGTTTGTCGCCGTCGCCATGGTCGTCTCGATGGTGGTGATCACCACGCTATACAGCCAGATCGGCATCGGCGCCGCCCTGGGCATCGCGCTGGTCGCCGGCGTCTTCGGCGCAGTGGCCGAGATCTTCAGCTCCCGCTGGCTCGACGACAACCTGACGATTCCCGTCGCCGTCGGCTTGGGTGTTACGCTGATCAGCTTCGTACTGCTGTAGCGAGAAACCCCTCGATTCGTCTCCAACACCGCGCTATAACCGCGTCAGGGGAGAGAGAAACAGACCAATGTTGGCTACCGGGCGATCAGCGCTTGCGCTCGCCGCCATCGCAGGAGAGGTCGACGCCGTGCGCGCCCATGTGGATGCGGGACACGGCGTCGGCGAGCGCGATGACGACGGCTGGACGGCGCTCATGCACGCTGCCTACCGCAACCATGCGGGGGTGGTGAGCGTGCTGCTGCAGGCCGGCGCCTCCCTGGAGCCCACGGCGTCAAACGGCGCCGATGCGCTGATGGCGGCTTCGCGTTCGGGGGCCGCTGACGCTGTGGCCAGCTTGTTGGCAGCCGGTGCTGATCCCGCGCGTATTACACCCGCCGGGGCCTCTGCGCTGTCGTTTGCGGCGGGTCGTGGTCGAACGGCGGTGCTCACTGCGCTGGTCGAGGCGGGCGCTGACGTGGATCACCGCGATCGCAAACAACGCACGCCGCTGATTCTGGCCGCCACACGCGGACATGCGGAGGCCGTCGATGTGCTGCTGCGGCTTGGCGCCGACGTCGATGCTGTCGAGCACGTGGGCTATCGCGCGCTGCATCTGGCGGGCTACAAGAACCACCCGGCCGTGGTGCGCCGCTTGCTGGCGGCCGGCGCCGACCCTGCGTCCACCAGCGACGACGGTTGGACAGCGCTGATGATCGCTGCATCCAACTGCAGCGTTGCGGTTGGAGCGCCGCTGCTGGATGCGGGCTGTCCGCTCGATCACACCGACACGGACGGCCACTCCGCCCTGTACCTGGCCGCCGCGGCCGGCTGTGAGGCCATGGTGCGTCTGCTGCTGGCTCGGGGCGCCGACACCGACCCCGGGGATCGTGGCGAGACCGCCCTGCACGCGGCCGCTCAGACCGGCGATCTACGCGTCGCGGCGCAGCTTCTCCACGCCGGCCTGTCCCCCATGGACGCCGATGAGCAGGGCCGTACGCCTTATTCGGTCGCCAAGCGCTCCAGCCGCTGGGTCGCCGAGCTGATGAAGACCGGCGACGACAAGGTGATCGAAGCCCTGGCCCGGGACGTGGCGCCCCCTGTGCTGGAGACCTGGTGGCCCGCTGTGGAAGAGGACGGCGGCGGCTGCGTGATCCGGCCAGGCTGGATCGACATCGCCGGACCCGACGGCAATCGCACCGTCACCTACGAGGCGTTTTTGGCGGGCGCCGAGCAGGATCGGCTGCGCAAGGCGATCGGGGACGCGGCGTTGCCTTTGGTGGTGGAGGCCGTACAAAACGCCGACGCCAATCCCAGATTGCACGTAGAGCGCCGCATGGACACGGTGCTGGCCGACGCCTGGCAGGCCATTCCCATCGACGACAGCCTGGTCAAGCTTGCGATCTCTCCCGACGACGTGGCCACTCGGCGCTATCTCAACGACGACGAGGGGATCACGCGGGTGGACCTGCCCGGCGGTCGCGAGGTCCGAGTTCAGCAGCTGAGCGCGATCTTCCCAACGGACCGGGGGCACGACCGGCGCGTCCCGCTGGACGACTATCACGGCGGCGCGGTCGCGTTTGGCAACCACGTCTGCCTGCGCGTCGGCGCGCACATCCTGATCCTGGACGCCGACGGAGACGAGGCCTACAACAGCCACCGTCACAAAGAGACGTATGCGCTCGGGACGCGCTGCTGCGTGCGCGATGTCATGCGCTGCGGCGATCGGCTGCTGGTGGAATACGATAACTACGCGTTCATGGAGCCCAGCCGGTTCACCCGCGCCGTCGGCCGTCGCGGTTACGTGCAAATCGACCCCGAGCTTGGGCCCATCGCGCGGTATCCGCTCTTCGCCTGACGCGCTTGTCGCAGTCTTCCCAGTACGACGCCGTGGTTATCGGCTCGGGGCCCAACGGCCTGTGCGCCGCCGTCGAGTTGGTGCGTGCCGGTCGCAGCGTACTCGTGCTGGAGGCGGAGGACACGATCGGCGGCGGCACACGCACGCAGCAGCTGACGCAGCCCGGCTTTCATCACGACGCGTGCTCCGCGGTGCACCCGATGGGGGTGCTGTCGCCGTTTTTTCGGGAGCTGCCGCTGGCCGAGCACGGGCTGGAGTGGGTATATCCGAGCGCGTCGGTGGCGCATCCGCTGGACGATCGGCCCGCTGCGGTGCTGTCGCGCGACTTGCAGACCACCGGCGCGACGCTGGGACCGGACGCGGATCGCTGGCGCCGCCTGATCGAGCCGCTGACGCGCCCCGGCCCCGCTCTCTTCGGCGACATCCTGGCGCCGCTCGGCATTCCGAAGCACCCGCTTACCATGGCCCGCCTCGGCTGGTACGGCCTGCGCTCGGCTCGCCGGCTGGCCCGGGGTCGCTTTGAGTCCGAGGCCGCGCGCGCCCTGTTCGCGGGCAACGCGGCGCACTCGATTCTGCCGCTGACGCACCTGCTCACGGCGGCGGTCGGGCTGGTCTTCAGCACCTCAGCGCACCTGGTCGACTGGCCCATGCCCCGGGGCGGGTCGGCCGCCATAACGGCGGCGCTCGCGTCCTATTTCAAGAGCCTTGGCGGCGTTATCGAGACCGGCCGCCGCGTTCGCGCTCACGCCGACCTGCCCCCGCATCGAGCCGCGCTGTACAACGTGACGCCCAGCCAGCTGATCCGCATCGCCGACGGCAGCCTGCCCGCTCGATACGTGCGCCGGCTGGGGCGCTATCGCTATGGCCCCGGCGTCTTCAAGGTCGACTGGGCGCTGGACGGTCCGATCCCCTGGGCAGACCCCGCCTGCGCCGGCGCCAGCACGGTCCACGTGGGCGGCACCCTGGACGAGATCACCGCCAGCGAGGCGGACGCGTGGCACGGCCGGATCTGCGAGAGGCCGTTCCTGATCGTGTGCCAGCAGAGCAACTTCGACCCGACGCGCGCTCCGCAGGGCAAGCACACCGGCTACGCCTATTGTCACGTGCCCCACGGCAGCACCACCGACATGAGCGCGCGCATCGAGGCCCAGGTGGAGCGCTTTGCGCCCGGCTTCCGTGACTTGATCCTGGCGCGCCACACCCTCAGCCCCGCGGACTTCGAGCGCCGCAACGAGAACTATCTCGGCGGCGCGATCACCGGCGGCGTGGCCGATCTACGCCAGCTGTTTACGCGCCCGGTCGCGCGCTGGAACCCGTACACCACGCCCAACAGCCGGGTCTTCTTGTGCTCGGCATCCACGCCACCGGGCGGCGGCGTCCACGGCATGTGCGGCTATTACGCGGCTCGCGCTGCGTTATCACGGATTCTGAAGTAAGCGCCCCATCCGAGGTGGTGCGCATCGCGCGATCAGCGACTATCTGATTGGTGCTCTACTCCTTAGCCCTGACTGAATCTCAACTCTTCCATAGCTTCATCACGCAGCCCTGCCAGCGTCAGTCGCAACTTCGGATCGATGGCGGCCTCCAGGTGGAGGTACGCCATCTCGTCGAGCAACTTGAGCAGCTCGACGATGTCCGCCTCGTCTCGTCGACGCGCGGCGAGCAACTTCAATCGGATCAGCGGCAGTAGGCCGACGATTTCCGGATCGTTTTCCGAGGCGGCCATGTCGTCGGGTCGTGGGAACGAGATATCCGGTCGTCGCGCGAGCGCGACCCCGCTTACGAGCACATCGATTCGCACACCCGTGGGCACGTGTCGGAGTCGCGATGGTGACTCGCGCTCAAACTGGTGATCGGCCAGGGCCGCATCGAGCCGACCAACGGCGCTGACGTCGATCACAACATCGATGTCGATCGTGCTGCGCTGGTAGCCATGATGAACGACGGCTACCCCCCCGATAATCTTGAAGGGCACCGAGGCGGCCCGCAGCATGGCCAAAAGTGGCGGTAGTGCCTGATCGACAGGGATTGCGTCGGTCACGGTGCTGCAGAACCTCCGCAGGTCGCCCAGGGTCTGAGTAAGCGCGCGCACCCCACCATCATAGCGCATGCACGAAGGTGTGCGTGGTGTGAGGATGGACAAGTTACGGATAGCCGCGAAGTACGCCGGTAGCTCGCCGTCCTATCGTGCTTGGCTTCACCCGCAACGAAACGGAGGCCGAGCGCGCCGGGACCACCGGTCTACTTGAGCGGGTTGGTCCAGCGAACGCCTGGAATACGTCCAAAGTCAGAGTCGTTGGAGTGCACTTCGCCACGATTCTCGATGGCGTGGGCAGCAATCTGGACATCGGTAGTGAGATTCCCGGCCGTGCCCAGGGCGCGGAGTATGTCGAACGCGATGTCGATATGCCGCGGCCCCGGCGTCAACAGGTGTACAGAGGGACACGCCAGCCAGGACTCGACGGTGGCAAGGGCAGAATCCACCGACAGGGGTGGGTTGAACGCACGCGCCAAGGTACCGATCCGGACAAAACCAAACAGCACCGGCTGGGCCAGACCCACCTCCACCCCGCTTCCAACAAGTTCCTCCCACCAGGCTCGGGCGCGCTCATGTTTGCGGAACGCCGTAATGTGCGCATACAGGAGGAGGTTCACGTCCGGAACGATCACGAGCCGTCGCCGCTCATTCGTCGCAGAATCTCGTCGTCCTCGAGGTCCGTCGCCAGCCGATTGAACCCCGCGGGGTCGATCCCCGGCTGAAGCTCAGCAACATGGGGCGTCACCGTGTACTTGGTGGGTCCCGTGCCCCCGCCCGTCAACGCGCGCCGCAAGGACTCGTTCAGGACCTCCTTCATGGTCTTTCGCTCTCGGTGCATGGCCTCCTTGACCAGGCGCTCGACATCCGGCTGGAGAGTTATCGTAGTTCGCATAGTTGTATCTTGATGCGCCAGCTTCCCTGCGTCAAGATGCAAGTCCGTTCGTCCACGGCATGTGAGACGGGCTACTCGGTCGCGACGTCTGCGTGAATCGCACTCAGTGAGGTGACCGTGGGCAGTGACCCGTCCTCGGCCGGGTGCAGCCAGATCTCGACCTGCACCACCGACGCCGGCCCCGGCAGCAGCGTGCTGAGATCCGCCGGGAACGTCTGCGCCGGGAACGGGCCGGCGTGGACCGACCACTGCGCTGCGGGCAGGTCTGCCACCGTCGGAGCGCCGCGCGTACGGAAGCGATAGAACGCGCCCTCGGGCACGCTGCCCTCGATGTTGAAGCTGCTCCACGTGGCCGGCGCAGCATCCGGCAGCTTGGACGTGAACGTGTGCCGGAACCACCCCGGCTGCGGCAGGCCGAAGAACGCCGTGCCGGTCATGTCGCTGTAGGTGTACGGGCCGTTGCCGACCGGGTACTCGCCCACTTTGGCCAGCGAGTTTGGGTCGATGCGCGAGACCGAGCCGGCCTGCTGATTGACCGCCCAGATCATCCCATCCGAGTCGCGCGCCATGCCCAGCGGGAAGCGCCCGTCGCCCAGCGGGATCTCCTTGATCTTCTCGACTTTGGCGGCGTCGATGACCGCGATCTTGTGGCTCTGATCGCACGCGATGAAGATGCGCCCGTCCGTGTCGCTCGTCAGGCCCCGTCCGCGCGCCGGGATGGGCACCTGGTCCCACTTCTCGGTGGCCGGATCGAAGCGGAAGACCTTGTTGCCGTCACCGCCCAGCTGCGCGGTCCAGATCAGGCCGTAGCTGTCGATCGCGATCCCGTACGGGCTGTATTTGTTGTTGGGCTTCCAGCTGTCGACCTGGTCGGTGTCGGGGCTGTAGCGCACCAGCAGGCCGCCGCCGCGTCCGGAGATCCAGATGTCGTCCGAGTCGGCGATCACCAACCCATACGGGTTGACGGGCAGATCGATCGCCTGCAGCACGGCGCCTTCCTCCGACGAGACGTGCAGCAGCTGCTTGGACTCCCACAGCCCGACCCACCCCTGTTGGTACACGTCCACGCCCATGGCGCGGGCGATTTTGGCGGCTTTCGGGTTGCCGTCGACCTGCGATGTCGGCACGGCCCACCGCACACACTCGTCCTCGCCCTTGGGCTTGAGCTCATCGCCGGCGATGATGTGGTCGCCGTTGTCGTCGCGGCTGGTCGTGATGACGCCGTCGCCGTTCTTGTCGACGCACTCCACCTCGAAGTTGGCGATGAGCCCGACAAGCGCGTTGTCGGAGCGGCACGCCACCCAGCCGTCGCCGTGATGATTGACCGCGGTGCGCGACGGGTCCACGCAGATGCTGTAGCGACCCAGCTCGTACCCCGTCTTGGTGTCGATCTTGGACACCGTGCCCTCTGCAGAGTTGGATACCCACAGCACGTGCAGGTCCAAAACCGCGGCTTTCAGCGTGACCGCGCCGTCCTCCACAACGGCGTTGAAGGACGCGTTCTCGGGCGCCTCCAGCGGCTCCTCCGCGCCGGCCCCCACCTCGGATGACAAGCAGACATCGGCCCCGCAGTCGGCTTCTTTGCACTCCCCGCCCACGCAGAAGAGGCCGGACTGGCTGCAGTCTGTGGTCTGCTCCACCGCCAGCCCGTCCGCTGCGCAGACGATGACGCTGTTGCCCTCGCAGTACGTCGAATCGGGCAGGCACGCCAGGTCCGCGCACTCAGCGTTGGGCCCGTCGGCGATGCACAGCTGGCCGTTCTCGCACGGCTTTGGGCTCGACCAGCCGTCGCCGACCTCATTGCACTCCACGATGGACGGTCCGTCACAGGACGCGTGACCCTGGCCGCAGATGTCGATGACGCACTGAGTCTCGGCGCAGTGATACAGGTCCGGGCAGTCGGGGTGTGCCAGGCATTGCACGCATTTGCTGTTGTCCTTGTCACACACCTGGCCGGCGTCGGCGCAGTCCTTGTCGCTCTCGCATGGCACGATTGTCTCGCACTTCTTGCCTGTGCAGCTCTGACCCTCGGCGCAGTCCGAGTCCACCAGGCAGTCCACGCATTTTCCGGCGGTCTTGTCGCAGATCGCCTTGTCGCAGTCCTTGCTGCTCTTGCACGTCTCAAAGGCGACGCACTTCCCGCCCTCGCACGCCTGGTTCTCCGCGCAGTCGGCCTCAGTCACGCACTTGGACTCGGTGCAGGCAAAGTCTACGCAGAAGTCGCCGTCGCAGTGGCTGTCAAAGAGGCACGGCACGCATAGGCCCTGCAGCGGGTCGCAGTACCAGCTCCACTCGGCGCACGCGCTGTCGTCTTCGCAAGAGACCGGCTCGGTGGGGAACTTGGCTTCGCCGTCATCCGTCCCGGTGTCGCCGGGGTCCTCGGTGCCGGCGGTCTCCCCGCCGGTGTCGCCGGTGCCGTCCGCCAGGACCGCCGCGTCCTCGTCATCGTCGCCACAGGCGGCGCCCAATAGAAGGATGAGCGAGAGCGGAACAACAAGGGTACGAGCTGCGCGCATATGAAGGACTCCTAGCGCGCGCCATCGTATCACAAAGCGCCTTCGCGGCGGTCGTAGCCAGTCTTGAGTTGCGGCTTTGGGACGGCAGTCTCGTTGGGGGGGATGCGACGCAGCGCGGCGATGAGCGCCGTGACGTCCTGGTCGCTCAACCCCTGCATGGCGGTCCAGGGCATGCCCCACAGCAGGCGCCCGTCGCGCCGCCGACCCGTTTTGAACACCGCTGCAAGCTCGTCGTCTGTCCAGTCCCCCAGCCCCGCGTCGGGATCGGACGTGAGGTTGGCCGCGTACACCGTGCCGAACTCGCCCTCAAAAGGCTGACCCCCCGCATACTGTGACTTGCGCGCCGGCTTGCTGCCCGCGACCGGCGTGTGACACATGCGGCAGCGCATCAGCGACAACAACAGCGTGCCGCGCTCCACCGGATCCTCGGGCATCGGCAGCGGCTCGGTCTCGACCGGGCGCGGCACCACGCGCACCAGCATCGAGACCGGGAAGTCGATGTCGCTCTTGCCCGGGTCGTTGTCGCTGGGGCCCAGCGTGCGCAGATACGCGACCACCGCCAGGGCGTCCGCCTGCGTCAGAAAGCGGTACACCGCGTACGGCATCATCGGGAAGAGAACGTCGCCATCGCGGCTTATCCCCTCCCGTATGGCACGCAAGAGCTCCCCGTCGGTCCACTCGCCGATGCCGTTTTGCGCGTCCGACGTCAGGTTGGGCGCCACGATCTCTCCCGGTGAGAGGTCGTCCGGCGCAAAGGCGCGCCCTGAGAAGCGGCCGGCCTCGATGACCCGCTCCCCGGGGCTGGCGACGTCGATGGGAGAGTGGCATTGAGCACAACCCAGCACATGGTTGGCCAGGTATCGCCCGCGCTCGATGGCGGCGTCCGAGGTGTCGGCCGTGACGTCGGGCGCGTCCTCGGTTTTGGGATGCAGCCCATAGAACCACAGCCCCACGCCGCCGACGATGGCGAACACGACCGCAGCGATGCCTATCGCAAACTTCTTGCCCACGGGCGGGATGGTTGCTCGCCCGCCCGCCATCCGCAAGCACCGAGACGCCGACCTATGGTAGGTTTCCCGCCCATGCGGCGTGCTCTACTCCTGCTGCTGACTCTGCTGATGCTGGCGCCTGTCGCCGGCGCCAAGACCCGACCACTCGTGGCCGTGCTGGACTTCACCCAGGTGCAGACCGATCTGAAGCGGCACGAGGTCCAGCTGCTCACCGACCTGGCCCGCGGTGCCGCTCTGCGCGTGTTGGGCAGCCGATACGACATCATCACGCGAGAGAACCTGGTCGATCTGCTGCGTGCCCACGGCAAGACGCTGGAGCAGTGCCGCGGCGAGTGTGAGACGGAGACGGGCCGGCTGATCGGCGCCGAGATCGTGGTCAGCGGTCGCATCGTCAAGGCGTTTGGCAAGCTGCAGGTCAGCTTGAAGGTGCACCGCACGTCGCCGCCGAAGCTGCTGGGCACCCAGGTGGGTGACGCCAAGGACGCGACGCTGCTGCCGACAGCGGTGGGCGAGGTCACGCGCGGGCTGCTCGGGCGTCTGCTGGAGCGCACCGAGGGACCCGTTCGGACCGCTCCGGGCGGCAAGACGGGCACCGAGGGGACCGATGCGGACTGGGATCTGGCGACCGCGGTCAAGGTGCGTGTGGTCACCCGGCCCTCGGGCGCCGCGGTGCAGCTGGGCACCCTGGACGCGGTCTCGCCGCTGGTCGACAACTTTCGGCCCGGCCGCTATCGCCTGACGGTGAGCCTGCCCTATTACAAGACGATCTCTACCGAGGTGGTGGTGAAGCCGGCTGCCAGGGGGGAAGAGGTGGTCTTCTCGTACGACCTGGTACCCAGCTACGGATCGTTGGACGTCAAGGTGATGCCGCCGACCGCGGTCGTCCTGCTGGACGGCAGCAAGATCGGCACGGGGCCCACCTATGTCGACAAAGTGGCCCTGGGGCCCCACCGGCTGATGGTGCGTGACCCGCGGCACTACGAGTACGCTCGCGACATCACCATCAAGGCCGGTGTGGCGACGCGCGTGACCGTGCAGCTCGAGGGCAAGATGGGCGGCCTGGAGGTCAAGGCGGTGAGCCAACACGGGGCGGCGCTGGAGCGGGACGTGCTGATCGACGGAAAGGTGGTCGGGCGTACCCCGTGGCGCGGCAAGGCGACGATCGGCAAGCACACCGTGCAGGTGGTGGGCGCCAGGCATCCGATGACGGTGGGCATCCCGCACCGCGGCATGGCGTCGCCGCTGACGTTCAAGGTGATGGCCAGCGGGGCCGAAGAGAACGCGGCGGTGAAGATAAAGGACGGCGGCAAGAGCCCGGTGCAGACCATCGCCTGGGTGATGATCGGCACCGGAGCGGCGGAGGCGATGGCAGCCGGGGTCCTCTACCTGGTTGCGGCCAAGGACGGGGACCGCGTCGAGGACGGCAAAAACGGCAGCATGACTCAGGAGAAGGCCCTGGAGCTGGAGTCGGGCATCGAGTCGAAGCAGACGGCGGGCAAGGTGCTGCTGACGGTCTCGGCGATTAGCATTGGGGTCGGCTTGATCCTCAAGGCGGTCAGCGGCGGCACGCGACGCGGCCGGCGCTTTACGGAGATCGATCCCGGGCCCACTAACTGGCGGGTCGGCGCCACTCCGCTGGACGACGGTGGGCTCGTCACCCTGGGGGCGGATTTCTAGTGATCCGCCTGCTTCCGGTGCTGCTTTCGATCGCGCTTCTGGTCGGCTGTGATTACTCGCCGATCGCCGGCTCGGGCTGGCCCTGTGACCAGCAGCGTGAGTGCGCTGCGGGGTGGGGCTGCGTCAACGGGGTGTGTGTGCAGGGCAGCGCCGACTATTTCGAGCCTGAGCAGCCCGCGTCGGACTCCGGCGGCCTGCCGGACGTGGGCGCGCCGGACAGCGTGGCCAACACCGACGTCGGCACGGGCACGGGCGGGTGGTCCGACGTGCCCATCGGCGAGGAGCCGGTGATCGCGGAGAACTTTGAGGCGCCGGGTGACAAGCCGCGCGGGCTGGCGGTTGGCGGCTCGGGCGTGTGGATCGGCGACGAGGGCACGCGCAAGGTCTACCTGTTGGACGTGGGCGATGGCAGCCAGTTCGGGTCCGGGGACCTGCCGGCGAACGGGCTGCTGATGGACCTGGCCTGGGACGAGCCCGGGCAGCGGCTGGTAGCGCTGATGACGTCGCCGCCGTCGATCGAGGTGGTCTGGCCGACCGCCCAGGCGGAGACGCTGACGACCAACACCACGTCCCAGGTGCTCAGCTTTGACGGTACATACCTGCTCACTGTGGAGGGACAGCAGCTGAAGCGGTGGACGACGGGGTCGCCGGCCCAGGTGCACGTGTCGAGCTCGATCACGACCGGGTGTGAGCACCTGGCGGCATCACAGACGCATGTGTTTCGGCTGTGCGACGAGTACGGGCAGCCGACGGTCGATCTCTCGCAGACCGTGCACGTCTTCGACATCCAGAACCTGGCGACGTCGCCCAAGGTCGATCACCTGGACGTGGCGGTGGACGTGACGCCCATCACGGGCTTTGACGTCAAGGGCACGACCGTCTGGGTCACCGGACGCGGGTATGGCAAGATGGCCGGCAGAGTCATCAAGCTGGAGCTGTGATGCGCAGTCTGCTCGCCGCAATATGTGTACTGGGCGCTGGTGGGTGCAGTGTCTTTGATGTGCCCACCATCGCGTTTGCCGAAGTGCGCGTGACCGATGACAACAACAAGGACGGGGTGCTGAACCCTGGGGAGACCGCGTGGCTGGTCGTCAGTGTGCAAAACACCGGCGCCGGGTCCGTGAGCGGTGTGCGGCTCACGCTGTCGACGACCAGCCAATTTGCGACGGTGGAGACCACCTCTGGCGCGTACTGCGGCATGGTAATGAGCTCGGACACCTCGTGCGGCCACCATGAGATCACCGTCTCGGAGAACGCGCCGTCCGGGACACCGATCTCGTTTGACGCGGTGGCCGAGGACGAGGACGGCAAAGAGTGGTCGTTCAGCTTTGTGGTCGACGTGTTTGCCAGCGGTGCACAGCCCAGCATCGAGCGCGTGCTCATCAAGGACGACAGCAACAAGGACGGCGTGCTGAACCCGGGCGAGAAGGCGTGGCTGGAGGTCACCGTGCGCAACGTGGGGCTGAGCCAGCTCGACGGGCTGAAGGGCGTGCTGGTGGCGGAGTCTCTTGCGGCCACGATCGAGGACGGCGAGATGTACTGCTATTCGGTGAAGCCGGACGCGCAGTCGTCGTGTCAGTCGGTGGCTGTCGAGATCGGCGGGGCTGCGGTGCCGGGGATCGACCTGCGCTTTCGGGCGGATTTTGAGGACGAGGTCGGCGCCACGTGGTCGCTGCCGTTTAGCGTGCCGCTGAGCGCCAGTGGCGCGCTGCCCGAGCTGCAGCGGGTGGAGGTGCGGGACGACGACAACCAGGACGGCGTGCTGAATCCGGGCGAAAAAGCGCAGATCCGGATCACGCTGGTCAATCACGGCTCGGCGGAGATCAACGGGGCCAAGGGGACGCTGTCCACCGAGACGGCCGATATCGAGTTTGCCAGCACGGACCCCCTCTATTGCTACAACCTGGACCCGGGCAAGTCGGATACGTGCCAGACCAGCTCCATCACGGTGCTGCAGACCGCGGAGCTGGAGGCCCAGCACACGTTCAAGCTCGTGGTGGTCGACAATGTGGGCGCCAGCTGGAATCTGGCGTTTACGCTGCCGGTGTTGGCGACGGCGGCTCAGCCGATCGTCACGGACTACGAGGCGGCGCTGGTGCCGGGCAAGACGGCTGCGGTAAAGGTGACGCTGCAGAACGCCGGCGTCAGCATCCTGAACAGCCCACGGCTGGCGCTGCAGAGCAAGTCCGCGCAGATCGAAGTCAAAGAGACGGGACCGATGTACTGCGGCAGCGATTTGGATCCGTGGGAGATCACGCTATGCACAGGGATCAACGTTGCGGTAGACAGTGGCGTGGCAAATGGGGCGCCTGCGGCGTTCAACGCGACGGTCACAGACAAGCAGGGCAACAGCTGGTCGTTTCCGCTGGAGCTGACGGTCGGTGAGTAGAGGGTGGTGAGAACGTGCGAACAATACTGTTGGGGGCCTGTCTCGGCCTGATCTTTGCGGCGTGCGGTGACGACGGCGTGGAGTCGACTGTGACCGACGGAGCGGATACGACGACGACCGGCGACGAGCCCGACGTGGATACGGGCGCTGAGGATGTGGTGACGCCGCCGCCCGACGAGGGGACGGACACCGGCGATGAGGACATCGTGGAGCCGGACCCGGATGTCCCGGACCCCGATGTGCCCGATGTGCCGCCGCTGCCCGAGTGCGGAGAGGCCGCCGGGACGTTGCCCGAGGGGCTGATCGAGCTGCAACATAGTGACGACGTCGACGGCCTGGCCACGGTGGCTGCGCAGACGTGGACGTCGACAGATGCGGCGATCCCGTTGGCCACCACCTCGCTGTACGAGGCGATGCGCTTTGAGCTGGAGCACCCGGGCAAGATCCATGGGTTCTCGATTCAATACGGGGTGCTGCCGTCCAACCCGAAGATGCCGGTGGTGGCGGGGCTGTATCCCGACTTCGGCAACAACGGCTTCGACTTCTGGCAGAAGGACCCGTACTGGACCGGATCGCTGTGCAGTGGGGAGATCACGGCCGGCGAGTGGGCGACGTATGTGTTTGACGCGCCGATCGAGGCCGAGCATCCGATGCTGGTCTACGTGGCGCACCACCGCGAGGGCGATGACGACGCGGCTATCAGCTTTGGCAGCACCACCACCAACGCGGACGGCAGCTGCGGCGGCTGGGGCGACTGCAACGCCAGTCTGACGATGCCGGACGTGCACACCTTCACCAGCGGCGGACAGGGCAACTATGCGTGGAACGGGCTGAGCTTCCCCTTCCAATACGACTTCAAGATCCGCCTGTATGTCGAGTACACCGACGACTTCTCGTCCGATGACGGCCTCTTTCAGCCGCTGGAGGAGGGGCCCGTTTTATCCAACCGGACGGCCTGGGGCGACTACGACGGCGACGGCGACGCGGACATCTACACGGCCAACAACAAGCTGTTCCGCAACGACGACGGCGTGTTCGTGGACGTGACCGAGGCGTCGGGCGTGGGGGCGGCGACCGGCAACGGCGGCGTGTGGGGCGACTTTGACAACGACGGCTGCCTGGACCTGTTCGTGTTTCGCGAGGGCGGCAAGCAGAACGACACCCTGCTGCGCAGCAACTGCGACGACACCTGGACGGACATCACCAAGGAGTCCGGCATCAGCGATCTGCAGTGGTACAACATCTGCGGCGACGCCGAATACGACCATGCGCCCACCCCCGCGGCGGCCTGGTGGGACATCGACGGTGACGGCCTGCTGGACCTGTACCTGGCCAACATGATCTGCTGGAGCGACTACACGTTCTTCAACGATCAGATCTGGCACAACGAGGGCGACAACACCTTTACTGAGTGGACCGGCAAGAACGGCTTCCCGGGCTACACCGACACCGCGCGCTCCAGCCGTGGCGCCAACCCGATCGACGCCGATCAGGACGGCGACGTGGACATGCTGGTCAACCGCTACACGCTGCACCAGAACGCCTACTACCGAAACAACGGCGACGGCACGGTGACGGAGGACGGCTACGAGTCCAACCTGCACGGTAAAAAGAAGCAGTGGACCGGCAGCGTGCACTACGGCCACAGCATCGGCACCGCGTGGGGCGACATCGACAACGACGGCGACTTTGACGTGATCGTGGCCAACCTGGCGCACCCGCGCTTCTTCAACTTCTCCAACAAGACGCAGGTGATGATCAACGACGGGCAGGGCGAGTGGAACGACACGCAGGGCGACTACAAATATCCGACGGGGGACGCCGGGGTCCGGTTCTCGGAGACCCACTCGGTGCCGGCGCTGGGCGACTACGACCAGAACGGCTCTCTGGATCTGGTGATCACCGCCACATACAGCGGTCGCCCAACCGACTTCTACTGGGGCCAGGGCGACGGGACCTTCAAGCTGGACACGTACCACTCGGGGCTGACGCTGACCGGCGCGTGGGGGCTGGCGCAGGCCGACTACGACCACGACGGCGACCTGGACCTGGCGACCAGCGCGGGGCTGTACCAGAACACCGGCACCGAAAAGGGGCACTGGCTGCAGGCGCGCGCGATCGGCAACGTGAAAAGCAACCGGGCCGCGCTGGGCGCCACGATTCGGCTGAAGATCGGCGAGGCCACACGCGTGGGCTACGTGAGCGGCGGCAACGGGCAGGGCGGCCAGGACTCCCCCAACGTGCACTTCGGCCTGGGCGAGACGGACAGCGTCGACAGCATCGAGGTCGACTTCCCGGGGGGCGGCACGATCACGTATGCGGGCCCGTTTGCGGTGGACCAGCGCATCTGGCTGTTTGAAGACGGCGCGACCCACATCGGGTGGACGCCGCCGGTCCCCGACACCGAGTGACGCGCGCTGCAACCGTGGCTGCCCGCGTCGGACTGGGCGCGTGGACGCTGTGGTGTGTCGCGGCGCTGGTCTTTGCGGGTCCGGGCGCAGGCTGGCTGCGCTGGTTGCTGGTCGTGGCCCTCGTCGGCCTGGTTGTCTACGTCGTTCGTCGTCCCGCGCACTGGCCGGCGCTGCCGGTCGCGCTCTTGGCTGTCCTGACGTGGTTTTTGCTGATCTCCCCGACGCACGACCGGGATTGGTCACCTGATCAGGTACGCCTGTCATGGGCGGAGATCGACGGCACCAAAGTCACCGTGAAGAACATCCGCAACTTTCGCTACCGGGACACCGACGACTGGGACGCCGGCTGGTATGACGCCACGTTCGACACCGACGACCTGGAGCACGCGTGGTTCGTGGTCGAGCCGTTTTCGCAGTTTGAGGGCGCCGCCCACACCATGGTCAGCTTTGGCTTCAAGGGCGGCCGGTACCTGGTGATGTCCGTCGAGATCCGCAAGGAGAAGGGGGAGTCGTTCTCGGTGCTGGGCGGCATGTTTCGGCGCTACGAGCTGCAGTACGTAGCCGGCGACGAGCGTGACCTGATCCAGCTGCGATCGAATCATCGCAAAGACGACGTCTACCTGCACCCGATGATGACGGGCCGCCGGAATCTGGTCGCCTACTTCATGTCGATGATGACGCGCATGAACGCCCTGAAAGAGGCGCCCGAGTTCTACAACACGCTGACGAGCAGCTGCACGACCAACCTGGTCACCCACCTCAAGGCGATCTCCGACGCCGAGGTCTCGTCGTGGGACTACCGTATTCTGCTCCCCGGCTACAGCGCAGAGGTCGCCTACGATCTGGGGCTGCTGGGCACCGATCTGACCCTGGAAGAGGTTCGCAAGCGCGACAAGATCAACGAGCGCGCGATGGCTTT
>CAZJHX010000098.1:0-38334 GCA_964545715.1 uncultured Myxococcales bacterium
GTCGCCGCGGCGGGCTTGGGCTCGGGCATCGGCTCGACCGGGTCCGGCGCCGGCGCGGTCGGGCCAGGCGGGGGCAGGGCGGGCACCAATCGCTGACGGACATATGGCGGCGCCTCAGGGGGCGGCGGTACGTGCTCGGCCGGCTCAACCAGTGCCGGCAGCGGCGGGTTCGGTGGCGGCGTCGGCTCGCGGCATCCGTACAGCGACATCGCGAAGACGGCCACGGCCGGGAGCCAGCGATCCATCAACGGGAGCGTAACAGTGGATCTCACGGGCCGCCAATTGTACGGCGAGATGACAAAATCCGACCCCACCCCTATGCTGCGGCCGTGTCGAACTACGACAAGTGCCACGAGTGCGGCTCCTGGGTGCCGCGCGGCGAGACCGAATGCCCGCACTGCGGCAGCCAGCAGGGCGTCGTGTCGTCGCTGAAGGGCATGCTGAAACAGCTGCGGCCCCAGCAGACCGAGCGCAAGGCAGGGCAGCTGTGTGTGTCATGCAACAAGCTGGTCGGCATGGGTGACGAGGTGTGTCCCTACTGCGGCGTGACGCAGACCAGCACTCGCAAGGCCGCCCGCGCCATGACCAGCATTCTCCCCGCCGATTTGAGCGCCACGCACGCGATCATATTCTTGCTGGCCGCGCTGTTTTTGTTGCCGGTGCTGGCACGCAGCGGGGATCCCAGCTTCGAGGCCGGCCGGTACCTGGGTCGCGGTGATCCGGTGACCGGCTACCTGATGGGCGCGCTCTGGTCCGAGGCCGTCGCGCATGGTCAATACTGGCGCATCGTGACGGCCAGCTACCTGCACTTCGGCATCATGCACCTGGCGTTCAACGCCTACGCGCTCAACATTCTGGGCCGGCTCACCGAGCAGCTGTACGGGCGCGGCTGGTTCATCTTCTTCTACGTCATCACCGGAATCGGCGCGTTTACGCTGAGCTACCTGGGGCACGACGTGGTCATGACCGCCGGCGCGTCGGGGCCGATCTTTGGGCTCATCGGCCTGGGCATCGTCTTCTGCTGGCGCAACCGCTTCGCCAACCAGCAGCTGCTGCGTACGCTGGTCATGTGGACCGTACTGTCGGTCGTTATCGGTCTGGCCCTGCCTGTGGACAACTGGGCGCACGGCGGCGGCTTCATCACCGGCGCGGCCTGCGGCTGGCTGCTGCCGCCCGAGCTGGTGACACGCGGCTCCGCGATGAACGCCATGGGCCGGCGCCTGGGTTGGGTCTCCGCCGCGATCGTCGCGGGGTCCTTCATACTGTGCTTGATGTGGGCCGGCTCTGCCCAGGTAACCTGAAGAGGGCCAGCTGGGGCCTACTCGTCTTTCTTCTTGCGGCTGAACAGCCCGCTCAGACCGCCGGTCTTCTTCTTCTTCTTCTTCTTCTTTTTCGATTTGACGCCCAGCGCCTCGAGCTCCTCGTCTGCGCTGTGTTGCCCCGGCGGCGCAAGCAGCGCCGCCATCTCAAAGTAGCGACGCGCGCCGACGAGGTTGCCGGCCTTCTTGGCGGCCCAGCCCTTGTACAGCTCCACCTTGTACTTGAAGTCCTGGTTGTCCGGCTGCAGTCGCAGGGCCTGCGTCGCCAGCGCCAGGGCGCCCTCATAGTTGCCCATGACGGCCTGCAGCCGCGCGCCGTCCGCCAGCTTGTCCTCCGTCGACGTGTCCACGACCGTGCCGCGCTCCCACAGGTCCTCCGGATTGACCGGCTCGCCGCGCCTGCGGGCCTCTTCCTCACGCTTCTTGCGTTGTTTCTCTTCCTCCTCGAGCTCCTCGAGCTCCTCGGGCGTCTTCTCGGGCTCATCTTTCGCCACTGCCGCCGGTGGAGACAGCGAGTGAGAGCTGATATCGGCAGAGGGCATCAAGTGCGAGGCCAGGGTGCGGACTTTCGACCACGACGTGTCGGGTTCCGGCTCCGGCTGAGGAGCGTCGGGGCCGTCGATGGCCTCGGCGGCCGCCTCCGGAGCGGCCTCAGGCGGCTCCTCCTTGCGCACTCGCGTGGCGGAGGTCTTGCGGTCGTAACGGCTCTTGCGCGTCGGATCGCGCAGCGTGCCGTACGCCTCGCCCAGCGCCTCGTGGATGCCGCGCATCAGGCGGCGCGCCTCGTCGGTTTTGATCGGCACCGTCTCGGGACGGTAGCGGTTCACCTTCTTCATGAAGCCTGCGCGGATTGCGCGTGCGTCATCGCCGGGCCGCACCTGCAGGCGCTCGTAGTAGTTGAGGCGGCCCAGCGCGTTGTAGACCTCGCGTAGCTCCTCGATAGTCACCGCGCCCAGCACGATCAGGCTGGATGAGTGCCCCTCACTTGGCGGCGGGATCTCGGACGTGTCGACCAGCGCTTTGACCGCGGTCTCGAGGCGCGCGAAGTCCACCGGCTTGGTGACGAAGTCGTCTGGGTCAAAAGGGGCCAGCATGCCTTTGACGCGCGCCAGCTCGCTGCGACCGCCGGGGGCGAGCACCAGCATGGGCGCGCCGCGCCCGGCCGGAACCTCCCGAACGCGCATCATGGCGACCAGGTCATGCATATCGGTCGGGTCCACGGCGTACACGATCAGGCCGAGGCGCTCTTTGCCAATCTTGCCGACGACGTCCTGGGCGCGGGCGCATGTGATCAGCGGCTGCCCGAGAGTGTTCAGGCCGCGCTCGAGAATCTCCCGAAGCGCAGTATCCTTCTCGACGAGAAGAACGGAACGTTTTCTACCCTGCGTCATCTCCACCCATGGCGGTGTATTGCTGAAGCTTTACGGTACCATCGTGGTGTCACCCGATGATAGCAGACTGGGGTAAGACATCGATGTATCGTTTTCACTACGGGTTCTGGTGTCTGCTTGCAGCGGCGCTTTGGCTGTATGCATGCAGCGATAACGAACAGGCCCTGCCTCCCGACGTTGAATCTCAGCCGGACATCGTTGCATCCGATACCGCCGTCGCGGATGCGGGACCCACGTCGGATGTGGCGGCGGACGTGGTCGACGTACCGCCGCCGCCCAAGGACACGGGACCCGACATCGCGGGGCCGGACGAGACCTGCCCGGGCGTGACCGTGGAGTCGCCCATCGACGGGGATGTGTACGTGGGCACGCTGCCGGTGTCTCTGTCCGTCAGCGATCCGAGCGGCATCGCCGCTGTGCAGATCAAGGACAGCGCGACGGGCGATCTGCTGCTTGATCTAGTGGTGCCGGATGGCGCCACTGTGGCCGATCTGACCGGGTCGTTCGACATCTGCCGATACGGCACGGGCCAGGTGCTGTTTGCCCTGAATCTGCTGGACGAAAAAGACAACGGCTGCAACCGCCAGCTGCGCCCGGTCATCGTCCGATGCCCGCGCTTTGAGGGACACGCTCAACACGGGGCGCCCGGCGATGCTCCCGTCAACGATGTCGCCGCCGTCGACTTCGATGGGGACGGAGATCTGGACGTGGTCTCGGCCACCGACGCCGGAGTTCTGGGCCATCCCAATCTGGGACAGCTACGCTTCGGTCCGCCCGTGGTCCTGGCGTCCGGAGCGGCCGCCTTCGTTACGCCGGGGGACCTGGACGGCGACGACGACGTCGACCTGATCGTGGTCCGTACCTCCGACGGCGCCTCGACGGTGGAGGTCACGCTGCGCCAGCCCGAAGGCTACGTGGTCGCCGAGACCCACGAGGTCGCGGCCGAGGTCACGGCTGTCGAGTACGTCGATGTCGCTCCAGACGCCTTTCCCAAAGGCGGCACCGCCAACCGCCCGGACCTGCTGCTGGCCACGTCCAACCCCGATATGGGGCTGGGTGTACTGATCAGAGAAGAGGGGGTCAACGCGGGCGTGCCCGAGGGTCAGGCGCCCTGGTGCGCGGTGTGGCCGGCCGCCGATCCGATGCCCGAGCACGCCGTCACCGAGTGCTTCGGCGCCCCGGTCTGGCGCGCGAGCTTCGGCGGCCTCACGTCGCTCGCGGTTGGGGACCTGGTGGCCGAGGAGAACGGCGCGCTCGACGTGGTCGCGACCAATGACAAGAAGCACCTGCAGGTCTTCGTGGGCGACGGTGCCGGTGGCTTTCCGTCGGTCACGCTCACGGAGCTGGAGTCCGCCGCTTCCGGCGTACTGATCGACGGCTTTGACGTCACCTTCACCCTGCCGGACGAGGGCGCGGTCACCCGGCTTACCGGGCTTCAGGACGGCACGTTCGACACGCTGAATCCGTGGACCGTCGCCGTGGACGGCGAGCCGTTCGCCCCCGCCACTCTCAACGAGCGGCTGCTGCTGGGCAACGCGACCACCGACACGCTGTGGACTCTCATCGAAGACCAGTGGCAGGTCGTGGACACCGTGCAGGGAGCGAAGCAGATCGTGGTCGTGGATATGGATGAGGACGGCCAGGAGGATGCGCTGGTGCGCGGCGCCACTCGCTTCGCCGTCACGCGCGGCGGGGACTTCGGCCAGCTGCTGGGCCCGGTGAACGTGCGGGCGCAGATCGGCTCGCCTGACGTCATGACCATAACCGCGGCCAACCACGTGGCGCTGCTGACGTCCGATGGCCTGCTGGAGAATCACGCGGCCACCGTTGTGAAGACTGCGCTGGCGCCGCAGGATCCGACCCGGCTGATCCGGGCGGGAGACAATCTGCTGCTGGCCGATGCGCTGGCGACCACGTCGCTGAGCCCAAACGCGGACGGCAGCTTCGGCAGCTTGATCGTCAGCGCGGCCCCGCCGATCGACGTGGATGCGGCGGACGACGGGACGGTCGTGGTGTTGCTGGACGGCAAGGTCGAGCGGTACGTGGACAACGCGCTGGTGCAGACCGTGGTGCTGGAGCAGCCCGCGCACGCGGTACGGATGGGCGCCGGGCCCCAGCTCAAAACCTACGTGGCTGCCGGCACCGGGGTGACGGCGCTGGGCGGCGGCACGGTCGAGATCGGCGGCCCGTTCAGCGTGTTCGCAGTCGGCGACCTGGGCGGCTCAGGCGCGGATGATATCGCGGCCGTGCGAGAGGACGGCGCGGTCTGGTACCTGGGCGAGATTCACCCAATGGCGGGGCAGGGCTCCCAAGTCGAGATCGCGGACATCAACGCGGACGGGTTGGACGATCTGCTGGTGCTCGACGCTCCAAGCCGCCGCATCGCGGTGTTCGTCAACTCAGGCGACAGCCAGCTGTGGCCCCAGGCTGCGGAGATCCGAATCGGCCCCAAGACGCTGGAGTTCGAGGTGGCCGACGTGGACGAGGACGGCTGCCTGGACGTCGTCACGATGTCCAAGCCCGCGAAAGCCGCGGTGATCCATCGCAATGTGTGGGGCTCGTCGCCGGGCGGGTGTGCCGAGTAGAGACTCAGTGGGCGGCGATCATCGCGCGGGTGTCTGCCGGGCTGGCGATCTCGCGACCGGCTTCGCGCGCGATGGCGACCAGGGCCTCGACCAGTTGGCCGTTGCTCGTCGCTTTCTCGCCGTTGGGCAGGTAGAACGTGTCCTCCAGCCCGGTGCGCAGATGTCCCCCCAGCTCGGCGGATGCGCGGTGCACGGGCCAGATCTCCTGGCGGCCGATCAAGATCGTCTGCCACTGGGCGTCGTCGGGCATCTCCTCGATGAGCAGCGGCAGCCACGATGCTTTAGCGGCCATGCCGCTAGCCACGCCCATGACCAGTGAGATGTGCACCGGCGGCTTGAGCAGGCCGACCTGCTGAAAGAGCGCGACGGAGCGCACAATGCCGGTGTCGAAGCACTCGCACTCGGGCACGATGTCGCAGCCGTTCATGACCTTCAGAAACTTCTCGATCTTGGTCACGCTGTTGTCGAACAGCATCGGCGGCCACGCCCAGGTACCGCGGCTCGTCGCCTTCAGGTAGTTCAACGAGCCCGCGTTCATCGCCGCCATTTCAGGGCGCACGCGCTCCAGGCACGCGACGGGCGCTGAGATGTCCGGACCGAAGACGCCGGTGGACATGTTGATCAGCATGTCCGGGCAGCGCTCGCGGATCGCGTCGCAGATCTCGGCCACGATGTCGGGCTCCCACGTCGGGAAGCGGCCCATGCCGGGCTCCTGCTTGCGGAAGTGGCAGTGGACCATGGACGCGCCGGCATCGTAGGCGCGTCGGGCCTCCTCGGCCATCTCCTCGGGTGTGACGGGGACTTTGTGGCGCTGTGGGTCGGTCAGGACGCCGGTGAGTGCACAGGTGACGATTGCCTTCATGGCGGCGGATGCTACCATGCAGCCCATGGCCCTGGGAATCATCGCAGTGGTGCTGTTGGCGGCTCCTCCGACGGCTGACGAGCTGGCGCAGCGGCGCGCGCGCGTGTCGGAGCTCCATCAGCTGGCGGACGCACGCGACACCGGCGGCGTTACCTATTACCTGGAGATCTTGAAGGGTCTGAAGACGCCGTGGGAGCTGTCGACCGCGCTCGGCGCGCTGGGGCCGCACCACAAGCACCAGGGTGCGCCGGTCATCGCCGCACTTCTCAACGCGCCGGGGACGACGATGGGCGTAAAGCGGGCCGCGGCCATCGCGCACTATCGGTGGACTGCGGACAAGCGCACGCTGGCGGTGCTGTCGAAGATGCGGGCGTCCGGGGCGAGCCTTCGGCAGGCGTTCCAGACCGGGCACGATCGCGGTCGACCGCTCTATCACAAGACGGCCGCTGCGTTTTTCCGCGACAGCGCCAAGCACGCGCTCGTTCACACACGCCTGGACGGCGCCCTTGGGCTGATCGAGATCGGGACCGAGCCGCACCACAAAGAGGGCATCGCGGTGCTGACCGGGGTGCTGAAGAGCGCCAACGCCGACCATCGCGCGCTCGCGGTGCAGCACATGTCGGTGTCGTATCCGGAGCCCGCGTTCCGGCCCCTGCTCGAGCGGGCCACGTCCGACCCCGACCTGACCGTTCAGGCCCGCGCCAGCCAGATTCTGGGTCGGCTCAAGTAGGCGCAGTCATGACGATCAGGGACCTCATCGACGCCCTCGCCGGCGGACAGACCGTCTTCATCGCGATCGGCTTGGCCGTGCCGGTGCTGATCTTCGTGTGGGGGTTTGCGCAGCGGGACGGCCAGGAGAGCCGGCTGTTCGGGCACGTGGCCAGCAGCGCGATCGCCGTGGGGCTGGTCGCGATAGTCATCGACGTCGCGGCGATGATGACCATGCGCAACGGCGGCGCCAGCCTGCTCGACGCGCCCGCTTTGCCGCTGTTGACCCCGTTCTGGCTCGGTTTCGGCAGCTTGTTTGCGGCCACGCGCCGCGTCTCGTTTGCCCACCTGCGCACGTACCCGCTACTACGCCGGGTGTGGGCGATCCTCTCCATCGTCGGTTTGGTGATGGTCGTGTGGATGATTCTCAAGCACACCTTCCTGGTCGTCTGGACGTCCGTGATCGGGTTCGTGATCCTCGCGCTGGTGGTCTGGTCGCTGTTCCGCATGCTGGCGCGCCGGGCGATGGAGCCCGCGCCCGAAGGCGGTGATCCGGACCTGCTGGATGACGTCGCTGACGACAGCAAGCGCCGGGTGGGGGGCTTCTTCTCCCGGATTGGCAAGAGCTGAGGGCCATGCAGGATTTGATCGTTGTCGGCGCGGGCCCGGGAGGCCTCGCAGCCGCAGCCGCCGGACGCGCGCTGGGGTGGAAGCCCGTCATTTTAGAGCAGTCGGACCGCGTCGGCGGTGCCTGGGCTCGCATGCCGCCCGACATGCTGTGCTTGTCCCCGCGCATTCGCGACGCGATGCCCGACGGTGCGCTGCCACCCTCGACGGCCGATCGCGCCACGGTGGGCGAGGTGCTGCAGGCGATCGAAGCGTATGCCGAGCGCGCGAGCTTCGACGTGCGCTTCGGTGTCGGCGCAACGGGCATGACCACACGCGCCGGTACGCTGATTCTGGACACCACGGACCAGCCCTGCGAAGCGCGCCGCGTGATCGTGGCCACCGGGGAGTGGGGCAACCCCTTTCGACTGCCGCTCCCCGGCGACTTCGACGGACCGATGGTGCACACGTCTGAGTTTGAGCCCGAGGCCGTCGCGGCCGGCGAGCGTGTCTGCGTCATCGGCGCGGGCAACTCGGGCGCCGAGGCCGTCGTGGCGCTGCAAGCGCGTGGCGCGGCGGTGACGTTGGCGACGCGCCGGCCGGTGCAGAAGCCGTCCCCGGAGCCCACGGGCATGCTGGGAGAGATCGCGTGGCGCCTGTCCGGTATGCCCGTGCATAACCTGCCCGCGCGCGGGGGCTGCACGCATCGCACGCCGCTGGTCGATCCGGAGCTGTACCTGGCCGTGAAGTCGGGCGCGGTCAAGGTCGTCGCAGGAGCGACGGCGCTGTATCCGGGCGGCGTCCGGACGTCCGCGGGCGAAGAGGTGGCCTGCGACCGCATTGTGTTCGCGACCGGCTTCAGGCGTGACCTGGCGTGGCTCGGATCGGCGATCACGCTGAACGCGGATGGGGTGCCGGCGCACGATCGCGGGGTGTCCCTGGACGTGGCTCGCCTGGGCTTCGTAGGCATCCCGTGCATGCGCACGCGCCGCAGCGGCTTTTTGCGCGGCCTGGTCAGCGACGCGGCGTACGTGGCGCGGCGGCTGCGGTGACGGCGCTGATCCTGGCGTGGGCGGGGGCCGCGATGGTGGCGTCCGGTGTGGTGGCGTACTGGGCCTATACCCTGGGCGGGGTCGGCGCGCTGGCCCCGCTGCTGAGGCGCAAGCGGCAGTTGCTGACGGTCTCGGGCATCGTCATCGCGGGCTTCGGGTTGCTCGGTCATGGCGTCTCGGTGGCGGCGTTGCTGCCGATCGCGGTAGCTGGCTCCCTCTTTGGATACGCCGAGCGCCGGCAGTGGTTGTTTCCGGCTACTGCGCCTCGGTTTTCGGTGCAGGACGGCGCCTTGGACCCGGCTGCGCTGGTGGCCGTGCTGCCCGACGGGGGCGCGGTTCCCGTGCGGTGGGCCGGCAAGAAGCGCACGATTCGCATCGGCGACAGTCTGCTGGTGCACTGCGGCCTGGCGCGCTCCCTGACGCTGTTTGAGGCGCCGCCGGACCCGATCGCTGCGGTGCTGCCGCATCCCACCGGCTTCTGGATCGGCACCGCCGCACAGACCTGGGACGGGGTCGACGGCACGGCTGAGGGAGGGTCGCCGCTCGTGCGCAAGCCGCTTGGTTTGTGCACGGCTGGAGCGTGGCGTGCCGAGTATCCGGAGGCGTCCTGGTACGGCCCGGCCGACGGCGAGCCGCTGCCGCCCGATAGTCACCGCACGCCGTTGGTGCCGGGTGCGCGTGGCGTCCAGGATCCCCTGGCGTGGGGACGGGTCCAAAGCGAGCGCTGGACCGAAGCCGATACCGACGTTTGTCCCGCGCAGACTCAATCGCCCGTGTACTACCTGGGGCGGTGGGCAGCGTTGCGGCGCGGACTGCTCAACTGCTAAGCTCTCCCGAGACATCAAACAGAGATTAGGGGGCATCGATGGGGCGCAAGCTCACGATAGCGTTGGGTATCCTCGCGCTCACCGCCTGCAGCAGCGGTGGCGGTAAGGGCGGTGGCGGCGGGTCCGGCAGCGGCTCCGGCAGCGGGACGTCGGGCAACACCGGCGGCGACTTCACAGGCGCCAAGGGTGTGGTCAAAGACATTACGGGCAGCCCTATCGAAGGCGTGTTCGTGAATCTGGTCCAGGGCGACGGCGACTATGTCGACACCGACGCGCAGGGCGCCTTCTCCCTGCCGTTTGCGGCCATGGACGACGTCACGCTGGCGGTCAGCAAGTCGGGCTACGTCTCGGTGCAGCGGGTCATTGACATCAAGAGCTCGGGCACGACCTTCATCGAGGTGACGCTGGCCCCGGAGTCGGAGCCTCAGCCCCTGGATGCGGCGGCAGGCGGGACCGTAGAGGTCGGGGGCGCGTCGATGACCGCGCAGGCCAATGTGTTTGCCACCAAGGCCGGCGAGGCGTTTGTGGGGACGGTTGCGGTGACCCTGACGCACCTGGACGCGGCCGATCCGGCGCAGCTGGCGGCGGCCCCGGCGGCGTTGGATGACGCTCGCAACGCGGCTAACGAGCCTGTCGCGCTGGAGTCTTTCGGCATGATCAACGTGGACATCGAGGATCAGCTGACCGGCGACAACCTGGACATCGCCGACGGTCAGACCGTAATGCTGCGCTTTCCGGTGCCGTCCAATGTGACGAACCCGCCCGAGACGATTCCCCTGTGGAACGCCGAGTGGACGACGTGGCGCGAGGAGGGCATGGCGGTGCTCAACAAGGACCTCAACGTCTATGAGGGCGAGGTGTCACACTTCTCGACCTGGAACTGCGACAAGCCGCTGACGGCGACTTGCATCAAGGGCGTGGCGCTGGACGACAGCGGCAAGCCGGTGCCGGGCGCGTTCGTGGTGGCGTCGGGCATCGACTACAACGGGTCGAGCAGCGCAGTGGCGGGTGACGACGGCGTCTTCTGCGTCGCGGTGCGACAGAACTCCAAGGTGAATGTCAAGGTCTACGGCGTCGATGGCGTGGCCGTGCCGAGGGAGGTCGATAGCGGGTCCGAGGGCACGGAGGTGCCGCCCCAATGTGATGATGAGCGCTGCCTGGACGCCGGAAGCTGGACCGTCAAGGGTGGCGGAGGCGGCGGTGGCACAGGGACCGGGACAGGGACGGGCACCGGAGGCGGCGGCGACCCCACCATCGCCTGCAACATCTTGAAAGGGCTGGACCCGTGCATCGACGGGCTGGCGAAGATCTTCACCTGCTACTACGACAACGGCGAGTGCGATCTGGAGGACGGCAAGCTCAAGTTTACCGGCTCCA
This sequence comes from uncultured Myxococcales bacterium, assembly GCA_964545715.1. Classification (GTDB taxonomy): domain Bacteria; phylum Myxococcota_A; class UBA9042; genus CAZJHX01. The sequence continues at coordinate 10,728 of CAZJHX010000098.1, forward strand.
ACGGCCAGCTGTGCGGCACCGCCACGTTTGACCTCACCGGCAACAACTCGGATGTCACCTACCAGAACGCGTCCAACCAGACCTGGGTGCTGAAAGACGCTACGGGCGACAGCGCCGACGTCACGGTGATCTGCCCCGGTAACAAAGAGGTGATCATCACCGAGGATCAGAAGGAGGCGGTCAAGGCCTGCTACGAGCTGGAAAGCGACAACGGGGGCGCGTGCTTCGACAACAGCGACCTCGGGGGCAACCCGTGCACGTCAAAGGCCGACTGCAAGAACGATCAGGTGTGCTGTGAATACAGTCCGGAGCTCAAGTTCTGCACGATTCAGCAGGCGTGCCCCCAACAATAGCTACCAGCTGAGGGCGGCCAGGTCCGGATAGACCTCGTGCAGCTGCGGCGTCTCCATGTATCCGCCGTACTCCGCCAGCTCCGTGTTGGTAAAGGCGGGCTCGCCGATGGGAGCGGCCTTCTCGCCTCCCAACGCGATCGGTGTCTTCTGCTCGACCGAGGTCTTGACCTGGTCGACAAAGTCACCGACGCGATGCACCAACTCCTGTCCGCTTACGCCGGTCAGTTGAAGGATCAGCAGCGCCGTGATGCCCCAGAGGGCAACGTCTTTGATCGAGTCCATATGATTCCCCTGGACTCCGATCCTACGAAATTAACTATACGTTGTAAATGATTATTTATCGCCCCAGCTGATAACGACTCGTCCGGCCTTGCCGGCTCCACCTGTGCCCGAAGAGACCGCTGCACCGCCCACACCGACCTGTCCAGCGTTGTCCGGGTCGCCTGAGTTGCCCGGATTGACGCCGGATCCCGGGGTCGTGGCGCCGCCGGCGCAGGACCCGCCCTGGCCGCCGCCCCCGCCGCCTTGACCTGCCGAGCTGCCGGAGCCACCACCTCCTCCTCCTCCGCCGCCGGTCAGGGATGCCGCGGTGCCGTTCTGGTTTGCGGCCTGGCCCTTGCCGGTTCCACCCGCGCCGTTGCCGGTGCAGCCATTGCCGCCGCTACCGCCGTTGCTGCTGAGCCCCCCGGCGCCGCCACCTCCGCCGCCGCCGGCGATCACCCCCGTGGCGCCTGCGACCGTCACACTGCTCCGTCCACCTGCGCCGCCGCCGCTGCCGCCGTTAGAGCCCGCGCCGTCCGCCGCTCCGCCTTTTCCACCGCCCCCAAAGCCGCCGGCCGCGCCGCTTCCACCGCCCTGCGTCCCTCCGCCTCCGCCGCCGCCGACACTGACGTCCAGCGTCTGACCCGGTACCACGGTCAGGTTTCCCTTCACGAAGCCGGCGCCGCCGCCGATGCCGCTGGAGTGGCCGCCGTTTGAGGGGCCTCCCGCGCCGCCGCCCCCGCCCCAGGCTTTGACCGTGACGGCGAAGCAGCCCAGCGGCACTGTGAAGGACTGAATCTGCCCGGTGAAGTCGAACGTCTTGCTGCCGGCTGAGCAGGTCGACGCGGCGATGGGAGCGAAGCCCTCGGCCAGGCACACCTCGACCTTGTTGTCCTTGAAGCGCAGCGTCCCCAGCGTGGAGGCGTCGCACGCGCCTGTGAAGTCGCCCAGCTGGATGGCGCCGCACGCGGGCGTGCCGTCTGCGTTGACGCCCTTCATGATCTGACCGGCGCTGCAGGTCAGGCCGCTCAGGCCGAACGTGGTGCCGTCGTACGTGGTGTCCTTGTCGTCGACGCAGTTCGGTGAGCCGTCGTTCTGCACGCCCCGCATCACCTGTCCGGCGCCGCAAAGCAGGCCGCTGACGGCAAAGTCCTGGCCGGTGTAGATGGTGCCCTCGTCGTCGCCGCAGCCCCACGCGCCGCCGGTCAGCTTGAGAACCTGGCCGTCTTTGCAGCCCGCCAGAAACGACGTCATCTCGGGGGTGACGCACCCGGTGCAGGCCAGGGTCTCGGCCGACAGCGCGCTGAGCGCGGCCAGGCTCGGCGACATGGGGCTGCGCGGCAGGGGCGGATCATTGCCGACTTTGACCTCCAGCCAGAGGGCGTCGTGGTCCGCGAACAGACCGGCCGGTAGCGGCTCGACCAGGCCCAATCGCGTCGAGAAGACGCCGTTGAGCACGGTCACCTCGAACTGGATCTCGGTCCATACGGGCTCGCCGCCGGACTCGGTGGCAAAAATGCTGAAGCTGAGGATGAAGTCGCCGTCCACGGCGATATTGGCCAGGTTGGCCAGGCGCCCCTGCAGCTGCAGCTGGTTGGGTGGTGCAGCCTGGGCGGTCAGCGCTCCGAAGAGCAGCGCGGCTACGAGTAATGCCCTCATGCTCACCTCCGACGTGTGTTGTGCGCCGACGGTAGCAGATTGTGGCGCTCAGCTCTGCCCGGCGTCCTCGTCGCTCTCCGTGTGGCTGCCCTTGGGGATCACATGGCCCGGGTAATAGCCGGGAGAGATGGTCACGCCGCGCGGCAGGGATCGGGCGCCGCCCTCGCTGTACTCCGCCAGCAGCGCCGCCGGGGCTGGGGGAGCGGCCGCGACGCCGGTGGTGGCGGGGTTGTCGGTGGGCATCTGCCCCACTTACCGCGAGGGGGTGGGGAAGGCGAAGCTGACGCCCAGGTCCTGGGCCAGCCTCAAGATGGCCAGGTTCAGGTTCGTGCGCGCCTTCAGCTCGGCGTTCCAGTCCGGCACGTCCATGAAGCAGTAGATCATGATGTTCAGCTCGCTTTGGCCGAAGCTGTGGAACTCCACCATGTAGAAGTCTTTTCGCATGCCCTCGGTGCTGGCGATTATGGCGCGCACGCCCTCGCAGAAGGCCTGCACCTTGGCGGGAGGCGTGTCGTACGTCAGACCCAACGACGTCTTGTACCGGCGGTAGCGCCGCAGCCCCATGTTGTCGACGGCGGAGTTGGTGACCAGCATGTTGGGCAGCGTGATCAGCGAGTTGTAGAAGGTGCGGATGCGGGTCGTGCGAAAGCCGACCTCCTCAACGCTGCCCTCGACGTTGGAGCCGATGATGATCCAGTCGCCGATCTGAAACGGCTTGTCGATGAAGATCATCAGGGAGCCGAAGAGGTTGGCCACGGTGTCCTTGGCCGCCAGCGCGAAGGCGAGACCGCCGATGCCGACGCCCGCAAGCAATGAGCCGACATCGACCTGCAGGTTCTGCAGCACGAAAATTCCGCCGACGATGGCCAGGAACAGCTTGAGTGACTTGCGGATGAGCGGGACGACCTGATCGTCCAGCTTGGACTCGGTGGCCTCGGCGCGGTCGGCCATGTAGTCGGTGAGCACGTCCACCAGGCGATAGCCGAGCCAGACGATCGAGACCGCGGCCAGCACGCGCGCGGCCAGCACGGCGATCTTGTTGACGCCGACGGGAAACTGCAGCGCCGGGAAGCCGATGGCGACGATGGCCGCGACCACCAGCGCGCCGATGGGATCGTCGGACAGCGTGATGATCGAGTCGACCCACTTGGCCTTGACCTGCTTTGTGAACTTGTGGACCCAGCGACCGAAGATGTAGAGCACCAGTCGCCGCGCCGCCATCGCGACAAACGCGAGCACCAACAGGGCCAGAAGCTGCCACAGCTGGATGCCGAGGAGCCGGGCGCGCAGCCATGACGGCATGGACTCGACCACGTCGTCGAGGTTCACGCGGAAGGTCTGATGATAGAGGGTGGTCACGCTGTCGCGGGAGATGCTGGTGAGCAGCCAGCGCCCGTCCGCGTTGCGCTCCCAGGTCATGCCCGGCAGGTCGTCCGGGAAGAGCGAGTAGCGGTGCTTGTCGTCCTTGTCCTTGTAGTCCTTGTCGTTGGGGATGTCCTCCAGGACGACGTAAAGGCCGCGGGCATCCAGGATCTTCTTGAGGCGGATGGCGACTTTCGGCGCTTCGACCGCCGGGCTCTCCATGCCTTCGCGGTCGATGCAGGCGGCCGCCCGACCCGGATTATTGCGGTCGTCGTCCTGCAGATAGACCAGCAGCGTGTAGATCGCGCCGCGTGGGCTGTCACAGGAGGCGCCCTCGACCGCGGTCGCAGCGGGGGAAGCGAGCAGCGTGCTGGTCAGCAGTGCTGCGATCAGCCAGGTTGCAGGTCGGGTTGTCATCATCCGTCTCCTCACGTGGACTGCGGACCATAGGTTGAGGGGGTCCGGGAGGCAAGTAGCAATGTGCGCCCCATCAGTATCGGCCTCCTTGCTCCTTGTTTGCTGTAAAGCGAATCGGGTAAGCTGCTGAGCGCAAACTGACTACAAAGCGAACACGTTTATGACGCGACTCGGGGCTTTTGCCGTCGTCGTCGGGGTGTTGGGCATTGCTGGGGACGCAATCGCTCAAAATCACCTCGTCGTGGAAGGGGTATTGCGGGACAACGCCGGTGCGGCGCTGGACGGCAGCTTTGACATTACCTACGCGCTGTACGCCGATGAGGATGCCGCCGACCCCCTTTGGTCGGAGACCCACGTCGGGCAGACGGTGGCCAAAGGCTTCTTCCAGTCGCGGCTGGGCGAGAGCCAGTCGCTGGCGCCGCAGCTGTTTGCGGACAACGCGGGCATGTGGCTGGGCATCGCTCTGGCCGGACAGCCCGAGCTGCCGCGCACGCCGCTGGAGACGGATCCGTACGCCTTCCGCGCCGGCATCGCCGAGGTGGCCAAGACGGCTGACTCGGCGGACACCGCCAAGAGCGTCAGCTGCACGGGCTGCATCGAGCTGACGGCGCTGAACGCCGCGGTGCTGACAGCCATCAACATCGCCTACGACGACTCCACGACCAAGCTGGGCGCCACCACCGTGGCGGGCGCTATCGCCAAGCTCAAGGCGCTGATCGCGGCCGGCGGTGGCGGCGGCGGCGGGGCCAAAGAGGGCAACGGCGTCGTGGCCTCGTCCAACATCAACGAGTGGGCGCTGCAGCCGTTTGCCGTGGTCAAGGACTACATCCACCTGTTCAACCCGATCACGCCCAAGGTGCTCATGCACGTCTACGGCGACACGGACTCGTCGTTTGCCACCGGCAACAACCTGGTCGTGGCCTACGACTTTGCGCCCAACCAGTACTCGCACGCGGTGCAGGGGCAGGCGGGCGATGTGGTCATTCAGGTCGGCAACCCGTCCGCGTTTACGCCGGGCAGCCACATCCTGCTCTACCAGACGGTGGGCACGAACGGGAACGGCACCGGCGCCGGCAACTGGGAGCTCAACGGCGTCAAGAGCGTCGAAGGCAGCACGGTTCAGCTGGTCAAGCCGCTGAAGAACACCTACGTGGACAACGGCAACAACAGCGGGCGCTCACAGGCCGTTGTCGCCGCGTCGTACAACAACCTGGAGATCGTGAGCGGGGGCATCCTGCGTCCATCCAAGCTTCTCGATGTGGACGGGAAATCCGGCGGCATCACCTACGTGCGCTCTCAGACGGTGACGGTGCACGCCGGCGGTCGGATCCATGCGGACTGGGCCGGCTTCGACGCACAGAACTCCAGTCAAGACGCCGGCGACTCTGAGTGCAACACGCAGCCCAACAACAGCAGCAGCGGCAATAACAACTGCTCGGGTGGTGGTGGCGGCACCAGCAGTTACTGCACCGGCGGCGGCGGCGGCAACAAGACGGCGGGCAAGGATCAGACCCAGCAGGGCAACTGCAACAACTCGCACCGCGGCAAGGGCGGAACGGCCAAGGGCGACGCTAACGCTACTGTCCTGACGATGGGCGGAGCCGGTGGCCAGGCGGACGGCAACAACTGCAGCAGCAGCTATGCCAGCGGTGGCGGTTTGGTCGTCATCGGCGCGTCCGTTCTGACCGTAAAGCCGGGCGGGCAAATCTCTGCGAACGGCCGCGGTCACAACACGTGGGGCTGTGGCGGCGGCGCGGGCGGCTCGGTCGCCATCTTCGCCGACACCGTGGTCAACGAAGGCACCGTGGAAGCGAAGGGTGCACCCGGCGCGCCCAAGCCCAACAACAGCTACGCGGACGCCGGTGACGGCGGTGAGGGCTGGGTCCACATCAAGGACGTCATCCCCGGCGTGGTCAACGAGAGCTACCCCAAGGGCGTGCAGATCTGGATCGACGGGGTCAACGTGACGCCGACGGTCGGCGACCCCAACGGCAAAGGCTCGCCGGCCTTCAACGCAACCAACAGCACGTGGGGCGCCGACGGCCTCAGCCCGTGGTCGACCGGCCCGCTGGACCTGACCAATGTGGCCAACTGGACGCTGGGTGAGCACAAGATCGAGCTCAACGAGACCGGCGGCGCAGGTGGCCAACTCAAGAGCTACATCTACGTGATCTACCCGTTTACCAACAGCGTGCCGCCGGCCAACGACACGTGCACGTCGCCGGTGAAGATCGACCTGAGTGGCGGCCCCGCCGTGCTCTCGGGCACGACCGAGGACATCATGGGCAAGACCAAGGGCACCGACAGCAGCCAGGCCGCGGGGTGCGGCGGCATCGGCGGGCCCGACGTCATGTACGAGATCGAGCTGACCGAGCGGTCGCTGATCAACGCGACGGTCGTGGCGCCGTTCTCCAGCAAGCTGTACGTGCGCAAGGACAGCTGCAAGGACGGCGAGGTCGTGTTCTGCGCCGACAAGGACCTCGTCACGACGCCGCTGGAGGCCGGGAAATACTTCCTGGTCGTCGACTCGGACTCACCGCAAGCCAAGGGCAACTTCTCGCTGGCCGTCTCGCTGACGCCGGCGCCGCTGCCCCAAAACGACACCTGCGACACCGCCACGGAGCTGGTCTTCGCCAACGGCAAGGCGACCCACAGCGGCACCAATAAGTATGCGCTGGACGACGAGAAAGGCCTGTGCTCGCAGGCGCTGACCGGCGGTCCGGACGTGGTCTACAAGTTCAGCGCGGGCGCGGGCCAGATCCTGAACGCCACGCTGGACGCGACGTTTGACACCATCATGTACGTGACCACGGTGGGCTGCGGAAAGAAGGGGGTGCCGCTGAGCTGCTCGGCTTCGGGCACGCTGACCATCCAGGGCCTCGCCGGCGGGGACTACTGGCTGGTCGTGGACGGCACCAAAGAGAAAGAGTGGGGCACCTACGACCTCACCCTGCAGCTGAGCAACTAGGGGGACCTGATGAGACGCGTTCTTCTGGTTTTGTTGGTTAGCGGGCTGGTCGCGGGCTGTCCCGACTCGCCAGAGCCGCCGGGGCAGGGCACGGACACGGGCGACACCAGCGCGCCGGACACCGTCACGGTGGCCGACGAGGGTGGGGACACTGGGACGTCCACGCCGGACGTAGCGGCTCCCGATGTGGAGGACGATGCCGGTCACGAGCCGGACGCCGTCGAGGACGCCACGCCTCCGCCCGATGTGCCGCCCGCCGACTGCAGCTTCGATCCCAAGCCTGCGGGCTGCGAGTGCTCGGACGGACCGGACTGCGCGTCCGAGTTCTGCATCCTGTCCACGGCGGGCAAGGTGTGTGCTGATTTCTGCACCGACAAGTGTCCTGACGGGTGGAGCTGCGAGGAGATCGGGCTGCCGGGCGCGGGGGCTGACAAGGCCTTTGTGTGCGTCGAGCGGCACGTCTTCCTGTGTCGTCCGTGCGAGGCCAACGCGGACTGCGCGGCGCCTGGCTTCCAAGGCCTGGACCAGTGCGTCAGCTACGGCGACGAGGGCTCGTACTGCGGCAGCGCGTGCTCTGCGCAGGAGCCGTGTCCGTCGGGCTTTGAGTGCAACGAAGACAAGTACTGCGTGGCCAAGAGCGGGACGTGTGAGTGCGCGCCGCTGCATATCACGTTGGAGGCGATCACCGACTGTGCGTCGACCAACGAGTTCGGCAGCTGTCAGGGCGCGCGCGAGTGTGGTGTGGATGGACTGACCGAGTGCACGGCAGCCGCGCCCCAGGCGGAGCTGTGTGACAGCAAGGACAACGACTGCGACGGCGCCACCGACGAGGACGTCAACACCCCGTGCGAGCTGAAGAACGACTTCGGCACCTGCGCGGGCACGATCTTCTGCCAGGGTGGCACCGGGGTCTGCCAGGGCACGCCGCCCAAGTCCGAGCTGTGCGATGGGCTGGACAACGACTGCGACGAGACGATCGACGAGGGCTTCCCGGACCTGGACAAGGACACGCTGGCCAACTGCGTGGACCCCGACGACGACGACGACCAGTGGGTGGACGAGGACGACAACTGCCCGCTGCACGCGAACCGCGATCTGCTGGACACCGATCTGGAGGGGATGGGTGACGAGTGCGACGCGGTCGACGACGGCGAGGGTGTGGCTGACCAGCAGGACTGCAAGCCGCTGTTGAAGAACGTCTATCCGTTCGCGCCCGAGGAGTGCGACGGCGTGGACAACGACTGTGACTCCGCCATCGACGAGGCGTCCTGCAACGACGAGAACCCGTGTACGGACGACACGTGTGACCCGCAGGCGGGGTGCGACTACGCACCAAACGCCAACGCGTGCAACGACGGCAACCCGTGCACGAAGCCGGATGCCTGCGTGGCCGGCAGCTGTGACGGGGAGTTCATCAACTGCAACGACGACAACCCGTGCACCGACGACTTCTGCGACCAGCAGAAGGGCTGCCAGAACGTGCCCAACACGCTGGCCTGCAGCGACGGCAACGCGTGCACGCTGGGGGATGTCTGTACGGGCGGCGCCTGTCTGGGCGGGGCGGTGACCACGTGCGACGACGGCAACCCGTGCACGCTGGACAGCTGTGATCAGACGGCCGGCTGCTCCCACCCGCCGGTGGCCGGCTCCTGCAACGACGGCAATAAGTGCACGACCCTGGACGCGTGTGTGGGCGGCGTCTGCGTGGGCGACTTTGTCGACTGCGACGACGGCAACGAGTGCACGATCGACAACTGCGACACCGAGCAGGGCTGCACCCCGACGCCGATCGAGGGCAAGTCCTGCGACGACGGCAACGACTGCACCGAGGACACGGCCTGCGACGCCTCCGGTGAGTGCGTCGGCGAGGACCTGGGCTGCCAGTGCGAGCAGAACTCGGACTGCGTGGGCTTCGAGGACGACGACCTGTGCAACGGCACGCTGTTCTGCGACAAGTCCGGTCCGCCGCCGTACTCGTGTGAGGTGGATCCCAACACGATCGTGGCGTGCCCGGTGCCGGCAGGTCTGGACGGCGCGTGCACGACCTCGACGTGCAACCCCAACACGGGCACGTGCAGCACCAAAATCGGGCCGGATAACGTGGTCTGCAACGACGGCAGCCTGTGCACGTCGGGCGACAGCTGCCAGGCGGGTGCGTGCAAGGGCGCGGTCACCCCGTGCGGGGACGGCAACGACTGCACCTTTGACCTCTGCGACCCGGCGACCGGCTGCGTCTACCCGGCCGTGGAGGGCTTCAAGGCCTGCGACGACGGCGACGCCTGCACGGTGACGGACGCCTGCGCGTCGGGCGAGTGCAAGGGCACGGGCGCGCTGCCCTGCGTGGACGGTAACCAGTGCACCGAAGACAGCTGCGCGTCGGCAACGGGCTGTGTGTACACGCCCATCGACGACCTGCTGTGCGACGACGGTGACGCGTGCAGCACCGTGAGCAAGTGCATCGGCGACAAATGCACCGGCATCGCCGGGCTGGACTGCGACGATGGCGACGCCTGCAACGGCGTGGAGACCTGCGATGCGGGCGGCTGCCAGGACGGCGCGGCGCTGCAGTGCGACGACGGCATCGCCTGCACGGCCGACAGCTGCGACAAGGACGCGGGCTGCGTGAACACCCCGGCGGACGCGGCGTGCGACGACGGCAAGTTCTGCAACGGCGGCGAGACCTGCGACGCCGACACCGGCTGCAAGGCGGGGACGCCGCCGGAGATTGGGGACAACGTCGCGTGCACCGTCGACAAGTGCGACGAGGCGCAGAACAAGGTCACGCACACGCCGAAAGACACGCTGTGTCCGGGCGGCGCCGACCCGTGCACCGCCGGCAGCTGCGATGCCACGGACGGCTGCAGCATGATCGACTCGCCCGACGGCGCGAGCTGTGACGACGGCGTGGACTGCACAGGCGGCGCGCTGTGTCTTGGCGGCCTGTGCCAGGGCGGCAAGCCTTGCGAGGAGGTCGGGCAGATCTGCTCCGGCGGCGCCTGCGTCGGCGGTGGCACCGCAACGGTGAGATTTGTGTCCGCGTCGGCTCTGCTGGAGACCGACGCGCGCTCTGTGCAAGTGGTGGTGACCCCGACAGCGGCAGGAACTTTGAAAAAATCGGTGACGGCGGTGCTCAGCGCCCTGGCAGAGCTGATCTTGGAGACACAATGATGAAGCGTCTTGTTTTTCTGACTGTGATTCTTGCGGCCGGTGTGGCCGAAGCTCAGAGCCACCTGGTCGTCGAGGGTGTCCTACGTGACAACGCGGGCGCCGTGCTGGACGGTGATTTCGACATCACCTACAGCCTGTATCCGGCCGAGGACTCCGCGGATCCGGTGTGGTCCGAGACCCATCTGGGGCAGGGCGTGGACAAAGGCTTCTTCCAGGCGCGACTGGGCCAGAGCCAGGCGCTGATGCCGGCGATGTTTGCGGCCAACCCCGGCTTGTGGCTGGGCATCACGCTGGGCGGCCAGCCGGAGCTGCCGCGGACGCCTCTGGAGACCGATCCCTACGCCTTCCGCGCGGCGGTCGCCAACACGGCGGGCGTGGCGGATACGGCCAAGTCGATCAGCTGCACCGGCTGCATCGAGGTCGAGGCGCTGTCGGCTGCGGTGCTGGCCGCGACCAACATCGGCTACGACGACAGCGCCACCAACCTGGGCGCCACCACGGTGCAGGGCGCCATCGGCAAGCTGAAGGCGCTGATCGGCTCGGGCGGCGGCGGCAACGGCAACGTCAAAGAGGGCAACGGGACGATCGTGCCGTACGCCAACCAGTGGGGCCTGCCCAGCTACGGCACGGCTACTGAGTACGTGCACATGCTCAACCCGACCAACCCCAAGGTCGTCACCTATATCTATGGTGGTCAGAACACGGGCTTCAGCTCCTCGAACAACCTGATCGTGTCCAACACGTACGCGCCCAACAACTACAGCGGCGCCGTCAACGGCAACAAGGGCGACAAGACGATGACCGTCGGGCAGCCCGGCCTGTTCAACGCCGGCGACCACATCCTGATCCACCAGTCGGTGGGCGCCAACGGCGGCCAGTGGGAGCTGAACGCGGTCCAGGCGGTGACCGGGGTCGCCGTCACGCTGGCCAAGCCGCTGCAGAACACCTACGTGAGCAAGAGCGGCAGCGACCAGGATCGGGCGCAGGTGGTCATCGCGGCCAGCTTCAACCAGCTTGAGGTGGTCAACGGTGGCGTGGTCCGGCCGTCCTCTGGCCTGGGGGGCAACCAGGACACGAACCTGCGTGGTGGCATCGTCTACATTCGCGCGCAGGCGATCACGGTGAAGACCGGCGGCAAGATCCTGGCGGAAGGCAGCGGTGACAACGGCGGCTATGGCGGGTATTGGGGCAGCGGCAACGACAACACGCCGTATGCCGGCCGCGGGCACTCCGAGTGCAGCACGCAGGCGGGTAACTACGGCAACAGCAACAACTGCTCGGGCGGTGGCGGTGGGTATCGGGCAAGCACAAGCTGCAGCTACACGTCCAACCGTGGCGCCGGCGGCGGCGGCAACAAGACCAAGGGCGCGGACGGCCAGCACGGCGGCAACGCGGGCAAGGGCGGCGTGGCCAAGGGTGATGCCGAGGCCAACACGCTGCACTTCGGCGGCGGCGGCGGTTATGTCTGGCCGACCCAGGGCGGTCGCGGCGGCGGCATGGTTGTGCTCGGCGCCAAGACCATCGTGGTCGAGAGCGGTGGGATCATCAGCGCCAACGGCGCCAAGGGCGGCGAAAACACCGGCTGCAACGCCTATTCGGGCGGTGGCGGCGGCGCCGGCGGGACGGTCGCGCTGTTTGCAACCACGATTCAAAACGCGGGCACCATCGAGGCCAAGGGTGGCGCGGGCGGCAACGCGGGCTACAGCGACGGCGGCGCCGGCGGCGAAGGCTGGGTGCTGCAGAACGAGCCGATCACGGGCATCGTCAACCAGAGCTTTGCCACAGGCGTCGAGATCTGGATCGACGGCGTCGAGGTCACCAAGTCCATCGGCGATCCGAACGGCAAAGGGCTGCCACACTGGGACGCGGTCAACTCCAAGTGGGGCGCGACCGGCACCGAGCCCTGGACCAGCGGCCAGCTGGATCTGACCAACGTGGCCAACTGGACCCTTGGCGAGCACAAGATCCAGTTCCGTGAGACCGGCGGCGCGGGCGGTGACCTCAAAGCGTACACGTACGTCATCTATCCGTTCACGGGGAGCACGCCGCCTGACAACGACTCGTGCGTCGGCGCCGAGGCGATCGATCCCAACACCGAGGCGATCGTGGTGTCGGGGACCACCGAGGACACGATGGGCAAGTCCAAGGCGACGGACGCCAACAACCAGGCGGGCTGCGGCGGCTTCTTCGGCCCCGACGTGGTCTACGAGCTGGACCTGAAGAACCGCTCGCTGCTGAACGCCGCGCTGATCGCCCCGTTCTCCAGCAAGATGTACGTGCGTGAGGCGGCTTGCGCTGACGGTGCCATGGTGCTGTGCGCGGACAAGTCGTTTGTGTCCGACCCGATCGAGCCGGGCAAGTACTGGATCTTTGTGGACTCGGACTCCAAGCAGGCCAAGGGCGACTTCAGCCTGGCGGTCTCGACGACCCCGGCGCCGCTGCCGATCAACGACACGTGTGACACCGCAAAAGAGCTGGTCTTCGCCAACGGCAAGGCGCAGCTGTCGGGCACCAACGAGTTCAGCATCGACGACACCAAGGGCCTGTGCCCGTCCGCGCTCAGTGGCGGTCCCGACGTCGTTTACAAGTTCACCGGTGGCCAGGGCCAGACTCTGAACGTCAGTTTGGATGCTCCTTTCGAGTCAATTCTGTATGTTACGACGGCTGCCTGTGGGGCGGCCGGTGTACCGTTGTCCTGCAGCGCGACCGGCAGCCTGACCATTCAGGGTCTCGCCGGCGGCGAGTATTGGTTGTTCGTGGACGGCGCCAAGGAGAAGGAGTGGGGCGACTACAACTTGACGGTGGAGCTGAAAAACTGATCCGGGGGCTTGCAATCCTGAGCCTGTTGCTGGGCGCCTGCGGGCCTCCGCCTCACGGTGGTGGGGGCAGCGGCGGCGGCGACGATGGCGGCGTGACGGGCGGTACCGGTAATCCGACGGGCGGCGCGGACGCCAACAACTTCGTCAGCGACGGGCAGGGCGGTACGTCCGAGCTGGCCATCTTCCTCGGCGACGAGGGGCTGGTGTACGGCGCGGAGTTTCAGCTGCCGGCGGTGGTCCCTTCCGAGACAGCCAACGTGCGTCTGCGGCTGCAGATCGCCAACCTGGGCGCCTCGGATCTGGGCGTGAAGAGCATGGCCCTGCTGCCGCTGAACGCGGACACGACGGCGGCCAACAAGTACGTCACGCTGCTTTGGCCGGATGACTTCGACCCGGACGGTGAGTTTCCGTATGCGCTGGGACCCTACTCGCCGGCCAACAAGGGGCCGGTGCTGGAGGCGGAGATTCTGTGGGCGCCGCTGGGCGTCGACGAGAACTCGATTACGCTGGCGGTGGAGACGGACAATCCGCTGATCGGGACGCGTACGCTGGTTTTGAAGGCGCCGGACTTCAGTCCCAAGGCGCGCGTGTCGCCCGATAAGGGGTTCTTCTGGGACGCCGATCTGACGGGCCCGGAGACGCTGGAGTTTGAGATCCACAACGACGGGCTGGGCCTGCTCGAGGTGTCCAGCGTGCAGTTCGGCGGCAAGCAGACCGGCTTTGAGTTGCTGGAGCTGGAGCTTGTCGGCAACGTCAAGCCGAAGGGCGCGGTCGGCTACAAGCCGCTGAAGTTCCACGTGAGCTACCAGCCTTACTTCGGCTCCAACCTGGACACCGCCAAGGTGTTGATCGCCACGAATGACCCGGGAGCGGAGTCGCTGCAGGTGGAGCTGGAGTCCAAGTTTGAGACCAGCGCGGACATGAGCCCGTGCATCTGGACGCTGCCGGGACCCGACAAGAAGGTGTTGGACTACACCGACACGCTGGAGGGGTCGAAGTCGCTGACGCTGACCATGCGCAACGTGGGCACCAGCGTGTGCAACGTGATGAGCGCCACGGTCACCAACGATCCGGACGGCCAGCATTACGTGGTGCAGGCCAAAACCAAGGGGGATGCGGAGGCGGATCCGCCCGAGCCCGACATCCCGGTCGACATCTACCCGGTGGGGGTGGCGCCCGGCAAGGAGCTGGCGGTGGACGTGACGTACATCGCGGGGGACGCGGGCTTCGACTCGCCGTTTGTTATCGAGTACCAGGATCCGCTGCCGCGCAAGCTGGAGCTGACGTGCAAGGGCGGGGACAACAAGCCGTGTCTCGAGTACGGCCCCAACAATGGGGACAACCCGCTGCCGCTGACGTTTGTGGGCGAGCCGAGCGCCAGCGCTTCGCGCAAGTTTCTGGTGCGCAGCTGTGGGACCGGGGCGCTGACGATCAGCGCGATCACGATCACCGATGATGTCAATCCGGCCGAGCCGTCGGTGTATTGGGCCGTGGGCTCTCCCGGTGCCGAGAACGTGAAGATCCCGGCGGGGAGCAGCCAGCTGTTTACGCTGCTGATGACGCTGCCCAACGAGGAGGGCACGGCGGTCAACGCGACCATGGATCTGGTGTGGTCCAACGGGCTGGAGCCTCAGGTCACGTCGGTGCCGCTGTCGGCGCTGGCGGACTCCACGGCGATCTTGCCTGTGGCCGACACCGGGCTGCCGGAGAACTACGAGAACCTGTTTACCGGCGAGGCGTTTCTGCTGGACGGCAACGAGAGCTCGACGGGCGTGGAAGAGGTGGCGATCGCGGACGAGGGCTACTTGTGGTTTGTGGTGAACCGCCCGGCGGACAGCACGGTGACGATCAAAGAGGAGTGGGGTGGCGCGACGCGGTTCGTGATCCCCGACACGGCCGGGACGTACTCGTTTGGTTTGCTGGTGAAGACGGACGGCGCGCTGCCGCTGATCTCGCCGGCTGAGTTGGTGGATATCAACGTGAGCGCGCCACCGGATCCGGAGCCTGATCCGTGATGGGCGTGCGCCGGCTTGGACTGTGGATGGGCCTCGCGATCATCGCGAGCGGCTGCCCGTCAGAGCCGTCCTCGATCGGCACACCCAGTGAGAAAGACATCGCCCAGGTCGCGCTGCCGGACAACGGACTGGTCGAGGATGTGGTGCCGGATGCGCCGTCGATCCCCGATGGCGGCGTGGACAAGGACAGCGGGCCGGACGTGGCTGTCGAGGTCGTCACCGGCGAGTGCGAGACGGCGCCTAAGGAGTCGTGGTGCCCGTGTGACTCGGATGCCGAGTGCGCAGGCGAGATCTGCGTGCCGTCCAGTACGTCGCCGACCGGCGGCGTGTGCGCCAACTTCTGTGTGCCGGAGTGTCCCGACGGCTGGAGCTGTCAGTCGGTGAACCCGGCGGGGGGCTCGGACACGTATTTCATGTGCCTGGAGGTCTTCATCGACCTGTGCAAGCCGTGCGACAAGAACGGGGACTGCGCCAGCTACGGCTTCGAGGGGCAGCACGAGTGCGTCTCGTATGGGGATGCAGGCAGCTTCTGCGGGACCGGGTGCGAGGAGCAGACGGACTGTCCGGATGCGTATGTCTGCAAAGACGGGCAGTGCGTGTCTGAGAGCGGCGGCTGCGAGTGCTCGGGTTGGGCGACCAAGCAGGGCGCTGAGACGGCGTGCGTGGTGGCCAACGATCACGGCAGCTGTCCGGGGACGCGCGCGTGCGTGGCGTCGGGGCTGAGCGACTGCGACGCCAAGGTGCCGCAGGTCGAGGTCTGTGACGGCAAGGACAACAACTGCAGCGGCGCGGTGGACGATATCGGGCAGGTCACGTGCGAGGTGAAGACGAGCTTCGGCACGTGCGACGGGACGCTCATCTGCCTGGACGGCGTGGGCAACTGCGAGGGGCAGGAGGCGTCCAAGGAAGAGTGCGATGGGTTGGATAACGACTGCGATGGCGTGACCGACAACGGGTGGCCGGACCCGGACGACGACAAGCTGGCCAACTGCGTGGATCCGGACGATGACGGGGATGGGTACGTCGACGAGGACGACATCTGCCCGCTGCACGCGGACCCCGACCAGCTGGATACGGACTACGACGGCAAGGGCGACGCGTGCGACCCCGACGACGACGACGACAAGAGTCCTGACAACCTGGACTGCGCGCCCAAGCAGGCGCTGGTGTTCCCGGGCGCGGTGGAGCTGTGCGACGGCATCGACAACGACTGCGACGGCGCGACGGACGAGAAGAGCTGCAACGACGACGAGATCTGCACCGACGATGTGTGCGACCCGGTGCAGGGCTGTCTGTTTGCGTACAACACCAAGGCGTGTACGGACGACAACAAGTGCACCGCCAACGACGTGTGCACGGCGGGCGCCTGCCAGGGCGACTTTGGCAAGTGCGATGACGGCAACTCCTGCACGACGGACCTGTGCGATCCCGAGAAGGGGTGCGCGTTTGTGCCCAATGAGCTGCCCTGCAGCGACGGCAACGCGTGCACGGCGGATGACACATGCTCTGGCGGGGCCTGCCTGTCCGGAGCGCCGTTGAGCTGCGATGACGGCAACCCGTGCACGCTGGAGACGTGTGACCCGCTGACCGGCTGCCAGAAGGCGCCGACGGACGGCCCGTGCGACGACGGCAACGCGTGCACCGAGAGCGATGTCTGCACGGGTGGGGGCTGCGTCGGCGACTTCATCGACTGCCAGGACGACAACGAGTGCACGCTGGACGACTGCGATCCGGCGTCCGGCTGCACGACGACCAACGTGCCGGGCGGCGAGTGCGACGACGGCAACAGCTGCACCTCGGACGACGCGTGCAAAGATGGGGAGTGCCTGGGAACGGACGCGGGCTGCGACTGCCTGGAGGACGTGGACTGCCTGCAGTTCGAGGACGGTAACCTGTGCAACGGCACGTTGTTTTGCGACAAGACCGGCCCGGTGAACAAGTGCGTTGTGGACCTTGGGACCGTGGTGATGTGCCCGCTGCCGGGAGGTGTCAGCGCCTCCTGCGCGACCGCCGGCTGTGACGGCGCCACGGGGCAGTGCACGCTGTCGATGCAGCCGCCGGGCGTGCAGTGCGACGACTCGAGCGCGTGCACCCAGGGTGATGCCTGCACGGTCACGGGGGCGTGCTCGGGCGCGGCCAAGGACTGTGACGATGGGGACCCGTGCACGACCGACGCCTGCGCCCCGGAGACCGGCTGCACCAACGTGCCGACCAGCGGGCCGCCCTGCGATGACGGTGATGCCTGCACCGAGGGCGACAAGTGCGCGCTGGGCAAGTGCGTCTCGAACATCGACGTGACGTGCGACGACAACAACGTGTGCAACGGCGTGGAGAGCTGCAGCAGCGACGTGGGGTGTGTGGCGGGCGTCTCGCTGGACTGTGATGATGGGATCAGCTGCACGTTGGACGCCTGCGATGGCACGACTGGGTGCGCACATACGCCGGACGCCAAGACGTGTCCTGCGGGCAACGCCTGCGAGACGGCCACCTGCGATGTGCTGACCGGCTGCGGCGTGGCGGGGCTGCCCGTGGGCTCGCCGTGTGATGACGGCGAGCCGTGCACCTTTGGCAAGGTGTGCTTTGGCGGGACGTGCCAGGGCGGGGCCGACTGTGCGTCGCTCGGCAAGCTGTGCTCCGGCGGACAGTGCGTCGAGACCACGGGCGCGACGGCCACGGTGAGATTTGTGTCCAGCGCCGCTCGGCTGAAGAGCGCGACGGTAGATTTGCAGCTGTCGATAACTCCAACCGCTGCGGGTGAGCTGAACGGCGCTTTTGACGCGCTGCTGGGCGCGCTGGCTCAGTGGGCCGATCTGTTGTAAATAAAACGGGACTACTGGAAAAAACACTCAAGTCCAGGAGCCGGTGTGCCGACCGGATCGCGCGTGCGGGATCGCCCAACCTCTGACAGCTGTGACGCCGCCGCGGCGACAAATGTGTCGCTCGCGACAGCCCCGGTTCGGCTGTGCCCGCAGTGCGATCGTCGCTTCATCACCGAGTCTGAGCGCTGCCTTTACGACGACACGCAGATGGTCATTGTGGACATCGAAGAGGGCCTGGCGGGGACGGTCCTGGACGGCCGGTACGACGTGCGCGAGGTGTTGGGCAGCGGCGGTATGGGCGTTGTGTACCGCGCCCATCAGCGCGAGCTGCGGCGCGATGTGGCGGTCAAGGTGCTCAAGAAGGCGCGAACATCGGACAAGATCGCGGTCAAGCGCTTCTTCAAGGAGGCGCGGCTGGCGTCGTCGCTGAGCCACCCCAACACGATTCGCATCTTCGACTTCGGGCAGACCGAGGACGACCTGCTGTACTTCACCATGGAGCTTCTGAGCGGTGAGCCGCTGTCGGCCGTGCTGATGCGTGAACATCGCGTCAATCCCGCGCGCGCGCTGCGGATCGCCATCCAGGTGTGCGACTCGCTGGCGGAGGCCCACGAGAAGGGCATGGTGCATCGGGACCTGAAGCCCGAGAACATCCAGCTGGAGGAGCGGCACGGCTACTCGGACTTTGTGAAGGTGCTGGACTTCGGTATCGCAAAGACCCTCCTGCCAGGGCCGGATGAGACGCGTCTGACGCGCAGCGGCATGGTGTGCGGCACGGCGGCCTATATGGCTCCGGAGACAGCCACAGCGGACAAGCTGGACGGTCGCGCCGACATCTATGCGCTGGGCGTCGTGCTGTTCGAGATGCTCGCCGGGCGTCGCCCGTTTACGGACAACAGCGCCGTGAAGCTGATGATGGCGCACGTGAATCTGACGCCACCGACGTTGGCGGATGCGGGTGTACAGGTGCCGCCCGCGGTGGAGTCGCTGGTGCGCCGCATGCTGGCCAAGAATCCACAGCTGCGCCCCAAAGATGTCGAGGCCCTGCGCGCCGAGCTGACGGCCATCCTGTACGACCTGGAGACCGTGGTGGTGATGGACGGTCCGCGCATTCCGGCACGGCAGGCTGATACGCAGGCGCACGAGACGGTGCGTCGGCCCTCACCGGCCGCGGTGGAGACGTCGCCGCTGCCTCAGAAGGTGCCGGTCTGGCGCGATCCGCTCCAGCTGTTCGTCGCGGTAGCCGTGGCCGCATCGGTGGCGGTGCTTGCGAGCGCGCTGATGTGGCTGCTGCATCAGCCTGAGAGTCATGCGGCGTCGACCGGCAGCTCTGTTGTGGCGGTGCCGGACGCAGATGAGCCGGTGCTCGACCCGGCGGTTGTTGTGGAGGATGCGCCTGTCCCGGCTGCGGTGGTGTCCCTGCGACCGATGGATGTCGCCGAGATCCCGCAGCCCCGCCTGGCGCCGGCCGCGCTGCCCACGCCGGTGATCGTGACCGTCAGCCGCGGGCGCGCCGACATCTATGAGCGCGGGCGCAAGGTCGGTACGACGCCGTTCGAGTGTCGCCTTTATGGCGCTGACTCCCGAACGCTGGTACTCAAACGAAAGGGCTACAAGCGGGCCTCGGTCCAGGTTACTGCGCGCTCGGCGCAGACCGTGACGGTGGCCATGACGCGCAAGCAGCGCCGGTTGAAGACAGGACTCTAGAAGCATGATTCACCACCTGACACGCGCTGGCATCCCGAGGCTGAGCCGCCAGGTGGCGAATCATGCTTCTTAGGCACGACGTGAGACACCTGGCGGCGATGGTTTTGATGCTCGGCGCGAGCATCGCGGTTGCCGCCCCGCCAAAGCAGGCGGTCGACCTGTCCACCCGCGCCCACGCGGCGTACAAGGCACGCGATTATGTGAAGGCGGTGGACCTCTTTCAGCAGGCCTACGCCGTTTTTCCGTCGGCCAAGCTGCTGTACAACCTCGCGTCCGCGCACGAGGGCGCGCGCGACTATGTGGGGTGTGCGCGCACGCTGTCGCGGTACCTGGCCAGCGAGGACGCCCAGGATCAGGCCGCTGCGGCGCGGTGGTTGGCGAAGGTGGAGCGGAGGCTCGCGCGTACGCATGGGCGCGTACGTGTGGTGTTGTCGATTCCCGGAGCGCGGTTTGAGCTGGCCGGTCAAGCGCATGACTCCCCGTGGGCCGGCTGGGTCGCGCCGGGCGCCTATACGGTCTCGGTTGTGGACAAGCGGGTCGTGCCCGTCGAGCAGGCGGTGACGGTGGCCAAGGGGCAGCGCCAGGAGGTGGCGGTGGGTGTCGCATGGGTGCCCGTGCCGCGTCGCCGCTTTGAGACCGTCCATCGGCGTGAGCGGCAAGACGTGCCTGCGCTTGCGCCGCCGCCGATCATCGCCAAAAGTGTGGGCTGGAAGCGTCCGGTGGGGTGGATCACGCTAGGTGTCGGGCTGGCCGTGGCGGGCGCCGGCCTGGGCGTGCATATGACGCAGATCGAGCGCGCGCTGGCCGTAAAGGGCAAGACCGTGCCGGAGAACTTTGCCGACGACATCAACGCGTTTACGCCGATCTATGCCGCGCTCTACAGCGTGGGTGGTGCGGTGGCGGCGGGCGGTCTGGTGCTGCTGCTGCTGAAGGACGATGACGACGACGCGGAGACCGGGTTGTGGCTGGCGCCGGATCCGGTACGCGGCGGCGTGCTGTTCGGGGGGGCGTTTTGAGGCGTCTGCTCTGGCTGCTGTTCTTGCCCGTGGGCTGCATTGAGGTCGTGCAGGCGCCCCCGGTCGTGGCGGATGTGGTGGACGCCGTCGAGGACGTGCCGGTAGTCCAGCCGGATGTGCCCGCGTCGCCCGTGGTCGCGGATCTGGACGAGGACCGTGTGCCGGACGCCTACGACAACTGCGTCGAGACGCCCAATATCGGCCAGGCGGACAGCGATGGTGACGGTGTTGGCGACGCCTGCGACCCGTGCCTGCTCGACGCGGATGATGCGTGCGGTGCGGGCAGCGGCCCGGTGAAGACCGCCTGGACCTGGGTGGAGACGACCGACTCGGCGGCGGCGCTGGGTGTTGTTGAAGAGACCGTGGCGCTGTCGCTGGAGGCCGGCCGCGCCGTTTGCGCGTGGGAGGGGGGACTCAAGGTGCGCTCGGTGTCGACGATCGCGGATGGGGAGCGGCGCCACGTGGCGTGCCTGCGCGGCCTGGAGGCGTCGCTTGGGGGCGATTATTCCAAGGTGGCGGTGGCGGTCAATGGCGTGATCGAGGCGGCAGCATACGACTCGGGCACCACGGGCGCGGCGACGGACGTGGCGGCGGACGGGTTGGTGGCCTGGAGCACGCTGATGAACGTGACGGGCGACGCGGACTGGGACGGCTTACCGGACGTCGTGGATCCATGCCCGGCCGCGGAGGGCCTGGCCTGCGAGACCTGGGCCCACGCGATGTGCGAGAGCGACACCCAATGCGACGACGGGAACCCGTGCACTGCCGGCGCGTGCGTGACGGGCTTGTGCAAGGTGGAAGCTGCGGCGTGCGGAGCGGCACCGCCAAACGTGACGGTGAAAGCGGGCGAGAAGCTGGACCTGAACGCCGGCCACTATCGATACGGTCTGCTGGTCGTGGCGGCGGGCGGACGAGTGACCTGCCATGGCGACACGACCACCCATTACGGCGCGGGCTGCGTGATCGTGGCGGACGCCATCGTGGTGGAGGGCGGCGCCGAGCCCGGCGTCATCGTTGGTGTCGGCGGCTTTCAGCACGGTGAAGGACCGTCGGCGGGCTGCGACGCCGGCGAGTGCCTGGAGCGCGGAGGGACCTACGGCGGGCGGGGGGCGGGTGACGCGTCGTGCCCGCACCCGTATGGAGCTGTCGAATACCCGCGGGCGTTGGGGCTGGGTGGCCTGCAGGCGGTTACCGGTGGGTGCGAGCCGGGCGCGAGGGGTGGCGGCAGCGTGACCTTGATCGCGGAGACGCTGCTCACGCTGGACGGGGTGATCTCGGCGGACGGCGACGCGGGCACGGTCGGGGCGTCGGGCGGCGCCATCCTGATTCACGCGCCCGCAGTACACGGAAGCGGCGCCATGTCGGCGCGCGGCGGGGCAGGGCAGACCCATGGCGGCGGCGGCGGCCGGATCGCGGTGCACGGCCTCATCGAGGGCTTCGGCGGCGACGCGGATGTCGGTGGCGGCACGAGCGAGCTTCTGCCGGCGGCTGGACAGCCTGGTTCGGTGTTTCCGGGGGCGCTGGATCGCTGACCGGGTCTGCGCTAAGTAAAGGACGACATTGACGAACAACGGAGAGCGACTGTGAGAGTGCTGCGACCGAAATACGGACGAAAGCTGGACGACTTTCTCGTCGGCGACGTCTACGACCACCCCTGGGAGGTCACCGTGGACGATGGGATGCTGGCGCTTTGGCAGTCCAGCTTCCTGGATGCCAACCCGCTGTACTCCAGCAACGTGTATGCGCGGCGGATCGGCTTTCAGCGGCGCGTAATCCCGCCGTCGCTCGTACTGAATCTGGGTCTGAGCTTCAGCGTTCACGACGTCAGCCAGCAGGCGATTGCGCACCTGGCCTATATCGACGTCCGCTTCCCGCGGCCGCTGTATCCGGGGGATACGTTCAAGGCCTACAGCCGGGTGTTGGGGGTCAAGCCGAGCAAGAAGGACCCGTCGCGCGGCACCGTGCACGTACACACGGTCGGGCTGAATCAGAACCAGGATTGCGTGCTCAGCTTTGAGCGCAAGGCGCTGATTCGCGGGGGCAAGGTCGAGGGTCGTCCGGACACGCCGGTGCGGACGCTGACCGATACCGAAGAGGCGCTTTTCTCGGATGTGGCGTTCGCGCCTCCAAACGCGATGGCGCAGGCGGATGCGGCCAACCCGGTGGGACAGCCGTTCTATTATGAGGACTTCCAGGTCGGCGACGTCTTTGCGCACGACTCGGGCCGCACGGTGGGCGAGTCGGAGCACATGATGCTGACGACGCTGGTGCGCAACTCGCATCCGCTGCACTGGGATCACGGCTACTGCCAGGAGAACTCCTTCAAGAAGGACCGGATCGTCTATGGCGGCCTGGTGCTGTCGTGGGTGCTGGGCATGGCGTCGTGGGACACGTCGGGCAACACGCTGTGGGAGTGCGGGCTGGACGCGGGGGCGCACCCGGCCCCGGTGCTGGCGGGCGATACGCTCTATGCGGCGTCCAAGGTGATCTCGCTGCAGCAGACCAGCCGGTACACGGGCGAGATCAAGCTGCGGACCGTGGGCGTCAAGAATGTGCACCCTGAGGCGCTTGTGCGCGGCGAGAAGGACCTTTTTACGCCGGAGCGCGGTAAGGAGAAGGGAGCTCGGGTGCCTGAGAAGGTCGTCGAGATCACACGCGATATCATGATTCGGAGGCGACCCGCGTGATACGAGACCTGGTGAAGCGGACGGCGAAGCTTGGCGTCGCGGTGGCCAAGTTTGCGGCAAATGAGGTGCGGGAGCGCGTCGACAAGCGGTCGGCGGCGCCCAGCGCAACGATGCCGGCCAACCCGGACCACGCGGCGGTCGCGTCCGGCCCGGCATACGAGGACGTGAAGCCGGCGCCGGCGATCAACGTAAAGAAGGTGGCCAAGCTGCTGGAAAACGATGAGACGGTGCTGCTGGACTGTCGCGAGGACTACGAGTGGGAGGCGGGCTACATCTCGCCGTCGACGCACATCCCCATGGACGAGCTGCCGAAGCGTGTGGACGAGCTCGACAAGGCGCGGCCGGTGGTCGTGTACTGCCTGCACGGCATTCGCAGCGCGGAGGTCGCGACCTGGCTGAAGCACGTGCAGGGATTTGAGAAGGTCTCGTCGCTGGATGGCGGGATCGTGGCGTGGTACGCCGAGTACGACCAGGAGCGAATCGTCGTCGTCCGCAACGAAGACCACTGACCCCATGCGGATACTGATAGCGGACCAGCTGCCGGCGGACGTGCGCGGGCAGCTTGCGGGGCTTGGCTTTGAGGTCGACTTTCAGCCGAGTCTGGGGGCTGAGGAGCTGCCCGAGGCGATCGGTGACGCCCAGGTGCTGGTGGTCCGGTCCACGCGCGTGACGGCGGAGGCGATTACGGCCAGTCCGCGGCTGCAGCTCATCATTCGCGCGGGCGCCGGCACAAACACCATCGACTGTCAGCAGGCGGCGGATCGCGGCGTCTTTGTGGCCAACTGCCCTGGCAAGAATGCTATCGCGGTGGCCGAGCTGACGATGGGGCTGATCCTGTCGCTGGATCGCCGGATCCCGGACGGCGTGGCCGATCTGCGGGCGGGCCGGTGGCGCAAGAAGGTCTACTC
This sequence comes from uncultured Myxococcales bacterium, assembly GCA_964545715.1. Classification (GTDB taxonomy): domain Bacteria; phylum Myxococcota_A; class UBA9042; genus CAZJHX01. The sequence continues at coordinate 34,887 of CAZJHX010000098.1, forward strand.
CAAGAGTCGAGGGCTGTACGGCCGGACGTTGGGTGTGATTGGCGTGGGCCGCATCGGCGCTGAGGTGCTGACGCGCGCCGGGGCGTTTGGCCTGAAGTGCATCGCCTGGAGCCGGTCGCTGCACGCCGCGGGTGCGGAGAAGCTGGGCGTCGAGCGCTGCGAAAGCGTGATGGAGGTGTGCAGGCGGGCGGATATCGTGACGGTTCACGTGGCCCGCACGCCTGAGACGCAACACCTGATCGGCGCCGAGGAGATCGCGGCGATGCCCGACGGTGCGTATCTGCTGAACATGGCGCGTGGCGGTGTGGTGGATGACGCGGCGGTGAAGGCGGCTGTGGACGCCGGGCGGATCCGGGCGGCCGCTGACGTCTTTGAGCAGGAGCCGGGCGCGTCGATGGCCGACTTCGAGAGCCCGCTGGGCGGCGTGGCGGACTTCTACGGCAGTCATCATATCGGCGCGTCAACGGAGCAGGCGCAGTCCGCCATCGCGTCGGAAGTGCTGGGCATTATAGAGTATTGGCTGAAGGCGGGGCGTGTGAGAAACACGGTGAACCTGTCGAGCCAGCCTCCGGCAAGCGGTCAGCTGCTGGTGCGGCATCTCGATCGGGTCGGGGTGTTGGCGACAGTGCTGGACGTGCTGAAGCGGGCCAACATCAATGTGCAGGACATGCACAACACGATCTTCAAAGGCGCTGTGGCTGCCTGTGCGCGTATCACGGTAGAGCAGGTCCCCGAACAGGACACCCTCGCTGCGCTGGCCGCGTGCTCGCCCGAGGTGCTGGGCGTGGAGTATTTCCCGGCCTAATAGGTGCCGGAGAGCAGGCCGATCTCGTTGCGCATGCTGTCCAGAAGCTGGTCCGGACTCTTGCGGTGCGCCTCAACGACAGCGGCCAGGTGCTCGTAGCTCTCGATTGGCATCTCGGTCAGCTCGATGCCGCATCGCCCGTCGCCGGAGCGCGCGACATAACCCATAGCAAAGATGACAGGTGCACCCTCCAGATGGCGCCACTCCAGCGTGACGGCGCAGAGGGTGCCGTCGGCGGGAGGCTTGGGCGACACCACAAGAACGCCGTTCATGCTCAAGTTCACCGCTCGACCCCAGGCGATCTCCTCGCCCGTGTCCGCGTCGGCCATGCTGACCTGTGCTTGAAGTTCGACGCGTCCATGGCGCCGGCGATCCTCTCTGTATGACTTAGTGCTCATACCCGGTTCCAACGGGTACTTTCGTCTTTGCGCCAAGGTTTTTTTTACACCGTGACGAAAAAAGACACCCCTGGCTGATAGGATTCCTGGACGCACGTGGGAGTGAGGGGTTGATGAGACTAGCAATAGTGTTTGCGTTGGCGGTTCTGTGGCCGATGTTGGCGACGGCCGAGACGGCTGTCGTGGTGGCCGATCGTGACAGCGGAATTTTCGAGCATCCGACCGGGGGCCTGGCAAGCGGCGCCGGGTCGCTGCTGGCGGGGCGGACCTGCGACAAGCCACAGGCCGGAAGCGGGCGTCGCATGCGGCTCCTGGTGCGCTTTGATGTCGCGAAGGCGCTGCCGGCGGGGGCGATCGTCACGAAGGCCGTGCTGCAGCTGACATGCGACAAGGCCAAGGGCGGGGAGTCCTTCTCCTTGCACAAGGTGGTCAGTGACTGGGGCGAAGGGACGTCGTTTGCGAGCAACGGCACGGGGGCGCCCGCGACGCCGGGTGACGCGACCTGGCTGCACGCGGTCATGCCCGGCAAGCCGTGGTTGACGCCCGGTGGGGACTTTCTGGCCAGCCAGCTGGCGCAGAAGTCGGTTGCCTTTGGCCCGGTTCAGTGGGGTGCGACAGGTAACCAGGCGATGGCTGCGGATGTTCAGTCGTGGCTGAGCTCCCCCGCTACGAATTTCGGTTGGCTGATCAAGGAGAAGAACGAGGCGAATTTCTGCACAGCCAAGCGGTTCGTATCGCGAGAGTCCGGCAACGTGGCGGACCGGCCGACGCTGACGATCACGTACACGGCGCCACCGCCGGACTGCACCGGCGTGCCCGGGGCGTGTGATGACGGCAAGGTGTGCACGCTGGACGCGTGCGTGAACAAGGTCTGTCAGAACCTGCCGCATGTCGGCGCGAAATGCGATGACGGCAATGCGTGTACTCCGCTCGATAAGTGCGATGCGCTGGCGGCTTGCATCGGGACGGGGACAAAGGACTGCGGGGACCAGGACGCGTGCACGACCGACAGCTGTGATCCGGCCAAGGGGTGTGCGAACACGGCGATCAAGTGCGACGACAAGAACGTGTGTACGGTGGACTCCTGCGACCCTGCGAAGGGCTGCGCCACGACGCCCGTGAAGAAGGGGACGGTCTGTGGGGAGGCGTCCTGTGCCGGCGCGTCGTGGAATCCGCCCGCCAAGTGTGACGACGCGGGCGCGTGCAAGCCGGCCAAGCCGGTCAGCTGCGATGCCAGCGATACGGCGTGCCGGGACTACTTCTGCCAGGACGCCCAGTGCAAGTACGCCGACCTGCCCACGACGACCAAGTGCGTGGATGCGGCGTGCGTGGGGCTGGGCGTGAAGGCGGCGACGTTCTGCAACGGCAGCGGCTCCTGCTCCAAGGGTGGCCAGACGGTGTCATGCGACGACGGAAACCAGTGCACCACCGACGCGTGTGAGAACGCCGCGTGCTCGAACACACCCAGCACCGACGCTTGTGACGACAACAACGCGTGTACCGAAAAGGACGCCTGCACGGGCGGCAAATGCAAGGGCCAGAGCGTGAAGTGCAATGACTCCAACAACTGCACCGCGGACAAGTGCAAAGCGGGGGAGTGCCAGTTCACGGTCGTGTCTGACGGCTTCATCTGCCCGGATGGCGACGCCTGCAACGGCGCGGAGACCTGCCAGGGCGGCAAATGCCAGGCCGGCGAGCCGCTTGCGTGCGACGACGGCAACGTGTGTACACTGGACACGTGCGACAAGAAGGACGGCTGCATCAGCACCCCGGTGGATGACGGCACCGCGTGCGGCGACGGCGATCAGTGCAACGGCGCCGAGACCTGCGATGGCGGCAATTGCGCTGCCGGCGCGGCCCCGACGTGCGACGACGACGACGCCTGCACCGAGGACAGCTGCGACGCGACCCTGGGCTGTCAGAGCGTCGAGATAGAGGACTGCTGCGTGGAGGACGTCGACTGCCCCGAGGCAGGCGAGTGCATGGAGTCCTTCTGCGACGGCGACGAGTGCGCGATGGAGGCCGTAGCCGACTGCTGCATCGAGGACGTCGAGTGCGACGACGCCAATGTCTGCACCAACGATCTCTGTGTTGACAACCAGTGCGTCAGCGAGGTCCTGGATGACTGCTGCAACGTGGACGACGACTGCGACGCCGACGAGGACTGCACTGAGAACGTCTGCGTAGAGGCCGCCCCGCCGGACGACACCGGCGATGACACCACCGACACGGGCGACGACACCAC
>CAZJHX010000099.1:0-11841 GCA_964545715.1 uncultured Myxococcales bacterium
TGCAGTTTGCGGCCAAAAACGACGACCCGAAGGTGCGCCCGTACTTCATGCTGGGCGACAGCAAGCGCGCGGCCAACCTGTGGTGGTGGACGGCGCACGACGACCGTTTTGTCGAGCGCGCGGGCAAGGGCTACGGGGCGATCACGGATCAGCCGCAGTCCAGTCAGGGCCTGGCGGGCAACGTCACCTGGGACGACGGCCGCTATACCATGATCGTCAAGCGCACCCTGCTGACAGATAATCCGAAGAACGACGTGCAGTTCACGCCCGGCGCCTTTTTGCCGGTGGCGTTCAATGTCTGGAACGGCTCTCGTGGCGAGGTCGGCCAGCGACGCGCCCTGACGACCTGGTACTGGCTGCAGCTGATGCCGCAGGTGCCCGAGCGCGTGTACTACGTGCCGCCGATCACGTTTGCGATCTCGTTCTTCTTCATGCTACTTTTGGCCCGGTGGACGCGCCGGCGCCGAGAGCAAGCCTAAGCCCCCACAAAAGGAGTTGCCCATGAGGTGTGCCGGACTCGCGATTAGCGTGGCCGCATTGATCTGTGGATCCGGCTGCAAATCGCCCGAAGAGAAGCTCGCCGCCAACGCGGAGGAGATCGCGGAGATCATGGACGAGCACAAGGACTCGCCCGCGGACGGGGTGAAGGCCTTGCGCGAGTACCTGCAGGAGAACCTGCCGGACATGGCCGAGAACGTAGCGCAGCTGTGGGTGGACCTGGACTCGGCGGAGTCGACCTCCGAGCGGCATGAGCGCCTCGATGAGATCATGGAGACGCTGACCGACGGCGCGGAGAAGCTGACCAAGGCGGGGGCGGCATTCGGCAAGGCGGCAATGAAGGACGAGGGCGCCGCTGAAGAGATGGAGGCGATCGTCGAGCAGTACGCCATCTTTCGGGATCTGGAGGCGCTCGTCGAAGGCGGCGGCGAGGTCGAGTCGAGGAGCAGCAAATGCGACCGGGCGATCGATCACATGGTGGAGATCATGAAGGGCGAGGGCGCGCACGCCGACGTCATCGAGAAGATGAGCACCGGGTCCGAGCGCGAACACATGCTCAGTCAGTGCAAAAAGGAAGATCCCAAGAACATCGACTGCATGCTGAAGGCCGAGACGATGGAGGAGGTCAGCAAATGCCACTGAGCCGTACACTGCTGATCACACTTGGGATTCTGGTCGTCGGCTCCGGCTGCAAGGCGCCGGAGGAGAAGCTGGCCGAGCACGCGGAGGCGATCACCAGCATCCTGAAGGACAACGTCGAGAAGCCGGAAGACGGCCTCACCGCCACGCGTGAATACCTGCACGAGAACCTCCCGGAGATGAACCGCCTGTTTGCGGAGTTGGTGGTGGAGTTCGACGGCCTGGAGGACGCCTCCGACCGCAAGGACCGCCTCAAAGAGGTGATCAGCGCGCTGGAGACCCCGATGAAGGACCTGATGCGGGCGACCAAGGCCTTTGGCAAGGCCGCCCGCAAGGACGAGGCGGCGATGGATCTGGTCGAGGAGATCGGCAAGAGCTACGAGAAGATGGCCGCGCGCGTGAGCGAGAAGGCGACCACGCTGCAGGCGTTCACCCGCTACCAGAACCGGGCCAAGACCACCGAGGCCATCGATCAGCTCGACAAGATCTACAAAAGCGCGGCCAACTACTACACGGCGCCGCGCGTCGAGCGTGGCACGGGCAGAAAGCTGGCGTGCCAGTTTCCCCGAAACCAGAGCCTGACGCCGGACGTCTCCAACAAGCGCTGCTGCGGCGGTGCGCTGGACGGGGACGGCGACAACCGCTGCGACGTGAACACCTCCGCCTGGACCACAGCGACGTGGTCCGCGCTGAACTTCCAGATCTACAATCAGCACTACTTCGGCTACGCGTTTCAGTCCTCGGGGACCGGCCCCAACGCCAAGTTCACGGCCAGCGCCCATGCGGATCTCGACTGCGACGGCACGCTCTCCACGTTTGAGCGTTACGGGTACGGCGACGCGTCCGCCTCTATGGCTGAGTGCTCCATGAAAGGCAGCTCCGCGTTCTACAAAGACAAAGAGACCGAGTAGCCCAGCGGCTCTTAGTGCTTCGAAAGGACACGACGTTCATATAGGCTAAACGGCCGATGGAGCACGAACACGAGAAGGGCGCTCAGCCCGCGTCAACCAAGACCACGTCGTCGTCCTCATCGACTACCAGCAGCCGCCTTCCGGGCGTCGGCGCCGTCCAGGGCTACAGCGCTCAGCAGCTGATGCTGAAGCCCAGCGCCCAGCCGGGATACATGGACCAGCTGCAGTCGCTGCGGCCCGAGCTGCGCGATGAGCTGCTCAACCTGGATGAAGCGGAGCTGAAGGATCCCGAGGTCGCGGGCGAGATCGAGGCCCGGGCCGAGGACGAGGTCGAGACCCCGGCACCCGAGCCCTTGGAGCAGGTGCAGCTGCGCACCGACTCGGCGTCCGGCTCCTCCAGCACGGCGCGCCCTGCGCAGAGCAAGCTGGCCAGCCGCGAGCGCACGGTCAAAGCGGGCACGGTCCGCACGCCGACAGTCAGCTACAAAGCGTCCGACTACAAGGGCAACGACACGGTCAACACCGCAGTCGGCTGCTTTCACACCGAGGTCCGCGGGGGGCGTCAGGGCGCCGCGTTTACGATCCTCAAAGACAACCCGCTCGCCGTCACCGGCCTGGCGTGGCGCGGCCTGACGTCTGCCGAGCGCATGACGCACCTGAACGCGCTGACCCGCGACGCGGACGTCATGAGCGACAAGGGCGACCAGATCCTCAAAACGATGGCCTTCACGGTCAGTGAGCTGGATGTGGTCACCAAAGCCTTTGAGCTGCGCTTCAACCTGTCGGTCGGGCAGACGCTCTCCACCGACAAGACCGGCAAGGACTGGGACGTCGCGGGCCTGCGTCGCTGCTGGGCGATTCTGGAGCTGCTGCCTGCCGAGCACGTGGAGAACAGCCCGGATCTCGACCACTGGACCCGGTTTGTGGGCGGCTATGGCTGGTACAACAGCGGTCGCGATGAGGCCTCCTTCGGCTATGACGGCCTGGACAGCACCACGCGCGGCAGCCCCGAAGGCAACCACATGGACGGGGTCAACTGGTTCAACGAGACCGTGCGCCACGAGGTCGGGCACGCCGTTGACAATCAGTTGGGCTCCACGACTGACGCCATCGTGATCAACGCAGGCCCCAAGTGGCAGACCCACGGCGCGCAGGCGGCGCTGACCGCGATGCTGGCTGCGGGCGGTACCATCGCGACCTGGGCTGACGCGGGGCAGAAGCGCGAGATCGAGGCCGTCCTGCTGGACTGCATGCAAAACAACACGCCCGACGACCTGTACACCAACCTGGCCGCCATGAGCTGCTGGGGCGACCTCTCCAGCTCTGAGCAGGACAGCATCAAGTACGACCGGGTTGCGCTGACCGTCAAAGACTGCGGCAGCGAGGACAAGGCGCCCTGGAACAACCTGTCGAGCATGGGGTGGAACGTGGGCGGCCGGCACTATCAGGTGCACTACGACGCGCGCGGGTGGACCAGCTACGACCCGGCGGCCCTGGGCGTCAAGGTCTCGCGATATCAGTTCCGCGCCCAGGGCGAGTGGTTCGCCGAGGCCTATGCGTGCTACTACCATCCGGACACCAGCGGCAACACGGGCACGATGTTGGCTGAGGCCGACAGCGGGACCAAGCGCTGGTTCGACGCCAACGTAGCCACGATGGGCAGCGGCAGCTCGACGACGCAATCCGGCTCGCCGTGACCGCGCGCCTGGGAGACGCCGCCAAAAACCGATGCCGCCTGCGATCGACCGTGAAGAAGCCCTGGCCCGCGCCGGTAAAGCGGTGGCCACACACAAGAGCGACCCCGGCCAGGGCGAGCTGGTCCTGCGCGAGCTGAAGCGGGCAGAGGTCCCCGGCTGGCTGGTCTTTCGAGCGCGGATCGTCCCAACCGACTCACAACAACGGCCCAGCCCATGGACGGTCGGGATGGTGAGCGCAGACGAGGTGGTCCTCACCGAGGCCAAGACCCTGCCGCGTCTCTTTGCCGCGTGGGGATATGGACCCAAAGCGCGCCCGGTGTCGGCCGACACCTTTGCCAGAGTCGTGGCCTTTCTGCAGTCGCACACATCGTCCGTATCGGCCGTGCTCTCGGACACCGATCTGGAGAGCCTGCGTCCGGACCTGCGCAAGCGACTGTCGGCCCCCCGAGAGCGCAGCGTGTGGGGCAAGACGGCGGTCGAGTTCTGGAGCCGGTCCGGCAACCCGCCGTTCTGGCTGAACACCATCGTGTTCGCGTCCGACGGCACCTTCACCGCCACCCGCAAAACCCTCTAATGTCCGTCTTTGCCGAAAAGGACGTGACCTGCCCGGCGTGCGGCGTGACCGAGCGTCGCAACATCGCCAAGAGCATCCATGGTCCACGCGTGCCGGCGGTCGTCGACGCAATTCGGTCGCGCTCGTTTCAGGTCTTCAACTGCGGAAGCTGTGAGGCCCAATACGACGTCGCGCATCCGTGCACGTACGTCGACTTTGACAAAAAGCACTACGTGGCGCTGTTTCCGTCGAGCTCCGAGTCGTCCTGGGCGGAGTCCGAGGCCGTGACCACGGCCACTTTTCAGCAGGCGATGGTCGACTTGGCTCCCGACGCCGTCCGGCAGCAGTCAGCCGGCTTCACAGTGCGCTGCGTCTTCGGGCTGGACGGCTTTGGCGACAAGATCGCCTGTCTGACCGAGGGTCTGGACGACGTGGCGCTGGAGATCTGCAAGCTGGACCTGCTGCGCTTCAGGGGACTGCGCGCGGGCCTGGCCTACCGACCCCGCCTTATCGGCGTCGATGGAGACACCCTGCAGCTGAGGGTCTGGACACCCAACAAACCCGAGCCGGTCACGACCACCATCGAGCGCGCTACGGTTCATCAAGTGGCCACACATCCGGACTGGGCCGCTGCACGCGACGCGCTGGCTGAGGGCCCCTGGGTGGACGTGGGCCGCGTCATGATGGGAGCCGCCCGGTGAAGATCTTCGAGCAGCGCTCTGAGCTGCAGCTGATCACGCTGACCCACGAGGCCGGCCTCGGCGTCACGCTGCTGCTGGACGAGATGCCGCAGCTCAGTGAGACGATCGAGTACCGCTACCACGAGTGCCTGGCGGTGGCCCCGGCGCTATTCGGCGCCCCGAGGACAGTCTTTGTAGGCGGCGGTGGTGACGGGCTCGCGGCCACCCGATTGCTGCGGATGGACAGCGTGGAGCGCATCGTCCTGTGCGACTACGACCCGCTCATGACGCAGCTGGCCACCGAGCAGGAGGATCTCGTCCGCATGAACGGCGGCAGCATGGCCGACCCGCGCGTGGAGGTGATCAACGCGGACGCCGTGGCGTGGCTGGAGGCGACGTCCGAGACCTTTGACCTGATCATCTGCGACTTTCCCGACCCGTATTTCCCGGAGCTTGGGCGCCTGTACACCGTGGAGCTGTTTCAGTTGGTGTTCGACCGGCTGACCGAGACCGGCACGATGATCACCCAGACCCTGGCCATCCCGGAGGTCACGCGCATAATCCGCGCGGGCGTGCGCGCGACCTTCCCGCACGAGGGCTACTTTCGGGGCGACTCGGGCGCCGGCTTCACGCTGGGCAGCAAGCGCCCGCTGGAGCGTCGCGAGCCGGTGCCGGACTGGGCCATGTACATCAGCGACGGCATGGCGGATGCGCTGTTTGTGCTGCCGCGCGACGTCGAAGCGGAGCTGAGCCCAGACGAGACGAGCCCGGCGACGGGCGACGGATTGGCGGTCGTCAAAGCCGCGATCGCGCGCGGGATGGCGCCGCTGATGGCCGAGCCGCACCCGTACCTGCCCAACGCGACCGAGGTCTACCTGACCAAAGAGACGGCCGAGCGCATCACCGACGGCCAGATCGGGCTGCTGCTCGAGGGGCTGGCCGAGCGGCGGCGGCTGATCGTGGTCGTCTCGGCGGACCTGACCGACACCTTTGCGCCGCGGCTGGAGGCGATGGGCTATTCGCGCGGCGACAAGTCGTACGAGCACTACCGCGCGCCGCTGACCCAGGCGCTGAAAGACCATCACGCCGCCTACTGGGCGCGCGTCGACGACGGCTCGGTCACCGACGTCGAGGCCAGAACCTGCCGCCCAGACGAGGACGAGACGATCAAGGCGCTGCTGGAGCGCTACCTACGGGACCACGGCCATCGCTTTTACGACGCGCCGGGCAGCCGCTTCGACTTCAACGCGCGGGGCCGCTATGTGGTGACGCGCGGGGCGGACGAGCAGCCGGTCGGGTTCTTCAAGCTGCTGGAGAAGGAGGACGGCCGCGTCATGGAGCTGGAGATCCTGTACGGGGTCGGCAGCCCACGCCAGCATCTGCTCTCCCTGATCCTGGTGGTGAACTATCTGGACCGGATCGGTGCGGGCGCCGTGGAGTGCTATGTACCGGCGGGCGTCTTCGGCAAGAGCCTCAAGCGGCTGGGCGCCGAGAAGATCGACACCCTGCACACCTACATCGCCTGACGCTCCTGGATGGTACACAGCCCGGAATAGGCCGCAGGGGGACCGGGTTGCGATCTTCATGGGTGAGCTCATCTCATTTCCGGACGAAGATCGGCGGCGCTGGAGAGACAACATGCGCTGCAAGGGGTTCCACCACCTCCTGCCCGATCGTCTGGCGCAAACGCAGTGGGCCGGCTTTCGCCGCGTGCGGCATGCCTCGAAGCTCGGCCCATGGCTGATCGGCTGGGACCGCTGGGCCTTTGAGGCAATGGTCGCGTTTCCCGATCGGGTCACTCCCGAAGCTACGGACCAGATCTGCGCCGTTCGATTCGCCGGTTGCGACCGCCGCATCGCCTGTCACAGTCGCCACCTGCACATCGCCTATAGCTACATTCGATTTCAGCTCTTCGCGCAGTGGCCTCATCAGCGCTTGTTTCGCCGACTGCGCGAGTCCGACGAGCGACGCCCACGGGGAACCACCAAGGGCGCGTTACAGATCGAATCGCTGCAATTCGCGGGCTCCGGCGGTGTGCCGGTTCGCTTTCAAGTAAAACCGTGGGTGATGCCCGACTATCCGATGTTGCGAGAGTTCTTTTTAGACGACTGAGCCCGCTACTCGATCGTGGCGTAGAAAAAGGCCACGCACATCTCATCTGTCGTGCCGTCGCCCCAGCTCTGGTCCTGCGGCTCCAGCTGCTCCTGATCGACCCACGCCTGGTTGCCGGGGGTGTTGTCCCAGCGGCACTCGATATGGACCTTGTCCTCTTTGTAGAGCATGACCGGCTCCGCAAAACCGTAGTTGCGCTGCCAGTTGAAGTCGTAGGTGGGGAAGTCGACAAGGCACTCGGTGGTGCCGTCCGCGCGCGTGATCGAGACGTTGCCGCCGGTGCCCAGCACGTGCATGTGCAGCGCGGCTGAATAGAGCTTGAGCGACTCGGCGGGCCCGAAGAACGGGAAGTCCAGCGGGTTGGCGTCGAAGCTGTGCACGACGTCGGCCTCGCCTGCGGGGATCTCCATCCCGTTTCCAGACAGCCACTGGAAGTTGGTCCACGGCAGGATGAACGCGGACTTCTCCACTTCGTCGTCGATCTTGAAGACCACGCTGGTGCGGTCCGGCTGCGGCTCCTCGACCAGGGTGTTGTAGTGCATCTGCAGCGCGACCTTGGAGCCGGGCGCCACCGGCATGCCGGTGCCTGGCGGGAAGTCAGAGCCCACGCCGCCGGGGGCCCATCCGCCGAGAAACGCCATCTGAGTGTTCTGAATGCCGCTGAGGTCGGCGCCCTCGATGGCGCTTGGGGTCGGGCCGCCGAAGCACTCGTAACCGGGCCCCTCGTCCAGGGCGTCCCAATCCTCGAACTGGCCGGCCAGCTCGGGCGGGATCAGGTACGCGATGATGTGGTGCACCACGGCGACGTTGCCCGGCTTGGCGCCAAAGCCGGTGATGTACTTCTGGGTGTCCTCGGGCCAGTCGATGAGGAAGCACCGATACTCGTCCGGAGACTGCTGCATCACGTAGTCCAGCGGCATCTCGATGGTCAGGTCTGTGCGCGTCAGCTCGGCAAAGTCGCGCACCTCGATGGCTGCCGGCGTCACGCCGACGTCGCCTGCCGGCATCTCCTCGTCCACCCACGTGGACAGCATGGCGATCTCGGTCTCGCTCAGCGATTCGTCGTAGGCGTAGTCACGGCAGTCGCCACCGGCGCCCCAGGGCGGCATCGCACGCGAGGTCACCTTCTGCTTGAGCAGTGAGCCCAGCGGCTTGATCGCCTCGTAGTCGGTCAGCGGCACCTGCTCCCGGATGCCGTCGGGGCCGTGGCAGCGCACGCACATGTGGTCCACCAGCGGCTTGATGTCGCGGTAGTAGGTAAACGTGGGCTGGCGTGGATCCGGGTCGTCCGACGTAGCCTCGCCGGTGTCGTCGGGCGGCTGCTCGCTGGTCATGTCGCTGGTCTGGTCGGGCTCGTCGACAGGCCCGGGATCAGCGCTCTTCTCGCTCTCCGCTCCGCAACCCAGCATGACGCCGCACCCAACAATCAACAACAACCACCGCATGCTCAACGCCTCCGCCCATGACTCAAATCCGCAGGCAGATTACGTCATTCGACCGATGCGGACCGTTCGGAGCACCGCGGTGTTGATCTGGATCAACGAGCTTTGCAGAGGCTTTGCAACGACTCGCTCAGGGACCCTCTACAGTCCGACCACCTTTCTTGGAGGAGGCCGGTTTGACCCGAGTACTTTTGAGCAGCGTGACGCAGCCTTTCGGCCCTGATCATGGCGACAGCTTCGGCGTGTCGTACGAGGGGACACACCAGATCCTGTGGGCTCAGGGCATCTTCCGCCCTCGCGCGGACACCACACAGTGGGGCATCGACTTTCTGGCCCACAACCTGCGCGCGCCCACGGTGACGCTGCACTACCCGACGCTTGAAAACTTCATCGCCGAGGTGAAGAAGGGCTACGACTATGTGGGCATCGCGTTTGTCGCGACCACGGCGCACAAGATGCGGCCGATGGTCGACGCCGTGCGCCGCCACGCGCCCAACACCAAGATCATCCTGGGCGGCTACGGCACGACGATGAACGGCGGCTCGCTGCCCGAGGTCGATCACATCTGCCGCGAAGAGGGCGTCGGCTTCATGCGCCGCATCCTCGACGAGCCGCAGTGCTCCCCGATCACGCAGCCGTTCATCACGCAAGACAACCAGGTGTTCTCGGTGCCGCTGGGTCGCGTGGGGTACGTATTTGCAGGACTGGGGTGCCCCAACGGCTGCGACTTCTGCGTGACCTCACACTACTTCAAGCGCAAGCACATCAAGCTGTTGGACGACGGCGCGTCCATTCTCTACACCATCGAGGACATGCTGGCCCGTGATCCCACGATCAACTCGTTTTGGATCAACGACGAGGACTTCCTGCTGAACCGGCACCGCGGGCGCGAGTTCCTGGAGGCGGTCCGCCGGTCCAAGCTGCCGCCGCTGTCGCTGAGCATCCTCTCGAGCATGAAGGCCTTGTCGCACTTCGAGCCCAGCGAGCTGGTCGAGATGGGCGTCGACTGGGTCTGGATCGGCTACGAGGGCCAGCGCGCCGGCTACAAGAAGATGGCCGGACGGCCTTACAAGGAGGTCTTCGGGGACCTGCGCCGCCACGGGATCTCCACCCTGGCGTCCATGATCGTCGGGTTTGACTATCAGACCGAGGAGATCATCCGGGCGGAGTTCGACGACCTGATGAACATCCGACCGAGCATGTGCCAGTTTCTGATCTATGGGCCCGCCTACGGGACACCGCTGCACAAGCGGATGCGGGACGCGGGACGGCTCACGAGCGCCGCCGACGATCCCGGCAAGCAGGACGGCTTCAACCTGGTGTTTGAGCACCCCCACATCTCGGCGCCGAACATGTCGCGCATCCAGCGGGAGCTCTTCGATGACGACTTCCAGCGCAACGGCCCCAGCATCTACCGCGTCCTGGACGACTGGCTCAACGGCTACATCCATCTGCGCGACCATCACTCGGAGCGCGTCCGGGCAAAGGCCGAGCGCTATCGCAAGGACGCCCATCAGGGCATGGTGCTAATCCCAGGCGCCCTCGAGTTCGTCAACGCGGGCTCGCGCCGCTGGCTGCAAGGCCTGCTGGATCGGTTGGAAGCCGAGACCGGCCCGATGACGCGCACCGAGCGCATCGCGTCCAAGGCCATGCCGCTGCTGATGCATATGGAGAAGTTCAAGCAGCAGCAGGGCATCGGCCAGCAGCCGAAATTCACCCGAAAGACGTTCATGTAGTCAGCGCAGGAAGACGGACGCCGGGATGCCGTGCACGATCGCTGCCGCCAGGACAGCCGCCACGGCGCGCCCGGTCCCAACCTGCCGAGCGCGCAGCGCGATCACGGACCAGACGACAACCGACAGCACGGCCACCGGCGCGTAATAGATCATCGCCGGGGCCAGAGCAGCGTGCCCCCACCCGATCAGCACGACCAGGTCCGGCACAACGAAAGCGACCGTCAGCGGCACCGCCCACGGGCGAGCAAGCGCGGCCAGCGTGTCGTCCGCGGTGCCCGGCGCCCCCGAAACGGCGTGAGCGACCCGGCCGTAGACCTGCCACAAGCCGATCACCAGCGGGATGATGTAAAACGCCGCAACGAGGTAGTAGCGGTCGGCAGCGACGGGGAGCCCGCGCGTCATGCCCGGCTGGTGTCCACCGGCGGCCAGCAGGCCGAACAGCAGCGCATACAGCCCGCCCAGCGCCAGAATGGGCCTAGGTATTTTCGAGCCGATACCGAATCGTCATGCAGCCGGAGCCCTCGGGCTCGCAGTAGTAGCTGATGATCTGAAAGTAGGCGACGCCGCCGGTCTTGAGCCGCACCGCGTAGGTCTCGCCTTTGGGCTTCAGCAGGTGGCTCATGTACGAATAATCGTACCACTGGCTCACCGCCTGGTTCTGGTTGGCGCCGTCCACGTCCTCATCCTGAACCCACTGCGGATCGGCCGGCAGCTTGGCGTCCGCCAGCGCGACCTTGTCCAGGTTCAGCGCGCCGCCGGGCACCTGCATCACGTAGCGGCGCATCAGGATGTCGGCGTTGGCGTGGTTCTTCACCTGCTTGCCCGTCGACAGGTTCAGCCCGACCCAGTGATTGCGGTCGTGGACGTCCAGCGTGACCTGAAACGTGCCGTCCGGGTTGGCCTTGGCCGCGTCGGTCAGCGGATAACCGGGCTCCACGGCCGGCACCAGCCAGCTGCCCAGAAAGAACATCACCACGCACGTGATGAGGAAGCCGCCGCCGGCGTAGGCCAGAAACTTGTTCAGGTTGCGCTCGGGCGTCTCAGGCGCGCCCGCGGGTGGGCTCTCAGGCGGGCTCATCGGGCGTCTTGGCGTCCTTCAGCCAGCTCCAGATGTGCACGGTGGCCAGCAGGATCAGCACGTTGATCGTGAAGAAGCCGGCCCAGTGGTACCAGGGCGCCGCAGTCCGGACCAGGGCGTGGATTGAGCCCCAGTCGACCAGCAGCAGAAAGACCAGTTGGGACCAGAAGCCCAGCTTGATGAAGTCGTCACCCGTCACGGCGCGTACGCTACCCAGTGCGCGGGCGACGGTCAATGCCAATGTTGGGCCAGATGCCGCTTCCAGCGCGAGCCGTCTTCGCTGGTGCAGCCCATCCCCCAGGACTCGCTCAAGTCCTGCGGACGCGTGACCAGAGCCTCCAGCCGCGCCCCGGCCATCGTCGAGACCTGTACGTCCGCGTCGCGCAGCAGGTGATAGACCGACAGCGTCTCGCGGGGGGACCCGGCGGCGTCCAGCACCTTGCGGGCCAGGACCTGACGGTGCTCAGCAGGCGCCGTCTTGGCTTTGTCGAAGTC
>CAZJHX010000099.1:11851-38331 GCA_964545715.1 uncultured Myxococcales bacterium
ATGAGGCCGGGCGCGCTGCCAAGGAAGTAGGGTGTGCCGATCCCTGCGGTTCGATCCGCCTCACAGACCGCGCCGGCCGGAACCAGCACCTCGCGCCCCATGTCGTCAAAGGCCACCTGGCCGTCCTGGACATGCACGCGCGCGCTGCCGTCCTCGCGCACGGACAGGGTGTATTTGCAGCCCAGGTCGATGATGCGCCCTGTCGGCGTATCGACCTGAAAAAAGCGGGGCTTGGCCTTGGCCGAGATCACCGCGTGCAGGGTCCCCCGCTCCAAAAAGAACCGGGTGACGTGGTCCGCGCGCCGGCGCAGCTGCAGCCGGGCTCCCTTGTCCAGTCGCAGCTCGCCCAGGTCGCCCATCGCCAACGTCTTGTCGGCGTCGCTCGCCTCGATCCAGGCGCTCTCGGTCAGCGCGTCCAGCGTCGCGGCCTGGGCCTGTACTGTGGGCCTGGGCGCGGGCTCGGGCGGGTGGCGGGTGGTCTGAGCGACCCAGTACGTGACGACCGCCGCCAGGATCACGGCCGCAGCCACGATATAGCCCGACATCGGGTAGGTCGCGCGCTTGGGCAGCTCGCGCATGGGCTTGTCGCCGGCTGCCATCGGGCTCAGCAGGTTTTCGAGCTCCTCAACATCGGGATCGGGCTTACCGGAGCGATCCCAGAGGTAGTCATCCTCTCGGCTCATGGCCATCCCTCCTCTCGCAACAACGGCCTTAGTTGGGCCATACCACGGGTCAGGTTCACGCGGACAGAGCCCGGCGTCATACCTGTGCGCGCAGCGATCTCGGGACCCGTCAGTCCTTCCACCAACCGCAGCACAAGCGTCTCTCGGTAGGCGCTGGGCAGCGTGCGGATCAGGGCCAGCACCCGGCGTCGCAGCTCGGCCGAGTCATCGCCCGGCGGACCGGCCGTCTGTGTGTCATCAAACGTCTGAGTCACTGGCACGCGCATGCGGCGGCGCAGGTGGTCGGTCGCCGTATTGCGCGCGATCGTGCAGATCCAGCCCGGCAGCGCAGCCGCCTGCTTGACCTGGGCGAGGCCGCGACAGATCGCCACAAACGCGTCCTGCGTCACGTCCTCTACATGCTCCAGCCCGGCGCGGGCCAGCACGATGCCGTGCACCACGCCCCGAAAGCGCTGATACAGAGCCGACACCGCGTTGGAGTCGCCCGCCTGGGCCGCCGCGAGGACCAGCGTCAGATCATCACTGGAGCTTGGCGAGGGTTGCTCGGATGCTTTTTTGGACACGCTCATCTCGGGTGACCGCAAGGATACGGCGCATGTGCGGCTCAAGGAAGCGTCCAAGACGCGCAAGCCGCTTGTCATCGGCCGCGCGGACCGCTGCTTCGACCTCTGCCTCGACCTGCGGCGTGATGTACTCCAGGCGTCCAACCAGCACACGCACCACCTTTTCAGGCGCGGGCTGCACAGTGAGCGGCAGCAGACCGTCGGTCACAGCGCGCGGCACCAGATAAATGACTCGGGAGCCCTCGGTCTTGAACCAGCTGCGAGCCCAGGTGCGCACCATGCCGCGCGCCTCGTCCTCGAACAGCCCGGCGGCGACCAGCGCAGCCAGCAGCTCCACTTTCAGCTCTTCCACCACGGCGCCGGTGGCCCGCAGCGGCAGGCGCGACAGGTCGTAGGAGCGGGCCGAGTCCGCCACGGCGCCCAGCACCTCAAAGCGCGCGCCCCCCGGGTTGACCTCCATCGCGACAGCGAACGGGATCTCGCTGCCGGTCTTGTTGCTCAGCAGCGCCCCGCCGGCGGCGGCCTCTACATGCAGCGGGATCCGGTAGGCGCCCAGACCGCGATAGAAGAGATAACGCTCAGCCTCCGGCTTGTCGCCGCGAGTACGCACCCAGGCGGCGCGCACCTCCCGCGCAAAGCTCCAGATGTCGTCGGCGGGCACCTTCGGCACCTCCGGCGGCGCGCCTGCCGAAGCCGGGATCACGTCGATATCCCACCACACGCGCGAGCGCCGCACTTTGGACATGTCGACCGTGTCGGTGGAGACCAGGCCGTAGTCGGCGTCGGCGACGTGGCTTTGAAGCGACGGGAACCACTGCGAGATGATCCCGCGCGTAAACGAGACGCCCACGCGAACCCGCTGGGGCTTGTCCGTATAGAAGTAGATCACCGGCGTCTCCATCTTCTGCTCGACGCGGATGGCCTGGATGCCACCCTTGGTGTCTACGATTCGCGGCTTGTGGCTTGGGTTTGAGTAGTTGTGAACGAACGCCGGTAGGGACTCTTCTTCGTGGTGCAGACCGGAGAGGAAGACGCCGTCAGAGCCCTGCATGGACGTGAAAGTGCCCCACTCGTGAACGAGCAAAGCAAGGATGGGTAGTAAGAAGCGCATGTGGTACAAGACGGCTCCATACAAAGACTGTTAGCGGCCGAACCGAAAAAGGCTGGATATGAAACGCACACTGCTGTTTTTCTCTATTGTTTTCGCCGTCTGCGCGTGCGCCGACTCCGAGGTGACGGACACGACCACCGCCAAGGGCGAGGAGTCCGCGCTGCCCGAAGACGCCAAGGACGACAGCTTCCGCAAGCCCACCGAGCACGGTGAGCTGAAGTTCGGGCTGACCAACCAGGGTGAGCTGACCGCGGACGAGCGCTTTCACACCTGGACCTTCACGCTGACCGGCGGCGCCAACGTCACGCTGCGCGTCGAGACCTTCGGCGACAAGAACCTGGATACGGTGATGTACCTGTATCGCCGCGACCCCGGAGCCGAGACATGGGGCTCCTACATGAAGCGCAACGACGACCATGAGCAGAACGTGTGGTCGCAGCTGGATCTCCACCTGGACGCCGGCGAGTACCGCGTGCTGGTCAAGGGCTACAAAACCAAGCTACGGGGCAGCTTCGGCGTCAAAGCCGAGTGCGCAGGGACAGGCTGCCCCACCACCGGCGACGCCCCGGACGTCGAGCTGCCGGCCAGCACGTCGATGACGGCCGAGTGCTTCGAGCGCATCAACAAGGTCGTGACGTCCGAGGTCGTGGGCGGCAGCGGCTTCTCCATCATGTATGAGACGGACGCCGAGTCCCTCACGGGCGTCGAGCGCAAGGCGGTGGAGCTGTACAAGCAGTACTGGGACGACATCGGCTGCTGCTGGGACGAGATGGACTTCGAGGGCCACGAGCTGGACGTCGGCGTGCAGCAGACCGAGGACGGCGCCATCGCGGTCGTCGACTACGTGGGCGGCGACGAGACCACGATCACGTTCCTCTTCGACGGCCAGGAGAACCTGCTGTTGCTGCACCACGATGAGCAGTCGCCCACGGTCGACACCTTCTGCGGCGAGGACGGCGCGCCCTTCTTCGAGACCTTCGGCAACGAGGACTGCATTGGTCGGTGGCTGGACTACATGCCCCACTCCAGCGACGACGCGGGTGAGGTCAGCGGCACCGTCCGCTTTGACGAGCTGCCGGGCAACGACGAGCTGCCCAAGCTGGTGCGCGCAGCGGTCGAGACCTACGAAAAGGCCACCGGGGTCGCCCACGACACGGACATCGCCTTTGAGTTCGTCAGCTGGGAGGCCGACTTCGGCACCGGCGCCGAGGTGACGCTGTCCGCCGACGGGGCTGCGACGCTCAGCTACACCATGGGCAACAGTGACTTCGACTCCCTGTGGATCTTCATGGTTACCGAGGACGGTAGCCAGCGCTTCCTTTGTCAGGACGACTAGAGCTCACCGGCATCAATCACGCCGCAGCCACCCATTCACACAAATAACTTTACAGCGTAAATAAAATGAGAGATGCTGATCTCGGACGGACTCGAGGGATTAGTATCTATGAAGGCATCAGGGTTTTTGCCCACAGGGCTGTTGTGCGTCGTCGCAGGGATGTTGGCCTGTGGCTGTGGTTCGGGAACGATGGACGGCGAGACGCCGAAGCCGATGTTCTCGCTGCCTGCGCCGACCGGTGCGCCGGTTTACCAAAACGGAGTGGTCGAGAATTGGCCATTTGCTGAGCGGGAGCACGGCTACTCGCTGCACAACCCGATTCATCAGCTGGACTTCCACTTTCGCAACAACCACGTCGCTGCGACGCGACGCGGGGCCGACTGGACCTGGACCTGGCGTTTGGACGGCGCCGGTCGCTCGGGTCTGATGAAGCCCGTGCGCCCTGCCGCGCCCCACCTGGCGCCGTGCGAGACGACCGACTGCACCATGCGGCTGGAGTATCGCCGGGTCAACGTCATCGAGTGGTACGTCAACTCTCTGCAGGGCATCGAGCAGGGCTTTGACGTGCTCAAGCGCCCCGCCGGCGACGGCCCGCTGCTGCTGACCGCCACCCTCGGCGGCCTGGAGCCGCGACTGGCCAACGGCGCAACCACCATCAACTTTGAGCGTAACGGCACGTTTGTGTTCAGCTACTCGGGGCTGCGCGTGGTCGACTACTACGGCACCTCGCTGGACGCGCAGTTCGCGCTGGCCGGCAACGAGCTGCAGATCATCGTGGACGACAGCGACGCCCGGTACCCGATCACCATCGACCCGACCAGCGGCGCATGTGACGAGGCCTGGTGCTACGACGCGGACGAGACGACCGTGGACGTGTGCCGCTGGCAGGCGGACGGCAACGCAGGCTGCTCCAACGTGTTCAACAAGGACTTCGAGTGGGAAGACTGCATCTGGGGCAAGTACTGCTGCCCGGACGGCAAGTACCACGCGGACTGCGACAACCCGGTCGACCCCGCCACGCTCTGTCCGGACGAGTGGTGCGACGACGGTGACTTCACCACGCGCGACATGTGCGGCAGCTTTGAGGCGCCGTCCACGTTTGAGTGCACGCGCGAGTTCGACATCAACGCGCTGGGCAAGAAGTGCATCTGGGAGGCCTTCTGCTGCAGCGGCGTGGCCGGTGATGACTGCGCCAACCCGCCCAAGCCTGTGGCAGACGAGCCGCCGCCGGCCGAGCCGCCGCCGAGTGAGCCGCCGCCGAGTGAGCCGCCCCCCAGCGAGCCGCCCCCCAGCGAGCCGGCCAAAGAGTGCCCGGACAACTGGTGCAACGACGGCGATGAGATGACGATCGACACCTGCATGATCGCGGGCGGCGTCACGACCTGCAGCGCCGAGATCGATCCAGAGCTGATCGGTGAGGAGTGCAGCTACGGTACGTACTGCTGCAACGGCATCATCGAAGAGAAGCCCTGCAAGGTGGACCCGCCGCCGCCGCCGCCGGAGCCGTGTCCCGAGGACAACGACTGGTGCGAGGACGGCGACATCAGCACGCTGAACACCTGCACGAACTACGACAAGGCCCAGGGCACGTTCTCCTGCACGCTGGGGTACGACTCGGCTGCGGCCGGCAAGCCCTGCAAGGACGAGCTGTTCTGCTGCATGGGCGCCATCGACGAGCCCTGCAAGTACAACGACTTCGGGGGCGCCTGCCCCGACAAATGGTGCGACGACGGCGACTCGACCACCATCGATCGCTGCGGCAGCTTCGACAACGGGACCTTCGAGTGCACGCGCACCTTCAACGCCCTGGAGTCGGGCAAAGTCTGCACGTGGGGCCTGTACTGCTGCAACGGCGCCGTCGCGCCGACCTGCGCTTCCAAGGATCCGCCGCCGAGCAGCCCCCCGCCCAGCTCACCACCGCCGAGCAGCCCACCGCCCAGCAGCCCGCCGCCGAGCAGCCCGCCGCCGAGCGATCCGCCGCCCAGCGATGGTGGGGCGTTCCCCAACAAGTGCCTGATCTCGTTTGAGGGCACCAGCTGTCCGGCCCACGCCGACGTCTGCAACTCGACGTTCACGGGCGGCACGGGCTGCGTCACCGACGCGCCGGGCTCTTGCTCATCCGGTGGCGCCGCGTACGAGATCAGCCCGGCCGACGGTCAGCTGATGATCCAGTTTGGTCAGGACATCAAGTCGCTGAGCGCCCAGTTCGGCCACACCACGGGCGCCGCCGGCGCGATGATGGTGGTAGGCCAAAACGGTAAGCTGCTGGCGATTCTGACGTCCACCGACAACTGCTCGGGCACGGTCGGCAAGACCAGCATGACCTTCAATGAGCCCGCGCGCAGCCTGATCCTCTCAGCCGCCGGTGGTCCGGTGTACCTGGACCAGCTCAACCTCTCAGCAAATTAGTGCGCCGACGCGCGTCGGCCGTATGACCCGGGTTAGCCGAAGATGCGGTCGACGATCAGCGCGGCGCCCAGGGCCGGCAGGTAGACCAGCGACGCCAGGAAGACCCGGCGAGCCCAGCGCGGTGCAGCGACTGTGCGAAATCCCGACACGCACTTCATGACGAACCACACGCTGACGGACAAAGCGCCGAGGCCGTAGATCCAGCCGGCGCCGCCCAGCGGAAGCAGGGAAAGACTGACCGGGATCAAGCCCGTGGCCCACGCCAACGTCTGGATTCTGGCGTTTTCGGTTCCGTGAACGACGGAGACAGTGCGGATGCCCGCGTTGGCGTAGTCCGCGTTGCGATAGATGGCGATAGCCAGGAAGTGCGGCATCTGCCACAGCAGCAGTACACCGAACAGCGCCAGCCCGGGACCGTCGATGGTGCCCGTAGCGGCCGCCCAGCCCATCAGCGGGGGCATGGCGCCCGGCACCGCGCCGATGATCAGCGCGTGGGTTGTGACGCGCTTGAGCGGTGTATAGACAAGCACATACGACAGCAGCGCGAAGAGCCCGAGGCCCGCGGTCAGGGTGCCCGCGCTGAGCTGGATGATGACGATGCCGACGACGCCGATGGCCACGCCAAAGCCCAGGGCCAGGCGTGCAGACAGGCGACCAGTCGGCAGCGGACGCTTGCGGGTGCGCTGCATCAGGCCGTCGATATCGCGCTCCCAGTACATGTTCAGCGCGTTGGCGGACCCGACGATCAGGCCGGTGCCGAAGAGCATCCACGCGGCGCTCATGGCATCGAGTGACTGCGGGGCCATCCACAGGCCGAGCGCCGCCATCATGACACTAAGCCACAGGATGGAGGGCTTGGTGAGCTCGATGAGGTCGCGGACGCGCTGGGTACTACTGGACATCGCGGGCGGACATTAACAAGACATCTCGCGATCCGCAAGGCATTCGACTGCCTGGATCAGAAGGGCGATCCACAGCACATCGGCCAAAAGGAGATGGATGATCTGCATCCATCCGGGCGCAGCTAATGCCACGTTTGTGGTGCCCGCGATCATCTGCGCTGTAACCAAGATTATTACGGTCCAGGAGGCGCGTGGGGCGTCGTCCAGCGTGCTGAACGCCAAGGTGACGAGAAAGCCGCCCGCCAGCAGCGCGACCAGGGGGTGCACGATGCGCAGCCGCACCAGAAAGTGCTCGCCGGCGCTCAAGTCCGCGCGGATATGCGCCAGCAGCCCGGCGCCGTCGGTGGGCGAGACGGGGAAGAGCGTGTCGCCCAGGGCCGTGATGGCGCCGGTCATGCCGACCAGCAGAACGGCGACGATCGCCACGCCAAACACGTTGCGGCGCGGGTGGCTTCGGCTCGGGAGCGGGCCGCCGGAGGCCCAATAGGCGGTGAGGGCGCCCGCGCCGACCAACCCAAACGTGTTGACCAGATGCACACCGACGACGATGGCGCGCGCGACCGAGTCGTTTTGCTCGACCAGGCCGAAGATGACCAACAGGGCGCCCAGCGCCGCCTCCGCCAGGACAAACGCCAGGGTGACGTTGGCCGCGCGGCGGACGTGGTGACGCGGCGCGAACACGCGATAGGCCCACACCGCCATGGCCAGCGTCAGCACCAGACACAGGCCGCTGGTCGCGCGGTGCGTGAACTCGATCAGTGTCCGGGTGGTCGGGGCGGTCGGGATGACCTCGCCGTTGCAGTCCGGCCAGTGCTCTCCGCACCCCGCGCCGGAGCCCGAGATGCGCACCCATGCCCCCCATAGAATGACGAGGATGTTGTAGGCGGTGACGCCCCAGGCAAAGCGGGAGAAGCGGGTCATGCGGCAGCGGAGGCTACACCAACGCCTTTGACAATGTTAGGGTTCGCGCCCGATGAGCACCGCCATCCTGGATGACGTCTATAAAGAGACCTCGGCGCCGATCCCGCACGTGGTGGCGTGGAACATCACGCGCCGCTGCAATCTGGAGTGCGCGCACTGCTACATCTCGGCGGGGCCGTGGCAGCCGATCGAGAGCGATCTGACGGTGGCGGAGTGCCGCAGAATCACCGATGAGATCCTGGCGCTGAACCCCAATCCGATGTTCATCCTGACCGGCGGGGAGCCGCTGTCGCGCCCCGACCTGGAGGAGATCGCGGCCTACGCGGTGCAGCGCGGCGCCACAGTTGTTGTCGGCACCAACGGCACCGGGCTGACCACCGAGCGCATCGCGTCGCTGATGGAGGCGGGCGTCACGGGCGTGGCGATCAGCGTGGACTCCTTGAAGTCGCGCTACCACAACCGCTTTCGGCACGGCGACGAGGCGCTGGAGCAGACGCTGGCCTCGATCGAGCGCCTGAGCACGGCCGGCCTGGACTTCATCGTGCAGACCACGCTGACATCGTTCAATCGCGACGAGATCGCCGACCTGGTCGCCTGGTCGGTCGAGCAGGGCGCCGTCTCGTTCAACCTCTACTTTCTGGTGGAGACCGGGCGCGGCTCGGGCATGAAGGGCCTGTCGCCCGAGGAAAACGGCGCGGTCCTCAAAGAGCTCGTGCGCCTGCAGGAGCAATACCGCGGGCGGATCCTGGTGCGAAGCAAGTGTCAACCGCAGCTGATGCGCCACGTGCACGAGCTCGACCCCGACTCCCCGCTGATGGCCTACAGCACGCGGTGTCCGTGCGGCATTCAGTACTGCCGGATCACGCCGGAAGGAAAGCTGACGCCGTGCCCGTACCTGCCGAAAGAGGCGGGGGATCTGCGCACTCAGTCGTTTGCCGAGGTCTGGAACAACTCGCCGCTGTTCAAAGAGATGCGCGCCGGCGGGCTGGGCGGCAAGTGCGGCAGCTGCGAGTACCGGCAGGTCTGCGGGGGGTGCCGGGCCAGGGCTTATGCGGACAGCGGCGGCGACGTGATGGCGCATGACAAGTCTTGCGGCTACGAGCCCTCGGGCGATGTCGACGTGATCAAGCCGACCGGCGTCACGTACGGTGGCGCGCAGGCCCCTTCCGAGCTTCAGTGGAGCCCGGAGGCCGAGGAGCGAATGGCGCGCATCCCCTCGTTTGTGCGCAGCGTGGTCATGAAGCGCGTAGAGGACTATGCCCGGCGCGAGGGCTTTGACGTCATCACCCCCGAGGTGCTGGACGGCGTCCGCAAGGGCATGCCGGTCGACTTCTCCAAGAAGCTGCCCTTCTTCCTCAAGAAGGGAAAACCGTAATAGAAACGCCCGCGCGTGTGGTATTAGAGGCCGCATATGAGCTATCGACACCACGCTCCGGCGAAAGGCAGCAGACGCGGCCATCAGGAGTTGCTTTACGACCCCGAGGTCGCCACGCCCAGCCACGCGGAGCGCGCACGCACGCTCGTCGCCGGCATAAACACCGGCACGCTGTGCACCATGTCGCGCGAGCCCGCCGGCTTCCCATACGGCTCTTTCGTCACGTTCGGGCTGGACGACGGAGCGCCGATCTTCCTGGTCAGCACATTGGCCGAGCACACCAAGAACCTGAACGGCGACCCACGCGGCTCCCTGCTGGTGGCTGAGCACGGCGACGGCGATCCGCTTGCGCGCGGGCGCGTGACCCTGATCGGCACGGCGGAGAAGCTGGAGCGCGACGAGGACACGTCAGCGCGCGAGGCCTACCTGGCGGCGTGCCCCAACGCGGCGTACTACGTCGACTTCAAGGACTTCTCGTTCTGGCGCATGCCGGTCGAGGCGATCCGATACATCGGCGGCTACGGTCGCATGTCGTGGATCGAGGCCGCGGAATGGACGGCTGCGACGCCCGACCCGCTGGTCGAGTCCGCCCACGGCATCAAGCACCACATGAACGACGATCACGCCGACACGATGGTGCTGTACTGCCAGAAGTTCTCGAAAGCCACGGACACGACCGCCGCGACGATGACCGGCGTGGACCGATACGGCTTTGAGATGTCGGCGATCACGGGCCAGGGCCCGCGCCCGATCCGTCTGGCGTTCTCAAAGCCCGTCTCCACGGCCAAAGAGGTCCGCGCCGAGTTGGTGGACCTGGCCAAACGAGCGCGCAACACCGCGTGAACGTACGCTTTGACCAGTACCTGGACGACCTGCGCAAGCGGGTGCTGCAACACCCGGCGGTGGAGCATCCGCTGCTGCAGGCGTTTGCGTCCGGGTCGGTCACGTGGCCACAGGCGCGGCGGTTCGGGCTGCTGTACTACGCGCACATCGTCAAGGCGCCCCTGTACCGGGCGGCGGCGATGTCGATCACCCCGGATGAGCGCGTCCAGCTGGCCTACAACGAGATCCTGAATCAGGAGTACGGGCACGGCGACGAGGCCCGCACCCGACCAGCGCTGTACCGGCGCTTTCTGCGCGCGCTGGACTGGGCGCCGCAGACCTGGGAGTCCGCGGAGGTCGTCGACGCGCAGCAGCACTATGCCCAGCTGCACTACAAGCTGTGCACCCGTGACTGGCTGACAGCAGCGGGCGCGGCCGGCTTTGCGATGGAGTGGCCGATCCCCGCGATGCACTGCAAGCTGGTCCACGGTCTGCGCCGCCTGCCTCAGCTGGACGATCGCGCGCTGGACTTCTTCACCTGCCGCCAGGAGCACGACCTGCTGCTGCGCGAGGTGATTACCCCGCACCTCTTCGACCACCAGGCCCGCGAGCGCCTGGAGGTGGGGATACTGCTGTCCCTCGAGGCGCGCCGGCAGCTGCTCGACGGCCTGTGGGCCGCGATCGACCAGGAGTAGCCGTGATGCGTTTTTTGCTCATCCTCATCTGCGCAAGCTGGGTTGGATGCCAGAAGCCGGCGCCCAAGGCTCCACCATCTGAGCTGAGCGCATCGCTGGAGGCGGATCACTGCCAGGTCACGATGGAGGTGGCCGGCATGATGTGCATACAGAACTGCGCCAACGCCGTGGCCAAAGCGCTGCAGGGCGTGGAAGGCGTCGTCGAGGTCGCGGTCGACTTCCCCGAAAAGCGCGCCGACGTGCTGGGCAAGGCCACCGTCTGCGAGGACGAGGCGGTGAAGAAGCTGCCTCAGGTGGTCATCGACGCGGGCTACAAGGCCAAGATCGTCAAGGTCGAGCATGGCGGTTGAGCGGTACACGCAGGTCGCGCGCGCGACGCTGTGGCTGGTGCCGGACGGCGAGCTTGAGGTCGATGGTAACTGGGTCGACGTGGCCCCCTTCTACATCTCCCGCACGCTGATCACGAACGCGCATTTTGCGGAGTTCGACCCCGCACATGAGCGGACGCCGCTGACACCGGGCGACGACGATCCGGCGCTGGGCGTCACGTGGGCGCAGGCTGACGCGTATTGCCGCTGGTACGCCGAGCTGGCCAAGAAGCCGTTTCGTCTGCCGACGGCGCGCGAGTGGGAGTACGCCTGCCGGGGCGGCAGTGAGAGCCGGTACTTCTGGGGCGATGATGCCGGGCGCGCGGACGTCTATGCGGTCGACAGCCAGGCGTTCGACGGGACGCTGCCCCCCCTGGAGTCTCACAAGCCCAACAAATACGGCCTACACGACATGCTTGGCACCGCGTGGGAGTGGACAGCCGACAAGAGCGCTCGAGGGGGATCGTATCGTGTCCACCGCAGCGAGCTCGGGTGCGCGGTCGTCCATCGGCCCGACCCAGAGGTCGCCCACGCGGATCTAGGCTTTCGCATCGTACGCAGCCTGCGCTAAAAGGTCTGCATGTCAGGTCGATTGGTCCTCTTTGTAGAAACGCGCGCGATCCTGGTCGCGTCGCGGTTGCGGGTCACTATGGAGCGTCGCGGATATGCGGCGGTCCCGCGCGGGATGCCGGTTCCGGATGACGGCTTCTCTATCGTCATTCGCAACGCGGGGCCTGCGGCGTGCTGGATCCATCCGGACCATCCCGACGCGGTCCCTGACGAGCTGGGCCAGAGCCTGAGTCACGAGCTGCGCTGTCGCGTGACAAGCCTGGTGCGGCTGGACGCCATCTGTGCGTACGAGGTGGCGGAGGGCGGGCGCCTCACCGAGAAGATGGCGGTCAACGGGGCGGAGATCGTCGAAGAGCAGACTGCGCGGCATGCGGCGGCGGTGCAAGGCGGGGCCGTGTTGGCTGACCTGCTGACGGCCGACGGGCTGGACGGGCTGAGCATCTCGTTTGAGGACGCAGCGGCCGAGCGACGCGCCATGAAGCTGGACTTTGCCCCGCTGCCGGGGCGCGGCGCTGCTCAGGATGCCATCGAGATCGATCCGGGGCTCTCCTGCCCGATCTGCAAGGAGGCCATGCGCGTGATCGAGGGCGGCTACGGCCGCTTCTACGGCTGCGTGCGCTTTCCGCAGTGCAAGGGGCGACTTACGGAGAAGCAGGCCGAGGCGGCTCGGGTCCGGTCTTGATCGCGCTGATGCGGGCCTCCACCCACGTGGCCTCGTCGTCGATGCCGTTGGCCGTGTAGATCGCTTTGAGACGCTCGTAGCGCGCCACCACATCGAACCGGGCTGCCGAGTGCAGCTTGCGCAGGCACACCGGACAGACATGGTGCGGCTGTCTGTCGGACTCAGCCAGGCTGTTGGAGCCGTTCATTACGCACATGAAGTGGGTGCAGTGGCTGATGCCGAACATGTGGCCGATCTCGTGGGCCATAACGCGCATGCTGCGTGAGATCGTGGTCGGCCGGTCGAATGGTGTGGCGGAGTCGGGAAAGCCCGGGACCATCCGAGCGAAGCTGAAGACCCCGACGCGGGCTTTGAAGGTGGCTTGTCCAAAGACGAAGTTCCAGCTGTCCTTGGGAAACAGGTCGGTCATGGTGACCGCGATGACGCAGTACGCGTCCGCGGGCTTACGGTAGCTGAGCCACTCCAGGATATCGCTGGTCAGCAGCTGCTTGCGGTCGGTGCCGGGGTTGACGCGCTCGCGGGCCCCGACTTTCGCGACGGTGACGGGCGGCAGCACGACGGTCTTCAAGCCAAAAAACGCCGTCGTGTGGTCCTTCAACACCTCCAGCGACGGACTTCGTTGGGGCTCGAAGGCGCCGATCGGCTGCACGTAGATGACGCCGCGGGTGTCGTTGGGGAGGTTGGGCCGCGACGCGTACCAGTCGGACCAGCTCTGGGGTGTCTCGTCGAACTCGGCAAGCCACTCGCCGGGGCGCGGCGGCCGCATGGAGTCGAACGCGTCCGTCTTCTCAAAGGCGCGCTGAAGCTCAAAGCTGAGCGCACCGGTCGGGCCGATGGCCGCAAGCTGCTCTTCGGGCTGGGCGACAAAGAAGGGGGTGGCGCGGTCGGGGAGGTTGGGCTGTCGTGTCTTGCAGCCGGCGCCGGCCAGCAGGCCGAGAGCAAGGATCAGGTAGAAGCGCACCTCTCCATAATGCAAAGAGAGGGGCCGGACATTCCAGCGGGCCGAATATTCAGGGGAGCGCCTTGATGTCGATGGCGGTGGCCACCATGCGCAGCTCAACGGTGCCGGTCTTGACCTTGTCGGGGTCCTGTCCACCGTCCTCGGCGAGATGCTTGGCGGCGGCGACGGGCACGTCGACCTTGTTGAAGACGCCCTCGACGACCGCCTCCTGACCGTCGCAGTTCGTCGGGACGAAGAAGCCGTAGTCCTTCATCTTGATGCGCACGGTCTGGGACGGGTCCTTCTCGTTTTGCAGCACGAACCAGCAGCCCTTCTTGCGGCAGACCTTGGAGATCCGCGCCGCGACCTTGACGTTTTTGCCGGCGTTGGCGGCAACGTTGGCGAGGACGTCGGACAGAGGGGTGATCTCGGTGAGCGTGAACTCGCCGCCGTAGTGACCGGCGGGCTTGCCGGTGGGCTCGGCCTTGGCAGGCTCGGCCTTCGCGGGCTCGGCGGTGGTCGGCTCGGTCTTGGCGGGCTCAGCGGGGGTCGGCTCGGTCTTGGCGGGCTCGGCCTCAGCCTCGGGCTTGGCAGGCGCGGGCGCCTCTACGGCGGCCGTCTTCGCGGACTCTGCAGCCTTCTTGTCAGGGGCGGTCTTGGCCGCCTCTTTCTTGCCACAGCCGGCGACGGCCACAAAGAGAATGAGCGTGATGCAGAAACGTCGCATGGGCGACCCCCTCTATCGAAAAAATGCCCGGGGACAATATCGGTGCAGACTTTACAGTCAAGTGAAAGCGTGGCTACTCAGTGGGGCGATGAGCCCCGAAGCCCGTCCCACCGTCGTCCTTTTGCACGGATTGATCCGCACCCACCGCATGCTCCAGGGCATACAAAAGCAGATCGAGGCGGCGGGGTACGCGACCTGGGCGCGCACCTATCCATCGACGCGCATGCCGATCACCGGACTGGCTGCGCGGCTGACCGAGCAGATTCGTAACGAGGTGGGCGACGGGCCCCTGATCGGGGTCACACACTCTCTTGGCGGCATCCTGGCCCGGCACATGACCGAGCTGAACTGGGCCGGACTGGTCATGGTGGCGCCCCCAAACGGTGGCAGTCGGGCCGCCGCGGCGCTCAAGGATCGCGCGCTGTACGGGGCGATATACGGCAAGGCAGGCGTGCAGCTGGCCGACAGCAACGGCTGGCCCGTGCCGACATGCCCGTTCGCCGTCATCGCGGGCACCCGCGCGGTGTCGATGGCCAACCCGTCCAGCCTGGCGCTGAAGCTGCTGCGCGTCTTTCCGGCGGGTGTCGCCAACGACGGCACGGTCGCGGTCGACGAGACGCGGCACGCGGCGATGTCCGAGTTTGCCACCGTCGACGCCACCCACACCTGGATCATGGACCATCCGCGGACCCAAAGCCTCGTCCTGCACTACCTGGCGCACGGGACCTTGACTTAGCGCCAAAACGAACGTCACCCTGAAGTGGTGACCACCTACAGCGAACACCTTACGGTCGCGGTTGACGCCGCGCGGGCCGCCGGGGCGCTCCTTTTGGAGGACTTCAGCCGCCCGGGTGGTCCTGTGGGCGAGGGCGCGCACGCCGATGCTGATGACCGCGCCGAGGCCCTAATCCGAGCGCGGCTGCTGGAGGCGTTTGAGGACACAGCGTATCTGGGCGAAGAGACGGGCACGGGTGGTGAAGCCGGCGCCGAGCACATATGGCTGGTGGATCCCAACGACGGCACCAGCGCGTACCTGCGCGGCTGGCGCGGACCCGCCGTCTCCATCGCGCTGCTGCGCGGCGCCGAGCCCGTGTTGGGTGTGGTCTTTGCCTATGCGGCGCCTGATCACGACGGTGACTTGATCGCGTGGGCGGAGGGCTGCGGCCCCATCACCCGCAACGGTGAGCCCGTCGAGCGCGCGCCGCTGCCGCCCGCTCTGGCCGGCGAGCATGTGGTTCTGATCGCGCAGTGGGCCGACGCGGCGGCGGAGGGCATCACCCGACTGATCTCACCCGCGCGCTTTCAGCCGACGGCCAGCATCGCGTATCGGCTGGCGCTGTTGGCCGTTGGCGACGGCGACGCGGCCGTCTCGCTCGGCGCGCCGGTTGGATGGGACTACGCCGCGGGACACGCCCTGCTGAAGGCTGCCGGCGGCGCGCTGGTGGACCAATACGGCGAGCCGATCCAGTACCGTGCAGGGCGCAGTCAATCGTTTCGCTGCTTCGGCGGGTCCCTGGAGGTGGCGCGCGCGCTGGCCGCCAAGCCGTGGGACACGCTGGGCTATCACCCGTTTGACCGGCAGGCGCTCGATCTCGTGATTCTGGACCCGGGCGAAAACATCGCGGACTGCGGCGTGCTCAGCCGGGCGCAGGGCTGCCTGCTTGGACAGGTCGCGGGCGACTCACTGGGCAGCCTGGTGGAGTTTCAACCTGAAGCGCGGATCGCCGCGGCGTATCACGATGGCGGCCCGTCGGCGCTGGAGGACGGCGGCACCTGGGGCACGCTGGCCGGGCAGCCCACCGACGACTCCGAGCTGGCGCTGATGCTGGCCCGCACGCTGGTTGGCGAGCGCCGCTTCGACGACGACGCCGTCTTCGAGGCCTACCGCTTCTGGTGCGCATCCGGCCCCTTCGACATCGGCAACACGACGCGGCGTGCACTGGGCGGGCACCCCAACCCCAATCCCGACAGCCAGGCCAATGGGGCGCTCATGCGCGTCAGCCCGCTGGGGATCTTCGGCGCGTCCATGCCGCCCGCCATCGTGGCCGTTCTGGCGCGCCGAGACGCCGCGCTGACGCACCCCAACCCGGTGTGCGGCGACGCATCAGCGGTCTTCGCGTCCACCATCGCCTACGCGATTCGCACGGGGGCCACGGCACAGCAGACGTTCGACTTTGGCCGTGGTCAGGCGCAGGGCACGGCCATGGAGGACGCCTTCGGAGAGCAGTCCGGCCCCCTGGACGGCCCCAAGATGGGGTGGGTGCGCCTGGCCTTCAACAACGCGTTCTGGCAGCTGGTCAACGCACAGTCCGTGGAGCAGGGCGTGATCGACACGGTGCGCCGCGGCGGAGACACCGACACCAACGCCGCGATCTGCGGAGCCCTGTTGGGCGCCGTGTACGGACGCGACGCGATCCCGTTGCAGTGGCGCCGCATGACGCTTACGTGCCGCCCCCTGCCGGAGACGCGACGCCCTCGCAGTCGCGCGTTTTGGCCGGTCGATGTGCTCAGGCTTGCCGAGCGCCTTCTCTGCGCCGGCAAATGAAACATTTACACTGTATATTTTTCTCTAGGTCGAGGCCTCGCTCCCTGCTAACCTAGGCACAACGGTCGAACTTTCAGGACTCCTTGTATCGGAGATCATCATGGACGCGCATGGACGCGTTTGGCGGTGTGGTGTGTCCGCACTTGTCAGCGCAGTAGTGACTCTTTCGTTGGCGTTTACCGCCGGCGCCAAAGCCCCAGCAGACGAATCACCCGCCGAGCAGCGGCTGATCGCCAAGCTTCAGGCCCCACAGCCGCGTGTGCGCCGAGCTGCGGCCCGCGCGCTTGCCCGAATCGCGGCGTTCGAGACCCTGCCCGCCTTGAAAGCGGCCGAAAGCGACGAGGACGTACGAGTGGCACGTGCGGCACGCACCAGTGGAAAAGCGGCGCTGCGCCGACTGCTGCGACGCGGACTCTTCCGCGGTCACAAAATGGGGCTCAGCATCAACCAGCTGCTGGCGACCGCCGAGATCAAGGAGCAGGTCATCGAGCCACTGCTGGACAATCCCAACATCGTCATTGGCGCCTCGTTCGACTTCGTGACACCGGACGGCCGGACACAGCGCGTCGTCAACGTGGATCTGGCCGGCCAGGCCCGACTGGATGGCGACAGCGTCGTCCTGGACGCCGAGCTCATACACAAAACCAGTGGCGTCGTCCTGCAGCGGTGGCAGAGCGTGCGCGGGACGACGTTGCTGGTCTCTAAGCTGCAGCGCTGGATCGCAATCCAAACGCGCTAGTGGGCACGCTATAGGCGCTCGGGCTTACGCTCTTCAGCGAGTGGCAGGGCCAACAGAATCCACGCCTGGCCGCCCTGTTTCACAAGCGGCACCAGCGACTCTACCGCCGAGTCAAAGCTGGCCTCGATCACCTGACGGCTTTTGGGCACCAGATATGCGACCGGCGTGTCGTCAAACGCGGTGAAGAGCGCCTTTCCGGCCGGTGTCGGCCAGGCGTCCGCCGTCACGACGCGCTCGTAGCCCTTGGGCACTTCACCGTCCAGCAGCGTCACATCCAGCGCCGAGATCGCGGCCAGAAACAGCACCGGCGTACCGCCCAGGCGCCCGCCTTTTGTCGGCAGCTCTTCCCGCAGGCGGGTGATGCCTCTCCAGACCCCGGCCCGGCCGTCGTTCAGCCGCTCCCGCACCTGCATCAGCGGATACCAGAGCACCAGATTGCCACGGACCTTGCCGGTGTTGAGCGCCGCGATCTGGTCCTGTTGGATTGCGCGCGGCGCGCCGAAGCCCAGTCGCAGAACGGGCGCCGGCAGCGCAACTTTGGCGCCGGCATCGTCTGCGGCCCATAGCCGAGTGCCACCTGCGATCGCGCCCAGCTGAGCCTTGACGGCGGCCGCATCCAGCGCGGTTCGGATATGCAGCTCGGCCCACTGAGGCACAAACGGATCGGGTGGGGTGCCGGCGGGCTCGTTGAGAAAGCGGCCCTTCTCTTCGGGCCCGGTCCCCTGGGTGATGTTGGGCGCCTTCTGCTGCTGCTCTTCTCGGCAGCCGCCCAGGCACAGCAAGACCAGCCCGCCGGCCAGCAGGATCTCTAACAGCGACAGGTCGCGCCGCCTCAGTGAGTCACCTTGCTGTGCGTCGTCAAAACGTCCTTGCTGCTGTTGCCTGCGACCTCGGGCATA
This sequence comes from uncultured Myxococcales bacterium, assembly GCA_964545715.1. Taxonomy (GTDB): domain Bacteria; phylum Myxococcota_A; class UBA9042; genus CAZJHX01. The sequence continues at coordinate 30,139 of CAZJHX010000099.1, forward strand.
TACATCAGCCAGGCGGTCGTGGGCGACGCGGTTACGGTTCCAGCCATCTCAGCACGCATTGTGTACTTGATGGTCACCTTACCGCGTTTGATCCGGGTGGCGAAGAAGGCAACTTTCTCATCGCGCACCTCACGGCGCGTGTAGTTGGCGTGGTTTTCGACCGGAATGACCTCGAAACCGGCGGGCAGCGGATCTTCGACCGCAAGATACTCGTAGTCGCGGTCGGCGAACACGTACGTACGTACCTCGATCTCGTCGCCGACGCTCACACCCTCGCGGTTGACCTGCTTATGCGTGATCTTCTGCTTGCCGGCGGCGTCGGTGGTCCGCTGTACGCGCCAGTATTCACGGATAACGCCCAACCCCTGCGCACGTGGTGTCGGAGGCGCGCCCATACGCAGACTGCCGGTCCAGTACAGCGTGCCCCGCCCGTCGATGCGCACAGACAGCTCGTTGCCGCCGGTCTTCAGCAGGTCCTGCGGCACACGCAGGGTCTTGCCGGTGGTCAACGCCGACTCCGGGGTCACCGAGATCGTGCCCACGCTGCGCCCGTTGACGGAGACGTTGGCGGTGTACTGCGCGTCCAGCTCGCCACTGGTCTCCATCATGACGGTGAGCGCCTCGACGGCGGCCGCGGTGTCTTTGGTCGTGTCCCACATGCCGCCGCGACGACGACGCATCAGCCAGCGCACCGCCTTGGGCACGGTGCTGTCGCCGGGGGCCACGGCCAACATGGCGCGCACGGCGTATGCGGTGGCCTCTTTGGCGTTGTCGGTCCACGTATAGCGCCAGGCGCGCCCTGGGAAGTGGGCGAAGTCGCCGGTCACGACGGCACGCGCTTTGAGCTGTGGCGCCAGGGCCTTGGCCTCCGCCATTCGCTCAGCCGCCACGTTGGCCAGCACCAGGGTCGCCAGGCTGTAGCTGTTGAGCGCTTTGAGATGAGCCGCCAGCTCGGGCAGCGCCGCGCCCAGGAAGATCGTGCGCGCTTTGCTGTCCGGCGCGTGTGAGACCGCGTACGCGATAAATGACCGCGTGTTCCAGTCGGTGGCGCGCTTGTACTGCTTGATCGCGTTGCTCACACCGCGTCTCAACACAGACTCCCGCACATCCCATCCCAATGCTTTTGCGCGGGCCAGCCCATAGACCGCATACGCGGTCATGAACGGGTGGCTGCTGTCGCCGTTCCACCAGCCCCAGCCGCCGTCCGAGTGCTGCATGCCGTACAGCTTTCGCAGGCCGCTGCGCACCATCTGCGGCAGCTTGGCCAGCTCGCCGGAGCGCGGGACCTTCAGCTTGCGCAGCACCTTGTCGGCGACGAGGTCGGGCAGGAACGAGTTCATGGTCTGCTCCACGCAGCCGTACGGGAACTTGGCCAGGTCCTCCAGGCTCTCCATCACCGGACCGGCCAGGGTCGAGGCCACGCTCAGCTTCAGATGCGCCGTGCCGGGGATCGTGCCCTCGGGGATGTCGAACGTCTGACTGGTCGAGATGGAGGCCATGCCGCTGACGGCCTCCAGGCGATCGACGGCAACGGCATACACGGGCACCGTCCGCTCTTCCGCGTCCTTGAGCTTGCCGCTTTGCACGTAGACGCGCAGCTTGGCGGCCGCACCCGCTCCGGCCTTGTCGATGTCCACGGCCCACGAGAGCGCCCGGCTGTCCGCGCCCTTGATGCTGAACGTGCGCTTGGCCTCTGCTGCCACACTGGCGCCGGCGCCCTCAACCTCCAGGCGCGCGGTCACCTGGTCCAGGTCCTCGCCACGATTGTGAATCATCGCCACGACGTGCACCTTGTCGCCGCGCCGAAAGAAGCGCGGCAACGCTAGAGTCGCGATCAGGTCCTTGGACGTCTGAATGAGGTTGGTCGTGCTGCCGACCAGTGTGTCTTTGGATACCGCGCGCACCGTCAGACGCCACGTTGTCAGGTTGTCGGGCAGCGGCACCTCGACGCGCGCTTTGCCGTCCGCGCCGGTGTGCACAACGGCCTTCCAGAACGCCGTGTCCTTGAAGTCGCGCCGGACGCCGGCGCCCGCGTCGTCGTCGCCGTCCTTATCCGCGCCACCGAGGTACCGGCTGGGGAACGAGTAGGCCGTGCGCACCGGGTTGGGGCGATGCCCGTAGAAAAACGACGACAGCTTGGGGGCGAGCTCTTTCGAGATCGCGTAGACCGCCTCGTCCACCAGTCCCAGGCTCAGCTCAGCCGCCGCCGGACGACCCTTCGCGTCCGTCACGGTCACGTCGTAGACCGCCGTCTTTCCAGGCTCGTACACCCGCTTGGTCGGCTTGACCTTCACCTTCAACAGGCGGTGCGCCGGCGACACGTTGATGCTCTTGGAGAGCGAGTAGAACGACTTGCCCGCCGCAAACGCCACGGACAGGTACACGTTGGGCGCGTGACGGCCGGACAGCGGCACCTCGAACAGCCGGCTGTTGCCCACGACCTTGACGACCTTGGGCTGGAAGACCCCGTCGCCCTCCACGGCAAACAACACCCACGGGTTGTCGCGCGACGTGTTGATGAGCACGCGCGCCGTCTCACCGGGCTGGTAGGACGACTTGTCGGGCAGGATATCCAGGGACTTCTTCTTGTAGCCGCCGGCGATCGCGTCGTTTTTCGTGGCCCAGATGAAGCTCGACTCCACGATGGGGTTGTTGTAGCGGTCGCGTCCCTTGGCCTCCACGCGGATGAAGCCGTCCTGCTTCACCGGGAAGTTGTAGGTCACCTTGCCGGTCGGATCGGTGGTCAGCGTCCGCTTGTTCAGCGTCCGGTAGATCCAGATCTTGTGCTTGGTGCTGAACGTCTCCAGCGACGCGGTCACCTCGATGTCTCGCCGTGAAGGCGCGCCGTCAAAACGGGTGGCGTCGATCTTGAAGCTGGCCGTCTCACCCACCTTGAAGATCTTGCCCTGCGGGCGGATCCCAACGCGGAACATGCCGCGGGTGACCATCACTTTGTGGCGGGCGCTGACCTGGCGGTTGGTCGAGTCACTCACCACCGCCTCAACGGTGACCCAGCGGTCCATCCCGGCGCGGTCCACGGCGATCTTGACCGTGCCGCGGCCACGGCTGTCCAGCTCGACCGTGCCACTGCGCGCCACCCGGCCATAGCCGTAGGTGTGGCTGTCCTCGTAGGCGCCCCAATAGCTGTCGTACCACCACGGGCGGAACGGGGTCTCGTACACGGTCCAGCTGACCTTGCGGTTGGCCAGCGGCGCGCCGAAGTAGTAGCTGGCCTGAAAGCCCACCTCGATGTCGGTGCCCTGCACATACTGCTTGTGGACGGTCGATACGCTCAGCTTGTACTCGGGCTTGCGATACTCCAGCACCTTGAAGCGGCCGGACGAGACCTTGGCCCCGGCGCGCGCCTCGACGGTGTAGGTCCCCAGCGCCGGGGAGTCGCCCAGCGTGAGGTCGCCGTGGAACGTGCCAAACAGGTTGGAGCGGTGGGAGCCGCGATGCACGATCTGTCCGTCCGGGTCGCGGACCACAACCGCCCACTTCTCGCCGGGCACCACGCGGTAGGCGCCCCCGTCGTTGGCGCGCGCGATGATCTTGTAGTTGACCTGATCGGCCGGCCTGTAGGCGGGGCGGTCGGTGTAGACGTAGGTCCTGAAGGACAGCGACTGCGCGGCCGACGCCGGCACCGTATCCACGTACGCGATGTTGTCCCCAAAGACGCCCCAGTAGCGGATGTTGCGCGCGTGCTTGCCCTTGACCCTGGCCAGCCCGTCACCACGGGACCGCACCGGCTTGAGCAGGGACGCGGGCGGCGTGTCTTTGCCGGTCGCCTCGCCGCTGATGTTTACGCCCTTGATCGGCTTGCCGGTCTCCAGATCGGTGGCCCACACCCAGGTCGCGGTCGGCGTGCGCTTGGTTATGAGCGACAGCCGCGTCACAAAGATCGGGATGAGCTTCTTAGTGCCGGCGCCGCGCACACGCACGATGTAGAACCCGGCGTCGTTGAAGGCGGGCTCCACCTTGGTCGTGCGCCAGTTCAGGTTGTGTCCGCCGGTGACCGGCTGCCGATAGCTGAGCAGCGGCTTCCACGACGGGTCCAGCGTCAGGCGCTTGCGGTCGATGAGCGCGCCGCGCCGCTTTCGCAGCTCCGCGGTAGGCACCTTGAACACGTCGACATCCACCTGCGTCACGCGAATAGAGCGGACCATCACCGTGATGTTCTGCCCCGGCAGATAGGTGTCCGAATACGTATAGGGCGCGACCTGCGCGGCGACCGGCACCGCCTCCAGCTTGCCCACATCCGTGGCCTGATCCTGAACCACGTCAAACGGCCCAAACGACCGGACCTTGTAGCCCGAGTGGTAGAAGCTGATCGTGTAGTCCATGCCCGGCGGCACCTGCGCGATACGAAAGCGCCCGTACGTGTCGGTCGAGGCGCTGCGGGAGAACCCGGGCTTGCGCAGCGTGATCCACTGGCGGCTGATCGGCTCACCGCTGTCGTGCCGCATCAGGGTGCCCGTGATGAAGCCCTTGTGTTTGGGTTTGGTCTTGGTCGCGGCCGCGGGTAGCGCCACCAGAAGTGAAACCAGGAGGGATAGTACGGCGAGCTGGATCGTCTTCATCGTTGTCTCATCACCCTTTCGTAGACCGTCACTGTTCGGAACCGGAACATCTCGTAGGAGTCGCCGGGCTTGATCCCGGCCTGGCGCAGGTTGCGCTTCAGCTGCCACGACGCCGTCTTGGCTTCGCCCGGCAGCAGCACGGACTTCTTGTCACCCAGGCGCACGAGCAGGCCCATGCGCTTGGAGTCGACCTCGCTCATCGTCAACACGGGCACGGTGGGCCCGACGATGGAGACGATGACCTGAATGCGGTGCAGCTCGTCCTGGCGAACAGGCGAGCTGCGCGGATCAAAGCGGGCGGCGCCGACGGCGGCCTCGACCACCAACTCGTCCAGCGGCTTGCCCATCGGCTCCATCGAGCCGTAGCAGCCGCGGACCTTGCCGCGCTTCACGAGCGTCACGAACACACCGAACGGCGCCGGGTCGCGCGTGGGCCGGATGCGCACGCGCGGCTCGATCTCGCCATCCACGACGACGCGCGTGATCACCTCGCGAGCCAACGTGACCATGCGCAGCCCCTCTTTGCCTTTGAGCGCCCTGGCCTGCTCCAAAAACGGCGACTCGTCCGCCTGCGCGGTAGCGGCGACGAACACGAGGAGCACGGCGATGACAATCCGCATCAGCGCAGCTCCGGCTTCACTTTGTAGGGGTAAAACGACGAGCGCCCGACGCGCTGAGACTCGTAGACGGTCCCGTCGCGCAGCCGATGCTTGTACAGCTTGATCCACACCCCACCCACGGCCAGCGTGTCGGGGTTCTCCAGGATCTGGATCTCTTTGCGCAGCGACGCAGGCTCCGCGTCGGCCGTCTCCAACCGCACCTCGTAATCCAGCGTCTGGGGCGCCAGCGCTACAATGATGAGCCGGTCGTAGATGACGCGCGCACTGAACCGAATGGGGAAGTCGTGCGGGTTGTGGAGCACGAGGTCCTTGCTGCCCCAGGACACGGTGGCGTCCCGCCCGAGCGGAATGTAGCGCACCGGCCGAGAGTGCGGATGCCGTTGTTTGGCCTGAAGATCCGCCAGCAGCGCTGCGTTGTAGACCGTGCTGCTGACCTGGCAGATCCCTCCGCCCTCAGCCGGTCGCGCCCCCTCCAGCAGCAGCACCGGCGCCACCCGCCAGCCGCGGTTGACCGTACGCTGCCCGACCTCTTTGTTGAAGGACCACGACCCACCGGCGGGGATCTCTGCGCCATCCAGGCGCGAGGCCGCTTTGGCCACGTTGTGGTTGCGGTCGGTCTGGTCGATCTTGAACCGGGTGCTGTAACTACCCAGCACGTGCCAGGTGGGCTCGATCCCGCGGGAGTCCACACCGGCGGCCGGCGCCTCGGCCCGCCTCAAGGACCCGGTGGAACAGCCGGCGACGAACACCAACACAAAACAGACTTTGAACGTGTACAGCTTCATTTTGCGCCCTCCTGGAGAGCAACGACCGTGCCGGGGTTTGCGCCATAGCCAACGAGCTGAAATCACGACACATTCCGGCAAAGGAAAAACAGAGGCGTGGGTATGCTGACACAATCGCGTGTGGCCCTGGACCCGCGAATCTTCAGCCGTCGTTGACCTACATCATGGAGCGGGCCAGGTCGCCGCGACTCCCGCAGCCATGTGGTCCATGAAAGCTCTAATCCGCGCCGTGCGCCGCAGGTCCGGATGCGTAAGCACCCAGATGTCCATGCCAAAGCCCTCTTGGATGGGGGCAATCTGGCGCAGAGGGGGCTCCCGGCGCTGCGCAAACCAGAGCGGCAGGAAGCCGATCCCGACGCCTGCCGCCAGGGCGGCCCGGAAGGCGTATAACGTGTCGAGCCGCAGGGCGATTCGGGCATCGGGAACGTAGCGCTTCATCCACCGCTCCGTAAGCACGGCGCGGCTGGCCTCGGTCCAGGCGAGCCAGGGCAAGCTCTCCAGCGGCACGTCCTGGGGATGCTGAGCGAGCAACGAGTCGGCCGCGAAGATCGCCAGCTCCATGCGAGCGACTCGCCGCCCAACAAGGTGCTCGGGTGGATTGTTGGTAGCCCGAATCGCGACGTCTGCCTCGCGACGCGTGAGATCGAGCGGGAGGCCCGTCGTCGCGACCTCGAGCTCGATCGCCGGGTAGGCTCGGGTGAAGTCACGCAGCACATCGACGAGCTCCTCGGCGATAGTCGGGACGGTGGTGCAGTGGATCTCCCCCCGGAGGCTCGCGTCGTGGCCCAGGGCCCCGCGCACTGCATCGTGCATCGCCTCTTCCATTCGCCGAGCCGAGTCGACGAGCGGGTCGGCGGCCGCAGTGAGCGAGATGCCCTCGGGCAGGGTGTCGAACAGCCGGGTGCCGACCGCCTCCTGCAGCGCATGCAGCCGGCGCGACACGGTCGTGTGGGTCACGCCCAGGTCACGAGCCGCCTGGCTGTAAGTCCCTGCGCGCTGAACATGCAGTAGAAAGCGGAGATCGTCCCAGGAGATCACGCTGTGCATTTTTGCACAGTAAATACCAAAACTCTCGCAAAGACAGTGCTCGTTTGCACAGGCATAGTCGATTCACACCCAAACGGAGGAACCGACCATGTCCAAAGTCACAGTCAGCCGAAACCTGAGCATTCCCGCCGACCGCGCCTGGGAGGTGCTCGCCGATTTCTCCGGCATCCACCGCTTTCACCCGGCCGTCGAGCACAGCCCACTGCTGGGCGAGCAGAACGGCGGTCTCGGCGCCGAGCGTCGCTGCGACTTCTACGACGGAAACAGCGTCACGGAGCGCGTCATCGGCTGGGAGGACGGCAAGTCCATGACCATCGAGGTCACCGAAGGCTCCATGCCGCTGGCCTGCGCCGAGGGCACACTGTCTGTGGAGCCGCGCGGCACCGGCTCCCGGGTCACGATGGCGATGGTCTACAAGCCGAAATACGGGCCGTTCGGAGCGATCATGGACACGCTGATGATGCGTCCCAACTTCAGGAAGCTTCTGGCCCGGGTGCTCGAGGGCATGGAGATCTACGCCACGACCGGACTGGAGATCGGCAAGGACGGCAAACCCATCGCGATGGCCGCCCAGTAGTCACCATCTTAGCGCGGGCGCAACAAGCTGCTATAACCCTTGTCAATGTTGCCCCGCGTGCTCATCCCTGCCCTGGCCCTCATCACGTTTGGGGGGTGCGATCCCAAGCCGATCGCGGACCTGCCCGGGCTCAGCGCCGAGAAGAAGGCGGACAGCAGTGAGCGGGCCATTCCCGGCGGCAAGACGCTGGCGACCGCGCTGACCTTGTTGGATCCGCGCGTGAGCGACCCCGAGATGCTGGACCGGCGGCGCAACGACTTCGAAGGGCGGCTGAAGGTGCTGGTCCCCGAGAAGGCCGACCGCGAGCGGCTCGGGTTCGACCGCGTTATCCGGTGGCACAACCTGTACACGCGGCGGCTCAAAGAGCAGAACCGGGCCGTGGAGTCGCATCGCAAGCGCCTCAGCGAGCTGCTGCGACCGCCGGTCGGCAAGTTTATTCGCATCGATGAGACCGGCACGGCGCGCCTGTGCGAGACCGTCAAGGTGCCGCCGCCCGAGCAGCCGGTGAGGCGCCGTCGGGGGGCGCCCCCCCCCCCCCCGGCCCCCCCCCCCAGCCCCCGCGGGGCCGGGGGCGCGCCGGGCCC
>CAZJHX010000100.1:0-38212 GCA_964545715.1 uncultured Myxococcales bacterium
CCATGATGGGGCTCCTCCCTTTCGATAAATCCGACAACTATCCTGACCGAGGGGGTGGTGTCCGAGCATGCAGAGAGATAGGCGGGAGTTGGGCGTCGTCAAGGGGTAAAAGGGTTGCCGGGGTGGTGGGTTCTACCTATATATAGTCGGCCTGCCCTTCGGGGGGCGTTGAGACGGAGTGATTATGGCCTTCGGCTGGATAAAGAAGATCATCCCCAGCAAGAACGACCGCGAGCTGAAGAAGCTTCAGCCTCAGGTCGCTCATATCGCCACGTTTGAAGAGCGCATGAAAGCGCTGGACGACGCGGCGCTGGCGCGAAAAACAGTGGAGTTCCGCGAGCGGCTGGGCAATGGGGAGTCGGTGGACAGCCTCCTGCCGGAGGCGTTTGCTGTCGTGCGCGAAGCGGGCTGGCGCAAGATGAAGATGCGCCACTACGACGTGCAGATGGTCGGCGGCATCGTCCTGCACTCGGGGACCATCGCCGAGATGAAGACCGGCGAGGGCAAGACACTGGTCGCGACGCTTCCGTTGTATCTGAACGGGCTGGAGGCCAAAGGCGCCCACCTGGTAACCGTTAACGATTACCTGGCCAGTCGTGACGCCGAGTGGATGAGCCAGATCTACAACTTCCTGGGGCTGAGCGTCGGCACCATCGTCGCCGACATGCCGGACGGGGACCGCAAGGCCGCATACGGGTGCGACATCACCTACGGCACCAACAACGAGTTCGGGTTCGACTACCTGCGCGACAACATGAAGTTCCGGTACGAGCGCTACGTGCATCGGTACTTCGATCCGCCGGCGGACGCCCAGGATGAAAAGTCCAAGAACAAGATTCTGAACTTTGCCATCGTCGACGAGGTCGACTCCGTACTGATCGATGAGGCCCGGACGCCGCTCATCATCTCCGGACCGTCGGCCGACTCCTCCGATCTGTACCACCGCGTCAACGGCATCATCCCGTTCCTGCGCCGCGACGAGGACTTCCTGGTCGACGAAAAAGCGCACTCGGTGACCATGACCGAGACCGGGGTCGACAAGGTGGAGGACCGCCTGGGTATCACCAACCTGTACGACGGCGACAACATCCTCATTCAGCACCACGTCAACCAGGCGCTGAAAGCGCACTACCTCTACAAGCGCGACGTCAACTACCTGGTCGAGAACAGCAAAGTCGTCATCGTCGACGAGTTCACCGGCCGCAAAATGGCCGGGCGCCGCTGGAGTGACGGGCTGCACCAGGCCGTTGAAGCCAAAGAGGGCGTCAAGGTCGAGTCTGAGAACCAGACGTTGGCCACCATCACATTCCAGAACTTCTTCCGCATGTACAAAACGCTGTCGGGCATGACGGGTACCGCCGAGACAGAGGCCTCGGAGTTCGCCAAGATCTACGACCTGGACTGCATGGTCATCCCGACCAACAAGCCCATCGCGCGCGCCGATCACGAAGACCTGATCTACAAAAACGAGCGCATGAAGCTCACCGCTGTGGTGGAAGACATCATGGGCGCCCACGGGCGTGGCCAGCCGGTGCTGGTCGGTACCGCCAGCGTCGAGAACTCCGAGAAGATCAGCCGCGTCCTCAAAAAGCGCGGCATCAACCACCACGTCCTCAACGCCAAGCAGCACGGTCGCGAGGCGGACATCGTCGCCCAGGCCGGGCGCTCGAGCTTCGTCACCATCGCCACCAACATGGCCGGCCGTGGTACCGACATCATGTTGGGCGGCAACCCGGTCCTCATGGCAAAAGCCGCGGCGCACGGTGACGAGTCCGGCGAGACATATGAAGACATGCTGGAGCACTTCACCAAGCAGTGCGCCGAGGAGAAGCAGGACGTCCTGGAGTCCGGCGGCCTGCACATCGTCGGCACCGAGCGCCACGAGTCCCGCCGCATCGACAACCAGCTGCGCGGCCGCTCCGGCCGTCAGGGCGACCCCGGCTCCAGCCGGTTCTTCCTCAGCCTGGACGACGATCTGCTCCGCATCTTCGGCGGGGAGAAGATCGCCAAGTTCATGGAGATGCTCAAGGTCCCCGACAACGAGCCCATCGAGCACAAGATGGTCTCCAAAGCTGTCGAAAACGCCCAGACCAAAGTCGAGGCTCAAAACTTCGATATTCGTAAGAACGTCCTCGAATACGACGACGTCATGAACCTGCAGCGCCGCACCATCTACTCGCAGCGCCGCACGATTCTCGAAGGGTCCAAGACGCACGACATGGTCCTCAAGGCCATCGGCGACACAGCCCACACCATCATCGATCACCACTGCCCCGAGGGCAGCCACTCCGAGAACTGGAACATCCCCGCGCTCGAGGCCGAGCTCCGCGAGATCTACGGCACCGAGATCAGCTTCGACGACATCCACCAGGAATTCGAGCCGATGTTCGACCACGTCGAGAAATCGATGACCGAACGCTACGGCCAGCGCGAGCAGCGCATCCTGGACACCATCGCGCTCGAGCACGAGGGCGAGGACGACGCCGAGGAGCGCGCCCTCGATCAGTGGCGCTTCTTCGAGCGCGAGCAGTATCTGCGCGCCCTGGACAGCCTGTGGAAGTCCCACCTCGTCCAGATGGACCACCTACGCACCGGCGTGCACCTCAACGCCTACGCCCAGAAAGATCCCAAGCTCATCTACAAGAAAGAGGGCTTCGAGATCTTCCAGGACCTGCTCGACCGCATCTCCCGCGAGGCGATCCGCCGGCTGTTCCACGTCGAGGTGCGCGGCGAGGCCGAGATCCAGCGCCTCCGCGAGCGTCGCCGCCAGGAGACCATCGAGGGCCGCGGCAACGTCCCCGGCGCCGCCAGCGGCGAGTCCCAGAAGCAGCAGACGATCAAGCGCGACCGCCCCAAGGTCGGCCGCAACGATCCGTGCCACTGCGGCTCCGGCAAGAAGTACAAGAAGTGCCACATGATGACCGATCAGGATCAGGCCGGAGCCGTCGCCTGATGGCGTACGAGTGGTTCAACAACATCGACCAGGTGATCTGGCACTTTGAAGAGTGCGTCGAGCGCGCCGCCGGCAGCCACCGCGCCATGCTCGGCATGGCCCCCAGCGCCGGCGACGAAGCGCGCGCCCGCCTCCGCAAGCTGGCGCAAAGCGGCCGCCCACTCGAGATGATCAAAGACGTCGAAGACCTCAACGAAAGTGACGTGCGCGACACCTCCGAGAGCCTGGCCGCCGCCGCCGTCGAACACGCCGCCGACCGCGGCAGCCGACACGTCACCCGCGAGGACGTGGCCGCCGCCATCGACAGCGGCGGCGCCTACCCCTACATCGCCCGCGACTGACTCCACCGGGACGACTCATGCGCATCGTCCACCTCATCGACCGTCCCGCACTCGGCGGCGCCGAACGCCTCGCCACCCAGCTGGCCCAACGTCAGACCGCCGCCGGCCACGACGCCTCCGTCATGCACTTGAGCAGCTTCCGCTTCACGCGCACGCTGGACCCGCGCGGCCTGCTGGACCTCACAAACGCCCTCAACGCGCACCCACCCGACATCCTGCACACGCACCTGTGGGGCCCCAGCCTGGTCGGCCGCCTCACCGGACGCGTCGCCGGCGTCCCCGTCGTCTGCACATGGCACGCCGCGCCATATCACTGGGGCCCGCTGTCCGACGCGCGCAAAAAGCTCCGCTTCCTCAGCGAGCGCATCACCGCCGGCACAGCGCGCTTCACCGCCACATCCCAAGCGGTCCGGGACGCGTGGGTTCACGCCACCGGCCTCCACAACCGCGACGTCACGATCGTGCACAACGGGGTCGACACCGACGTCTTCACGCCAAACCCGTCCGCTATCGGCGGCCGCACCGCGCTGTGCGTGGGCAACCTCGTGGTCGCGAAAGGGCACGACACCCTGGTACACGCCGCCGCGCTGGCCGCCGACGACATCCTCTGGCTGTGCGCGGGCGACGGTGAGGAGCGCCCGCGCATCCAAAACCTCATGGCCCGCCTGAGCGTCCTGGATCGCATTCAGCTCATGGGCCGCCGCGACGACATCGCGGACATCATGAGCCGCTCCGACGTCCTCGTTTTGCCCAGCCGCAGCGAAGGCCTTCCGCTGGCGCTGCTCGAAGCCATGGCCTGCGGACTCCCGGTGATCGCGACCGACGTCGGGGGCATCAGCGAGGTCATCACGTCCGGTGAAAGCGGCATCCTGATTCCGCCCGACGACCCGCAAAAGCTCGCCAACGTCGTCGACGCGCTGCTGGACGACCCACAGCGCGGCGCCGACCTCGCAGCCGCCGCACGCACCACCGTGGAGACGCACTTCACCCTGGCGCAGACCGCGGCCGGCTACCTATCCGTCTACGAAGAGAGCCTGAAAGACCGTAAAAACTGAGGGATATGCCGCAGGTCGAACGTGAGCTCGGCCTCACCGATGGCCTTCATGCCGCGATACACCCGCCCACGCAGCGTCGTCATGCCCTTGAGCACGTTGCGCAGCTTGACCGTCTTGCGCGCCATGTAGCTCATCGGCTCGCCGTCGGGACCCTCAAAGTCCAGCCGGTACACCAACTCGCGACCACGAAGCCGCATCAAGCGCACCTCCAGCGTCCCGGTCGCTGCGGCATCCCGCACAACGCCGCCCAGCGACAGCGTACCTTTGAGCGCCATCGCCTTGCCGGTGGCAAAGCTGTGCGGCCCGTCAGCGTTAACCTCCACCGTAAAGATCATCGGCGCCGACGCGCCGTCATTACCGCGGAAAGTGCCGGCCATGGTCTCTTGGAAACCCACGTGCATAAAGGCACTTTACCACTTCACTGCGCGATGATCGACGCTGTTGAAAAAACTAGCGTAACCCCACACGCACCACTATGCTGAGTGACGATGAGCGTACTACCAGCAGCGTCGGCCAAAGGGCGGGAAGTAATCAATGGACGGTATGAACTACTAGACCCGGTGGGGCACGGTGGCATGGGCACCGTCTACCGGGCGCTGCAGCAGCCCATCGACCGCGAGGTGGCGATCAAGATCCTGCGCCGCGCCACGCTCGGTGAGGACGGCCCCCGCTCCGTCAAGCGCTTCTTCAAAGAGGCCAAGGCCATCGCCTGCCTCCATCACCCGCACATCATCGGCCTCTACGACTTCGGCCAGGCCGAGACCGGCGACCTCTACCTCGTCATGGAGCTGCTTCCGGGCCGCTCACTGGCCCAGGTGATGCACCGCAGCGGCCCGATGCCGCTCAACCGCTGCGTCGCCATCCTCGATCAAGTCCTCGACGCCCTCCAGGAGGCGCACCGCAACCAGATCGTCCACCGCGATCTCAAGCCCGACAACATCCAGATCGGCCGCCGCGGCGACAATGAAGACTTCGTCACCGTCCTGGACTTCGGCATCGCCCGCAAGCCCGACATCGACGGCTCCGGCTCCCCAAACTCCACCACCATCGAGGTCTGCGGCACGCCGGCGTACATGTCGCCCGAGCAGATCCTCGGCACGGCCGTCGACCCGCGCTCCGACATCTACTCCGTCGGCGTCCTGCTGTTCGAGATGCTGTCCGGCCAGCTGCCGTTCGACTCCGAGCGCACAATCGACATCTACCTGGGCCATCTCAAGCACGAGGTGCCCCGCATCAAGGACGTAGCGCCGCACACCGGCAACGTCCCCGGCCTGCAGGAGCTGCTCGACCGCGCCCTGGCCAAAGACGCGTCCGGCCGCTTCCCCGACGCCGGCTCCTTCCGCCGGGTCCTGCGCTCGATCATCGGCAGCCCCGTACGCGCCACGGGTCCGACACACCTCACCGGCAGCGCCATCGCCGCCGGCTACGAGCTCGTCGCACAAGTCGAGCCCGTCAACACACCCGGCGTCGCCGAGCTCGTTCAACAGTGGGCCCTGGACATCGCCCAATCCGGCGGCAACCTCCACGAGAAGTCACCCGGCCGCCTGGTCGCCAACTTCACCGAGGCTCAGGACCCCGGCGCGGCCGTTCGCGCCGCCCTGCTGATGAAGCAGCGCACGCGTGTCCAGCGACTCAGCACACTGCAGCCGCTCTACATACGCGTCGGCATCCATCAGAGCACCGAGCTCGCCACACGTCTTTGTGAAGAGGCACCGCGAGGCGGCGTGGTCATCGGCGCCGAGTGCGTCGACGCCCGCATGGCCCGTGATCTGGGCCGCTCATTGCGTTTGGAGCCGGCCGGAGAGCTGCGCATTCGAGGTCACCGCGGCACCGTCAAGATGCTGCAGGTCATCACCAGCCGCTAAGCGGCCCGCTACTCCGAAGGAATTCCACCCGGGAACGACGTGCAGTAAGACTCGTGCACGTGCTCAGCCTCGGTGTCTGTCGTGACGGTGCTCGCCTGCGGGCACCCCTCGTCGGCGCTCCACGCGACCCAGTCCGCCGCCTGTCCCTGCTCCTCGGCGTACTCCTGGAACACGGAGTAACCATCGTCCACCATCTTGAAGACCACCGGCTCTCGACACTGTCCAGCCTCGTCGTCGTGCACCCACGCCGTGTTGAAGGCCATGATCAGCTCATACATCGCCGACGTACTGGAGTTCCAGCAGCAGGTGCGCGACTTGTCGTACTGCAGCTGCGCAAACACGTAGTCGTCCAGAATGCGGAACTCCGCGTCGGTCTCCGTCTGGTTCTTACCAAACTCGCGCTCCTGCAGGTCGTACAGCTCGGTGAAGAACTCCTCGCGGTGAATGCGCGCCGAGCAGCTGGCCGGGAAATTCTTGAGGTGGTCCCGATAGCTCTGGATCCGCTCCAGCAGCGTGTCCCGCTTCAGCTCCGGCGTCTCCTCCTTCAACAGCTCTTCAAACTGCGCCGGCCGCGCCCGAATCGCGTCCACATCGTTGCGCGGAATGAAGACCGCCTGATCGTTGACCGCGACCTCGTTGTGCCACCGCCCGCCGCTGGTCTTGGCCACGCGCCACCGCTTGATGCCGCCGCCCAGCGTTGCGTATTCGTTGTCGTCCGAGTCCGTCCCAACACCGCCGCCATACGACTTCGTAAAGTTGAACTTGCTGGACGCCGCGTTCTCCCACTTGGGCTGGCGGCGCGGCATCGAGCCGCTCATCAGCTCCGCCTCGATGAAGTCGGTGCCCTCGATCGGGTCCACGCGCTTGACCACCATCGTGTGGCCGATGCCCTTGCGCTGCCAACGGTGCAGCAGCGTGTCGCCCTCGCGCACCGCCTCAGGCTTGAGGTTGAAGGTGTTCTGGGTCGACGCCAGGTGAATGGACCCCGTGTACGTGAGCACATACACCAGGAAGTGGCCGACCCGCTTGTTCAAGAAGATCTTGTCGAAATACGCACCCGCGTAGGCCTCATCGCCCAGCCACTCGTTGGCGTCATCGCCGGACAGGGTCAGCTTACGGCGCGCCAGCTTGGCGTCGCTCGGCCAGGTCTCGGGCGTGACCGAACCCGCTTGATCCGAGTGGTCCTCATATCGCGTCTTGAAGCTGGGAAAGCGGCCATCCGGCGCATTGTCCCGCCACACGCCAAAGTGCCCGATGTGCAGGTTGCTGCCCTCGGCCCAGGCCGTCATGTAGAACGGCAGCCCATACCAGCTGGCAAACGCCACGCGCAGAAACACGGTCGCCTCAGCGCACTCCAACGTCGGCGAACGCAACGCAACGCCCTCGAATGGGGTGGACAACTCAAACGTGGTGCCGAAGCCGTCCGCGTCGATCTTTTTCAGGCCGCGGACCCAGGCCGCGTACTTCTCGTTCCAGTCCAGCCCGCTGTCGGCCTCCCACGCGATACCCGCCGCGCGCGCCGCATCCGTGTCCGTGTCTTCCCAGCGATTGGGCACGGCCCACACCTGGGTGTTGCTCTCGTCGGCCTGCACAACGGGACCTTTGATGCCCGCCGTGGTGTCGAACTTGTTGTCATCCGGCGGCGGATCGAAGAAAGCTTCGTCTGAGTCTTTCGAGAAGTTCTCGAAAGGTGCCAGATCAACATCATCGGCGTCCGTGCCGCATCCGAGCGCAATCAAGAGCAGCAGGGCGGTTGCGCCAGCTGCGAGGCGATCAAACAATACCGTCATGGCCTTCTCCTACAGCAAGTTCAGCGGAAAACTCAAGGAAAACACGTGACTCGCCTGTGGCAGCTGCTGTTGGGCTCGGTAATCGCGTCGCTGCTGCTGCTGGCAGTCTTCTGGCGGGGATACGTCGCTGCTCCGCGACTGGTCACCGGGGCCGACGAGATCGTGCAGCTTGCGATGACGCCACCGTCGCACCCAAAGCTGATCTGGATCGTGGTGGACGGCATGAACGCCGACAAGGCCACGGACCCGGAGGTGATGCCCTTTCTGGCCACCCGCACCGCCGGCGCCCACGGAATCGCCCGCGCCGGCCTGCTCACCATGACGGGCCCCGCGGTCCTGACAATGGGGACCGGACAGTGGGCAACTTTAAGAGAGGCCGTGGAGAACTTCGAGCCGCAGCCCTGCCCCATCGACAACATCTTTGCGCGCCTGCACGAGGCGGGTCGTACCGTGCACCTGGTCGGCGACGGCATCTGGACCCACCGCTACGGCGAGTGGGCCACGCACACGGCGCCCGGCATCGAGCGCGGCCAGCACGACACCCACGAGTCGGATACCGCCGCCCACAAGGCCGCGCTACAGTCCATCCAAACAAACCCGGACGTGCTGGTGGTCCACTATGTCGGCCCCGATCACGTCGGACACGCGCATGGCACGATCGGCCGCGACGGTCCATACGGGCGCCGCCTCACCGAGATCGACGCAGACATCCGCGCGCTCGTCGAGGCTGCTGCCCCGGACACCGCGATCCTCGTCGTGTCAGACCACGGCATGACGGACAGAGGCGGCCACGGCGGCGGCGAGCCCGGCCCACGAAACGCCCCGTTCGCATTCTGGGGTCCCGGCATCGCACCCGCCGCCGGCGTCGCCATGGAGCAGACCGCCATCGCCCCAAACCTGGCCCGCTACATGGGCGTCCCCGCACCTGACATCCAGGCGCCCACCGCCGGTGCGGTCCAAACGCTGCGTCTGACCACCATCGGGCTGGGCATCATGTTGATGTCACTGCTCCTCGTGCTTCTGTTCCGGACGTTGCCCCCTCGCCCCGCCGTCGCCGTCATCGCCGCGGCCGCCGCATGCGCCGCCCTGCCATGGCTGCGCTGGTGGCCCCCGCACGACCTCGTCTACGCCGCCCTCATCCCGATCGTCGTCGGCCTGCTCTACCGCCGCGCCGCCGCGCTAATCCCGGCCGTGCTGCTCTGTGGCGCCATCGTCGCCGCCCGCTACGGACTCGACGTCCGCGACTACTCCCCGCTGGTCAGCCACGGCCTCGCCGCCATGGTCCTGGTCATCGGCGCCGCGCTTGCCATCTGGGCTGCCTGGCGCCGCCGCCCGACCTGGCTCGTCGGCGCCCTCCTTGTCTGCGGAGTCTCCCTCTTCACATGGCCGCAGGTGCTGATTCTCCTGGTTGTCACAGCCCTGGGCGCCGCCCTGTCACGCAGCCCCGCCCTGCCCGAAGTGGATTGGCGTCTTGCCGCGATCCCGCTGGCGCTGACACTGCTGGAGGCGGGCGCCTACCTGGCGTTCGGCAAGGAGTACACGTTCTCCTCGGTGCAGGTCGCGCTCGCCTATGTCGGCGGCCAGGAGCTGAACCTGGGCCGCGCTGTCGTGATGGTCCTGCTCGGAGAGGTGCTGCCGTGGGCCGTCCTGATCGCGTGGCTGGCCAGCTGGGCCGGTCCCGAGCGCCTCACACCCGTTCTGTGCGCGGCCGCAGCCCCCCTGAGCCTCCGCTTTGCGCTGCTGGTCATCGTCTTTCCGGCTGAGAATTATTGGCTGGTCGCCTCCAGCCTGCCCTTCATGGCCATCACTTTGTGCCTTCTGTTGGCGTTGATCCCGCTCATGGGGCTGGCCACGGCAGCCGTCCGTCCATAGAATACTTCGGACTTGCGCAAGAACACTCTCCCGGTCATCGTCCTGGCGACGCTTGCCACCGCAGCCTGCACCCCTGCGGGCGGTCGGCGCGGCAATCCCAACCCAAGCTCGAGCGACGCCCTGGCCAAAGACACCTCCCTGGCCTTTCCAGACACGATCTTCCAGGTCTCCGACACGGTCGATCCGGCGGACTCCGTCGTGGATCCGGGCGACGCACCGCCCCCGCCAACGGATGACGGACCACCCCCAAAAGATGAGGGTCCCCCCCAAAAAGACGATGGACCGCCCCCGAAGGACGACGGACCCGATCCGCCTCCGATGCCGGTCTCCGGCGGCGTCCTGATCGTGGAGGTCGTCAGCACGGACCCGGCGTACCAGCTGGCCTACGTGAACGCCAAGATGCGCTTCGGGCCCGAGCCGGTACCGGACGCCAACTACGTGGAAGGCAACTGCTCCGTCATCTACTCCAACGGCACCACCCCGCCCGACAACACCATCGGCATCGACGGCGGCACGATCACCGTCACCGGACTCACCCAGAGCATGGTGATGCCGCCCGTAAACGGCGGGCCGCAAGGCACGACCTACTCGTCCGGCCTGCCCGAGAGCCAACCCACCATTATCGGCGGCGTCGGCACCATCGGGGTGGCTACCGCCGGGGGCAAGGACGTCCCGGCGTGGTCTACAGGCGTGCCGGCCCCAGCGCAGATCTTCGTCACCAGCCCGTCGGCCGGCGGCAAAGTCAACAAGTCCAACGCGCTGAACGTGCTCTGGAACAAGGGCAACGGCAACTTCACCCGCATCGACATGTTCGTGTATGACGGCGTGGACGAAGAGCAGAAGAGCGGAAACACGATCACCTGCAACATCCCCGGCGATCCGGGCTCGTTCGTCATTCCAAAGAGCGTGATGAAGAAGCTGCCCGGCGGCGGCGACGACGGCTTCCCGGACTTCAACTTCGACTATGTGATCTTCGGCGTCTCACGCATCACCCTGAAAGAGGTCGTGCTGCCCGACGGCTGGGGCACTGTGCAAGTCGCGGCAACCCGTACGGCCGGCGGCGCCGCCAAGCTCGACAAGTAGGATTTCCGGTCTGTCCCTTGTAGACTCCCCCTGTCGATGAGCGTGACGGTTTCCGGGTCGGTCCTCGTCGTTCACCACGACGGGGAGACGAGGGATCGATTGGTGCGGTTTACGCGCCAGATCGGATATACGGTGATGTCCGTCCCGGACGGGTCCGCCGCCGTCGAGACCGTCGCAGCACAGCCGATCGGCCTCGTGCTCTACCATCTCGACCCACGCAACATGGCCGATCTCGGCGCGTTTGCCCGCGTGCGCGAGCTGCCCGACGGCGCCAAGCTGGCGATCGTTGCCTTCACGGACAGCGAACAGCTGGCCAAGGCCCGACAGTTCGGCCTTGCGCTCGGCATCCGCGACTACCTGTTTGATCCGCTCAAGGATCTCGAAGTCAAGAAGCTCTTCGGCCAGTTGAATCCGCTAAAGGCCGACGACGCGAGGGGCAGCGGCGACGGCGTCGTCGACATGTCCGGCGCGGTGACGATCGCAGAGCTCCGGGCCGTGCACGCGCGGGTCGCAAAACAGACGCACTTTGAGCGCCTGGACGTCGATCCGATGGCCCCAGGCGCAGATGTGCGCAAGGCCTATATGGCGCTGGTCAAGCGCTACTCACCGGACGCTGTCGGCGGAACCGAGGCGCGGCGGCTGCTGCGCGACGTGTACGACGCGCTGGGCGAGGCGTATCGGACGCTGCGAGATGACGGCCGGCGCGAGGAGTACGTGTACCAGCTGGAGCGCAAGAAGCGGGCTGTCGAGCCCGAGCCGGCCGAGAAGAAGCCGACGCTGACCCAGCCCGCTCAAGCCCGCCCCCCCAAAGTGGAGGAGCCGCCCAAGGCCGCCGAGCCCAAACCCGCCGTGAAGGCGCCGGAGCCCGAGCCGCCTCCACTTGAGACGCCGCCGGAGGAGACGCCGCCCGCCCCCGAGCCGACACCGCCGATCAGCGCCTCGCTCTCCCCACCGGGGATGGCGAGCACCCCCAGACCGA
This sequence comes from uncultured Myxococcales bacterium, assembly GCA_964545715.1. Classification (GTDB taxonomy): domain Bacteria; phylum Myxococcota_A; class UBA9042; genus CAZJHX01. The sequence goes on from CAZJHX010000100.1 coordinate 11,939, forward strand.
ATCTGCGACCGCCCGCCTGGGGCGACGACACCACGCTCGACGACGAGCCGTCTGCGGCCGAAGACGAGACGCCGCTCGTGGCCGGCATCACGGTGGAGAGACTCCCGGACGACTACTTGGAGACGTCCGCCGCGGAAGAGAAAAACGTGGGCATGGACGCGGACGCCTTGTGGGGCTCCGGCCCGGACGAGGATGTCCCGACCTTTGACGACGCAGACAGCCTGTTTTCCGCAGACGAGCTGGACCTCGAGCCCGAAAGCCTCGCGCCGGCTCCTGCCGCCGACGCCGGCAATGCCGCACCGGAACCGGAACCGGAACCGGAGCCCGAGCCGGAACCGGAGCCCGAGCCGGAGTTCGAACCCGAGCCGGTCGCCGCGCCCGAACCGCCGGCCCCCGAGGTGGCAGACCCAGAGCCGCCGGCGTCCACACCTCCCCCGTCACTTGAGCCCGAGTCCGAGTCCGATCCGGATCACGACATCTGGAGCCGGGGCGACGGCATGCAGGAGACACACGACGAGCTGGCCGCCGCCGCCCACCTGCAAGCGGTCATGGGCGACTTTGACGGCGCGGTGGAGCTGCTGGAGCAGTGCCTGGTGCTCAAGCCGGGCGACTCCGAATACCAGTATCTGCTGGATCTGAATCAAGGGAAGCGCTTCTTGAAGCTGGGCAACGAGGGCCGCGCACGCCACCATTTCGAGGCCGCCGTGAAAAGCGCGCGACCGGGTGCGACCGCCGCCAAAGAGGCGCTGGACGAGCTCGCAGGCGGGGGCGCAGCCAAGAAGAAGAAGATGAGCCTGGGAAGCCTGTTCTCGCGCAAAAAGCGCAAGTAACCTCAGCCGACCAGGGGCGCGGAAACGGACGAAATTTGCCGCCGTGCGTGCCCGCAGCTAACCTGAACGTTGTTACGCGTCTGAGAGAGGCCGTTGGAGCAGAAGTACTGCCCGGGATGTGAAATGGTGTTGGCTGCGTCGGTGGCGAAGTGTCGCTTCTGCGATACCGAGATGCCGCCGGGCTTTTGGGATGACCCCGATGCCCCGCCCAGGCCGCCGCCACCGCCTGCGTCGCCGTCGCCGATGTTTCCGCCGGAGAGGAAGGTGGAGTCCCGTCGCCCGGACAGCCGCCTGACCCCTCTGCCGGCCGGCAGTCGGCAAAGCGATATGACGCCGCTGCCCGCTAATCTGGCGCCGCCCTCCAACCTGGAGCAGCGCCGCAAAGAGCCGCTGCCCGACAAGACGCCGCCGCCCGGGGCCGACCCGGCGAACGCACCGGGGCAGAATATCGCCAGCGCCGCGCTGGAGCGGGAGCTCGAAGCGGTCATCAGCGGGACGCCGCTGCCTCAGGTTCTGGAGAGCGTCGCCCCGGTCGAAGCACCGGGGCCACCCCCTCGAACCATACCGACCGACATCACCCCGGTAGACACACGCAAGCTGGGGTTTGGCGCCGCGCTCGTGGTCGTGGTGTTGTTCTCATGGGCCGTCTACTCCGCCAGCAGCGGCCCCGATTCGAAAGGCGTCGCGCAGACCTGCAAGCAGCAGTGCCAGAGCGTCTTCGACGAGAGCGGCTTGGACGACACCGACGTGAACGCCCACATGAATTTCATGAGCCGCTGTGTACAGGAGTGTCTGGCGCCCAAGCCCGACACGGCGGCCGGAGAAGGACAGCCCAAGTAGCTACTCGGGCAGCTTCACGCAGTCGTCGGGATCCATCGCAGCAATCCACTCGGAGATCAGCGCCACACCCTTGTCGTCAGGGATCAATGACGGCAGCTCGGGCATCTTGATCCCCGGATCCGCTGACATCATGCGAAAGATGACGATGCTCTTGTCGGGATCGCCAGGGACGATGTCGTATTTCAGCTTGCCGGCCCCGGCCCCCGCCGCTACCGGAGGCTTGCAGATGCCCAGCGCGGTAGGATCGGTCTCCTGCGCGTTGTATCTCAGGCCGGTGCCCGAGGCGATGCCGCCCTCGCGGTGGCAATGCGCGCAGTTGGCCTCCAGATAGGCCCGGGCGCGTGCGTCCAGATCGCCGTCGCCAAACGGCTGCGGGTGAGGCGTCACGCCCTGCGGCGCCGAATCCAGGGCCCCCTGCTCAAACAGCCACTGCAGCTGCTCGACCTCAGCACCACCGCGGGTGACGGTCAGGCTCAGCTGACGGTCGAGCGGCCCAAGCGGCTCCAGCTTGTCGTTGCGGGAGTGACAGCTGCCACACAGCAGCGTGCTCGGCATGACGTAAGTGAGGCTGTCGACGGCGATCTCCTTGCCGGCCACGTAGCGCGTCGCTTCGGTCTGCTCGTCGTTCCACAAGTACGTGTGCCCGGTCCATCCCGAGTCCTCGTGAATCAGCAAGCGCGTCTCGATCAGGCGCTCACCGTCGCCGTCCGGATAGTAGAACGTCTTGATAAGCGTCGTGCCCAACGGAAAGTCGATCAGCCCCTCGCTGGTGTAGGTCGCGGTCTTGCCGTCGGGCACCACGATAAAGCGCTTCTTCAGAGAGTTGTCGCTCCACAGCTTGGCCGCGACCTCGTACGGAAGGACGCCGGGCGCCGGGACATGCGCCGCCAGGTCGCCCTCGAAGAACCCGTAGTCCGACAGCTGCGGGAATGGGCTGGCGCACCCAATGGTCTCGTCGACCGGCTTCTCCGGCGGGGCCACAGGCACGGTCCCACACCCCATCGTCGCGCAGGGCTCGATCGCCGGCAGCGGAGCATACGAGCAGTCGTGTGGGGCGATCGACTCATCCTTGTTCTGGAAGCCGCCGCACAGGTCGAAGTTCAGGAAGGAGGCGCCGTCATCCGCCAACAGGCAGTTCGTCACGCCCTCCTGCCCGGCCTTGTCGGGGTCCGTGCATCCACCGTAGTTGATATCGGCGAGCGGCGGATTGGCGACCGGATCGCCATGAATCAGCGTGGCGATCCCCTGCGGCTCCTTGCCGTTGTTCTCGTACGTGTTGTCGTGCACCCAGCACCCTTCGATGAAGCGGTCGAACTCCTCGTCGTCGTGTGCGCCGAAGATCGTCTCGTCATACGCCAGCAGCACCACACCGAAGCTCTTGTTGTTCTTGATGGTGTTGGAGTGCACCTCGGTCTTGTCAGCGCTCATGATGATAACGCCGCTGCCGGTGGGCACCTGACCGACGATCGTGCCCGGCAGGCCAAAGTTCACCACGTTGTTGTTCTCGATGAGGTTGTTGTGCATCACCGTGCGCTCGCCGTTAACCTGCGGCAGGTTCGGCAGGTTGAACACCAGGATCCCACCCGTGTTGTCGTGCGCGTGATTGCCGACCACCTCGGCGTCAAACGAGTTCTCGATCTCGATGCCCGCCACGTTTCCCCAGGCCTCGTTGTCCTTGACCAGGATGTTGCGCGACTGCCCGACATAGATCCCCGCATCGCGCGAGCCCTTGACCTCGCAGCGCTCTACACGCACGCCGTCGCACTGCACCGGGTACAAACCGTAGGCGCCGTTCTCCTGCGACTCGTCCTTTGTCCAGATGACCGCGACCTCGACAAACGACACGTTGCTCACGGCGGTCGCCCGGATGCCGTCCCCTGCCGTATCCAGCACCTTGAGCGCCTCCATCGTCACGTTATCGGCCGTAATGTGGATGCCGTTGGCGCCCTGAATCTGTCCGGCGAAGTCCAGCACCGTTTCGTTCTTTCCGGCGCCGCGAATCGTCAGATGGTCTGTGTCCAGCTGCAGCTCACGGCTGAGCTTATAGGTGCCCGCGGCCAGGCAGATCGCCTCACCGGGTTTGGCCTCGATGAACACCGTCTGCAGCGCCGTCTGATCGTCGGCCCCCGCCGTCACCTGCCAGTGACAGCCGTCCGAACCGGCGCCGTCGTACGCCACCTGACCCGACGCCTCACCAAACCCCACCGAGCAGCCGGCCGCTGGCGGAACTTCAGCCTCGTCATCCTTGCAACCCGTCCACAGCAGCAGCAGCAGCAGCGATGCCATCCAGCGCGTCATATTCATCCTCTCTCAAGCGTCCGATCGGCGGGAGTCACGCCCGACGTCACAACTGCGGTCAGCGGGTTTAAGAACTCGGCGTCTCCGACCTCTCCGAGACCCTCGGCGGCCTGCCGCTCCAGCCCCAATCGTGCGATCTGCACCAGATCCCGGCACAGGTCGCCCACGGTGCCCGCGCCGTTGGGTCGCGGCGTCGCCAGCGCGTGTCTGGGGACCTCGTGCGTCAGCAGCACGCGGTCCGTATAGCTCAAGCCCTTGACCAGATCCCAGGCGGCGTCCGCGCTGTCTTCGTCGTACAGCAGCCCTTTCCACAGCGCCGGGCAGCTCGGGATCATCTCGGGCGGGACGCAATCACACGTCCGCATCTCCAGGTGAGGTCGCGCACGCACATCAGGAAAGACCGTGCTCATGTGCAGGTCCCAGTCGCCATCCTGTGCCCGGTGGCCCTCGACCCCGGTCTCCATCAGCATCCTGAACGTGCCCTTGCCCGCCAGGTCCAGGCACTCTCCGCCCCGCTTCACGAAAAACAGCGGCACATCCAGGACCCAGTTCACGTACTCCGCGTAGCCGCCGTCCGTCTCAAAAACAAAGCGCGGCAGCCCACAGCGATCCGGGTCCATGTCCGTCCAGATCTGGGCTCTGAAGCTCTTGTAGCCGGACCGACTGCCGGCCGTGATCGGGGAGTTGGCAAACATCGCCGTCGCGAGCGCGCCCACCCCCGCGCTCAGGCGCATCTTCTTGGCGAAATCCGCCTCGCTCGTGTAGTCCAAATTGGCCTGCACGGTGCAGGTCAGCCCCATCATGTTCAACGCCAGCGACCCGCGCGTGGGCAAGTACCGCTTCATGATCGAGTAGCGCGCCTTGGGCATCCACTGGATCGCCTCCACGCCCTGCCACGGGTTGGCCCCCACCCAGTGAAAGTCCACTGGATACTCTGACGCCAGGGCCGCCAGCTCCTCCACGTGCTCGTCCAGCTCGGCCTGAACCTCTCGCAGCGTCTTCAGCGGGGCCCCGCTCATCTCGAACTGCCCGCCGGGCTCCAGCGTGATCGACTGTTTCGGCCGCTTCAGCTCGATGAGGTGGCCGCTCTCCTGCACCCGCTCCCACCCAAACCGCTCGGACAGATGGGCCAGCAGTATCCCAATACCGGCAGGACCGGCGTACGGCACCGTCAACCCGGTGTCGCGGTGTTGCACCAGTACCTCGTATTCGGTCCCCATCGCGCGCTCTTCGGGCGCGGTCTCCCCATCGCGAAACGGGGCGATCAGCTCGTCATGTGCGCTGATGTTCAGATGTCCAGGATCGGCTTCCCGTCAGCGTCGAACTGCGGCATCTGCAACACGGTGTCGTGCTTGGTCGGATCGTACCCGGCCGCGCCCGGTTGCGCCGGTCCGACCCCGTCCAACAGGTCCTCACCCTCGCCCTCAAAGCCTGAGAGCTGAGCGTCGGTGACGGCATCGTACATCTGCGTCGCGTCCTCGGTTCCGTCATCGGGAAGCGGCGGCGAGTCGTCCTCTTCAAGCTCGGCACCGGGCTCGCCGGAGTCCCCCTCCGGGTGGTCCTCAAAGTGACTCTCCGCGAGATCCACGGCCTCCGCCTCGGGGTCCGTCATCGACGAGTCCAGGCCGACCTCGGCAGGGTCCAGCTCGACGGTGTCCAGCTGCTCGGACGTCGACACGATCTCGACCTGCTCAAAGGTGTTGTCGGCCTCGATCTGGTCCTCGGTAATCTCGGCCGCGGGGGCCGCGTGGGTCGCCACCGTCAGCACGACCGACTCCGGCCCATCCACGACGAGGCTGCGAAACCGCTCCAGGATGACGCCGGGCTCCGGCAGCTCCGAGTGGTCCTCCAAAAGCGAGATTGCGTACGACTCCTTCATGCGATCAACTCCTTCAGCTTATCCACGGCAGCCGGAATCCCCGATGGATCCGACCCGCCTCCCTGCGCCAAATCCGGGCGCCCTCCACCACGGCCACCCACAAGCGGCGCGATCTGTCCGAGCAGTTTACCAGCCGGCAGCCGACCCTTCAGATCGTCGGTCACCGCGACCAGCAGCGCAACCTTCGGCCCGTTCTGGCTGACGACCAGCACAACCCCGCTGCCCAGCTTGTTCCGAGCCTTGTCCGCCATATCGCGCAGCGCGCCGCCCTGAACGTTCTCCAGCGCCAGCGTCAGCACCTTCACGCCGCCGATCAGCTCGGGGTCCGCGTCCGCTACGCCGGCCACCCGCGCCTTGTCCTCCAGCACCTTCAGCTTCTTCTCAAGCTTGCTGTGATCCTTGCGCAGCTTTTTCAGCTTGGACTCGACCTCCGGGACGCCGACCTCCAGCGCGTTGGCCACGGACTGCAACATGGTCTCGCGATCGTGCACCCATTTCAGCGCGTCCATGCCGGTCGCAGCCTCAATGCGCCGCACGCCCGACGAGACCGAGCCCTCGGCAACGATCTTGAACAGCCCGATGTCACCGGTAGCCCGCACGTGCGTCCCGCCACAGAACTCCACGCTGTCCTCGGTGATGGTCAGCACCCGCACCAGGTCGCCGTATTTGTCGCCGAAGAACGCGATGGCGCCGGCTTTCATCGCCTGCTCTTTGGCCATCACGTCCGTCTGGACCGCCTCGTTGCGCACGATCCGCTCGTTGACCAGCTGCTCGATGCGCTGGGTCTCCTCGGGCGTCACCGGCCCGAAGTGGCTGAAGTCGAACCGAAGCCGGTGCGGCCCAACCAGCGAGCCCCCCTGCTTCACGTGCTCGCCGAGCACCTCTCGCAGCGCATAGTGCAGCAGGTGGGTGGCGCTGTGGTTCTTGCGCGTCAAATCGCGGTCCATCGTGCTCACCCGCATCGACACCTGCTGCCCGGTCTCGAAGCGCCCTTCCAGCAGCTCCCCGGTGTGGACGATCAACCCCTCGAGAGGGCTCTGCGTGTCGGTGACCTTGAACGACGCGTTGGCGCCTGTAATGACTCCCGTGTCGCCAACCTGGCCACCGCTCTCGGCGTAGAACGGCGTGCGATCGGTCACGATGGTCGTGCCGTCGTCCAGCACCGCCACCACACACGCCGAGTCCTCGTCCACCTCGTATCCCGTGAAGACGCTCTCGCCAACCTGCTCGCGCAGCCGCTCCCAGCGCGAGAGGTCCCCCACGCCGCGCCACGACTGACGGCCCGCCGCACGCTGACGCTCCATCGCTGTCTGAAAGCCGTCCGCATCCACCGCGTAGCCATGCTCTTCCGCGGCCTGCTCGGTCAGGTCCAACGGGAAGCCGTGCGTGTCGTACAGCTCAAAGGCCACCTCGCCCGGGATGCGCTTGTCGCCCGAGAACTCCTCAAACGCCTTGTCCAGGCGGCGCAAACCGGCGACCAGCGTCCGACCGAAGCTCTCCTCTTCCCGCTGCACGTACTGCCGAATCACGTCAGCCTTCTTGGCCAGCTCCGGGAAGGCGGAGCCCATCGTCTCCACGACCGCTGCGCAGGTGTGCACCAGAAACAGCCCGTCCAGCCCCAGCTTGCGCCCAAACCGCATCGCCCGGCGCATGACGCGGCGGATCACGTAGCCGCGCCCCTCGTTGCTGGGATAGATGCCATCCGCGATCAAGAAGGCGGCGGACCGGCTGTGGTCGGCGATCACCCGCAGCGCCACGTCCTGCTCCGAGTCGCTGCGCTCGTACGTCACGCCCGCCAGCTCAGCGGCTTTGTTGATGATCGGGGTGAACAGGTCCGAGTGGTAGTTGGACGTCTGCCCCTGCAGCACAGCCGCCAGGCGCTCCAGCCCCATGCCGGTGTCGATGGACGGCGCCGGCAGCGGCGTCAGGGTGCCCGAGTCGTCCCGATCGTACTGCATGAAGACGAGGTTCCAGATCTCGAGCAGCCGGTCATCGCCCGTGACCTCCTCGCCCTGATCGATGTGGATCTCCGAGCACGGACCGCATGGCCCCGTGTCGCCCATCGACCAGAAGTTCTCAGGGTCGTCGACGATCTTCTCGGGCGGCAGTGAGGAGATCTTCGCCCAGAGCTGGCGCGCCTCGTCATCGTCGGGGTGCACGGTCACGAACAGCTTGCTCGTATCGAGCTTGTACACCTCGGTGAGCAGCTCCCACGCGCTCTCGATCGCGCCCTCTTTGAAGTAGTCGCCAAACGAGAAGTTGCCCAGCATCTCAAAGAAGGTGTGATGGCGTCGCGTCCGGCCGACGTTCTCCAGATCGTTGTGCTTCCCGCTGACGCGCAGGCACTTCTGAGAGGACGTCGCCCGCGTGTAGTTCACGCTGGAGCGCCCGGTGAACACGTCTTTGAACTGCACCATCCCCGCGTTGGTAAACAGCAGGGTCGGATCGCCGGGCGGCACCAGCGACAGCGACGACGTACGCCGGTGCCCCCGCTTGCCGTAGAAGTCGAGAAACGTCTCGCGGATCTGATCGCTCGTCCAGGTCATGCTCTTGTCTTTCCGGTTAGGAGATGCCGCTCAACAGCAGCTTCACGTCGTTCGGGTTGGAGGCGTAGTCGTACACGGTGCGCTCATCGATCAGCCCGGCACGGAAGTGCGCGACCAGAGCCTGGTCGAAGGTCTGAGAGCCGTGTGTTCGGTTGCCCTTCTTGATGTACTCGCGAATCTCGTGGGTGCGCTCCGGGTCCCAGATGCACTCGCGCACCAGGTCGGTCACCAGCATGACCTCGCACGCGGCGATGCGCCCCTTGCCGCCCTTCTTCGGCAGCAGTCGCTGGCTGACCACCCCCTGCAGCGTGTTGCCCAACGCCTTGCGAATGTGGCCCTGCTCGTGCGGCGGGAACATGCCGATGATACGGGTCACGGTCTCGGTCGCGTCCAGTGTGTGCAGCGTGGACAGCACCAGGTGACCTGTCTCGGACGCGTGCAGGGCCGTCCCGATGGTCTCAGCGTCGCGCATCTCGCCGATGAGAATGACGTCCGGGTCCTGACGCAGCGCGGACCGCAGCGCGCTGATGAACGAGCCCGTGTCCTGCCCGACCTCGCGCTGGTTCACGACCGACTTCTTGTCCTCGTGGACAAACTCGATCGGGTCCTCGATCGTGAGGATGTGTGCCGCACGTGCGCGGTTGATGTTGTCGATCATCCCGGCCAGCGTCGTCGATTTGCCCGACCCGGTGGCGCCGGTCACGAGCACCAGCCCGCGGCGCAGATCGGTCAGCTTGGCGACCGAGTCCGGTAGATCGAGCGTGGTCAGCGGCGTAATCGTTGTCGGCACCACGCGCAGCACCATGCCGGCCAGCTCGCGCTGGTAGAAGGCGTTGACGCGGAACCGGGCCACCCCATGCAGGTGATAGCCGAAGTCCACTTCGCCCATCTCGTTGAGGATCTCGCGGTGCCGCTCGCCCGCCATGTGCTCCACCCACTCTTTGATGTGGATGGGCTGCAGCATCATGGCGCCCTTGTGAGGCACCAGCCGCCCGTCCTTGCGATAGATAGGCGGACGCCCGACCTTCAGATGGATGTCACTGACTTCCTGCTGAACGGCGAACCGCAGAATCTGGTCGACATTGACGGACATGACTCGAGCTCCAAACGCACTTGCGCCGGCGCCGAGTGTAGCAGGACCGCAGGGCTACACCCAATAGGGTGAGTTAGTTGTCAACTAGTTGACCTGTGGGGAGACGGTACCCGCAACGATCGGGGCCTCGTCCTCTTTGATCACGCCCTCGTGCTTGAGGATGGCGGTCTCGATCGCCGTCGCCGCCTCGGGGTTGCCCGACAGCCAGGTCTTGGCGTTCTCGCGGCCCTGGCCGATCCGATCGCCCTGGTAGCTGTACCAGGAGCCCGACTTCTGGACGATGTTGCGATCCACGGCCAGGTCGATGAGGTCGCCCTCGTAGCTGATGCCCTTGCCGTACATGATGTCGAACTCCACCGTGCGGTACGGCGGCGCCAGCTTGTTCTTGACCACGCGGACGCGGGTCCGGTTGCCGATCATCTTGTCCTTCTCTTTCAGGGTCGCGATGCGGCGCACGTCCAGACGCTGGCTGGCATAGAACTTCAGCGCGTTGCCGCCCGTCGTCGTCTCCGGACTGCCGAACATGACGCCGATCTTCATGCGGATCTGGTTGATGAAGAAGAGGCAGGTCTGGCTCTTGCTCAGCGTGCCGGTCAGCTTGCGCAGCGCCTGCGACATCAGCCGCGCCTGCAGGCCGACGTGGGAGTCGCCCATCTCGCCCTCGAGCTCGGCACGCGGCACCAGCGCCGCCACAGAGTCGACCACGATGATGTCTACAGCGCCCGACCGGACCAGCATGTCCGCGATCTCAAGCGCCTCTTCACCCGTCGTCGGCTGGCTGAACAGCAGCTCCTCGACGTTGATGCCCAGCGAGCGCGCGTAGGTCACGTCAAGCGCGTGCTCAGCGTCGATGAACGCCGCGATGCCGCCCGCCTTCTGGCACTCCGCAATCGCGTGCAGCGCCAGCGTCGTCTTGCCGGAGGCCTCAGGCCCGTAGACCTCGACGATGCGCCCGGTCGCGTAGCCGTTGACGCCCAGCGCCAGGTTCAGACCGACCGAGCCGGTCTTGATGACCTTGATGCCGGCCGCGATGTTGGCCGAGCCCAGCCGCATCACGCTGCCCGCGCCGAACTGCTTTTCGACGTTGGCCAGCGTCAGCTCCAGGCGCTGCTCGCGGTCGTCTTTGGGGTTGATGGTGATCTTGTTGCTCGTCTTCTTTGCCATGCCAGCGTTCCTTCAGGTTTGTCGGTGGTTGAGTTTGTGAACCAGGGCGAGCGCGGCGTACGCGGTCACGACCCGCACGCGGTCGCGCTCAAATGGGAAATGAAATCGGCGGTGCGCCACACCTTCGGGATGCGCGACCGCAATATGAACTGTGCCGACCGGCTTTTCAGGGGTGCCGCCACCGGGGCCGGCGATGCCGCTGACCGCCACGCCGAATGTGGCGCCGGCAAGCGCGCGAACGCCCTCGGCCATGGCCACGACTACCGGCTCGCTGACCGCGCCATGGGTCTCCAGCAGCTCTTGCGAAACGCCTAAAACGTCCCGCTTGACCTCGTTGGCGTAGGCCACCACGCCGTGCGCAAACACGTCGCTGGCCCCCCCGACCGACGTGATCATCTGGGCGATCATGCCGCCGGTGCACGACTCTGCCGTGGCCACGGTCTGGTTGCGCGCGCGCAGGCCTGAATTGACGGCCGCGGCAAACTCGGCCTCCGGCCCGCCAAAATACTTGTGCGCCTGCTGCGCGATGAGCGCATCTCCAAACCGCGTGATGCAGGCCGGATCAGCGGCCACGGCCGTCACGTGAATCTCCGGGAAGTGGGCGCGGTAGTGCAGCTCCAGCCCGTCGGTGTCCAGCGTGTTCACCTGGCCGGCCAACTGGGACTCGGTGACGCCGAAGAACTTCCAGGTGCCAACCGACGGCACCTGCTCGACGCCCGCACGCAGCCGCGGCAGCACGTAAAGCTCCATCAGCTTGTGCAGCTCGCGAGGCACGCCCGGCAGCGCGATGAACCACGTGTTGTCGCGCTGGACCGAAAACGCCGGCGCCGTACCCACCGGGTTCTCAAGCACCGTGGCGCCCTGTGGCAGCCAGGCCTGCTTCTCGTCCAGGTCGGTCAGCATCCGCCGCGACCGCTCTCGGCGCGCGCGCACCTGCGACAGCGCCTCCTCGTGCAGCACGACGTCCACGCCCAGAAAAGCCCCCGCAGCCTGGGCAGTCAGGTCGTCTTCGGTAGGACCGAGGCCGCCGCTGAGCACGACGATCGCTGCGCCGGCGGAGGCGGCCAACTCCATGGCCCCGACGATGTCCGAGATGACGTCCGGCACAACCTGGCGGCGCGCGATAGTCACGCCGATTTCGGCCGCGCGACGGCCGATCCAGGCACTGTTTGTATCGGTGACGGTCCCGTTGAGGAGCTCATCCCCGATCACGACCATCTCCACCCTCAACGTCATGGGCCGGAGATTAACCTATACAAACGTTCACGTCCAGAACGTTTGTTTAGGTGATCGAAGATTATCAGGAGCGGCTTGCTGCGCTACTTTTTGCGCTTTTTCTTGCGATTGGGGGGCGGCTTGGACAGCGCCTCCTCGTCCGGGACTTCGCCCTCGTTCATAGTCAGCGAGAAGTCCTTGCGCACCTCGTCCGGCAGCCGCTCTTCCGTGCGATAACGGTCGGTCATCGAGTCCTGCTCCGCGTACGAGAGCGCCTCGCCCTCAGCCTCCGCCAGGCTCTCCGGCGTCACGGCCTGCATGAACCACGCAGTCTCACTGAACTTGGCGTCCTTCTTGTCGTCCTTCTTGCCGCCCTTTTTGCTCTTCTTCGTCGCTTTGGGGGTCTCGGCGCGGGTCGCCTGGGGTGCGCGCGACACCGGCATCGCCGGCTCTGAGCTGCGACGCATGAGCGCCTCCATCTCCTCCTGGGAGACGGCGTCCATGTTGATCACCGTGCGCTGCTCGGAGCTGGGAATCGCGGGCACTGCAGCCGGGGCCGCGTCCTGAATGGTCACGTCGACAGCCTGAATCTCGAACAGCGTCGCGGCCTCGGACGAGTCCTCTTCCGCGGGCTCTTCGATGGCCGGCTGGTCCGTCTCGATCGTGTCCATGACGGTGGGCTCTTCGCGCGTCACCGCCGCGACCGGCTCTTCACGGGTGTCCTTGCCGTCGTCGATTATCGTATCCGCGATGTCCTTGTCCTTGGGGGCGCCCAGGTACGGAGCGGTGTCGGACTTGCGCTCCTCGGTCGCCGGCTCTTCGCGGCTGGACCCGCAGAACGGGCAGAACTTGATGGTCAGCTTCGCCGGGAGGTTTTTCCCGCAACTCTTACAGGTCATATGAATCCCCTATCGACTTAAGCATGAACCTGTACGCCGTATGACGCAAGGGGCGACGGCGATGGAGTTAGAGCGCATCACGCCCCCTCTCCCCGGTTCTGATGCGAACAACCTGCTCGACGGGCAGGACAAAAATCTTGCCGTCGCCGGTCCGGCCAGTCCGGGCAGAGCGCTCGATGCAGTCCACGACGCTCGGGCTTCGGCCGTCCGGCACGACAACTTCCAGCTTGATCTTGGGCGCCAGGTCCGCGACGTACTCGGCGCCGCGATACGCCTTGGTGTGACCACCCGTGCGACCACACCCACGCACCTCCGAGACCGTCATCCCCGCGATGCCCTCGGCCTTCAGCGCGGCCTTCACAGCGTCCAGCGCGGACGTACGGATGATGGCTTCAATCTTCTTCAATGGGGATTACTACACCACCGCCGTCAAGCGGGTGGCAAGTCCTCAGCGCAAGTGTCTTGGCGGTGTGTCCAGCGTGACCTCGCCGATTCCGGAGACCTCGTCCTCAAAGTCCCGGTAGGTGCGCTTGATGACCTCGATCTGGTCACGGCTCTCGAAGAGGATGTCCACGACATGCGGATCGAAATGGGTGCCGCGCCCCTCATGCATGATGGATTCAGCGCGATCCAAAGCAAACGCTGACTTGTAACAGCGCTTGCTCAGCAGCGCGTCGTAGACGTCCGCCACAGTCACGATGCGCGCCTCGATCGGGATCCGCTCCGCTCTGAGGCCATATGGATACCCGCTGCCGTCGTACTTCTCGTGGTGACACAGGGCGATGTTCTGCGCGATGACGTCCGCGCCGGCGACCTTCAGCAGCTCGTAACCGTAGACGGTGTGGCGCTTCATCTCGATCCACTCCGCGTCGGTCAGCTTGCCCGGCTTTTTCAGGATGTGGTCCGGAATGCCGACCTTGCCGACGTCGTGCAGCGACGCGTACCGGCCGATCGACTGACAGCTCGCGGGCGCCAGACCCAGGCCACGCGCCAGCAGCTCTGAGTAGGAGCACACGCGCTTGATGTGGTTGCCCGTATCCTCGTCGTTCAAGCGGTTGGCCTTCTCGAGCGCCGCGGTCAGTCCGATGGTCAGCTCCTCGAGCTCCACCGTGCGCTCGCGAACGAGCTCCTCCAGATGGACCTTTTCGTCGGCCAGCAGCTGGTTCTTGTTCTCGAGTTGATCGTTGAGTGACTTGATGCGCAGCAGCGACTTTACGCGCGCCCGCAGCTCCAGCGGATGGAAGGGCTTGTGCAGAAAGTCGTCGGCGCCGGCCTCCAGCCCTCGGATCTTGTCCTTGACCTCATTGAGCCCCGTGACCAGCACGATTGGCACCATCGCGGTGCGTACGTTCTGTTTGACGATCTCGCAGACCTGATAGCCGTTGACGCGCGGCATCATCACATCGCTCAGGATCAGGTCGGGCGCCGGATTGGTCTCCAGCGCATCGAGCACCTCCTGGCCGTCTCGAAAACAGCGCAGGTCGTAATCAAACGGCCGCAGCGAGCGCTGGAACAACAGCAGATTGTTCTCCTCGTCGTCCGCAAGATAGATCACCGGCGTCTTCAAACGTTGCCCCATCACCTAAGCGTCCTCGGCGGATGCGCCGCCAAACTTGAGGAAAAAGATCTCATGCGTCTTCCGTGTACCGATCGAGCGTGATGACAAACGAGGCGCCCCCGCCCTCCGCGTTTTCGCATCGGATCTGGCCGCCGAAGTCCCGAACGGTCCGATGGACCAGCGCGAGCCCCATGCCCGCGCCCTTGCCGACCTCGCGCGTCGTGAAGAACGGGTCGAAGAGCCTGCGCATGTCGTCCGCTTCGATACCCGGACCGTCGTCTGTGATCCGGATGGTCACGTGCTCCGGGTCGGTGGTCAGCGCCATCTCGATGCGCCCCGACTCGCGATCCGCCTCGGCGATGGCCTTGGCCGCGTTGTCGAAGATCGCCAACAGCGACTCCTGCAGTCGAAACGCATCGGCCATGACGGGCGCCGGCTCGGTGCCCAGGTCGCGGGTCAGCGTCACCTCAACGGGCGCCCGTGTCGCCTCGAAGATGATCGCCGAGCTCTCCGCCAGCTCGACGACGTCCACAACCTCCAGCAGCCCGCCGCCGCCACGCCCGTAGCTGAGCAGCTGACGTACGACCTGAACAGCGCGCCCCGTCTCCTTCACGATGACCCGAAGGTCCGCGCGAACCGACTCGTGCAGGTCCTCGTCAATGACCAGCAGCTCGGCCAGGCCGACGACTACGCCCAGCGGGTTGTTCAGCTCATGGGCCACACCGGCGCTGAGCATGGCCGTCGCCGCCAGCGTCTCGGCCTTCAACAGGCTCCCGTACTCCTGGCGGCGAAGACGCCCGAGCTCATCAGCGTCCCGCGCCCATGCGGATGCAGGCCGCCATCATCGACGCCACATCGGTCACGGTCGCGGCCGGCGGTCCCTCGAACGCCGGCACAAACATGACCCCGGCCGCGCCATCCGCCACCGTCATCGGCAGCGCGGTGGTCCCACTCAGCGCCTCCGCCGACCAGACCTCGCCCAGCGGGACGGCGTCGGGCGGCCGCGACCCTATCAAGGGGTCCAGCACGCTGGGCACCGGGGACAGCAGCCGTGGGGTGTCGGCCCAGGCGCCGTCGCCGTCAAAGGCGCCCAGGCGCTCCAGCCCGCGGTCCGTCAGCCGATAATAGGCCGTGCGATCGAGGCCACAGCCGCGCAGCACCTCATGCGCGCACCGGGCCGCCTGCAGCAGATCCGAAGACTGCGCAATACCCGCCAGGCTCGTGGGAATGTCGGTCACGGGGGTCGCTGGCTCCTCAACTGGCGAAGTGTAGCACCGGCCATTGTCGGCGGCGGGCGTGCAGGCGAAGTCGCGGGTCCGGATTCACCACACGCTGATGCGCCACCTGCTCCAGCATCGGCACATCGGAGTAGGAGTCCGTGTAGAAATATGACGCGGCCAGGTCCACGCCGTGGGTTTCGGCGTACTGAGCGGCCCAATGGCACTTGCCTGCACCGTAACAAGCGGGGCGCAGAATCAGCCCCGTAAAGCGCCCGTCCACAACCTCCAGCTCGGTCGACAGGCAGTCCTCGATACCCAGCGCGCGACACACCGGCGCCGCCATGTACGGGGTCTGCGCCGTAAGCATCACGATCCGGTGCCCCCTGGCGCGGTGGTCTTCGATGACCGCGGCCGCCTCCTGAGAGACGCGGGACTTGACTCGCTCCTGGAAGATCGCCTCACAGCGGGCCTCCAGCTCCTCGACGGAGACGCCCTCCAGGTTCTTCACCGCTTCGGCGATCACCCGCGACATGTCGACCATGGACAGCTTGTAGCGCAGGAAGACCGCTGACGCCCGCAGCATGTCGCGCCACCGCAGCTGTCCGCGCCGACGCATGTCCTGCAGGTAGACGCGCCCGGTGTTGCACAACACCACGGTGTGGTCCATGTCGAAGAACGCGGCAACCTGTCCACTCACGGCGCCTCCACCCGAGGCAGGCGCTCGTGAATTCGGGTGGTCACCTCGTAGTTGATCGTGCCGGTCCAGCCCGCGATCTCGTCCGCGGTCACGGACGCCGCGCCCTGAATGCCCAGCAGCACCACCTCATCCCCGACCGCGACACCGTCGATGCCCGTCACGTCGACCATCGTCATGTTCATGCAGACGCGCCCCACCACCGGCGCACGCTGACCGCCGACCAGCACCTGCCCCTTACCGGAGAGCAGGCGGTCGTAGCCGTCGTAGTAGCCGATGGGCAGCACCGCGATGCGGGTCGCGCGGGAGAGGCGCTCGGTGCGCCCGTAACCAACGTAGCCGCCGATGGGCGCGAGCTTGAGCACCGCGACGCGCGTCTTCCAGGTCAGCGCCGGCTGCAGGGAGACAGCGCCCCCGTGAAGGATGTCGCTGGAGATGCGGGTCTCGCGAGACGGCCACAGCCCGTAACAGCCGATGCCGGGGCGGACCATGTCGTAGCGCGAGCGGGGCACGACCAGATGAGCGGCCGTGGACGCGCAGTGGCGCCAAGCGCCCTCGGGCAGCGTCGGAAAGGCCGCCTCGAAGCGGTCCAGCTGCACACGGGCGAAGGTGTGCTCGGTGTGGTCCTCAACGTCGGCCAGATGGGTGGCGATCCCGGCCAGCCTCACGCCGTCGGTAGCCTGAACGTGGTCCGCCAGCAGTCGCGCCTCGGACGGGTCGAGCCCCTGCCGGTTCGTGCCGGTCTCAACCTTGATGTGCACAGGCACCTGCACGCCCGCCGCACGGCCCGCAGCCGCCATAGCGTCACTGTGCGACGGCGAGGACGTGACCACATGGCACCCGAGCGCGGCGATCTCGGCCGCCTGCTCGGCAAACGTGGGGCCCAGCACGTAGATGGGGGTGCCCAGATCCCGGAGCGGCGCCACCTCGGCGACGTCGTTGACGGCCAGGAGATCGGCGCCCGCCTCGGCGAACAGCCGGCCGCAAAGGGCGAGCCCATGGCCGTACGCGTTGGCCTTCACCACCGCCGCAACCCGCGCAGCGCCGGCGAGTGATTTCAGCACCGTCAGGTTGTGCGCTAATGCGGAGCGGGAGATCTCGATCCAAGATGGATCCATGGCCTTGCTATGGCGCATTTGCGTTGACGAAGCAAGGCTCGACGCCTACTTTGCGCTCGTGAAAAAGCGACTCCTGCTGGTTGTTTGTTGCGCGGCGATAGCCGCCTGTTCCGAGGACTCCGATGAGCCTGTGGTCGCGCCGGATGCCGCGCCGGACGTGCCGGAGGTCGCCGCACCCGATGACGGACCGCCGCCCGCGGACCCACTGGCGCCGGTCGCCACGGACCTGACCGAATATGACAGCCTCCAGGCGGGCGCGTGGGTCCGGAAGATCGACGATGCCGCCGACCTGATGGACGGCGAGGCGGTCAGCGGCCGCGTCGGCGATTGGCTGCTCGGCAACGACACCGCGCGCTTCATCGTACAGGGACCCGACCGGCACTCCAGCCCGTGCCCGTGGGGCGGCAATCTCATCGACGCCAGCCTCGTCGGCGAGAACGGCAGCACCCACGACGTGATGGGAGAGGCGTGCAGCTTCATCCAGCTGGGACGCACCCTGCTGGCGGAGCGGTATGACGTCATCTCGGACGGCTCCGAGGGCCCCGCGATCCTGGCCGTGACCGGCATGTCGACGCTCAACGACTTCTTGAACCTGAAGTCGCTGGTGCAGAGCTTCATCGGCAATCTGGCGTCGCAGCTGTCGTTTGACCCGGATGCCGAGGTCCAGCTGAAGATCACCATCTATTACGTGTTGGGCGCGGACTCCAACGCCATCCGAGTGGTCACGGCGGTGCAGAATCTGGGCGCCGACAACGTCATCGTGCTGCTGGGCGACCTGGTGGACAGCGGCGGCGCGGTCGAGTTCTTCAACCCGGCGTCCAGCCTGAAGGGCTTTGGGTACAAAGGGTACAACCCCGAGTCGATCGACTACCTGGCGTTTGTCGGCAAGACGGGCTCGTACGCCGTGGTGCCCGACACGGGCGGCGGATACCTGGCGATCAGCGGCGTGGCCGGCATCGCGTACGGCATCGAGGACGTGCTGACGTCGCTGGTGCGCCCCGCCGAGGAGCTGGCGGAGCTGCCGACCGTGTTCGACCTGAAGCAGGACGAGATCGGCGTGCTGGGCAAGTGGGTGGTCGTCGGCGACGGCTCGCTGACCTCTGTGACGAACACGATCAATACGCTGCGCGGCGCGGAGACCGGCACCCTGGAGATCACGCTGCTGGATACCGCGGGCTTTGCGGTGCCCGACCACCGTGTGTCGTTTGTTCAAGACGGCGTGGCCTACTCGCAGGCGCGCACGGACAAAGACGGCAAGGCCACCGCGCAGCTAACGGCCGGCGTGTGGGACGTGGCGGTGGATCCCTCCAGCCGCCGCGTGCTGGTCGACGCCAAGGGTGTGACCATCGCGACGGGCAAGACCGAGTCGCTGGAGCTGTCCGTGGAGGCGCAAGCGTCCATCGTGGTTGCGGTAGCGGACCCGGCGGGCCAGTCGATCCCCGCCAAGGTGTCCGTGCGCTGCGCGGCGGACTGCCCGCCCGGACCGACGGCGCTGAACAAGGACGTGGACTTTGACGGACCGCCCGGCGGCGTGGTCGCGACGCGCTTTCTGGGGGTGGACGGCGCCGCGACGATCGACGTCCCGTCCGGCGATTACACCATCGTGATCAGCCGCGGTCCGGCCTGGAGCGTGTGGCCGGACAACAGCCTGCTGGGCAAGCCGGTCTCTGCCGCGGCGGGCGACTCGGTCAATGTGTCCGCCGTCATCGAGAAGGTGATCGACACCACGGGCTGGGTGAACGGCGACCTGCACGTGCACGCGATCAACTCGCCCGACAGCCCGGTGCCCAACGGCCGCCGCGTGCGCGCGATGATGAGCGAGGGCGTCGATGTCCTGGTGTCCACCGATCACGACTTCATCACCGACTTTGCGCCGACCGTGGCCGCGCTCGGCGCCGAGCACGAGATCTCGACGGTCGTGGGTGAGGAGCTGACGACGTTCGACTACGGGCACTTCAACGCCTTTCCGCTGGAGCATGACGCCGACGACCTGACCGGGGGCGCACGCGACTGGTCCAACGGCGAGGACGACGGCTGGCATCCCAGCAAGATCTTCGAGGCGCTGCTGGCCGATGAAGGCGAGCAGGTCGTGCAGGTCAACCACCCGGAGAACGGCTACTTCCGCTTTGTGAAGTGGGACGCCAACACAGACGCCACCTACGCCGATCCGGCGGGCTTTCGCATCGCGGGCGCTGTGGGCGATGAGGCGACCGGCGACACCGGGCTGTGGTCCGCCGATTTCACAGCGGTGGAGATCATGAACGGCCTGTCCAAGACGCGCTTTCTGGAGACCTCCTCGTACTGGTTCACGCTGCTCAGCCGTGGACTGCGGCGCACAGGTACAGCCGTGTCGGACACCCACAAGGCGATCCGGTCGATGAGCGGGGGCGCGCGCACCTGGGCGCGGGTGGGCGAGGACTTCGACACGCCGGCGACGTTCTCGGCGCAGGAGTTTGCCAAGGCGATCAACGAGGGCCGCGCCACCGGCGGCACGGGTCCGTTTGTCGAGGTGACCGCGGCCAGCGGCTCCCAGACCGCGCAGATCGGGGACACGCTGGTCATCCCCGCCCCCGGCCCGGTGACGTTTACGGCGCAGGTGCAGGTCGCACGGTGGATGGCCTTCGACAGCGTGCAGTTGGTGAGCAACGTCACGGACCAGGCACCTGAGCCGGGCGAGACGGGCGAGGCGAGCTTTGACCCGGTCGCAGAAGAGACGGTGACGCTGACCGGCGACGATCTGGTCGACGGCAAGGCGTACAAGCGCGTGGTCACGTTTGAGCTCGAGGTCGCCGAAGACGGCTGGTACATCGTACTGGTCGAGGGCAGCGACGCGGTGCCGGCGATGTATCCGGTGTATCCCAGCACCGGCGCGCGTCCGTTCGCGTTTACAAACCCGATCTACATCGACGTGGGCGGCGACGGCTGGACCCCGCCCCAACCCACTGCGGCGCCCGATCCAGCGGACGCCGAGTCCGCGCGCGAGGCCGAGTCGCTGCCCATGCGGCGCATGACCCGCGCCGAGGCTCAGCAGCTGCTGCACGAGATCAAAGAGACGCGCGGGTGCTCGCACTGAGTACGACCGCAGCGAGAGAGCGCCTGGCGCGCGAGACCGGCACGATTCTGGGCACCGGGGGCTACCACGTGGCGCTCGTGTACCCGAACCCGTACGGCGTGGCGATGAGCTCGCTGGGCTACCAGCTGATCTACCGGGCCATGAATGCGCACCCGGACGTCTGCTGCGAGCGCGCGATGCTGCCCGACGACGTCGCGGAGCACCGGAGAGCCGACAAACCGCTGGTCACCGTGGAGACGGGCCGCCCGGTCGGTGGCGCGGACTGCATCGCGATCAGCCTGGCCTACGAGCCCGACCTGGCGTGCGTCTTCGAACTGCTGGATCTGGCGCGCGTGCCCGCCGAGCGATCGGCGCGCGGAGACGCGTACCCGCCGGTGCTCCTTGGCGGGCCGATCACCATGAGCAACTGCCTGCCGCTGGCGCCCTTTGCCGACGCGATCGTGGTGGGTGACGGCGAGCCGGCCGTCACGCCGCTGCTGGACGCCCTGCTGACCGAGCAACGGACCGGCAACCGCGAGGGCCTGTTGGACACGCTGGCCCAGATCCCCGGCGTCTACGTGCCGGCGCGCCATGGCTCGGCGGTCCCCGACATGCTGCTGGCGACCACCGCCGATCTCCCGGCGGTCGGCCAGATCTGGACCCCGGACGCCGAGCTGTCGGACATGCTGCTGGTCGAGGCCAGTCGCGGCTGCCCCCGCTATTGCACGTTCTGCGTCATGCGCGCGACGGCCCAGCCCATGCGTGAGGCGCCTGCGGACCTGGTAGAGCGCGCGATGGACTGCGACGCGCCACGCATCGGCTTCGTGGGCGCGGCGGTCAGCGAATACACGCACATCAAGCAAGTGCTGCGCTCCGCGGTGGACGCCGGCAAGGGTGTGGGCATCTCGAGCCTGCGCGCGGACCGCCTGGACGAGGAGCTTGTCGAGCTGCTGCAGCGCGGCGGCTACCGCACGATGACGATCGCCAGCGACGCGCCGAGCCAGGCGATGCGGGGCCGCCTGAAAAAGGGCCTGCGCGACCGCCACCTGATCGAGGCGACCCGCCTGGCGCGCAAGTTCAAGATGAAGGTGCTCAAGCTCTACGTGATCGTGGGACTGCCGGGCGAGCGGGACGAGGACATCGACGAGCTGGCGCAGTTCAGCCTGGACCTGACCAAGCTGATGCCGCGGGTCGCGCTCGGCGTCAGCCCGCTGGTCCCCAAGCTGCACACGCCGCTGGGCGACGCACCATTCCAGGACCTGAAGCTGCTGGAGCGGCGCATCAAACGCCTGAGAAACCAGCTGAAGGGTCGGGTGGAGATCCGCAGCGTCTCGCCGCGGTGGGCGTGGGTGGAGTACGTGCTGAGTCAGGGTGGAGAGGAAGCCGGGTTGGCCGCTCACAGGGCCTGGCGGTCAGGGGGCCGCTTTGCCGACTACAAGCGAGAGTTTGCGCCGCTGGCGGACGCGAGAACGGCGCTCAGCGAGGCCCGAAAACACAATCTCTGGGCGCCGGCCGGGATGCGTTAGACCTTCTAAAGGTCGCCGGCGACCGACTCGAGGCCGGCGGGGTTCGCGATGATGACGAACAGGCGGTTGTCGCGCCGCGCGATGGCGATCTGGTGGGGACCGCGCTGCAAGGTGATCGAGCCGGCGTCGGTCAGCACCTCTTCCAGGACCGGGTCGACGACTGCGCGCGCGCGATCGAGAACGAACAGCGTGGCGTCATCCACGTGGGTGACGAGGCCGAAGCCGTCCCAGCTGGCGGTGCTGGACTCAGGCTGCGCGACCAGCTGGTTGGCCAGCGCGTGCGGGAGCTTGGCCTCGTACACGACCGCCGGGTTGGGCACATCACCGGTGAGCCGCTGGGGGGTGCGGTGTCGCTCGATCAGGCGCTGCAGACCCGAGATCGCCTCGCCCTCGGCGCGTTGGGGCTGCGGCGCGACGGTCGGAGTCGGAGTCAAACCCGCGGCCTGGGCTTCGGGCTCGGGGGTGGTCTCAGCGGCGGCGGGGGGCATCACGGCCAACACCAGCACGGCGGCGGCGGCCAGGGCAGCCAGGGCGATGGCCCAGCTGTTGCCCGTCGGACCCAGAGACGGGCCGGAGCCGCGACCAGCGCGTGCGTGGACGGCGACCAGGGCCTCGATGCGCTTGCGGGCGACGGGCGGCAGAGGGGACTGGTGGCGGACCAGCGCATCGGCGATGGACAGCTCGGCTTCGTAGACCTCCTGGCAGCGACCGCACTCTTCGAGATGGCGCACGACAACGGGGTCGGCGTCCTCCAGAGCGCGGCCGGCAGACCGGGCGAGATCAAACCTTCGACACAGCAACGTCTCCATGACGGATGACTCCTTGCTCTTGGGCGTAGGTGGTGAGCGCGGCGCGTAGGGCGCGACGGGCATGAAAGATGCGACTGCGCACGGTGCCGACGGGGCAGCCCAGCACGCGCGCGATGTCGGCGTACGGCATTTTTTCCACGTCGCACAGCAGGACAGCCGAGCGCTGCACTTCGGGCAGCGTCATCAGCGCGCGATGCACGATGTCGTCAAAGCGGTCTTTTTCCCGCTCACCGTGTCCGTGCTCCATCGAGATCAACGGATCGGGGCGGCGGTCCGCTTCGTCCGGCGGCGCATCCCGATACTCCACACGACCCGCGCGACGCATCCGACTCAACCACGTGTTGCGCAGAATCGTGAAGATCCAGCCCTTGTAGTTGCTGCCCTCGGGCAGGCGGTCCAGGGCGTCAAACGCTTTGAGCAGCGCGTCCTGGACCAGGTCTTCGGCGTCGGAGGTGTTGTGCGTGAGGCGTAGGGCGTAGGAGTACAGATTGTCGGCGTGCGGGAGCAGCCGCTGGTGAAAGCGACGCTCCTTTTGGCTCTTCATCCATGGCAGGTGCATTCGGCGTCTTCCCCGCAGGTAATTGCATTGAACTCGTGGTTGAAACGCACGAGTCGACGCAGGGATCTATCTGAGCCCCAACGTCACAACACTTTGAGCCCGCCGGTCGTTCAAAGTTCCCCGGGATTATGTCGACCTTAAGACCGCAGGCCCCCGTCCCGTTCACCAGGTTGGGATGGTTAGGCATCGGCTCATTTCTATTTCGCTCGGGTTCCTCATCGCTGCTTGCGCACCGTACGGGGAGGCGGCGATCGCTCATTCGGACGGCGACGCGTTCAAGCGGCCGCAGCCGGTGCGCAGCCCGCTGGACCCGCAGGAGCCGATGCAGCTTGGACACGCGCCCGAAAACGCGACCACCGCACAAAACAACGCGCTGTGGTGGGTCAACACCTACCGAATTCGCGCCGGCCTCGGCCCGCTGCACATGATCGGGCAGCTGAATGACGCATCCGGCGCGCATGCGAACTATGTCCTGCTGCACCCCGATCTGTACGAAGACGAAGGCCTCAGCGTGCACGAGGAGGCGCCCGACCGGGACGGCTTCTTTGGCGAGCGCTTCTGGGAGCGCATGAAGGTCGCCGGCTACAACGGGCTGCCGTTCCGCGAGGTCATCGCGTACCAGGCGACGCCCGCCGCCGCAGTCGCCCACTGGATGGAGACGGTCTATCACCGCCTGCCGCTGCTGCACCCGGCCGCCCAACATGTGGGCTACGCCGAGCGCCATCTGGGCAAGGCGCGCATCAACGTGCTGGACGTGGGCGCCGGGGACGGGGTCGAGCCCATCATTCCCGGGGGCGTGGTCTGGCCGCCGGACGGCGCCACCAACGTCGCGCTCGCCTGGGACGGGTTGGAGAGCCCTCAGCCGCCGCCGCCGCCGTCGGGGTATCCGTCCGGTCCGGTTGTCACGCTGACGTTTGCGCTCAACACCGAGTTCGAGGTGCTGCAGCACTTCATCAAGGACACCGACACGGACGCCATGCTGCCGCACACGCTGCTGACGCCCAAGAACGACACGAACCTCCAGGGCGAGAGCTCGGTCGCGCTGTACACGGACGAGCCGCTGCTGCCCGGTCGCACCTATGAGGTCCGCGTCCGCGGCGTGGCCGACGGGGTCGAGTTCTTCCGCAGCTGGACGTTCACGACGCGCGCAGCGACGAGCTGCGGCTTGCTGACTCAGGACTGCGGCATCGGCCGGGCCTGCTACGGCACGCGCGAGGATGACGGGGTCTGCGCCTGGGCGGGCGCGCACGTCGAGGGCGCCACCTGTGACTTTCAAAACGACTGCAAGGCCGGCATGACCTGCGTAAGCAGCACCTGCCGGCGCTACTGCACACTCGATGCGTCATTCGCCGAGTGCTCGATCATCTGTGACAATGGGTACGCAGCCATCGACAAGGCAGCCGGCCTGGGAGTCTGCGCCGCGCCGTAGGGCTACTGGACGGTCTTGCCCAGCTGCATGGCCGCCCACTCCGCGATGCGCTCCGCCATCAGCGGCACCTTCTTGAACATCTTCGTCCCGTGGGCCTGCCGCGGATTCACCTGCAGCAGCACGGCCTTCGAGCGGTCCGGCAGCGCCTGGTAAAGCTGCTTGGCGCCTTTGTCCGCCTCATCCCGTGACGTGACCAGCAGGAGCGGGCGAGTGCCCCAGCGTTTGATGTGCTCCATGGACGGGATCGCCATGTAGTGCTTGCCGGGGGTCATCAGAACCGCGGCGCGCACCTTGGTCTTCGGGTTGGCGGCCACGTAATGCAGGGCGACGCTGCAGCCGACGCTGGCGCCGACCAGGACCACCTTCTTGGACGGTATCCCCTTGGACTTGAGCCACTTCATGCCGGCCAGAACGTCCAGGTGCATCGAGGTGAAGACGGCCTCCTCCCGGCTGTTGATCTTGTACTCATAGTCGACCTTGCCCTGCTGCTTTGACTCACCATGGCCTCGCAGGTCCAGCGCCAGCACGCCCAGCCCCTCTTTGGCGGCGTGCGCGTAGAGCGGCTTCCAGACGAAGCGGTGCATCTTGTACTCATGAAGCAGCACCAGCACGCCACGCTTGGCGCCGGTGGGGGCGACGTAGTCCGCCGCGATTTGAAGCCCGTCTTTGGTCTTTAGCGTGATGCGCTTGGCGTCGGCCGTTGAAGCGACCGTCGCAAAAAGAGCCAAAACCAGCATGATGAGCGTGTTTCGCATGGCGCGCACCATACCATGTTAGGGTCGGCGGGTATGGGCGCCGGCGCTCCAATCGATGACTTCCTCTCCCATATCGCAGCGGTTCGCGCGCTCTCGCCGCGCACCGTGCGTGCGTACACAGCGGACCTGAATGAGTTCATGGCCTTTCTGGCCGAGAAGAACCTGACATGGGACGGGGTTGACAGTGGTGGGGTGCGTTCCTATCTTCACCGCCTGTATGGGCGACTGAAGCCCTCCAGCATCGCTCGGAAGCTGGCCTCGTTGCGCACGTTTTACAAGTACGCAGTGGCCATCGAGCGGTTGGAAAAGAGTCCTTGCGAGGGCGTCCGATCTCCGTCCGGCGGCAGGCGGGCACCCCGTGTGCTCGATACCGAGGAGGTGGATCGGCTGCTGACGCGCACGGCCCGCGCGGGCGCTGACGACACGTCACACCGCCGGGACGCGGCGATTCTCGAGGTGCTCTACGGCGGCGGCCTTCGTGTCAGCGAGGCGGTCGGGCTGGATGTGGAGAACGTCGACCGGGACGCTCAGCTCGTGCGCGTGCATGGGAAGGGCAACAAGGAGCGCATCGTGCCGATCGGCCAACCCGCCATCGACGCCATCAACAGCTACCTGGAGGTCCGACGGCCGGCCGAGGGCGTGACCGCGCTCTTTCTGAACCGCTTCGGGAACCGGCTCAGCGACCGCTACGTGCGCACCATCCTCAACAAACGACATCACGACGCAGGGGGTTGGGACCCTGTGCACCCGCACGCGCTGCGTCACTCGGCGGCGACCCATCTGCTGGATG
>CAZJHX010000101.1:0-38000 GCA_964545715.1 uncultured Myxococcales bacterium
ACTAGGTCAGATGCGCGGTGAGCGCGTCCAGATAGCTCTTGATGTAGGTGTCCTCGCCCATCACGTGCTTCATGACCAGCCGCGCGATCGGGTTGTCGATCTGCCCGACCTCGGTGATCGTCACCTGCGTCGCGTCGCCAAACGGCTCCAGGTCGATCTCCCAGCGCCCGCTGAAAGGCCCGTTGTCCTCACTGATCTTGCGCACCAATCGGGTCGGCTCCACGCGCTCCAAGGTCTCCATCGTCATGACCTGGCGCCCCTTGTAGCGCTCGGTCCAGACCCGGTTTCCGTCACGGTCCTCAGCGCGATCCACCGAGCTGAGATCCTTTCGCCACCGCGTCTGGGCCGCGAAATCGGCCATGAGCGACCACAGCTCGTCCTGTGGCGCGGAGAACAGACGGGTGACCCTAACCGTGTGCGTGCGAGGCAAACTGTTGCCCATCGCCACCGCCAGAAAGACGAGGACCGCCACCACCGTTACCGCGCCCATTACCCAGACCATAGACGCCAAAAGGTAGGGCCGTTGCTCAAGCCCCGTCAAGCGATGTAGGCTTGCTTCAGTAATGGCCGACGTCCCTCTGTTCGCGGAGAAATACGAACTCGTCAGACGCATCGCGATCGGCGGCATGGGGGAGATCTACCTGGCGCTTGAGACGCGCGAGTCCGGCCACCAGCGCCAGGTCGTGGTCAAGCGCATCCTGCGAAACATGGCCCAGGATCCGATGTTTGTGACCATGTTCACGGACGAGGCGCGCGTCTCGGAGCACCTGGATCACGAAAACATCATCCGGGTCCACGAGATCGGCCAGGCCGAGGGCATCTACTACATCGCGATGGAGTATCTGGACGGGCGGGACCTGTCTCAGGTGATGGCGCGCGCGATCAAGCTGGGCCGCTCGATCGGGCTGGCCAACGCGATTCAGGTCGTGCGCGACGTGGCGGCCGGCGCGCACTACGCCCACATCAAGTGCGACGACAACGGGGTCCCGCTGGGCATCGTGCACCGCGACCTCTCGCCGCGAAACATCATGGTCACGTTCGACGGGCAGGCCAAAATCCTGGACTTCGGGCTGGCCAAAGCCAAAACCCAGGTCAACGTCACGCTGCCCGGCAAGATCAAGGGCACGCCCAGCTACCTGGCCCCGGAGCAGCTGGACGGCAAGCCCGTCTCGCCCAGCACCGACATCTTTGCCATGGGCACCCTGCTGTTTGAGCTGACGACGCTGCGGCGTCTGTTTCGGCGCGGGACGACCATCGACACCATGCGCGCCGTGAAGGCATGCCAGGTTCCAAAGCCGTCGACATTGGTGCGGCGCTATCCGCCGGCCATCGAGACCGTGGTGCTGCGTGCCCTGGCCCGCCACCCCGACGATCGCTACGCCACCTCCGACGAGCTGCGCAACGCGCTGGACCAGCTGCTGGAGAGCCTGGGCATCGAGAACAACCCCGAGCAGCTGGGGCTCACGATCCGGGAGCTGTTTGACCAGCCCACGTCGATCACGGTCCCCAAGCTGCCCAACCCGGACGGCTCTGCGACCAGCACGCAGGCCGACGAGATCGCGCCGCGCTTCCCGATCGAGGCGTCGTCGATCCTGCTGGACCGCAGCAACCTGCCGGTACACAAGAACAGCTTCATCGGGCGGGCGGCCACGCTGACCAAGATCGCCAAGGCTGTGGACAGCGGCAAGCGGCTGCTGACCATGACGGGCCCACCGGGCACCGGCAAGACGCGTCTGGCGATCGAGTTTGCCCGCGCACGTGTCGATCACTATCGCGACCACGGTGGCACGTGGCTGTGCGAGGTCGAGAACATCTCGACCATGGTCGATCTCTGCGGCCTGATCGGCGGCGTGATCAACGCGCCGCTGACGTCGGGCGGTGACACCAAGGACCTGCTGGAGGAGCTCGGCTGCGCGCTGAAGGGGCGCGGCCGAACCATGATCGTGCTGGACAACGTGGACCGCATCGTGGACCAGCTGGACGATCCGCTGGTGCAGCTGATCAAGGCTGCGCCGGAGACGGTCTTTCTGCTGACCACGCGTGAGCTGCTACGCATCGACGATGAGACGCCCATCGATGTCGCACCGCTGGGGCTGCCGCGACCGGGTAAAAAGCCGGACAGCGAGGCCGTGACCCTGTTCACAGAGCGCGCGCGGCAGGTCAACCCAGCGTTCAAACCCACGGATGAGGACCTGGCCTCCGCCGCGCGGATCGTGCAGCGGCTGGACGGCATCCCGCTGGCCATCGAGCTGGCGGCGGCGCGCCTGTCGGAGATGAGCATCAACGCGCTGCTCGGCCAGCTGCTGCGGCGGTTCGACGTGCTGGCGACACCGCAAAAGGGCGCCGCCAAGCCCAAAGAGACGCTGGTGGAGGCCATCGACTGGTCGTGGAACCTGCTGGCCCCCTGGGAGAAGTCAGCGCTGGCGCAGGCGTCGGTCTTTCACGGCGGCTTCGACATGGAGGCGGCGGACGCGGTCATCGACCTGTCGGCGTATCCGGACGCGCCGTGGGTCATCGACGTGCTCCAGAACCTGCGCAACAAGAGCCTGGTGCGCAGCTACGAGGCCGCCGAGTTTGTCGGGGAGCCGCGCTGCCAGCAGTACGTCAGCATTCGCAGCTATGCGCGGCGGAAGCTGGAGATCGCCGGCATGCTGAACGCCGCGCTGGAGCGCCATGCCCAGCACTATCTGCGGGTCGGCAGCCACTGGTCCGTGGGCGGTGGGCAGCGCGCGGGGGTCGAGGGACGCAAGCGCCTGGCGCTGGAGCTGCCGAACCTGCTGGCGACCCACAGGCGTCTGATCTCCAAGAAGCCGCTGACCGTAGAGCGCGTCGCCAAGGCGATGGAGGCGGCGCTGGCGCTGGAGCCGGTGCTGACGATCCGCGGCCCATTTGCGGCGTACCTGCGGCTGCTGGACGACACCCTGGCGCCGCATCACTCCGCGTTGGTGGACGCGCCGCTGCGCGCGAAGGTGCTGCTCACACGCGGCCACGTGCACCGGATCCACGGCAATATGTCGGACGCCAAGACCGACCTGCGGGGCGTACTGGAGATCGCGCGCACGTCCAAGGACAAGTCGATCGGCGGCCGCGGGCTGACCGAGATGGGCACGCTGCGCATGGTCATGGGGCAGCACCTGCCGGCGTCGGACATGCTGAGGCGCGCGCTGGGCATGCACAAAGCGGTCGGCGACGTGGAGTGGCAGGCCAAGACCCTGCTGGCCATGGGCAACGTCTGCATGATGCGCGGCGAGATCGAGAAGGCGCGGGCGTGTTTTGAGGCGGCGATCCCGCGCTTCCAGGCGGTCGGTGAGAGTGTGCTGGAGGGCGCCTGTCTGGGCAACCTGGGCACGTTGGAGCAGGCGCAAGGGCACCTGGACCAGGCGCGTGAATACCTGGAGCAGGCGGTGGCCAAGCACCAGGAGGTCGGCGCCACGCGGTTTGAAGGGTATGCGCTCACATGTCTGGGCAGCGTCAGTCACGAGCAGGGCGCGCTGGAGCTTGCAAGCGGCTTCTACCGATCGGGACTGAAGGTGCTGCGCGAGGCGGGCGACCGGCGCTGGGAGGGCGTCGTACTCGGCTACTCCGGCCTGCTTCTGCACGAGCTGGGGCGCTTCAAATACGCGCGCAAGCGACTGCATCGGGCCCTGGAGCTGCTGCGGGACACGGGCGACATGCGCATGGCGGGCTTCCTTCACGGCGCACTGGCGGCGGTCGCGTCGGCTATGGGCGATCTCAAGGTGGCCGAGTATCAGCTGGACCGGGCCAAAGACATGGCCAAGAAGACGGACTCCCAGCTGCTTGATCATGCCGTGGACGTGTATCGGGGCTTTGTCGACATCGCGGAGAGCATGGAGGCGCCGAGCCGAGCCGGAGCGTCGCTGCTGAGAGACACGGCGCGCGACCGGCTGGTGCGCGCGATGGTGCGGATGGACCCCGACGACGACGGCGTTCAGTCGGACCTGGCGGACCTGTATCGGCTCTCGGTACGCCTGCTGCGCCACACGGTAGAGGCGGTGGATGCCGCCGAGGCATCGAACCCGAACGGCTAGGCCCCGCTGCCCTCTGCAGGGGCGTCGACCAGCCGGCGCTTGATGATCATCCGTACAATCCAGCCGGTCGCGGCTGCGGCGAGCAGATGCTTGACGGTGTGTCCGCTGACCGCATTGCCCAGGCCGTAGATGAGGTGGTCGTTGAGCTCGGCGACCTTGGCCAGGGCGTACCAGCCCACGGCGATGAAGAGGTCGGCGCTGCGCGTGTAGCGGGCGTCGAACATCCACAAGATGATGGGGATGGCGACCAGCGGGTAGAACTGGACCAGACCGTAGAAGCGCAGGTCGTCGGCGTAGTCCCAGTACAGCAGGCTGCCGATGCCGGCGAGCAGAAGCGGGAGCAGGAGGCGCTTGCCCCATTTTTCGCTGATGCGCTCATAGACCACGATGTCGAAGAGCGTCATGAAGGTGATGGTCATGGGCAGCCGATCCCAGAAGAGGCGATCGCTGTCGGGGCGCGCGTGGTAGTAGCTGGAACCAAAGCCGACCAGCACGATGCCCAGGCAGAGCAGCGCCAACACGCAGCGCTCATAGCCGGTCTCGCTGTACGTGTCGGGCCCGTGACGCTCGGCGAGCAGATGCCCGAGGCCGACGCCGCCCGCGATGACGAACGGCAGGTTGGACAGCACGTTGAGCATGTGGGGGATCCCCAGCAGCCCCCGGGTGTCGGCAAAGTAGTGGTAGGCCGGATCCTGGCGCACCGGATCGATGAAAAGCAGGACCAAAACAGAGACCGCGAAAAGTCCGATCAGTGTCAAAGTTCTGTAAACGCGGGCGATTTCCATACCGTTCAGCCGTTCGGATCCGTACTGTGAATCTTGGGAGCCTCGTAAGTGGTACACGAAGAACACCAGGAGCTAAAGTCGACGGGCGCAGGTGCCGAACACATGTTTGGAATGCCGCAACCGCACCTCAAGCTTGTCACAGACGATTTTCAGCCCGCTCCGAGCATCGTAGAGCAGAAAGACGCCCCTCCCTGGGCGTGGCTGGGGCTGTTGGCCGTGACGATCGCGGCACCGGTCGTGCGTAAGATCGCGGACACTTTAGCCGTCTTCGAAGAATGACCATTGCCATATATTTTGTTCCTTCCATTACCTGAAATCCCCTGTTAGCCTGCTCTCGGGGGAATCGGGGGTCGCCCTCCGAGCGAGACGGGAATTGGGGGAAAGACAAACTATGAGCCACACTTTCAGCGCCGTGCTGGAGGAGACGATTCGTTTCCATGCAGCCATGCCGGACCTGCTGCAAGCCTATGCCGGCCGCTGGGTCGTGTTCCGTGAAGGGCGCGTCTCGAGCACGCACGCGACCGAGGACGACGCCTACACCGCCGGCCTCCTGGCCTATGGCAGAGATGAGACCTACATCGTCGATCGAGTGGAGCGAAAGAGCGCGGTGCCTCTGACCGCAGCCTTCGTCTACGGTTGATCGTCCGCCATGAGGGGGAGTGCCCACCAGCGCCGTGGGGACTTGTCGACAGCGGCCCCCTCGTCACCGTGACCCTCGGTCACGTAGATGACTACACCGGCATCGAGGATGCGATGCCGACCGACTTTCCAGAAGCCAAAATGATGATCGACACGGGTGCCGCCTTCACCCTGCTGGAGGAAGAGACCCTGGTGGAGCTGGGCTTGAGCCCCATACGCTTCCACGAGGTCATCGGGGTCGATCAGAAGCCGCACATGCGCCCGATCTTTCGCGTCAGCATCGGCCTGGTGGTCGGGGACGGACTGGGCAACAACCACACCGTGGTGTTTCGCGAGACGGTCACGGGCATGCCCCCGGCCGTCCGCGCCGAGCCCTACGTCGGGCTGCTGGGGCGCGACTTCTTACGTCACTTCGAGTTCACGTATGACGGACCCAACGCGCGGTTCTCGCTGGCGCGCAATCGAAACCCAAGTCCGCCGCGGAAGGCGCCTCTTTAGACCTTTCTAAACCTCGTCGAAAGACTTGTTGCCGTACTCGAACTTGAACTTGTTCGCCATGAACCAGAACATGTAGAAGCCCAGCGTCAGAGGCATCAGCAATGCGGCCCACAAGTTGATCTTGAAGTAGGCCCAGCCCTTGCCGCTGAACTGGCCGGCGAAGGTGCGCTGGTTGACGTGGATCTTGGTGTGCTCGGCGGCAAACTTCATCACCTTCACCTGGAACCAGGCGCTGTAGATGAAGAGGGTCAAAATAACCAGGAAGCCGTTGAGGAAGCACAACAGGAAGAACTTGCCGCCCTTGCCCGTGAACTCCAGCGTGCCGATGCGCTGGCCGCCCTGCTCGATGAAGATGTTGGACAGCAGCAGGTTCTGCATCTTGCACCAGTACCAGAAGCCCCAGATGCCGCCGGTGACCAGCGTGAGCAGGCCGTTGATGAAGACGAACTTGAAGAGCTTGCCGCCCGTCAGCTCGAACTGGAGATCGTAGACCGTCCCATCGTCGGACGTGACCTTGGTGTTCTCCATCATGTAGCGACTGATGCTGCAGATGAACCACGGCATATAGATAAAAAGCGTGATGAGGCTGAGCAGGTAGCCGACGAACAGCTTGACGAACAGCTTGCCGCCCGTGCCGGTGTAGCTCAGGTGCAGATTGCCCCGGTTACCGGCGATGCTGATGCGGCTGTAGAAGTACTTGGTGAAGCCGGTGATGAACCACGGCGTGTAGATGAACAGCGTGAAGATGCAGGCGAAGTAGCCCAGCATGATCTTCTTCAGCAGCTCTTTGCCCGTGCCCGTCCAGTCCAGCTGAATCGGGCCCGGGGCCAGCGTCGACCGGGCGCCGCGTTGGGCGTGGGCCGCGTGTTGGCCGACCGGCTGCTCAAACGCTTGAATCTGCCCCGGCGCGGGCGTCGGATCATCTTGCTGGATCCCGCCGCCAACCCCACCGCCGCCACCGGAGGCCTCGACGGCCCAGTCGGGCGGGCCGGCGGACTCGTACTCGTCCTCTTCAGGAAACGCCATCGGCTCAGCGATCGGCTCAGCTGCCGGCGGCGCGGGGGCCGGGGCACGCGGAGCCGGGTCCGGAGCACGCGGAGGCGGAGCAGCGGCCCGTGGAGGCGGCGCCGGCGCATCAGCGTGACTGGTCACCTGCGCGATCAGGTCGGGACTCATGGCGCGCGTCGCCTCGTCCTCCTCGATCCACGCCGGCGCGCTCACCTGCGTCTTAGCGGCCTCCTCTTCGGCCAGGCCGTGAATCGCGATGATGCGCAGCGTGGTGTCCCCAAGGCGAAACGACGCCCCCGGACCCAGTGAAAACTGCATCGACTTCTGACCGTTGTGAATGGTCCCGTTCGTGCTGCCCAGATCCTTGACCGTGATGTTGCCGCTCACGAACCGGATCTCACAGTGACGGCCGGACGCCTTCTTGTCGTTGACCTGGATGTCGGCCTTGACTTTGGAGCGGCCGAGAATGCGGCGCTCTTCAGCGATCTCGTGGCTCTCGGTGCTCCCGTCGGGGTACCGAACCTCTAGCACGTAGTACGGCTGCTGGCTCACTGACACTCCTCCCTAATAGGAGGCCCGACTGTACCTTAGATCGGCGCCTTCGCGAAACCGGGCGCACGCGCGTGATCTACGACTACAATTCAGTCACGAAAGCGGCCGGCGCGCTGGCCGGCGTCGGGGTCCCAGCCGTGCGATCGATCCGCACGCGTCCCACACCACCGACGCCCGCGCCGTTGGACTGCGCCGGCCCACCGGTCGCGTTGATCGTCCCCGCGCCGGACGGGGTCAGCACATGCACATGAACGCTGCCGCCGGCACCAGACCCCGAGTTGCGCTGGTAGATCGAGTTGCTGAAGAACTTGCCCGTTTGCCCCTGGGCCAGCAGCTGCCCCTCCAGCGCCATCGTCTTGGCCGTGAACCACAGGATCCCGCCGCCGCGCCCCACACCGCTGTTGTCCAAAAGCGGCTGATACTGATCCGCACCACACTCACCGCCACCGCCGCCGAAGTGCAGTCGCGCCAGGTCCGCGCTGCCATACGGGAGGCCACCCTTGCCGCCCGGCCCCGTAAAGCCGGTACCGAAGTTGGCGCCTTCGCCACCCACCGTGCCGTAGCCGCCGCCACCGCCGCCCATGCCGTCTTCATCGCTGATGCCGCCACCGCCGCCACCCGCGTTGGGGCTGTCGATAAACACCCCCAGGCCGGCGATGCCCTCGCCCTGCTGACCAAACAGCTGCTTTTGAGACCCATTGCCCTGGCGGTATCCCAGCCGCGACACGTCGACCTTGCCGCCCGCCGCCACGCTGATGCCCTCGAGCACGCGAAACGCCAGCACACCAAACCGCTGGCCGTCCCACGCGTTGGCCGTCAAAAGCCCACCGCTCGAGACCACCACGCCCTGGTAGTTGGGCACGCGCTGCACCACGATGCGCTGGGTCGTCCCGTCATACGAGTTGTCCAGCGCCGGGCTCACCGTGATCGTCGAGCCCTCGATGCCGGTCACCAGCCGGAACTCGTGCAGCCCCACGTCGGCGCTCGCCGTCGACGCCCCCTGCAGGTTGATCACCAACACCTCGTCGTCCACCGCCAGGCCCGTCAGCGCGTCGGCCGACAGGATCTGCGTCGCCCCAGACACAACCGACGTCGTCACCCGAAACACCGCCGCGTGCCCGTTCTCGTGCAGATTGACCGTCCCGCTGACCGTCAGCGTCCCATCCGCGCCATTGCCGAACGCGCTGCAGCTGCTGCCGCCGATCTCGTCGACCTTCTCGTCGCAGTCGTTGTCCAGCCCGTCGCAGATCTCCACGGCCAGCGAGTTCACCGCCGGATCGAGCGGCGCGCAGTCGGTCACATCCGGGTCCGCGTCGTCGTCATCATCGTCGTCGCACGCGTTGCCGGCGCCATCATCATCGGTATCCAGCTGGTCCGCGTTGGCGACCACCGGACAGTTGTCCAGCTCGTCCGCCGTGCCGTCGTCGTCGTCGTCGGCATCACAGGCGTTGCCCTCGCCGTCCGAGTCGGTGTCCAGCTGGTCGGTGTTGGCCACAAACTGGCAGTTGTCGACCACGTCCGGAATCGTGTCCGAGTCGTCGTCGTCCTCGCAGGCATCCCCGACCCCGTCGCCATCCGCGTCAGCCTGATCGACGTTGTCCACCAGCGGGCAGTTGTCCTGTCCATCCAGCTGCCCGTCGTCGTCATCATCGTCATCGCAGGCGTTGCCGTCCCCGTCGTCATCGGTGTCCAGCTGCGGCGTGTTGGGGGTCAGCGCGCAGTTGTCGCTGAGGTCCAGCACCCCGTCGGCGTCGTCGTCGGGATCACACGCGTTGCCCGCGCCGTCGTCCTCCGTATCCAGCAGGTCCGTGTTGGGCTCCAGCGGGCAGTTGTCCGCCGCGTCCAGCACCTCGTCTCCGTCGTCGTCCGCGTCACACGCGTTGCCCGCGCCGTCATCATCGGTATCCGCCTGCCCCGTGTTGGCCAGCTCCGGGCAGTTGTCCGCCGCATCCAGCACACCATCACCGTCATCGTCGATGTCGCACGCGTCGCCGGCGCCGTCGCCATCCAGGTCGGACTGCCCACCGTTGGCCACAAACACGCAGTTGTCGTCCGCGTCATCGACCCCGTCGTTGTCATCGTCCGCATCGCACGCGTCGCCCAGCCCGTCCTCATCGGCGTCCTGTTGCCCGGAGTTGGCCGTCGTGGGGCAGTTATCGCTGCCGTCCAGCACGCCGTCACCGTCACCATCCGTGTCGCACGCGTCCCCTGTCCCGTCGCCGTCCGCGTCCTCCTGACCGGAGTTGGCCGTGGTGGGGCAGTTGTCCACCGTATCCGGCACGTCGTCGTCATCATCGTCGGCGTCACAGGCGTCACCCAGTCCGTCGCCCTCGGAGTCCAGCTGCGACGCATTGGGCGTCGTCGGGCAGTTGTCCACCAAATCCGGCGTCCCATCACCGTCGTCATCCGGATCGCACGCGTCTCCCAGCCCGTCCTGGTCCAGATCGGTCTGATCCGGGTTGGCCACAAACACGCACGTGTCATCGGTGTCCGCGATGCCGTCGTCGTCGTCGTCCTCGTCACACGCGTCGCCCGCCCCATCACCGTCCGTGTCGGTCTGCAGCGCGTTCAGGTCCGCCGGGCAGTTGTCCACGCCATCCGCCACCCCATCGCCGTCGTCATCGGGGTCGCACGCGTCGCCCGCGCCGTCCCCGTCGATATCGCCCTGCCCCGGATTCAGCACCGTCGGGCAGTTGTCGTCCTCGTCGGCGACCCCATCCGAGTCATCGTCCTCCTGGCAGGCATCGCCCACCCCGTCGCCGTCCGCGTCCTTCTGCAGCGGGTTGGGCAGCAGCGGGCAGTTGTCCAGCACGTCCACAAAGCCGTCCCCATCATCGTCGGGGTCGCAGGCGTCTCCCAGCCCGTCAAAGTCCGCGTCCAGCTGGTGCTTGTTGGCCAGCGTGGGGCAGTTGTCCACCGCGTCCGGAAAGCCGTCCGCGTCGTCATCGTCGTCACACGCGTCGCCCTCGCCGTCGTCATCCAGATCCTGCTGCCCGGGGTTGGGCGCCGCCGGGCAGTTGTCCAGCCCATCGATCACGCCGTCGCCGTCGCTGTCCCCATCACATGCGTCCCCGGTGCCGTCCCCGTTGGAGTCCTGCTGGTCGACGTTGGGCGCAAACGGGCAGTTGTCCGCCGGATCCGCGATGCCGTCGTTGTCGTCGTCCGTATCGCAGACATCGCCCACCATGTCGGCGTCCGCATCCTCCTGCCCGGTGTTGGGCACCACGATGCAGTTGTCCAGGTCATCGACCACACCGTCATCGTCGTCGTCGGTGTCGCAGGCGTCGCCGATCTCGTCCCCGTCCGTGTCCGTCTGGTCCGTATCGGCCACGGTCGGGCAGCCGTCAAACTCGTCGAGCACCCCGTCCGCGTCGTCGTCAAAGTCGCATGCGTTTCCGTCCCCGTCTTCGTCCGTGTCCACCTGGTCCGCGTTGGCGATCTCAGGGCAGTTGTCGATCGTGTCCGCCACCCCGTCGTCATCCGCGTCCCCATCACACGCGTCGCCCTTCCCGTCCGCATCCAGATCCTGCTGGCCGGCGTTGGACGTCAGCGGGCAGTTGTCCACGTCGTCCGAGATGCCGTCATTGTCGTCGTCGCCGTCACACGGATCGCCGCTGCCGTCCTCGTCGTTGTCCGCCTGCCCGGGGTTGGGCGACGTCGGGCAGTTGTCCAGCGAGTCGGGCACCTGGTCGCCGTCGTCGTCGTCGTCGCACGCATCACCGGCGCCATCGACATCGGTGTCCTCCTGGCCCACGTTGGGCACCGTCGAGCAGTTGTCCACGGCATCCACGATCCCGTCGGAGTCGTCGTCGTCGTCACAGGCGTCCCCGGCCCCGTCGAGATCCGTGTCCAGCTGGTCTGGGTTGGCCACGTCCACGCAGTTGTCGGCTCCATCGGCCACCGTGTCGCCGTCCGTGTCGCCGTCGCACGCATCCCCGGCGCCGTCCTGATCGGTGTCGGCCTGGCCCACGTTGGCCACCAGCGGGCAGTTGTCGGCCTCGTCCACCACGCCGTCGCCATCGTCGTCGTCGTCACACACGTCCCCGGCCAGGTCATCGTCGATATCCAGCTGCTGCGGGTTCACGTCCTCGGGGCAGTTGTCCAACACGTCCGGGACGCCGTCGTCATCATCGTCCTCGTCCGTGCAGTCCGCCTCGCCGTCCTCGTCCAGATCACCAAAGCCCTCATCCACAGCGCCGTCGCAGTTGTCGTCCACCCCGTTGCACGCCTCGGGTTTGGGCACCGTCGCGCTGCACAGCGTCAGCCCATCTTTGCCGCACATCCGCTGGCCGGAGCAGGCTCCGAAGTCGTTCTCGGTCACACAGTCGGTCGTCGCCTCCTGCGCCTTGTACTTTTCGGTGCACTCACAGACATCTTCGGTCGTCATGCACTGGCCCTGCACACACTCGTAGCCCTCCAGACACAGCACATCATCGGAGCACGGCATCCCACAGAAGCTGCCTGCCGCGCCGTACGGCAGGCACTTGGCTGCGCTCTCGCCAACCAGGTCTCCGCACTCGCCGTCCCCGACGCAGGGCCGGCACAGGTTCGCGAACAGCGGCAGACACACGTAGGTCAGGTCGGCGCCCGCATTTGTCAGCTGCTTGCAGGTCCACCCGGCCGGGCACTCTTCAATGCAGGTGATCGTGCACAGGCCGCCGTCAGGCCCGTCGACGCAGTACCCGCTCTTGCACTCCGCGTTTTCATCGCAGCTCTCGGGGTTGAAGTCGGGCTCCACCTCGGCGTCCACGCCCAGGTCGGACGGCGCATCGCCCGGCGCGCCCACGTCCCCGGCGATATCGACGCTGAACGTCGTGTCCGGCTGTGAAGTATCCAAGACCGGCTGCGACCCGTCCGGGGTCGTTTCCGGGCATCCCGCCACCAAAAGACACACCCAAAGCACTCTGCGCATGGGCGCAGCCTATCAGACCGGAGACGGCTCCCTCAAAAGACGGCCAGTATCGACTCGACGAGCAGGGTAGGCTCCAGCGTGCCGCCTTTGGTGCGCAGGTCCTTGCTCAACTCCAGGTGAAAGAAGGTGTTGGTCGCAGCCGCAGCCGAGGTCAGGCACGCATCCTTGGCAGGGACGCCGTTGCTGAGCCGGCCCTGAACGTTGGTCCCACCGCACAGCTTGTTGATGTCCCCGGCGCGATTGCAGCTGTTGCCCGGCTTCAGCGACCCGGCGGCCGCGATGCGCGTCTCCAAATCGGTGGTGAGCAGGTTGCCCAGATGGCCGGGATCAGCCGTGTTGGTAGACGTACCGTCGCTAAACGAGAACTCCGGATCATCCGCGTCCGACGCCATCCCGTGTATCTGCAGCGTCGTCAGCCCCAGCCGCGCGTGGAAGACCTGAAAGAAGCCCAGCGTGGTGTGCGCCTGGTCCGAGTTGGGATACGTCTTGGCCGGGGAGCCGCACGCCGTGGTCGTCCCCGAGCAGGTCGTGGGCGTCGTGTTGGCGCAGCGATGGCTCCCCGCAACCGCATACCCGCGCGCGCCGATCGCGTCGAAGATCTCGGCGCCCCTCAGGCCCGTGTTGCCGTCGTACTTGGGGTGCGGAGACGCGATCAGCATGGCTCGGGTCGCGCTCTTGCGCAGCGCAAACAGGCCCCGCGCGTTGGCATCGGTCGGGCGCAGCAGCCGAACGTCGTCCGCGGTCAGCGCCAGCTCGTATCCCACCAGCTTCGCCAAAGTCGCCGCGTGCGCCAGGTCCTCCTGAAGCGTCGCATCCACGGCCGCGCCAAACACCGCCCGCTCGAGCGCTGTGGGCGGCACAAACGCCTCGCTGCCCTTGCCCGGTAGCGAGGCGATGAAGTCGGTCGCCACCTTGAGAAAGGCATCCGGGCTCTGCGGGATGACCACCGCGGCCCCCACCGTCACCGCTCCCCACGCCACACCGTCACAGACCCGCACGTCCTGCGTCGTCGTGTTGAAGTAGGTGGCCCCGAGACGCGCGGCCGAGCACGCGGCAGGATCCTCCGCAGCCGGCTGAAACCGCGACACCAGGGCGTACGGCACGGCGCCGACTCGGGTCCGCGCAAGCTCCGGCTCCCCAGCCACCGTCACCCCCAGCCACAGCTCATCGGCGGCCAGCGCCACCCCCGCGGGCAGCGCGACCGAGGCGCTGAACACCCCGGCGGCCACCTGGACACCGGCCAGCGTCTCCTCGTACAGCGGCGCGCCCTCGGAGGCGTCCGCGTAAAACGCCAGCGTCAGGTCGTACTGCCCGTCTACGGCGACCCCACCGGCGCTCAAGACGCGCCCCTGAACGGCCACCGGCTGAGCGGCTGCGACCGACACCCACGCGCCGACAACGGCGATGGCGACGACCGCGCGGTGCATCAAAACCGCTCCGCCAGCGCAGACTCCTCATAGCCGACCAGCACCGCGCTGCCGGTGTCGATCAGCGGCCGCTTGATCAGCTTGCCGTCCGCCGCCAGCGCCGCCAGCGCCTCGGCCTGGGTCATCGCCGGCAGCCGCTCTTTGAAGTTGCCGCGGCGATAGCTCTGGCCCGCGGTGTTGAACAGCTTCTTCAACGGCAGGCCCGACCGCTGCCACATGTCCTCGATCGCCGCGACATCCGGCGGTGAGTCCACGATGTGAATGCTCTGGTAGTCGACGTCGTGCCGGCCCAGCCACTTGAGGGCCTTCTTGCAGGTCGAGCAGCTCGGGTACTGGTAGATGCGCACACTCATGCGCCGATCTGTACCAGCTTTCGCCGGCGGCTACACCACGTAGACGGCGATGGCGGCGTAATGCAGCGCGATGCCGATGATGGTGCAGACATGGAAGATCTCGTGGTAGCCGAAGACCTCCGGCCGCGGATTGGGAAACTCAGACGCGAAGACGACGCCGCCGCCCGCGAAGACGATCCCGCCCACGACAAAGAGCCCCGCACCGGCGAACCCGACGCTGGCGTAGACCTCGGGAACCATGGCAAATGCGACGGCGCCTGTGGCCATGTACACGACCACCGCCACCCAATCGGGGGCGTCGATCCAGGCCAGCTTCATCAGCACGCCCAACGCCACCATGACCCACACCGCCTGCAGCGCTGACAGGGCGCCCGGCGTGCCGATGCCGAGGATGGCGATGGGGGTGTAGGTGCCGCCGATCAGCGCGAAGATCATGCTGTGGTCCAGGCGGCGCATCCAGCGGCGGGCGCGCGGTCCCCAGTCCAGCCGATGATAGGCGGAGCTGGCGGCCAGCAGGCCGGTCAGACTGATCACATAGACCACCAACGGCCCAAAGCTGGCCGCCTCTGCCCCGGCCAGCAGGAGCAGTCCCGCCGGCACCGAGAACAGAAATCCCCAGACGTGAAAGACGCCTCGGAGACCGGGTGTTGGGTCTACGGCTGCTTGCATTACAATGTAAAGTATACACTGAACACACCACTGAAAATCCAGAACTTTTTACCGTGATCAGGTCGTCGGCATCGCCAAAAACGCGAATCCGAGCACGGCAAATGCAGCGCGGGTCGCGTGTAGGGGCCCCCAACGGCGCAGCGTCGTCATCGCCTCTTCGGAGTCGGGAAGAAGCGACTGCGCCTCCAACGCTCGGTTCACGGGCACGATAACGATCAGGCTTAACGGCAGGATTGGCGCCAGTGAAACCAGCGCCGCGATCACGGACCAGCTCGGCGCGCCGATCACGGTGATTATCGTGCACAGCAGGCTGCTGCCGTGCAGGGCGGGCTGCATCTTCTCGGAGCGCACCAGGCTGGCGCGAAAGTGCGTCAACGCGAACGGGCGGCCCTGCTTCAGCCGTGTCGGGTGGCCGACGGCCGCCACATAGAGACACGTCCCGGCAAAAATGCCGGCCAAAAGGACCGCCAGCCAGTGGATGATGAAGAGGATGCCCATGTATATCATGTCCGCATGAAAGTACTTCTGATCGGTGCGGGCGCCGTGGGCCAGGTCTACGGGCGGCACCTGCAGCTCGGCGGCGCAGACGTCTCTTTCTTTGTCCGGGAGAAGTACGCCGAGGCCTGCCGGGCCGGGCTGACGATGTACAAGCTGACCTCCAAAAAGAAGCGCGACCCGGTGCGCTTTGAGGGCTTCGGCGTGCTGACCACCGCGGACGAGGTCCGGGCGCA
This sequence comes from uncultured Myxococcales bacterium, assembly GCA_964545715.1. Lineage (GTDB taxonomy): Bacteria > Myxococcota_A > UBA9042 > CAZJHX01. The sequence continues at coordinate 15,624 of CAZJHX010000101.1, forward strand.
GACGTGGGATCAGGTGTGGCTGTGCATCTCGTCCACGGCCCTGCGCGGCGCCTGGTTCGACGAGCTGGCGGGCGCGATCGGACAAGCCACGCTGATCACGCTGCAGCCGGGCCTGGAAGAGCGGGCGTACCTGGCCGAGCGCTATCCCGAGGAGCGCACGGTCGCCGGCACGATCACGCTGATCAGCTACCAGGCGCCGCTGCCCGAGGAGTCCGTCCCCGAGCCGGGCGTGGCCTACTACTTTCCACCGATGGCGCCCAACCCGTTCAGCGGCCCAGCCGATGCCGTGGACGCCGTGGTCTCGACACTCAAGAAGGGTGGCTGTCCGGCCAAGCGCCACAAAAATGCAGCCCGCTTCTCCGCCGGCCCGACAGCGATCTTCATGCCGCACCTGGCCGCGCTGGAGGCCAACGACTGGATCTTTGGCAAGCTCTCCGGCAGTCCGCTGCTGGCCGAGGCGGGCGAGGCATCGCGACAGGCGATGGTTGTCGTGGCGGACCATCACAAGTCTGGGCCCCCGTTTGCACGACACTTCGTGCGCCCCACGCTGCTGCGCCTGATCCTGTGGATCGCGCCCAAGCTGATGCCCATGAACCTCGAGATCTACCTGCGCTATCACTTCACCAAGGTCGGCGACCAGACCCGCTTTCTGATGGACAGCTACATCAGTCGTGGGCGCGCCGCAGGTCTGCCGGTCGACGCCCTGGAGCGGCTGGCCGAGACCACCTGGGGGACCGCCAAGGAGACGTCATGATTCGCTTCACCACCGTCGCCGTCGTCTTGTTTCTCACCGCCCAGCCGGCCCTGGCTGCGCGCGTCACGGTGCCCGTCGATCTGGGCATCGCGCCGACCCTGCACCTGATCACCGGGACCATTCAGGACGATCAGCTGCTGCATTACGGGCTGAAGATCTCGCTGGCCGCCATCATCGACAAGGAGACGATCCGCAAGAACAAGCACCGGGTCCCAAAGCGCTACCGCGACCGGATCAGCCGCGTCAGCGAGCTGCGCTTCTCCCCGGCCTGGTACCTGCCGGACACCCTGATCATCTCGCCGCGCATCGACAACACCGGGATGTACGGCGTGGTCTTCAAGCCGATCGGCATCGGGCTGTCGCCGGTGTCGCGTCCCGTGCGCATCAACCTCAGCGCGGGGCTGCTGCTGACCTACCTGTTCATCCACTCCGAGACGCTGCTGGACAAACCGATGCACTTCATCCGGCCGGGGGCCGAGCTGAAGCTGGACTTCGAGTTTCGCGTGACGCGCTCGTTTCTGCTCAGCCTGGGCTGGGCCAGCCAGTTTTACGTCCCGCAGGAGATCGGCAAGCCGATCTTTGAGGTGGAGGACTTCTCAAACTCCATCTGGCACATCGGTCAGGCCTACCTGATGTTCCACTTCCGCTTCCCCTACTCGACCAACCTGTAGGGGCGCACGTCGCCCAGATCGGGCTCGTGTACTTTTATCGCGGGCTGGCTGCTCATCGGGTTGACCGGCACCTTTGTTGGATATTGCGTCGTTGACGTCGCGTCGGGAATTGGGTTAAAAGTCGCGTCCGATGGCAGGGTAGCTCAGCTGGTTAGAGCGGTGGATTCATAACCCACAGGTCGGCGGTTCAAGCCCGCCCCCTGCTATATCTTTTCTCTCTCTAGTCGGTTTCGTCCCAGCGGATGGTCAGCGCGTGTCGTGAGACCTCGGTCTGGATGGAGTCGATCTGGCCCTGTGCCTCCGCGAGCTCGCGGACATGACGCCAATACTTCTCGCTCAGCGACGGCAGGTAGCGGCGGCCGATGAACCAGGTCGGCGGACGATACGCCGTCGGCTCGGTGGGATCCGGAAAGTCGTACGCCTGGCGCAGCTCGGACACCACGTCGGAGATCGTGTTGATCTGATCCCACAGCGCAGTGTTCTCCTCCAGGGACTTGCGCGGATCGTCGGCGCCTGAGTCGTTGGGGAACCACAGGTGCTCGTTGGCCAGCGCTGCGACCACGTTGTCGGCGGCGGCCTTGGACTTGGCGGCGACGTCTTTCTTGAGCTTGCGCAAGGTGTCGTCGTTGACCGAGGCGGCGAAGGCCGGGTCATTTATGAACGCCTTCTTCAGCTCGCGCTCCACGAACCTGGGCAGGTCATCGGCCAGCAAGGCCTTCACCTCTTCAGCGACCTGCAGCACACGGTCGCGAAGCATGCTCACGTGCTGTTCCAACTCGGCGACTGACGGCGTGTCCATGAACCCTTCACCTTTGCTGTTTTGTGCGCAAACGAGCTTATCCGTGTGACCGGGGGCGTCAAGCCCCGAGCGGCGGCAACGTCGGGGTTAACTAGTATGCGCTGCAAACCGATGAACTAACCATGTCCGTACGCGCGCATATTGTTGTCCTGATCACACTCTGTCCGGCCCTGGCCACCGCCACCGATATCGACGATGACGGCCTGGGCGATGCGTGGGAGCTGAGCATGCTCGAAACGCTGGACTACGACGGTTTTGATGACCCGGACGAGGACGGCGTATCCAACGAGGCTGAGCAGACCTGGCTGACGCACCCGATGCTGGCCGATACCGATGAGGACGGACTGGACGACGGCCTGGAGCTCAACACCGATACGAACCCCCTGGTCGCAGATACCGACGGCGACAGCCTGGTGGATGGGGACGAGGACCGCAACGGCGACGGCCAGGTCGGCCCGACCGAGACGGACCCGACCGACCCGGACACCGACGGCGACTCCCTGGACGACGGGTTTGAAGTGGGCGACGACCCTGAGAACCCAGCCGATTCCGATGAGGATGGCGTACCCGATGCGCTGGACCACGACAGCGACGGCGACGGCATTCTCGACGCGGATGAGGCGGGCGACTCCCTGCTGTGGACCACGCCCTCAGACGCCGACGCGGACGGCGTGCCGGACTTCCTGGACGGCGACAGCGACGGTGACGCGATCCCGGATGCCGTCGAAGAGGACGGCGACAGCAACGCGGACGGCCAGCCCGACTCGGACGCAGATCAGGACGGCACGCCCAACCGGCTGGACCTCGATAGCGACAACGACGGGCTTCTCGATATCGTCGAGGGGACCGGAGACGAGGACGGGGACGGCATCCCCAACTACCTGGACCCGATCGACCCGGATACGGAGCCGACGGAGCCGACCGACCCGGCCGACCCGACTGACCCGAGTGACCCGCACGACCCCACCGATCCGAGCGATCCCACGGACCCGGCCGACCCGACGGACCCCTCAGACCCGAGCGACCCGTCGTCCGAGGAGCCCGCGGACCCCACCAGCGAGGGCGCGGCCACGGAGAACGTCGAGCCACAGCAGCAGCCGGAGGATCCCGTCACGGAGCCGGAGCCCGACAACCCGCCGCCGCGTGGACCGAGCAAGCCCCAGGCGCCGGTGAAGCCCGAGGGCGACGACCCGGACAAAGACACGCTGACCAACGCCCAGGAGTTCGACCTGGGCACGGACCCGCTGAACTACGACAGCGACGGAGACACCATCCCCGACGCGCTGGAGGTCGGTGACGTCAACGACCCGCGCGACACCGACTACGACGGCTGGATCGACGCGCTGGACCTCGACAGCGACGGGGACGCCATTCCCGACTTGTGGGAGGCGGGCCCCAACGGCCTGACCCCGCAAGACACCGACGGTGACGCCATGCCGGATTATCGCGATCTGGACAGCGACGACGACAAGCTGACGGACCGCGAAGAGGTCACCACCTGGATGACGAGCCCGACCGTTCGCGACTCCGACGGCGGCGGCGTAGACGACGGCCAGGAGGCCCTGTTCAACCACACCGACCCGCGCGATCCGACGGACGATCTGATGGACGAAACGCACGCGGCAGCCGATCCCTGGGCCGGCGCCAGCGTCCAGGGCGGAGTGATGTGCGGTGTCATCGCGGTCACCGACGCATCGCGAGCCCCCAGCGCGGCGATGGGGATTCTGCTCGGCCTGGCGCTGCTCATGCTGATCAGCCGCAAGAGCCGCCGGCAGCGACTGCACCAGAAAGTAGAGCGCGAGCGCAGAGGCAGCAACCTCAACCCCGTCAACACCATCGTGTTGCTGCTGGCGATGACGGCGGCGATGCCGGCGCGCGCGGACAGTGGCTTCGATGCGCAGACGCTGTCCCTGACGGCCCCGGGAACGTCGATTCTGGGCAGCCACCGCGCCGTGACGCTGGGCACCATGGGCTACTCAGCCTCGGTGAGCACGATGTATCTGCGCGATCCGATCACGATCACGCGCGACCTGGATCTGCTGCGCAGCGTGGTGCACAACCGCGTCGATGTGACGACCCACGGGGCCATCGGGCTGACCGACTGGCTGGACCTGGGCTTCGACGTGCCGGTTGTCGCGTATCAGGACGGGACGGCCCTGGACGACCAGGTGATCTCCGAGCAGGGGCTGTCCGATGTGCGCCTGTGGACCAAGGGCGCCTTTCTGAACCAGGCGCGACACGCCATAGATATGGCCGGCGTGGTGACCGTCTCCCTGCCCACTGGAGACGCGGACTCCTTCGGTGGCGCCGGGGCCGCCATGGTTCACACCAGCCTGGCGGCCGCACGACGCACGGGTGCGCTGACACTGACGATGTCCGCCGGCTACCAGGTCCGACCCCAGCGCAGCCTGCTCGACTACCAGGACGACGACCGGATCACGTTCTCAGCCGCTGCCGCTTGGACAAAAGAGGCGTCCAAGATGCAGCTGTCCGGGCGGCTCTTCGGGTCGACCCGCGCCTTTTCGCCGTTTGCCAGCCTGGCCGAGACCAATCTGGAGGCCGTCGGCGCGGCAACCTGGAGCCCGTGGAGCGGGCTGCAAATGCAAGCCGGCGTAGGCGTAGGCGTGTTGCCGGGCGCCGGAACGCCGTCCTATCGCGCGTTTGCATCGGTGGGCTGGGCCATGCCGCAGACTCCGCCTGCGTTTGACCCGGGCAACACCGACCCGCTTACCGATCCCGAAGAGCCTGGCGAGGAGCCCGCGGACACGGACAACGACTCGATCGCGGATGCGGATGACCAATGCCCGAAGAAGCCCGAGGACAAAGACGGCTTCCAGGACGAAGACGGCTGCCCGGACTGGGACAACGACGGCGACGGCGTGCCCGACATGGCGGATCAATGCCCCGATGAGCGCGAGACCCACAACGGGGTGGACGACGATGACGGCTGCCCGGACAAGGATCTGGTGCACTTCAACGCCACCGACGGCCGTATCGAGGTCTTGTCGGACTCCACCGTGATGTTCACGTGGAACGAGGCCGATGTGCCCGAGGACTACGTCAACATTCTGCGACAGGTCGCGTACGTGATGCGAGAGCACGCGGAGATCAAAGTGCTGCAGGTGCAAGGTCACGCCAGCCGGCCCGGCGGCGCCGCCTACAACCTGGAGCTGAGCCGTCAGCGCGCCGCCGCGGTCATGGGCTGGCTGATGCACCTGGGCGTCGAACCGGAGCGCCTGCGGGTGCGCGGCTTCGGTCACCGACGCCTGAGAGTGCGCGGTACGGGCAAGGCTGCCAACACGCGCAACCAGCGTGTCGAGTTCGTGATCCTTGACGGTCCCAAGAAGTGAGCCCTACACTGCCCATGCCTGGGTGGGCGTCCACAGTTTGGAGAAGTTGATGCACAATCAGAGCCGGGGCTTCACGCTCGTCGAGCTCATGGTCACGGTGACTATCCTTGCTGTGCTGACCATGGTCGCGATCACAAGCTACAAATATTACATCCGGCGCGCGCGATCCGAGGAGGCGGTCGAGCTGCTTCACGAGATCAAGATGAAGCAGGAGCAGTACTTCTCAACGTACAGCCAGTACATCGATGCCGGGACCGAGGCCACGCCGTTCCCGACCACAAACGCGCCCAACGACAACACGATGTGGACCTGGGCCGCGCTTACGGCCGGCTGCGACGCGACGCCTCCGCCCGCAAACCTGATCGGCTGGTGCCACCTCGGCATTCAGCGCAGTAATCCAACGTACTTCCGCGCCGTCACGATCGGCTGGAACAAGACGAAGGGCTCGACCGCGCCGACCAGCAACCACACGATCGTGGGCAACATGACGTTCAACAAGCGCTGGTACTACGCGGCGGCGCACGGAAACTTCGATACGGACTCCAACTGGTCGACGTTCGTCATCACCAGCCAGCACCGCGAAGTCATCAAGATAGACGAGCTGGAATAGGTCGCCTCAGACGGCGACGCGAAAGGGCTCTCTCACGTTGTCGCTGCGCACGAGCGCCTGAAGACGTCGGAGTACGGCGAACGTCACCTCCTGGCCCGCCGCCGCCAACAGAATCCCGCTGGTCGAGTAGACGCCCTCATCAAACGTCATCCCGACCTGCAAGCCACGAACACGCACGGTCTTGAGCACCCGCTCGCCATCCTGCTGCGGCAGTGACAGCAGGGCATCCAGCAGCGCTTTCTCATGGCGACCGTTTTGACGTAGCGCCCCCACGACCTGTGGCGGGGTCAGCCCGCGCGCGGCGAGCCGGTCAAAGTCCAGGGCGACCGCGATCATTCGCGACCCCAGCGAGACCTCATCGGATGCATCTGCCGGGGCCAGCTGGCCGTCGATCATGGCCGCAACGTGCTCCAGGCGGGGGATCGCTGACAGCAGCTTCTTGCCGACTGAGGGATGCGACTCGAACAGCCGGCGCTCGTCATCATCGAGCGGCTGCCCGGCGCGCACCTTCTCGATGAGCATCTCCGGCAGCGTGACGCACCCGACCTGCGAGAGCATGGCCGCAAGCTCCAGCTGCCATGCGTCGGGCCGATCCAGCTCACGGGCCATGTGGACCACGTACTCGCGCAGCCGTGTGGTCCGACTGAACGCCAGCGGATTCACGAGCGCCAGGACCTCCATCAACGCGGCGATGCTGCCCTTCAGCGTGCGCTCCAGCAGCTCCTTCTCTGCCACGATCAGGCGATGCTGCCGCACGGCGTCACCTATGGCCGAGGCCAGAACCTGGGGCGGACACGGCTTGGTCAAAAAGCGGAAGATCGCGCCCTCGTTGATAGCAGCGATGGCGGCGTCCACGTCCGCATGGCCGGTGAGCAGCATCCGTACGCTCGTCGGCGCCTCCTCCCGCACTCGGGCGAGCAGCTGGGCGCCGTTCATGTGCGGCATGCGCATGTCTGAGACGATCACCTCAAACGGCGGCTCGGCCGCGATCAGCTCCAGCGCCTGCTGACCGGACGTGGCGCACGAAACGCGGCAGATACGCCGCAGGGTGTCCTGGATCCCGTCCAGCACCCGGGGCTCATCATCGACAAACAGGACGCGTGGTTTCACGTGGAGACCACCACGAGGCTGCGCCAGGCCTTCAGTTGCTCTGCCGTGGCGAGCGTGTCCAGATACCGAGCATCGACAGGTACGGGCTGTGGTGCGGCCTCCATGATCAGCGCCTCGGCGACATAAACGGCCCCGGCGACCCCCAGCCGGGCGCCCGGACGGCTAATCGGCGCGTGATGCTCAGCGACGGCGTCGACGATCGTCATCGGCAGGCCCCACCGGCCGAGTAGCCAGGCGCCCGCATGAGCATGGACAACCCCGGCCGAATCACCCAAAAGCGCGCCCTGTTCGATGGCTGCCAGCGCCAGCTCGCCCACGTCGTGCAGCACTCCGGCTGTGTAGGCTGTCCGGGCCAGCCGCTTGTCGCCAACGATCTTAGACGCCAGCGCGCCAACCTGCAGCGAGTGCGTCTGGTGGCCGAGCAGGTCAAAGGACGGGCACACCTCGAACGCGCTGACCACCTCTGCCATCAGCACGACCGACTGCAGTACCAGCGTACCCAGATAGACGACCGCCTCTTCGATCGTCGCCGTCGGCCGGGATCGCCCAAAAAACGACGAGTTCGAGAGCTGCAGCAGCTTGGCGGTCACCGCGGGGTCGGTTCGTACAATGTCCGCGACCCGGTCGAGGCCCAGGCTTGGGTCCTCGACAGCGCGGCGAACCTCGACATACAGCCGCGGAGCCGAGGGTAGCGGCCCCAGGCGGCTCATCAGCTCGCACAGCGTGGAATCAGACAGAAGCGCCCGGTTTCTTTCGGCCGCCTCCAGTGTCGCGATCAGCTGCTGTGGCCGGCACGGCTTGGTCAGGAACTGGTGTGCGATCGAGATCGAGCGCAGCGCCGCCTCCAGCTCGGTGTGGCCGGAAAGCACGACGCGCAGGGCGTCCGGATGCCGGTCACGAACGTGGGAGAGCAGCGTGGCGCCGTCCATGCCGGGCATGCGCATGTCGCTGACTACGACGTCGGCCGGCTGCCGCTCCAGCTGTTGAAGGGCCTGGTCTCCGCTGGTCGCAACGTCCACGCGCCACCGCCGGCGATGTGGGCGCAGCAAATCCTGAAGCCCATCTAGAACGCTGGCTTCGTCATCGACAAAGAGAATTCGCATCATGCGGCCTCCGTCCGGCGGGTCGACAGAGGCAACCTGACCTCGAACCTCGTGCCGACGCCCACCTGTGATTCAAAACGCATCGTGCCTTTGTGACCATCCACCACGATGGACCGCGCCATCGCCAGGCCCTGCCCCGTGCCGCGACCGACCGCCTTGGTCGTAAAGAACGGGTCGAACACCCGATCGCAGTGCTCGGCCGCGATGCCGCAGCCGTTGTCCGCTATTGTCACCACGACATGGTCGCCGTCCATGGCGGTCGCGATGGTGATCAGCCCCTTGTCATCGCCGTGACGTGCTGTCACCGCGTGGGCGGCGTTGATGATCAGGTTCAAAAACACCTGATTGAGCTGACCGATTTGACAGGGCAGCGGCACAAGCTCGCCCAGCGCCAGCTCAACGTCAGCCGCATATTTGTACTCGTTGCGCGCGATGATCAGCGTCGTGCGCAGGGCTTCGTTGAGGTCCGCCGTCGCCATCCCGTCAGCACCGGGGTGCGAGAACCGCTTCATGGCCCGCACGATGGTCGCGACCCGATCCGCGCCCTCGGAGACCCGCTCAAACGCTTTGGGCACGCGGTCGCGCAGATAGTCCACGTCCGCGTCCTCGCGCGCCTCACGCAGCCCTGCCACCAGGTGTCGCAGCTCATCGGACCGCTCCAGCGCCTCACAGACCGCGTCGTATTTGGTAACGAGGCCCAGGAGGTCAGCAAACGCGCCCTTCAGAAAGTACGTGCTGTCCGATACGTACTGAATGGGCGTGTTGATCTCGTGAGCGATGCCCGCCGCGAGCTGACCGACCGCCTCCAGCTTTTGGGCGACACGCAGCTCGGTCTGCATCTCCTGGCGGCGCGCGATCTCGCCCGTGAGGTTTTCATGGGCCAGCTGCAACAGCTGTGTGCGCTCTGCAACGAGAGCCTCCAACTCAGCCGTGCGCCGAGCGGCGTCCCGATGGAGCCACCACTTACGGGTCAGCGCGTGCGCCATCTGCATGACCTCGATGGTGTCGAAGGGCTTTTTGAGGATCATCAGGCTGTCGGTGGCGCCCAGCCGCGCTTCGATGTCTCCCCACCAGTAGTCCGAGTGCGCGGTGCACAGCACGATGTGCAGCTGCGGGTCCAGCTTCCACAGCCGCTCGACGGTCTCCACGCCGTCGATGCCGGGAGGCATCCGCACGTCCACAAAGGCCAGGATGTAAGGGTCATCCTCCGCCAGAGCCTGGCTGACCATGGCGACGCCCTGCAGCCCCTGATATGCAGAGTCGAGACGAAAGGGAGCCTGCACCACGCGGCCGGCAGCCGGGTCGAGCCCAAACAGGTCGGCCTCCAAGGCGTCGAGGTCCGAGTCCATCTCACCATCGCCCATCAGCAGCGTCTTGCGGTAGTCGCTGTGGATCGCGCGATTGTCGTCGATTATCAGTACGCGCTGGCCTGTACGGTCACTCAATGTGCCCATCCCGAAACCGTGTCCCCCCCGGGTGTATCCGAATTACGTATCCAAGATAATCCCCCATGGGACTAATCGTCCATTTTTGGAACAGACTTGAAGGTGCCAGGGAAAGGACGGGCTCTACTGAGCGCACGCATCCTTTTCGGAGGTGCTCAAGGCGTTGAAGATCTCGGCGTCCTCGTTGACCTCGTCCGCGATGACCCCACCGGACGCCAGCGCAGTTCCGTCGGCCAACACGGTGACCCGGTGCCCGAAGCGGCTTGTGCTGAACGCGACGGAGCCGACCGAGGTCGGTGAGAGGCTGATGCCGGAGGCGGACGTCGACAGGTTCATCAGTAGAACATCCGCCAGGTAGCACCCGGTGTCCTTGTGCGCATTGACGCACAGCTCGCTGGCGCCGGCGCCGGGCGCAAACAGCTGGTTGTAGCCGCCGGAGACCATGACGAGGTCGTCGGAGATGCGCGTCAGCGAGTGGAAGACGCGACGCACGCGGACGGCGTCGAACTGCTCGGACACATCGGCGAACTTGCCGGTCGGCGCGGCGGGATCGCAGGCGTTCAAATGGAACGCGTACAGGTGATAGGGCTCGAAGTTCTTGGACTCGTCGCTGCTCTTGGACGGCGAGATGTAGCTGGTGCGGTTGTTCTGGCCGCTGCGCTTGATCTCGGTGCCGCCGCTGATGATGAAGTCGTGCTCACAGCTGTTCGACGAGGCCAACAGCGTCTGGTGCAGCGCGATGGGCTCTGGAATGAAGTCGCCCTCGATGGTCACCCGGGTGGGCGTAAAGCCATCGGCGAAGATCACCTCCGCGAGGTTGTTGGGATCGGTGTCGCGGCTGCCCTTGGTGGTGCCGAAGTTGCCGCCGAGGATCAGGATGTCGCCGCCGCCAAAGAAGGTCGCGCTGTGCCCCAGACGCTGGACCTCCAGCTTGCGGTCGAACACCGGCTGAGCGGTGCCCGACGCGATCTCGGTCACGGTGCCGGCAACAAACTCCAGCGCGTTGGACGGGTCGCCCTCCGCGTTTTGGATCCCACCGGAGACGACGATGGTGAGCCCGTTGGGCGATGCGGCGATCGTGCTGAGCGGCTTGGGGTTCAGACCCAGAGCGAGCGGCGTCACTTCGCCGGTCTCGTAGTTGATCAGCTCCGCGACCTCCGCCGGCCGAGCGGTCGTGCTGCCGGGCTCCGGCGCCTCGGTCAGCGGTGCAAACGGCGCCGACTGCAGCGCCACGCGGGTGAGCCCACCCAACACCACGACCTTCTTGCCGTTGTCGAACGCGATGGCGCTGTGGAGGCCGCGCGGGCTGCTCAGCTCCCCGTTGAAGTCGCGGAAGAGACCGCGCGTGGGATCGTATTCGCTGATCGTCCGGGCGTTGCCGGTCACGCGCAACAGCGCAGGCTGGTCGATGTCCTCGATCGCCGGCACGTAGGCGTTGAAGCCGCCGACGAGCAGCAGCCGCCCGTTGCGCGTCGCGACCACCTCGTGAAACGCCCGCTTGGCGACCATGGAGGCCTTCCAGCCGTTCTCGTCTGCCTCGGCGCTGCCCGTGCAGCTGAACTTGTTCTTGGCCGTGAAGAACAGGCGCGGCGCGGTCTTTGCGCCGGCCTCCACCGTGACGCCGCTCGCCCGCCCGGACCAGGTGACCTCGCCGTCGGTGCAGCCGTAGAGGTCCAGCGTGTAGTTCTCACCCGGCGGCACGTGCTCAACCAGGATCTCGCCGCGGTTGTTGCGATCCTCCTCGAAGAGGGTCGCCGTAAACGCCTCCGCACCACCCGTCAGCTTCAACTCGAAGCGGTTGACGCCCGTGGGGAAGTCGCCTTTGCCGTTGGTGGTCGGGGTGCAGCCGTCCGCGCTTTGAGCAGCCACGATAACCTGCAGACCTGAGATGCCCGCTGTCGCCGGTGTGTCCTGCTCCGCACAACCGGACAGAAGCAACATCGCCGCAGCCGCGAGCGTAAGTGCATAAAAGAATAGGGGGGTCCGCATGTCGACGGATCATACTGGCACGGCCCGGGTGGTCAAGTTGCCGCGCCCGTGATAGCAGCCAGGATCATGGCATCACAGCGCTCCAAACGCGGCCCTACGCCGATGATGCAGCAGTGGAATGCGTCGAAGGAGGCGCATCCGGACGCGCTGCTCTTCTTTCGCATGGGCGACTTTTACGAGCTCTTCGGTGACGACGCGGTGGAGGCCGCCCGGGTGCTGGAGCTCACGCTTACGTCGCGCGACAAAAAGAAGGAGGGCGGGATGCCGATGGCCGGCGTCCCCCACCACGCGCTGCCGGGATATCTGAGCCGCCTGATCGCGCAGGGCTACAAAGTCGCCGTCTGCGACCAGCTGGAGGACCCGAAGCAGGCCAAGGGCATCGTGAAGCGCGGCGTCACGCGGGTGGTCACGCCCGGCGTGGTCGTGGACGACGTCGCCCTGGAGCCGCGGCAAAACAACTACCTGTGCGCTATCTGGCCGGGCCTGAACGGCTACGGCATCGCTTATGCGGACATCACCACGGGTGAGCTGCGGGCGGTGTCGGCGCCCGATCTTGCCGCCTGCGTGTCGGAGATCGGTCGAATCGAGCCGCGTGAGGTGCTGCTGACGACGGGCGCCGAGGCTGCGCTGGAGACCGCCGTACGCCGGTCGGGCGGGCTGCCCAGCGAGGTCGCCGTGGAGTTGTTTGACCCGCGTCATGAAGTGGCGGGCCGGGCTCGCGACGCCGGCGAGGAGATCCGGCGAGCCGTGGGTGCGTTGGGCGGCTATCTGGCGCGCACGCGGCCGCGCGGTGACGTGGTGCTGGGCAACCTCGAGGTCTACGGCGCCACGGACCACGTCATCATCGACGACACCAGCTTCCGCAATCTGGAGATCCTCAAGACGCTGATGGGTGGCCGCCGCAAGGGCGCGCTGCTGGGCCTGATGGACCACACGAGCACGGCGATGGGCGCCCGCCGGCTGCGACGCTGGCTGCAACATCCGCTGCGCGATCGAACGGCGGTGGAGGAGCGCCTCGAGGCGGTGGCCGAGCTTCACGCGGACGCGCTGGTGCGCGACGAGCTGACCACGCTGCTGGCCGACATCTATGACATCGAGCGCCTGGGTGGCCGTGTCGTCGCCGGCGTCGCCTCACCCAAGGACCTCGCAAACCTGCGCCAATCGCTGACCGGGCTGTCGCGGCTGCGTCAGGTCATGAGCGGACTGAGCGCGCAGCGACTGGTGCATCTGGGCGACGCGATGGACCCGCTCACTGACATCCGGGCCCGCCTGGCGGACGTCCTGGCACAAGACCCGGCTCAATCCCCCGCCGAGGGGCGCGTGATCCGCGACGGCCACGACAGCGAGGTCGACGAGCTGGTGCACCTGTCGCGCTCGGGCAAAGACTGGATCCTGCAGTACGAGGCCAACGAGAAGGAGCGGACGTCGATCAGCTCCCTGAAGGTCCGCTACAACCGGGTCTTCGGGTATTTCATCGAGGTGACGCGCGCCAACCTCCACCTGGTGCCGGACGACTACATCCGCAAGCAGACGATCGCCAATGGCGAGCGCTACTTCACGATGGAGCTGAAAGAGTACGAGACCAAGGTGCTTAACGCCGAGGAGCGCCGGGTCTCGCGGGAGACCGAGCTTTTTGAGGCGCTGCGGCGTGAGCTGAAGGACGGCGCGACGCGGATTCTGCGCACGGCCGGGCGGGTCGCAGACCTGGACGTGCTCTGCGGGCTGGCCGACGTCGCGCACCGGCACGGCTACGTTCGGCCGACGCTGACCGACGACGTGCGCCTGAACCTGAAGGCCAGTCGGCATCCGGTCGTGGAGCAGTCGGCGGCCGCCACCGGGGGCGAGGCCTTTGTCCCCAACGATGTATGCCTGGACGCCGCGGCCGGCAGCCTGATGCTGATCACGGGCCCGAACATGGCCGGCAAATCCACACTGATGCGCCAGGTCGCGTTGACGGTGCTGATGGCGCAGATCGGCAGCTTCGTCCCGTGCGACAGCGCGGAGATCGGGCTGGTGGATCGCATCTTCACGCGTGTGGGCGCCACCGACGATCTGTCGCGCGGTCAATCCACTTTCATGGTGGAGATGAGCGAGACCTCGTTCATCCTGCGCAACGCCACGAAGCACTCTCTGATCATCCTGGACGAGATCGGGCGCGGGACCAGCACCTTCGACGGACTGAGCATCGCCTGGGCCGTCGCAGAGTACATCCACGACATGGTCGGCGCGCGTACGATGTTTGCCACGCACTACCACGAGCTGTGCGAGCTGCAGCGGACCAAGGAGCACGTGGAGAACGTGCATGTTGCTGTGCGGGAGTGGAACGACGAGATCGTCTTTTTGCGCAAGCTGCAGCCGGGGGGCACGAATCGCTCCTACGGCATCCAGGTCGGCCGCCTGGCGGGTCTGCCGGAGCCGGTGCTGAGCCGCGCCCGAGAGGTGCTCGCGACCATCGAGAAGACCGACATCCCGGTCGAGCCCACGTCAGCGGGCCAGCTGGGTCTCTTTGCGCCGCCGGACACAGCTCAGAGCGGACCCAGTGAGGTCGAGCGCGCACTCGGTCGCGTGGACATCAACCGCACGACGCCGATGGAGGCGCTGAAGCTGATCGACCGGCTGCAGCAAAAGCTGAAGAAGAGCTAGAGGGCCTTCAAGACCTCTACTCCCATCCAGAATTGATTGAAGGGGGGCATCAGGTAGACGCCCTGCACGTACGGCTTGACCTTGGCCAGGAACTCCTGCGCGATGGCCACGCCCTCTTTGGGGCCGTCCTCGCCCGCGGCCTCCATCCGATCGCGGATCTCCTGCGGGATGAACATCCCCGGCACCTCGTTGTGCAGGAAGCTGGCGTGGCGCGCGTTGCGCAGCGGCAGGATTCCGACCAGCATCGGGATCTCGGGCTTGGTCATGTCCAGGAAGCGCTCAAGGCTGTCCAGCTCATAGATGGGCTGCGTCATCGTGTAGTGCGCCCCCGCCTCCTGCTTGCGCTTGAAGCGCTCCACCTCGGTCTCAAGGTGGTCCGAGGTGGGGTTGCTGGCCACGCCGATGAAGACATCGGTGTGGTATTTGATCTTGCGACCCGAGAGGTCGACGCCGCTGTTGAGGCGCGTGGTCAGCGTGGTGAGGCCGATCGCGTCGACGTCGAAGACGCCGGTGGCGTTGGGATAGTCGCCCACCTGCGGCGGATCGCCCGTGACCGCCAGGATGTTGCGCACACCCTGCGCGTAGGCGCCCATCACCTCGGATTGCAGGCCGATGACGTTTCGATCCCGGCAGCTCATGTGCAGGATGATCTCGATGTCGACCTCGGCGCGGATGATGTTGGCCAGCGCCATCGGGCTCATGCGCGCGCGGGCCAGCGGGCTGTCCGCGATGTTGATCAAGTCGACGCCGGCGCCCTTGCACAGCTCGGCGCCGCGACGCAGCTTGCCGGTGTTGATGCCCTTGGGCGGGTCGATCTCCACGCTGGAGACGAAGCGGCCGGCCTTGAGCTTGTCCTCGAGGTCCTCGCGATCCTCCTCCATCGAGAAAAACGGCGTCGGATTCTCGGGCTCCACCACCTCCAGCACGGTGCTCAAGACCGGACGCGACGGCGTCATGCCCTGAACGGCCTTGCGGATCTCGCGCACGTGCTCCGGGGACGTCCCGCAGCAGCCGCCCACGATGTGGCAGCCGTTGTTGACGAACTGCGCCGCGCACTGCGCGATATACTCGGGACTGGAGAGGTAGACGTAGCGGCCGTTGTAGTACTGGGGCATGCCCGCGTTGGGCTGGCAGGTCAGCTTGACGTCGGGAACCCGCAGCATGCGCTCGATGACGTCGAACAGCGGCTGCGGACCCACGCTGCAGTTGGCCCCCACGGCCACCGCGCCGGCCACCGAGAGGGCGCGCGCGAACTCCTCGGGCTTGAATCCGTGCACGGTCTTGGCTTCGTCGGTGAACGTCATCTGCGCCACAACCGGGATGTCCGGCGCCACCTTCTTTGCCGCCGCCATCGCCGCGCTGATCTCGCGGAGATCTGAGAAGGTCTCCAACAACAAAAGGTCCACGCCGCCGGCGGCCAGACCCTCGACCTGACGGGCAAATGCGGCCTCTGCCTGGGCCAGCGTCATGCGGCCGATCGGCGCCAGGCGCTTGCCCAGCGGCCCGATGCTGCCCGCCACAAAGACGTCGTCGCCCGCGACGGCACGCGCCAGCTGACCCGCGCGCTCGTTGATAGTGAACAGCTTGTCCGCAAAGCCGTGCTCGCCCAGGCGGTACTCGGTGGCGCCAAACGTGTTGGTCACCAAGATGTCCGCCCCGGCCGCCCGATACTCGGCGTGAATGCGCAGAACAACGTCCGGGCGCGACAGAGTCAGCTCGTCAAAACAATGCTCAAACGGAATTCCGTGCTTGTACAGCTCGGTGCCCATAGCACCGTCACAGACGAGCACGCCTTCGTTCAGGCGAGTCAGAAAGCGGTCAACACGGCTCATATCGGTTGGACCATAACAAAAAAGATCGACGAAGTTCGACGAGGTCCGCAATGGAAGACGTGAACGGTGACTCGGAGGGTTTGCCGCATGTCCACCTCCACGGCCATGAAGCCAGTTACGTTGGTCACTATTCGCAGGGCGGCCAACGGTCTGGGAGAAGCTCCCCCGCGACTCCCGGGCCGCACCTTTTTTCACCACCTCAGCAGGCTGGGATCGTCCCCTCGGAGCGCGACGACCGCCTCTGCCACCAAAAACAGCCCGCCGGTGACCAGCACGGCACCGCCGAGACCGCGCGCGATCTCCAAGGCGATGGGCATGGCCTCCTCCACGCTGGTCACGACCCTCGGCTGACCGGGGCATTGGGCGGCTATGTCTTGTGGCGGGGCACCTTTGTGCCGCGCCACGGTGCACACGATCGCCGCAGCCAATGGCGCCACGATGGGAACCATGCGCTGATAGGGCCGATCGGCTGAGACCCCTAAAACCAGAACGATGGGCGCGTCCCCCAGCACCTCACGCGCGGTCGCAGCTACCTGAGCCAGGCCGGCTTCGTTATGCGCGACGTCAACCCAGACTGGCGGGGTGTCCGCGACACGCTCGAAACGCCCGGCCCACCGTACGGCCGCCAACCCGCGCTCGGCGGCCGCGGGCTCGAAGCGGACACCCAACAAGGCCTCGCACGCGATCACCGCGCAGCGGGCGTTGTCGCGCTGGTGCGGGCCCGGCAGAGCCAGCGGGGCCATCGAGACCGAGCAGACGGCCTCGCAGGCGTCCGTCTGTGGGAAGCCGGGGACATCCGGACCGACCACCAGAAAGCTGCCCTCGTCTGCGATACCGGCTTTGTCTCGCGCGATCGCCGCGCGGTCGTCGCCCAGGAGCGCTGTGTGCTCCAGTGAGACGCTGGTGATCACGCTCACGGTGGCGGGCAAGAGCCGGACGGGGTCCAGCGAGCCACCGATGCCGGCCTCCCAGACAACAACATCCGCGCGCTGCTCGCTGAGCCATCCGGCCGCCACCGCCGTCCACAGCTCAAACGCGCTGTACGCGCCTCGATCCAGGCCGTCCGCCACCGCCAGCACACGATCGATCCAGCGCGCGAGGGCTGCATCGGGTATCGGCGCCCCGTCCAACACGATGCGCTCGTTGGCCTGGATCAAGTGTGGGGACGTGTACAGACCGACGCGCAGGCCGTGGGCGCGCAAGATCGACGCCGCGATGGCGCAGGTGGACCCTTTGCCGTTGGAGCCGGTGACCTTGAGACCGGGAGGCGGGGCCGGCGCGACTTCCTGGAGAAGGGCGGCCATCCGCTGCAGGCAGGGCCCGTCCCCATAACGGGGACGACCCAGCAAATCGACTAGTGGTCGAGGTAGGAAATTCGTTCCTACCCGCGCGGCGACGCCGCTTGCCGCCAAGGCGGGCGAGCGAAGGCGGGCCGGGGGCCCGTCGAGTGAGAGCGAAGCGTCCCAACGCAGGCGGCGGGCGGCGGCGTCCGCGGGTAGGAACGAATTTGCGGCATCGACCACTAGTTGCTGAAGCAGAATCCGTAGCTGGTGCTGCAGTTCGTCTGGTCAGCCGTCTTCTTGCACTCGAGATCCTCGGGATTGGCAATGCAGTAGTCGGTCACACAGAAGTTGTACGTGACGTACGCCTTCTGGGACTCGGCATCGCCTTTGACAAGGCACGCCAGGAAGCAGGACACGTCGTCCTCATCGCAGTCGTTCTCGACGCACGTGGTCATCTGCTCACAGTTCAGCGCGTCGCCGGTGGCGTCCGACGTCCCGTCGAAGTAGCACCCATAGAGCTGATCGTAGCAATCGTCCACCATGCACTGGACCATCGCGCCCGTCCCCTTGAGGCCGGCGGGCGAGCAGTCCGTGTCCACGCAGTCGGTCACCACCGCCAGGCGGTCCTTGATATCCTGCTCGGAGCCCTCAACGCAGGCCGCGTGGCAGTCGCCGTTCTTGCCGCAGTCGAGCACGCAGTCGACGGCCTCGGCGCAGGTCGTTGCCGGCGTGACCGGGCCCGCGTCCGGCGCGCCGACATCGGGCTTGTTCGTGTCCGGCGGCGGCACCACAAAGTCGGGAGTGGGGGGCTTGACGTCCGGCTCGTCACCGGTATCGGAGCCCTCGTCGGGTGTCTCCACCACGTCCGCCGTGTCCACACCGGTGTCGGTGCCCGTATCGCCAGTACCCGTCGCTACGGGATCGTCATCGCCACAACCGCTCAGAACCAGCGCGGCCGAGACCAATACCATCGTCAGTGTTCTCATGAAGTTTCCTACGCCCCCAATGGTCAGCTTCAAGCGCACGGGTCTTAGCATGGAACTATTCGAGGATGCCAGCCGTTGTTTCCCATCAATCGACACTTGCCGGATCGGCGACAGAGGGGTAAGACCACCATCCGGTTTGCCCGGAGCGAGGAGTATAGAGGTATGAAACGGGGTGCGCTGGTTCTATTGGTGGTCCTGCTGGCTGGACCGGCCCTTGCGCAGCGGTCGTCGCTGTCGCCGGCGGAGCAGAAGCTCTGCATCGATGTGTGTTTTAAACAGCTCACGTGCGCGGGCCAATCCAGCAACGTCCAGGCGTTGAACGCATGCACGGCGAACTGCCAGCAGACGATCGCCATGCGCGACCCGATCGCGTCCAAGCCGTGGAAGGCGTCTCACCTGTGCAACATGCGCAGCTGCGGTGCGGACTACGCGAGCTGCGTTGCGCAGAAGATGCAGGAGCCGACCGCTTCAGAGCGGACCTGCAAGCCGATCTGCGACAAGGTCATCCGCTGCAGTAACCAGTTCACCAACCCAGCGGCACATCAAAACTGCATGCGCGGCTGCGTCAGCGCGATGGACTCGGGCGATCCGCGTGCCCAGGCGCTGCAAAACGCGCGCGGCGCATGCCTGAAGTCCTCATGCGGCCTGAAAACCGAGGTCTGCGTAGCCTCCAAGCAGGGCGGACACAGCAGTCTGTGCGCCAAGGCCTGCCACAAGCGCTTGAAGTGCGCCAACTCGGTCGACATAAACGCGTTTGCGCAGTGCATGCCCCAGTGCGTGGGCAACATGAGCAACGCCACCGCGGCGCGCCGGATCAAGCTGGAGGTGAAGTGCAAGGGCTGCGGGCTCAAGCAGGCAGCGTGCGTGGCCAAGAAGACGGGAGGCAACGCGGCGATGTGCTTCCGCGTCTGCGAAAAGCAGCTGGTCTGCGCCGGTCAGTCCAGCAACACGGCGTTTTTGAATCAATGCAGCGCGGCGTGTGTCAACGCGATGGCCGCCAAGAACCCGGCCGTTGTGCGCAGCTACACGGCGGTCGACAACTGCAGAAAGAAGCGGTGCGGCGGAGCCTTCAACAAGTGCATGCAGGTCGAGATGCGACCTCCGCCGATCGCGGCGCCGAAGGCCGATCCGAACATGGTCCGCTGCCAGAACCTGTGTCAGCGGCTGACGCAGTGCAACCCGTCGGGCGCCGGCACCGGGTGCGTGACACGGTGCATGGCGGACCCCAACGCGGCGTCGGAGTTTTCGGCGATCAACGCGTGCCAGCGGGTGCGCTGTGGCAAAGCCTTTGACCAATGCGTCTACAAGAAGCTGCGCGTGCCGCGAAAGTCGCTGTCGTGCGCCCCCGTGTGCAAGAAGGACCTGGGATGCCAGGGGCGACAGTTGGTGACCTATACGGACATCGCGTCTTGCGCTTCCGGTTGCCGCATGAACAAGGCGCAGATCGCCGCGTCGACCGCATGCGCCGGCTATCCGTGTGGCCAGCAGTACGCGATGTGCGTAACGCAGCAGCTGCAACCGCAGGTGGTGATCGCGCCTCAGCCTGTCCAGCCGATGCAGCCGGTTCAGCCGATCGCTCAGCCGATCGCTCAGCCGATTCAGCCGCAGCCCATCCAGCCGCAGCCGGTCCAGCCGCAGCCGGTCCAGCCGCAGCCTGTCGCGCAACCCACGCCACAGCCGATCGCGCAGCCGGCGCCTCAGCCAAGGCCGGTCGCGAAGCCGGCGCCTCAGCCGGTGGCGCCGAAACCGGCCCCCAAGCCGGTGGTGAAGATCTCCAAAGCCGAGCGGCGCTGCATCGCCATCTGCGAGAAGGCGTCCGAGTGCGCCTCCAACGCCGGCGGCGACAAGTGCGTGCCACGCTGCCTGAAAGACAGGTCGGCTCGCAAGGAGTTCAAGCTGCGCGAGGCCTGCAGCTCAAAGTCCTGCGGCAAGTACGACACCTGCATCTTCGGCCGTCTCAAGGTCAAGGGCTACGCGCTGGACTGCGTGCCCGCGTGTCGCCATGATCTGTCGTGCAAGCGTCAGGGCTGGGGCAGCGACGTGATGGCGGTTGCGGCGTGCGCTAAGCGCTGCACCAAGTCCCCCAACGAGCTGAAAGCCATCTCCGCGTGCGAGGCGACCGGCTGCACGACAGCGTACGAGACCTGCGTGCGCTTCAAGCTGCGCGCGATCGAAGCCAAGGCCAAACCCGCCGCACCCAAGGTGGATCCCAAGGAGGCGCGCTGCGTCAGCCTCTGCAAGAAAGCCGAGGAGTGCACCGTGGACAGCGGTGGCGATTCCTGCCTGAAGCGCTGCGACTCGCGCGCCGGCAAGAAGGAGTTCTCGGCGCGGCAGTCGTGCCAGGCCAAGAGCTGCGACGAGTACGACCACTGCATGCTGCGCAAGCTGGGGGTCGGCAAGAGCAACGTGACCCGGTGTCTGGGCGCCTGCCAGCACGAGCTGGCGTGCCGACCGCCGGGCGAAGCGCGTGGGCTCAAGGAGCTCGTCACGTGCACAAAGGGCTGCAAATACGACACGCGGGAGCTGAGCGCGATCTCGGAGTGCAAGGACAAAGGCTGCGGCGCCAACTTCTCGAAGTGCGTGCTGGCCAAGTCCGGCGTCGCGGAGAAGCGGGAGGCGGTCAAGGCGACGTGCGAGGAGCTGTGCCGCAAGCAGGACGAGTGCGTGAAAGGCACCGGCGACAAGTGCATCGCGCGATGCGCGGCGGCTGGTGGCAAGAGCGACGAGATCAAGGCGCGCAAGACGTGCGGCAACACCGACTCCTGTGACGCCTACGCCGACTGCCTCTATCGCAACGCCGGTGGCAAGCAGATCAACAGCAAGTACGTGCGCACGTGCAACTGGGACCTGTCGTGCGCTCGCGGCGGTAGCCAGGTGGGCAACGTCAAGGCGCTGGTCCAGTGCACACGAAAGGCAAAATATGATGACATCGAGCTGACCGTACGCGACGACTGCGAGGCGATGGGCTGCGGCTCCGGCTTCAAAAGGTGCCTGGGCAGCAAGCTGAAGCTGGCCATCGCCGCGGCCAGGGCGCCCAAGGGGCCGACCAAAGAAGAGAAGCGGTGCAAGAGCCTGTGCGATCAGGCCGAGAAATGCCTGCCGGGCAGCGTGGGTGAGGCGTGCGTGCAGCGCTGTCTGGACCCGAAGACCAAGAACGAGTTCGCGGCGCGCGAGAAGTGCAAGGGATCGACGTGCACCAAGTACTTTGAGTGCGTGCTGACCGAGCTTGGGCTGTCGTCCGGCGACCAGCGGTGCGCCCCGAGATGCCAGAAAGAGCTGACCTGCAAAACGCCGGCGAACTACGACATGTTTGCGGTGGTGGCGTGCTCGACCTCGTGCAAGGACAGCGAGGTGGAGGTCCGCGCGGCCTCGGTGTGCGGCGACAAGGCCTGCGGCTCCGAGTACAACCGCTGCTGGCGCCAGGCGGTGACCAAGCCGGTGCTGTCGCCAAAAGAGCAGCAGTGCAAGACGATGTGTGATCAGCTGGAGGGCTGTACGCCTGGTCTCGGCGGTCAAAAGTGCATCGGACGCTGCATGGACAAAGCCGACGGTTGGAAGGACGAGTTTGATGCGCGATCCGCCTGCGCCAAGTACACCCAGTGCAAGGCGTACGACGAGTGCGTGGTCAACAAGCTGATCGGCGGCGAAGAGCCGGCGCCGGCCCCGAAACCGGCGCCCAAGCTCACGCCGAAGGCCGAAGAGAAGCCCAAGCCCGCTCCCAAACCCGCGCCTAAGGTGGAAGAGAAGCCCAAGCCCGCTCCCAAGCCGGCACCCAAACCCGCGCCTAAGGTGGAAGAGAAGC
>CAZJHX010000102.1:0-10201 GCA_964545715.1 uncultured Myxococcales bacterium
ACCAGCTTGTCGTGGGTACGCACCGTGCCCTCGAGCACGACGCGGCCCGGGATGATGTTCCAGCGCTCGCCGCCCTTGATCACGCCCACGCTGACGACCACGGGCCTGCGGGCGTCTACAATGCGGCTGGAGATGGTCTGCAGCGCGGTGATCACGTGGGCGGAGGCCACCACCGGGTCGACGCCGCCCCAGGGAAACGCGGCGTGCGTCTGCTTGCCGATGATCTCCACCTTGAACTGATCCACGCTGGCAAACATGCCGCCCATCGCATAGCCGAGCTGGCCTGATTTGAGGTCCGGAAACGCGTGCAGCGCAAAGATGGCGTCCGGCTTGGGATCGGTGAGCACGCCCTCTTCGACCATCAGCTTGGCGCCGCCCTCCTCGCCCTCGGGTGGGCCCTCCTCGGCGGGCTGAAAGATCAGCTTCACCGTGCCGTGAAGCTGATCCCGCATCCCCGCCAGCACCGCCCCCGCGCCCAGCAGCACCGACGTATGGATGTCGTGGCCGCAGGCGTGCATCACGCCCTTGTTCTTGGAGGCGAAGGGAAGGCCTGTCGCCTCGGTGACCGGCAGCGCGTCCATGTCCCCGCGCAGCGCGACGACCTTGCCGGGGTGCTTGCCTTTGATCAGCGCCACCACCCCGTGGCGCGCGACGCCGGTCTTGATGGACTCCACCCCGATCGCCCGCAGGCGCTCGACCACGTAGGCCGCCGTCCGGACCTCCCGGTTGGACAGCTCCGGGTGTTGATGGATGTGCCGGCGCCACGTCACCACCTGGGGGGCCAGCGCCTTCACGCGCTTCTCCACCAGCGCGCGCACCGGCTCGTCGGCGGTGGCCGGTCCGATCCCGCCGATCAGAGCGGCGCACAGCACCAGCGAGGCTCGTGTCATCTCTCAGTCCTTTTCGTTGGCGCGCACGCTCCACTCAAAGCGCGGCGTGAAGCGGTTGAGCACCTTGTACTGGTCGGGCCACTCCAGGCGCACGCCCTGCTCGTAGGCGGCGTGCCGGGTCCAATACGGGTCGTACAGGTGGGCGCGCGCCAGAGCGCAGATGTCGGCGCGGCCGGACGCGATGATGCTGTTGACGTCGCCGTAGCTGACCACGCCGCCCACCGTAATCGTCGGGATCTCGGCCTCAAGCCGAATCGTCTCGCTGAACGGCGTCTGGTACAGCCGGCCGTAGCTGGGGCGGCTGTCCGCGACCGTCTGGCCGGTCGAGACGTCGATGATGTCGCAGCCGCGCGCTTTCAGGGCGCGGCTGACCGCCACGGCGTCGCGCTCTTCAAAGCCGCCGGGGGCCCAATCCGTGGCCGAGATCCGTACCGAGATCGGCTTGTGGTCCGGCCACGCCGCCCGCGCCGCGTCGAAGACCTCCAGCGGAAAGCGCATCCGGTTTTCCAGGGACCCGCCGTACGCGTCCGTACGCACGTTGGTCAGCGGCGACAGAAAGCCGGCCAGCAGATAGCCGTGGGCCATATGCAGCTCCAACAGGTCGAAGCCGGCGGCCTCGGCGCCCTGCGTGGACGACACAAAGTCGGCGATGACCTGGTCCATGTCGGACCGGTCCATCGATTTGGGAGTCTGGCTGTGCGCCAGATAGGGCAGGGCGGACGCTGCCAGCAGCGGCCAGGCCCCGACGTCCAGCGGCTGGTCGATGCCCTCCCACATCAGCTTGGTCGCGCCCTTCCGACCGGCGTGCGCGACCTGAAAGCCGATGGCCGTGGCGCTGTTGCCGTGCACGAAGTCGACGACGCGCTTCCACTGCTGCACGTGCTCGGGCGTGTACATCCCGGCGCAGCCCGGCGTGATTCGGGCGTCTGCGCTCACATCCGTCATCTCGGTCATGATCAGACCGGCGCCGCCCAGCGCGCGGCTGCCCAGGTGCACCAGGTGCCAGTCATCGATGTTGCCGTCGGTGGCCGAGTACTGGCACATCGGCGACATCATCACGCGGTTGCTCAGCGTCAGCCCGCGCAGCGTGATCGGCGCAAACATCGGCGGCGTGGCGTCCGTGCCCCCGCTGAACCACCTGTCCACGCGCGCCGTGAACTCGGGGTCCCTCATCCGCAGGTTGGTGTGATTGATCCGCATGCTGCGCGTCAGGAGGCTGTACGTGAACTGCATCGGGTCCATGCGCTGGTGGTAGCGCTCGGTGTTCTCGAACCAGTCCAGGCTCACTTGCGCGGCCCGCTGCAGGCTGTCCACGGCGGGCCGACGCTCTTCCTCGTAGCGATGCAGCGCCGTCGCCAGGTCCGGGTGCTCGCCCACCGCGCGGCATAAGGCGATGCCGTCCTCCATGGCCAGCTTGGTCCCCGACCCGATCGAGAAGTGCGCGGTGTGCACGGCGTCGCCCAGCAGCACCAGATTCTCGTGGGACCACCGCCCGCACGAGATGGTGGGGAACCGTCGCCAGATCGAGCGGTTGGTCAGCAGCGGGTGCCCTTCCAGCTCGTCGGCAAACAGGTCGGCGCAGTAGGCCGCGTTCTCCGCCTCCGTCTTGTGCTCCAGCCCCGCCGACCGCCAGGTCTCCTCAGTGCACTCCACGATAAACGTCGAGTGCTCATCGTCGTAGTTGTAGGCGTGCACGCGAAACAGGCCGTGCTCGTTCTCGCCAAAGTAGAACGTAAAGGCCGGAAAACGCCGCGTCGTTCCCAGCCACATGAACCGATTGGGACGCCAGTCCACAGACGGCTGAAAGTGCTCGGCGAACTGCTCGCGGATCCCGCTGTTGACCCCGTCCGCCGCGACGACCAGATCCGCGCTCAGGTGCGCCGTCACGTCCGGCACGTTTGTGCTGAAGTGCGTTACCACGCCGAGCTCGTCGCAGCGCTCGCGCAGGATCTCCAGCAGCTTCTTGCGCGACAGCCCGCTGAACCCGTGCCCGGTGGACCGCAGCATTTCACCGCGGTGGTGTACGTCGATGTCGTCCCAGTGCGAAAACGACTCGGTGATCCTGGCATATGTCTCGGTGTCTGCCGCCGCGATGTGCTCCAGAGTGGCGTCCGAAAACACCACCCCGAACCCGAAGGTGTCGTCGGCCCGATTTCGCTCGTAGATCGTGACGTTGTTTGTGGGGTCGGCCTTCTTCATCAGGATGCCGAAATACAGGCCACCCGGGCCCCCACCGATGCACACGATATCCATGCCGCGCACCATAACAGGGCCCTTGATCTATTTATAATTTACAGTGTAAACTAATGGATGGATGGAGGCTGTATGAAACATTTTGGCAAGATCGCCCCGGCCGCGTGCGTCGTGGCCGCGCTGTCGGTCAGCTGCGCGCAGGACGAGGCGGACCTGTACGAGACGGCGCGGACATTGGACAAGGCCTACCTGGCCGGGTCCGGAGGCGACGCGGGGTCGTGCCCCAACCCGGGCTTTTGCGCTGACACCGGCAACCACGGCGACACGGCCGACGCCTACAACCCCAGCTGCAACCCCCAGGCGTGCGACGATGGGGACAAGTCCACAATCGACGAGTGTGCGCCGGACGGCGTGACCTGCCTGCACACCTTCGATCGCTATTACACCGAGCGCCGTTGTGAGTGGGGCAAATTCTGCTGCCCCAGCAAGATGTACGGCGAGGCGTGCGGCCAGGTCGGCACCTGCCGGTCCCATCTGTGCGAGGACTTAGACGAGGCGACCGTCGACATCTGCCAGGACGATGGCGACACCTGCTGGCACCACTTCGACAAGCGCAAAGAGGGCAAAGACTGCCGGTTCTCTCCGCCCAGCGACCACTGCTGCGATGATGGCCGCTTCCATGCCGATTGCTTCTTTCAATATCGCCGGTTCTGTCCGCCCAGTTTCCAGGACTACTGCATGGACGGCGACCCCACCACGCGCGATTTCTGCGAGCACTTTGCTTTCTACCCCGGCTGGTATGGCGCGCCGCAGAGCTGGGAGTGCCGGTGGGAGTTCATGGGCCCTGAGGGCGCTGCCTGCAACAACGGCAAGTACTGCTGCGACCTGGACCACACAAGCCACCTCGATTGCGACTCGGCGGCGGAGGATTATTGGGGAGCGCTGGCGACAGCCGTACTGCCGGCGCTGGAGAAGGGCTTCGCGGTCTGGCGTTCGAGCGCACAGATCTACAGCGGTCGCATCATTGCCATCGCGCTCATCGTAGAAGGCAACTCGGTCTGGGGTGCCAAGCACGCGTTCTCCTCCGAGCTGTTCGACGTGATTGGCGAGGGGCCCAACAGGTGGAAGATTACGGAGGCCATCTCCGGCGCCGTGCGAGCGGGACTGGAAAAGTACGAAAGGAGCTTCCGCGTGCCCGGTTTCCCGGCTTTCCCGGCGTTTGCAGCCTTCCCCGGCCCCAACGCGCCGCCCATGCCCGGTCACCTGCCCATGGCGGCAACGCTGGGCGACCTGACCGGCTTGACACCGGCCGGCCTGAAATCCGGCATTATGGACCGCCTGGGCGACCTGAAAGACTCCCCCGGCGCCGAGACAGCCGCTCAGACTATCGCGCACGCCGTCTCGGTCGGCTTCCTGGCGTGGCGCACCACCGGCAACGCGTTCGTCCTGGGCGCGGGCCCCGTTCCTACGTTTGCGCCGCCGTACGTGCCCGTCGGGCCGGTCGTCAACGGGCACCTCCTCCAGACGGCCGTGTTCGCGACCACAGCGAACATTACGATCACGGCGCCTCCCACGCCCTGAGCCCGGCGTGGTATCTACCTGGGCATGCTTGGACGTGCCCTGCTCACCTGTTTCTCCTTCGCGCTGATCCTCGGCGCCGGCTGTAAGAAGAAAGCTCAGCCCCCGCCCGCCGACCCCGCGCCGGTGCCCGC
This sequence comes from uncultured Myxococcales bacterium, assembly GCA_964545715.1. GTDB lineage: Bacteria > Myxococcota_A > UBA9042 > CAZJHX01. Next base: position 4,796 of record CAZJHX010000102.1, read on the forward strand.
GGCCGCGCCCGTCGAAAAGAACGTGCTCATCGGCCTGGAGGCGCTGCAGTACATCCCTAAGGACGCGGCCTTTGTCGCCGCGGCCGACAGCTTCGACGCCATGGCCCAGCGCTTTGGACGGGATGCCGTCGTGGCCAAGTTCAAGGAGGGCTACACAAAGGGCACCGCCAAAGGCGTGCGCAAGCTGGGCTTTGATGTGTTCGACCCGGCAGGCTGGCGCAAGGGCGGGCTGGACCCCTCTAAGCCTTTCGGTGCCGCGATCATCGACGAGGTGGACGAGACGATGGTGATGTTTGCCGCCGTCGCGGACAGGGTGGTGGCTGAGAAGATGGTCGCGGCCATGAACATGCCCAGGTACCTGGACGCGCTCATCCGCGGCAACACGCTGCTGCTGATCATGAGCGACAAGGAGACCAAGCGCCTGGCGCTGGCCGGTGTCGCCAAAGAGGGCTCCATGGCCGCCAACAAGGACATGCTGGCTGCGGTCAAAGCCATGCCGTACGGCGCCGCGGCGGGCGGATACTGGAACATCAACGCCATGTTGAAGGTGATGAACCTGGCACCGGAGGCCGAGCGGTTTCTGCGTGACCTGGTCGGCGGTACGGTGGTGGCCGGGGCCGGGATCGAGGGGCGGTCGATCGTGTCGCGCGCGCGGTTTGCCTTCAACGAAGCGGCCCTGCTGCGCAAGCTGGGCCGCAACCTGAGCGACGTCCCCGTGCTGGTCCGTGCCGCCGAGAAGAAGCCGTCCGTGATGATGCAGGCCAACTTCGACATGGCAGCGCTGCTGGACCTGATCAAGCGGCTAGCATTCCTGGGCGGGGAAGACGACCCGATCGAGACGCTGAAGCAGCAGCTTGGCGGGCTGGACATCGACCTGGAGAAGCAGGTGCTGACCGCGCTGTCAGGCGAGGTGGGCCTGATCATCGACACCGATCTGGCGATCTCCCTGACGCCGCCCAAAAACTCCAAGGAGTTCGCCTCCAAGGTCGGCGGCCACGTCGTCATCGGGCTCAAGGACGTGGCCAAGATGAAGGCGGTCATGGGCATCGTGGCGCTGGCGACCAAGTCGGAGATCTTCAAGGTCGTGGACGACGTCTTTGTCATCGAGATCCCCGAGTGGCGAACCGTGTATGTGGGCATCGCCGGTGACTACCTGGTCGGCTCCAGCGACAAAGCGATGCTGGCGCGGGTGGCGGCCGGCAAGGGCGATTCGTACGCGCCCAAGCTGAAACACGACCAGCTGCGGGCCCTGCTCAGCCACAAGGAGCTGGCGGGCGCCGGCACCATCGACCAGAGCCTGACAGCCTGGGCCTTTTGGATGGCCGCGGCGTTCCAGACGGGGCTGCGTGATCCCGGCAAAGCGGGCAAGCGCGATGCGGCAGCGGAGAAGACCATCATGGCCACGGGGACGGCTGCCGGCTCAATATCGGTGACTCCGACAGGTTGGGACGTCGTTTATGGACAGTTTTTCGATGCGTCCAGCTTGCCCGAGCTGGTCATGCTCTTCGTGGAGTTTGCCAAGGCCGACTCCGAGCTGGAGCGCGGCTGGGAGACCATGGGCGGCCCCGTCTATGAGATCAAGGAAGAGAAGCCGGCCGCCGTGGACCCGCCGTGAACAAGCCGGTTCGCCCCCCGCGCACCGAAGCGGAGCTGATGCAGCGGGCGCGCAAGCTCGCAGGTCGCACCCTGGGACAGCTGGCCGAGGCCTCGGGACGGCGCACGCCGGACTCCCAGACCCGCGCTAAAGGCTGGGTCGGCGAGCTGCTGGAGGCGTCTCTGGGCGCGACCGCGGGCAATCGCTCGGTTCCCGACTTCGAGCGCATCGGCGTCGAGCTGAAGACCATCCCCATCGACCACCGAAACCTGCCGTCCGAGTCGACGTACGTCTGCACAGCAACCCTCACGGACCTGACAGACCTGACCTGGGAGACGTCGCGCGTGCGGCACAAGATGGCTCGCGTGCTGTGGGTGCCGGTGCAGGCCTCCAAGACCATCGCGATGGCGCAGCGACGGGTGGGCAGTCCGCTGCTGTGGACGGCCAACGCGGAGGAGGAGGCCGTGCTGCGCGGAGACTGGACCGAGCTGACGGACATGATTCGGCTGGGGCAGGTGGACTCGATCAACGCGCGCATGGGAAAATGGCTGCAGATTCGGCCCAAGGCGGCAGACTCCAAGGCCAGGACGTGGGGCATCGATGAGAACGGCCACCGCTTTCGGACGCTGCCGCGCGGCTTCTATCTGCGCGCCGCGTTTACCACGGCCATCCTGCAGCGCAGCTTCGCAGGCGTGGGTTAACCGTCTGCGTCGATCGTCACGGGGCACCCCAACACCGAGTCACCACAGCCGTCAGACCAATTCCACAGGCACGCTTTCAGCTCGTCTTCGTCGGTCAGCGTCAGGCAGTGCTCAAAGTGCTCGGCCGGCTTCAGCAGCTGGCGGCGCTGGATGAACTCATAGAACCAATCGTCATAGACGGAGTTACCGCGGACAAAGGCCTGGCCGCCGTCGACGATCTCGATCGTCTGGTTGTCGCCAATGGCCTCCGACGCATTCTCGGAGATGATGGTGATGGACGCCGGCTCACCGGCCGCGAGCACCTGCAGGACGCATTTCACGTCGTCTATGTCCACGAACTGGCGGTGCTCGACATACTCGCCGACGCCGTCTTCCGGCCCAAAGCTGGTGACAAAGCGCACCGCGCCGCAGGGCGTCGGCAGATTGGGGCACGCGGGCTCAGTCATGCGTATTTCCTGCTCGCAGGCGGCCGGCTCGATCGCGGCCGGCGGTTGCGCCTGCATCGGCTCGGTGGCGGCGCGGGATTCTCTGGCGCCCGGTGCTCCCTCCACCATGCAACCCGCTACGTTGATTAGGAAAACGGAAAAAAGCGCGAGCCTGGGCAAGCGTGTCATGAGTCTCTCCCTTCGATAAGTTGTGGCGGGGTCACCAGGCAAAGGCTGTGCCGAGGTACCAAAATGTTGCTTGGTGCGTCGAATACGACCGAAATGACTCACGCTCGGGGTGTGGAGGATGTCCACACCCTGTGATATTTGAATCCCGCTGATGCAGTGGTTTATCCGATACGCGATCTGCGCCATTTTTCCGTCCGGTCGGACGCTCAAAGGCGCCGATCAGACCGCGCTCAAGCCTTTTGTGGCGCAGTTCCTGCGCGAGACGAACCTGACCATGAAGGCCGGCCTGTGGCTGGCGGCCTTGTTGTTCACGATCCTGCCGCTGTTCACTGTTTTTCTGCCGCTGCCGGCGTTTCTGCTGCCCAGGAAGCTGCTGGACAAGCACGCCGACAAGCTGATGACCTCGCGCATCTACCTGCTGCGCAGCCTGGTGTTCACGCTCAAGATGGTCGGCGGCATCTGCTGGGGCATGGACGCCGACGTGCGGAAAAAGCTGGGCGTCGCGCCGCTGGGCGCCGATCCGGGCACCTGGAAAGGGCAGACGCAGTAGTGCACGAGCACCACTACGCGTATCGCGATGACGGCGCGATGTTTGAGGTCGACGCGGACTACGTCGTGATCGGCAGCGGCGCGGGCGGCGCGACGGCGGCGGTCTCCCTGGCGCGAGGCGGCGCCAGCGTGGTGATCGTGGAGGCCGGACCGTGGCGTGATCCCGACGACTATCCCGAGTCCATGTACGGCGCGCTGCGCGACATGATGGACAACTGGGGCACCCTGCTCACCCGAGGCCGCGCCTTCTGGCCCATCGTGCAGGCGCGACTGGTCGGCGGCACCACGGTCATCAACTCCTCGATCGTGGTGCGCACACCGGGCGACATCTTCAAGCAGTGGCAGGACGAGCACGGCGTGGGCGGCGACCCGATGGCCGAGGCGGTCTGGCGCTACCAGGACGAGATAGAAAACGAGCTGCAGGTGGAGCCGGTGCCCCCGCAGTCGGCCGGTCGGCACAACGAGCTGGCGGCGGCGGCGGCCACGGCCCTGGGCATGGAAGGCCACGTCATCGACCGCAACGTGAAGGACTGCCTTGGCAAAGGCCAATGTCTGCAGGGCTGCAAGGCGCACAAGAAGCAGTCGACCAACTTGAATTATGTGCCCGAGACGCTGGAGCGCGGCGGCCGCGTGCTGTCCTGCGCGCCGGTGGACCGCATCGTGCTGGAGGGCAACCGCGCCATCGGCGTGCGCGGTCGCTTTGTGCACCCGTTGACGCGGCGCAAGGGCTGTCCGTTTTTTGTGCGCGCCAACAAGGCGGTGGTGGTCGCGGCCTCGTGCACGCACGGTCCCGCGTTGCTCATGAAGTCGGGCGTGAAGGGCCCGGCCATGGGCAAGTACTTCCGCGCGCATCCGGGCACGGGCGTGTTCGGCAGCTACGACGACCCGGTCAACATGAACCAGGGCGCGACGCAGGGCTGGGCCAGCATCCAGCACCGCATCGAGCCGGGCTTCAAGATCGAGACGCTGAGCCTGCCCCCCGAGTTGGTGGCCAGTCGCCTGTCCGGTGGTGGCGTCAAGCTGATGGAGCGGCTGGAGGAGTTTGCGCACATCACCCTGTGGGTCGCCGCGGTGCGCGCAGAGACGGTGGGCTCAGTGGCGCCGGGGATGTTCGGGCCCGTCGTCAAATACAACCAGTCCGTCGACGACATGAAGCGCCTGCGCGCGGGCCTGCACACGGTGGCCAAGATGCACTTTGCGGTGGGCGCGCGCCACGTGATCACGGGCATCTTCGGCATGCCGTACAGCATCGGCCCCGACCAGGTCGACCTGCTCCTGGACGCCCCGCTCGATCCGCGCAACTACATCGGCATTCTCTCGCACCTGTTTGGCGGCGCCGTCATGGGTGCCGATCCCAAGACCTCGGTGTGCGATGAAAAGGGCCGCGTGCACGGCTACGAGGGCCTGGTGATCGGGGACGCATCCCAGATTCCGACCAACCTGGGCGTGAACCCCCAACACACGATTATGGCCTTAGCAAGATTAAGGGCAGATCAGCTCCTGGGAGCATGATTCGCTCTTTCGTGGGGGCCGGCATCCCCAGGCCGGACCGCCAGCCACCGGAAGTTCGCTGCGCCCTCCTAGACGGGCCACCGGCCCGCCTTCGTCGGCTTCCGGCGGCTGACGGCCCGGCCTGGCGCGCCGACCTCGCACGAAAGAGCGAATCATGCTCCTGGTGGAATAGACGCCGAAATCTGGGGTTGGTACATTGCGACCCCGGCGGGTGCCGGGTCAGTTCTAACAAACCTGTTTGAAGTTGTTGTTCTAGGGAGCGTATGGCCGAGTTTCTCACGGCGATCGTCGCCTTCCCGACCGTCGTGTTCACCACGCTGTTGGGCTTTGTGATCGTCTACTGGTGCTTCGTATTGATCGGCGCTGTGGACGCGAAAGACTTTGGCGGCAAGGACATCGATCTTGGCGGCAAGGACATCGATCTTGGCGGCAAGGA
>CAZJHX010000102.1:10301-37997 GCA_964545715.1 uncultured Myxococcales bacterium
TTGGCGGCAAGGACATCGATCTTGGCGGCAAGGACATCGATCTTGGCGGCAAGGATATCGATCTCGGTGGCAAGGACATCGATCTCGGTGGCAAGGACATCGACCTCGGTGGCAAAGACCTCCAGCTGGACGGCGGCGACCTGGACGCGGATGCAGACGCGGACGGTGACGGCGAAAGCGAAGGGCAGGGCGGCTTTGTCGGGCTGCTGCAGACGCTGGGCCTGACCGGGGTGCCGATCACGGTGACCTTCAGCCTGCTGTTTTTGTACGCGTGGATAGTGTCCATCGCGCTGGCCGGCCCGGTTCTGGGCGCCGTCAGTCCGGGGACCATCGCGCTGCTTGTCGGCATCGCCGTCGGCTTCTTCGCCTTCGGCCTGGCCATCCCGATGGCGGCGTTCTCGATCAGGCCCCTGCGGCCGCTGTTTACCATCGCCCCGGCGCTGTCAAACCGGGCCCTCGTCGGGCGAATCGTCACCGTTCAGACCACACGGGTCGACGCCGGCTTCGGGCAGGCCGAGGTCGACGGCGGCGACGGTCTGGGACTGCTCGTCGAGGTGCGCTGCGCGAAAGACAACAAGCTCTCGCGCGGCGTCAAAGCGGTCATTTTTGATTACGACGCGGACGGCGAACATTTTCTCGTCGTCCCCCATGAGTGAATCGGTAGGGAAGGAGGATTAAATGGGATTTGCATTCGGCATCATCGGCACGACGATCATTGCGCTGCTGCTTACCGGCTTCGGTGTCATCGCGTTTTTCGCGAAGTATTACCGCCGTGTAGAGCAGGGCAAGGCGCTAATCGTCAACAAGAAGGGCGGCGCGTCCGTCACCTTCACGACCGCCTTTGTGCTCCCACTTTTCCACCGCGCTGAGCTGATGGACATCTCGGTCAAGACGATCGAGCTGGACCGCTCCGGCAAGGACGGGCTGATCTGCCAGGACAACATCCGCGCCGACATCAAGGTGGCCTTCTTTGTCCGGGTCAACAAGACGCGCGACGACGTGCTGAAAGTCGCCGGCCACATCGGCTGCCATCGCGCCAGTGAGCAGGCCACGCTTGAGAACCTGTTTATCGCCAAGTTCTCCGAGGCGCTCAAAACAGTCGGTAAGCAGATGGACTTCGAGGATCTCTACACCAAGCGTGAGGTCTTCAAAGAGCAGATGGTGCTGGCCATCGGGCGCGACCTCAATGGGTACGTGCTCGAGGACGCCGCCATCGACTATCTGGAGCAGACGGCGCTGGACTCGCTGGATGACACACACATCCTGGACGCCCAGGGCATCCGCAAGATCACCGAGCTGACCGCGGTTCAGCACGTCAAGACCAACGAGTTCAAGCGCGACGAGCAGAAGGCGATCAAGAAGAAGGACGTCGAGACCGCCGAGGCCGTGCTGGAGCTGGACAAGCAGCAGGCTGACGCCGTTGCCAAGCAGAAGCGCGAGATCGCGACCATCCAAGCCCGCCAGGCCGCCGAGGTGGCCAAGGTGCAGGCCGAGGAGAAGCTGAAGGCCGAGAACGCCCGCATCAAGAGCGAGGAGGAGATTCAGGTCAACGAGCAGAACAAGGCGCGCCAGATTCAGGTCGCCGAGAAGAACCGCGAGCGCGTGGTCGGCATCGAGACCGAGCGCGTGGCAAAGGACCGGCAGCTGGAGGCCATCGCCCGCGAGAAGGCGACCGAGCTGGAGACCATCGCCAAGATCAAGGCCGTCGAGATCGAGAAGAAAGAGATCGCCGACGTCATCCGCCAGCGCCTGGAAGTCGAGAAGGGCCAGGCGGAAGAGGAAGAGGCCATCAAGAGCGTGCGCGTCGTCCAGGAGGCGACGCGCGGCAAAGAGGCCACCATCATCGCGGCCGAGGCGGCTGCCCAGGAGGCGCTGGTCAAAGAGGTCAAGGCGGCCGAGGCGGCGGACTCCGCGGCCAAGCACACCGCGCGGGAGCGGATTCAGCTGGCGGAGGCCGAGCTGGCTGCCGCGGACAAGACGGCGCAGGCCAAAATCCGGATCGCCGAGGCCGTGCAGGCCGAGCAGGCGGCGTCCGGGCTGGCGGCGGCCAAGGTCAAGCTGGCCGACGCCAACGCGCACGAGAAGCACGGCCTGGCTGAGGCCAAGGTGACGTTTGAGAAGATGAAGGCCGAGGCGGCCGGCAAGACGGCCAACGCCGAGGCGGTCGAGAAGCTCGGTCTGGCCGAGGCGACCGTCACGTTGGAGAAGATGAAGGCCGAGGCGACGGGTACCGAGGCCAGCGCCGAGGCGACCGAGAAGATGGGCCTGGCCGAGGCCAACGTCATCGCGCAGAAGGGCTCCGCCAGCGCGGTCGGCATCGACGCAAAGATGAAGGCGGAGGCCGCCGGTCTCGCCGAGAAGGCCAAGTCGATGAAGGCCCTGGACGAGGCGGGACGCGGACACGAGGAGTTCCGTCTGAACCTCGACAAGGAGAAGACCGTCGAGCTGGAGGAGATCCGCGTACAGCGCGACATCGCCGAGGCTCAGGCGCGGGTGATGGCGGAGGCGTTCAAGAGCGCCGATATCGACATCATCGGCGGCGACGGGCAGTTCTTCGACAAGCTGATGAATGCGGCCACGCTGGGCAAGTCCGCGGACCAGTTCATGGGCAACAGCGAGACGGCCAGCGCGGTGCTCAAGGAGTACATCGACGGCGAGCGCAGCCTGCCGGCCGACCTGCAGAGCGTGCTGTCGCGGCCGCGGCTGTCGTCGGGTGACGTGCAGAATCTGACGCTGTCCGCCTTCCTGGGGCGCCTGGCGCTCGACGCCGAGGGCGAGGACAAGAGCAAGCTCGACAAGCTGGTCGAGGCCGCCAAGCAGATGGGTCTCGACAAGAAGATCGTCTAATTGAGCTCTGATCCCCAGGCAGGCCCCGAGTCCGCTGCACAGAGCGGGATCGAACAGGGCACGTACGAGCTGATCCGTGCCCGGCTGGTCGGGCACGGAAAGACGCTGGCGGACCGCGCCAACAAGCTCAACGCCGAGCGGCTGGAGCTTTTTGGCGGCCAGGATCTGGTCGTTGTCGGCAACGAGCGCGTGCGCACGGAGAACAACTGTGAGCCACGGGACGTGGTCTCGGTCGGCGACATGCTGCTGTTTGGCTACAACGTGTTCATCGGGCTCAAGACCGAGACGGTGGTGGGCGACGTCTTCACGCTGCAGCGGTTTGCGCCCAAGGGCGAGGGCTTCGAGTTCACCGAGGTCCCGGCGGACGATCCCAGAAACTTCCTGAACGACTCGCGCTTCCTGGCCGACTTTGCCGAGCTGTACCAGTACTACAAAAACGCCCGACTGCGGACGCTTCGGCAGGTGGCCGGGTGGATCCTGGCGGTCTTCCAGGTCGGCGACACCCTGGCCGACGCCAAGGTGCTGCGCTGGTCCGTGGATGTGGAGGGCGGCGTCACCTATGTCGACAACCGCGGCGATCGCGAGAACGTCTATCCGCCCAGCCACGACTTCGAGTGGACGCTGACCACGCGCGAGGACCACGTACGCGGCGACTACCCGCACGTGTCGATCCTGGACGAGGTCTTTGTGGAGACCGTGGGCGGCGACCTGACGATCAAGGTGGAGGATAACTCCGCGACCGGCGCGGGCATCTACAGCGAGCCCGTCGAGGACAAGGATCAGGCGCTGGACGACGCGGCGATCGAGTACGCCAAGCTCGGCTCACTGATTCTGCTGCGGGTGTTGCCGTACCGTGAGGAGGTGCGCCGGCATCTCGTCTTCAACACGCTGACCTCCAAGGTCGCGCGTGTCGACAACATCGGCCAGGCCTGCGTGCAGCTGCCGGAGGACCACGGGATCATCTTCCCGGGCGGCTACTATCTGCAGCGCGGCGAGACCAAGACGTTCGACGGCGACGTCACGGACATGCTGTTTGAGCAGGTGATCCGGTCGCCCAACGGCGAGGATGTGCTCTACATCTTCCACCGCCATCACGACGGCTTGAGCGTGCTGCTGCCGTACAACATGATCCGCAAAGAGGTGCAGAACCCTATCGCGTGCCACGGCTTCTGCATCTTTGAAGACGGCAAGATGATCGTCTTCAAGGACGGTTCGGGCGGCGCCCCGACGCGGGTGCACGCGATGCAGGTGTGGCAGACGCCGTATGTGAGCGACACGTTTGCGGCGTCGCGGCCGACCGGCGACACGTTTTTGGAGAAGATCGGCAACGCGGATCTGGTGCGCGGGATCTCGGATGCGCTGAGCCTGCGACGGATGATCGACGACCAGTCGCCGTCGATGGCCATCTACGAGGAGCTGATCGGCGCTACGGTGCGCGCGATCGACGCCTACCACTGGCTGGGCAACGCCGCGGTCGGGGACCTGCTGGCGCCGCTGAAAGAGGTGCGGCAGACCGCTGAGCTGATCATCGATGAGTTCGAGAAGGTCGAGACCCTGCGCCGCCAGGCGAACACCGCTGTTGCGGCGATCGAAGAGGAGCTCAAGGCGCTGTTTGCGCAGGTGCGACCGGACTACTGGAAGCGCATCGACGACTTCGTCAACGCCCTGGCTGAGCTGCGGAAGGCGCGCGGGCGCCTGATCACGACGCGCGACATGCGGTACGTGGACACAGCGCGGCTGACGCAGCTGGAAGAAGAGGTCGTCGCTAAGTTCGATCGGGTCAGCGAGAAGTCGGTCGACTTCCTGTTGGACGAGAAGGCGCTGCAGCCGTACCACGAGAAGATCGCGGCGTTGGAAGCCGGCATCGAGACGGTGGCCAAGGTCTCGGATATGGCAGCCCTGACCGAGGAGCTGGACGGCATCGGCAACGGGCTGGACCTGCTGACCGAAGTGGTCGGCGGGCTGCAGATCGACGACGCGACGGTGCGTACGCGGATCCTGGAGGGGATCAGCGAGGTCATGGGCTCGCTGAACCGCACCCGCGCGTTGATGCTCTCTCGGCGCAAAGAGCTCATGAACAAAGAGGGCGTGGCCGAGTTCGGCGCCCAGTTCACGCTGTTCTCGCAGAGCGTGCAGAGCGCGCTGGCCCTGGCCGATACCCCCGAGAAGTGCGACGAGCAGCTGTCGCGGCTGCTGCTGTCGTTGGAGGATCTGGAGGCGCGCTTCAGCGAGTTTGACCAGTTCCTGGAGCAGCTGGGGACAAAGCGCGAAGAGGTCTACGAGGCCTTTGGGTCCAAAAAGCAGATGCTGTCGGACCAGCGCCAGCGGCGCGCGCAGAACATGATGCGGGCCTCCGAGCGGATCCTGACGGGCATCGCGCGGCGAGCGGCGACCTTCCAGCAGGCGGACGACATGAACGCCTACTTTGCCAGCGACGCCATGGTCATGAAGGTGCGCGACCTGGCCGAGAAGCTGCGGGCGCTGGGCGACAGCGTCAAAGCCGACGAGGTGGAGTCGCGGCTCAAGTCCGCCCGCGAGGACGCGGCGCGCGGGCTGCGCGACAAGCAGGACATCTTTGAAGAGGGCGCCTCGGTCATCAAGCTGGGCAAGCACCGCTTCAGCGTGAACACCCAGCCGCTGGAGCTGAGCATCGTGCCGCGTGACAGCGGGATGGCGATCCATCTGACGGGGACCGGCTTCTACGACGAGATCCGCGACGAGGAGTTCGCCGCTACCAGCGACTACTGGAACCAGGAGTTGGTGTCGGAGACGCCCGAGGTCTGCCGCGCCGAGTACCTGGCGGCGATTCTGCTGGACAAGTGGGAGGCCGGGCAGCTGGATCTGCAGGACGGCGAGCTGTTGGAGGCCGTGAGGGCAGAGGCGGCCGAGCGCTACGACGAGGGCTACGAGCGCGGCGTGCACGACGTCGACGCGGCGGCTATTCTGGAGCAGCTGATGGCGCTGCACGCCACAGCAGGGCTGCTGCGATTTGGACCCGGGCCGCGCGCCGCCGGTTGCTTGTTCTGGGCGTTCTGGACCGACGCGGACGAGCGCCCCATCGTCGAGCGCAAGGCCCAGAGCCTGGCGCGCCTGCGCAACACGCTGAGCAACAACTCTGCCATCGAGGCGTTCAAGGCGGAGCTGGGCGAGCGTATCGGCGCGTTCTTCGAGGACGCCGGGCTGGCGCTGGACGCCGTCAACGCGCGCATCGCCGGGCAGTACCTCTTCGAGGAGCTTGCGCACAGCTTCCTGCGCTTTACGACCAGCGGCGCCGCGGACGCGCTGGTGGACGGCTTCCGCAGGCACCTGGTGGAGTCCGGCACCTCGGACGCCTTCGACGCCGACCTGGAGGCGCTGTCAGCCGATCTCAAGGCGCGCTACGAGCTGGCCCGGGCCTGGCTGTCGGCCTGGTCGGACCAGGAGCACGTGTTGGACGAGGCGGTGGTGATCGTGCTCACGCAGGGTCGCCTGGAGCGGGATGTCTCCAACGCCGTCACCGAGATCGAGGTGGTCGATCTGCTCGGCCAGCACCGGCGCATCGAGGGCCGGAAGCTGACGCTGCGGTTGGACGAGTTCCTGGGCCGGCTGTCCTGGTTCCGCAACGAGCGAGTGGCCGGCTATCGCGCCTACCAGGCGGCCCGTCACGCGCTCATCGACCGCGAGAAGGCGCGCCTGCGGCTGCACGAGTACCTGCCGCGCGTGATGAGCGCCTTTGTGCGCAACAAGCTGATCAATGACGTCTATCTGCCCATCTTCGGCGACAACCTGGCCAAGCAGCTGGGCGCGCTGGGGGCCGGAAAGCGCACGGACCTGATGGGCCTGCTGCTGCTGATCTCGCCTCCCGGCTACGGCAAGACGACGCTGATGGAGTACATCGCCAACCGGCTCGGCCTGGTCTTCATGAAGGTCAACGGCCCGGCGCTGGGTCACGACGTCCACAGCCTGGACCCGGCCGAGGCGCCCAACGCGACGGCGCGGCAGGAGGTCAACAAGATCAACCTGGCGCTGGAGATGGGCAACAACGTGCTGCTGTACCTGGACGACATCCAGCACACCCACCCCGAGCTACTGCAGAAGTTCATCTCGCTGTGCGACGCCCAGCGCAAGATCGAGGGCGTGTGGCAGGGCGAGACCCGGACCTACGACCTGCGCGGCAAGAAGTTTGTCGTGTGCATGGCCGGCAACCCGTACACCGAGTCCGGCGACAAGTTCCAGATTCCGGACATGCTGGCCAACCGCGCGGACGTCTACAACCTGGGCGACATTCTGGGCGGCCAGGACGACACGTTTGCGCTGAGCTACATCGAGAACTCGCTGACGTCCAACCCGGTGCTGGCGCAGATCACCACGCACGAGCACGCCGACATCTACAACCTGGTGCGCATGGCGCAGGGCGACTCGGTGCCGCTGGCTGAGCTGGCCTATGGGTACAGCCAGGTCGAGGTGGACGAGATCGTGGCCGTGCTCAAGAAGATGCTGGTGGTGCAGGAGGTGCTGCTGTCGGTCAACCAGCAGTACATCGCCTCGGCCTCCATGGACGAGTCGTTCCGCACCGAGCCCCCGTTCAAGCTGCAGGGCAGCTATCGCAACATGAACAAGCTGGCCGAGAAGGTCGTGGCCGTGATGAACGATCAGGAGCTGGAGCAGCTGATCGACGACCACTATCTGGGCGAGGCGCAGACCCTGACCACCGGCGCCGAGTGGAATCTGTTGAAGCTGCGCGAGATGCGCGGCGTGCTGGACGCCGAGGAGACCGAGCGCATCGCGGCGATTCGGGAGGTCTTTCAGCGCCACCAGATGATGGGCGGCAAAGAGGACGATCCGGCGACCCGCGTGACCGGTCAGCTGGGGCGCATGGCGGAGCGGCTGGAGTCCATCGAGGGCTCGATCGCCGCGGCTGCCAAGCTGTCGGCGGCCGCGCAGGAGGCCACGGTCGCCGCACAGGAGGCCAGCGTCGCCGCGCAGAAGGCCCAGACCCAGGCCATGGTCGCCGGCGCAAAGAGCGCGGAGGCGGCGCGTGTCGCTGAGGCGAACCGGCCCGCGCCTGATCCGATGGGTCCTCCGCTGGCGGCGCTGTCCGACGCGATCGCCAAGCTGGCGGACAAGTCCGTCCAGGTACAGGTCGTGAACTCGGCGCCCACCGGCACCAGCGAGCTGTTGGAGCGTCAGATCGCGCTGGTGGAGTCCACGCTGCTGCCGCTGGTGCGGTCCATGGGGCACGCCATGCGCTCGGACAACGCGCTTTGGGACGGCATCAGCCAGGTACTGGAGCAGCTCAAGTCGATGGATAGAGCTGCGCTGGCCGCGCCCAAGAAAGTCACGAAGACCGCCAAGCCCTTCAAGAAGAAAACCACCTAATACGAGACCCCGTTTGGCCCGATGGTCTGGACATGAAAAGCCAGTCATCCGTCCGAGTCCGGAGTTGTGCGCGATGCGACGCGCCGGTGCAGCCGTCGCTTCAGCGATGCGGCGGATGTGGTGGCCTGGTTGACGGTACCGGTGAAGGGGCCGCGAAGAAGCCGTCCGGGACGTATGAGCGGGTAAGTGAGACCATTCGCGCCCTGAAAGTGAAGCGCGCGTCCACCGGCACGGGCATGGACCTGCGACACGTCGAAGAGCTCAACCAGGCGCTCGAGGACAGCAACGCTCAGATCGTCCTGGAGGAGCTGGAGCGCCGTCGCGCGCCCACGCCGAAAACCTACGCCGGCATGAAGGCCTACGGCGGGACCAAGCCATGGAAGGTCATCCTCATGCTGGTCGGCGCGGTTGTGGCGCTGTGGGGAGTGGCCGTGCTGACTTCGAGCACCAAGCCGACCGAGGCTCAGCAAGGCTGCCAGTCGGTGTGCGTCGAGCGCGCCGTAACCGCGGGCAAGGTCGCCGACCAGAACTTCATGAGCTTGTGCCGTGCCAGCTGCATGCGCTCGCAGCAGCAGTAGCCGCCGACACTCACCGAACTTTGAAGAAGGCCCGGATCTCGTCCTTGCGGCGCAGTGCGTCCTGACGTCCGAGCGCGATCAGCCTCGCCGCGAACGGACCGTCAAACAGGATGTACGACGCCAGGTCGGCCTCCCAGCTGGCGTCACGAGAGCCGGCGAAGCCCAGCACCAGGTAGCGCAGGCGCTCGAACAGGCCGGTGCCGGACGTCTCACGCAGGTGATTGTTGGCCAGCACGCCGATGTCCTCGGACGGCGTGAAGACCAGGGACTCGATGCGCTTGTATGGGTGGCCGCGCGACTCCACCAGCATGTCGTTCATGCGGTCCATCTCTGGCGGTGAGAGCGTCTGCTCCAGCACCTCAAGCAGCTGGTTGAAGCGGTTGAGCACGTACAGGTCGTACGCGACCGGGTCCAACAGCAGCGCGTCCATGACTTTGCCGATGATGAAGACCGGGTGCGGGTATTGCCCCTCCTGGTTACCCGGCGGAGGCGCCGTCGACATGGGTGACTCGTCCGGCTGGCGCAAAAGCGACACGACGACCAGACGCGAGGCGCCCGACCGGATGGCGGGTGCGATGGGCGTGTTGAAGCGGATGCCGCCGTCGCAGTAGTAGCTGTGGTGTACGCGCCGCGCCGGAAAGACCAGCGGGATGGCGGCCGACCCGAGCACGTGATCCTCGGTGATCGGCTCGATGCGGGCCATGCGGCGCGGATCGCGTGACGGACGGAACTCGGCGTCGGGGGCCAGCTCCGCGAACATGGTGGTGCGGCCCGAGCCGATGTGCAACGCGGCCACGATCAGCGAGTGCACGATGCCGCGGCGCACGTTGGTGTGCAGGTCCCTCCAGGGGATGCCCGCCCGTACGACCTCTTCGAGCTGATCGGGGTTCAAGAAGTAGTGTCCGAATCGCAGCTTGGGACCGCGGCGCTTGCGCTTCAAGAACGGGATACGCGGGGTCTCGAGGCCCAGAAAGCCGAACACATCCGGGCGCAGATGGCGGTCGATCTGCAGGCCCTCCCACAGCCGGCACAGCTCCAGAACGTTCATGTCGCCGCGATGGGCGTGCGCGGCCATGAACGCGGTGTTGATCGCGCCGACGGACGTGCCCGCAAACACCGAGAAGGGCGCCGCGTCGCGCGGGAGCAGCCCCAGCGCCTCCACAAGGCCCGCCATGACACCGGCCTCGTAGGCGCCGCGCGCGCCGCCGCCCGATAAGACGATGCCCGTGCGGCCGGTCGCCTCCGTCATGTGATGCTCGGAGCCAGCGCCACAACGCTGTACGCGGTGGCGTGGTCCAGCGTGTTGTTGTGGTAGCTGTGCTTCTGGTCGCCGCGAAACACGACGACGTCGCCGGGCTCCAGATCCCACCTCTCGCCGCTGGCCACGAGCTGGATGCGCCCGCTCTCGCAGGTGAGGTACTCGCGCGTGCCCGGCGTGTGCGGGATCCCGGTCATGTGGGTCTGCGGCGGAAACGCCATGCGCTCGATCGCCATGCTGGGGATGGGATCGGGCAGAAGCTCGCGGATCTGAACCTTGCCGCGCGTCTTCGTGGGCAGGGTGCCCGCTCGATAGTGACGAGCGCTGGCGCGTGGCGGTGCGATGAGCTCCTCCACGGTCACCTGCAGCGCTGCGGCCACCTTGAGGAGCACCGACAGCGTCGGGTTGGCGGAGCCCGACTCCAGGTTGGCCAGCGTCGGACGCGGGACGCCGGACGCCTTGGATAGCCGCTGCTGGGTCAGCCCGCGGGCCTCGCGCAGCTGCTTGATGTTGCGCGCCAGGTTGGAGGCCGTCTTGTCCAGCATCACACGTTCATGTCCTTCCACTTCTTGGCGGCGTTGTTGTACACCAGCAGCGCGACCACCGAGGCGACGCCGATCGCGGCGAAGTAGTACCAGACTTGGTACGGCTGATAGGTGTTCCACAAAAGCTCGGTGACCTGCGGCCCGTCCTGGGACAGGTACGTCTTCAGAGTCGCGTACGCCTCTTCACGCGGCACGCCGAGGGTGTCGCCAAGTGAGTGGACGTCGCCGTCCCAGGCGCCCAGGCCCTTTTCCTTGATGTAGTCGGTCTTCTCCGCCAGGTATCGCTGCGCAAGCACGGCCTTTTCACCCATGGTGCCGTACAGGTAACCCTGAAGCTTGGCGCCGATGAATCCGCCAACGCCCACAGGCAGGTTGACGTAGCCCAGGTAGAGCCCCTTTTTGCCCTCCGGAGCGATCAAGGCCAGATACTCGTTCTTCTTGGGGCCCGTCAGCATCTCGCCAAACGAGAAGAAGACAACGCCCAGCAAAAGCGTCCAGCCGCTCATGGTGATGCCCGAGATCAGCACGCCCGCGGTGGCGACCATCATGCCGATGAGCATTGAGGTCAGTGTCCGGATCTTGGCCACCAGGATGGACATGGGGATGACGAACAGCACGATAAGCGCGGCGTTCAGATTCAGCAGGTTCTCTTGAAGCACCTGCTGGCCACGGTCGGTGGCGTGGGTCCAGGCTTCGGGTACGGGCAGCGTGGCGATGACACCGCGGCTGTCGATCCAGTCCGCGATGAAGTTGGGGTGCAGATCCCACAGCGTGTACATCATCAGCCAGAAGCCGCTGAGGATGGACAGGAAGGCGACCAGGCGCGCGTCGGCCAGGTTCTTTAGTGTGACCTTGAAGACCGTCAGGAAGTCGTCCTTGGCCTCGTATCCGGACTTGGGGTCCTTGTACGTGAACAGCATCAAGTAGTTCACGGAGACGATCAGCGCGCAGGCGTAAAAGACCCACGACCAGCTCATCTTGCGTAGCATGCCGGCCAGCGGGGGGCCGATCATGGCGCCTACGTTGACCAACCAGTAAAACGTGCCCCAGCCCTTGGATGACTGGCTGCGGTGCATGCTGTGGGCCAGTGAGCCCTGGATGCCCGGCTTGAAGATCGCGGTGCCTGTCGCCAGGATCATGCAGCCGATGAAGAACCCGGCGAACGTGCGCTGGGTCGCCATCAGGACGTAGCCGATGACCTTCAGGTTGATGGCCCAGAAGATCGTCTTCTTGTAGCCGTATCGGTCAGCGAAGCCGCCGGTGAACGTGGGCAGGATGGACTGGAAGACAAACCACCACGCATAGATGGTCGCTTTGTCGCCCTGGGTGAAGTGTAGGCCGCCCGGCTCATCCGCCTGCGCGATGTAGATGGGAAGCACGACTCGTACGCCGTAATAGGCCAGCCGCTCCCACATCTCCATGCTGCACAAGAGCCAGAAGACGCGCCCCAACCCCGTGGGTGGTGGGGAGGTCTCGTCAGTCATCGCTGCTCCTCTCGTTATCCAGTTGCTCGTTCATTATCAAAGACGTCATCGAAGGACCAGCGCCTGCCTAAGCTTGAGTTGGAACAAGGAGCAATACCATGAATGACTTTTCGAGCAAGACCGCACTCATTACCGGCGCAAGTCGGGGCCTGGGGCGCGCCCTGTCGCTGTCTCTGTCGGCCGCCGGCGCGCACGTTGTATTGGTGGCCCGCGGCAAGGCCGCCCTGGACGACGTCGTCAACGCCATACGTGCCCGCGGCGGCCGAGCGCACGGAATCGTGGCCGACATCGGGGATCCCGACGCGGCGGCTGCGATCGCCGGGCAAGCGGCGGCCGTCGCGGGTCGGGTCGATCTCCTGATCAACAACGCCAGCACGCTGGGCGCCCTGCCGATGCCGCTGCTGACCGATACCGAGCCTCACGACTTCGACCGGGTCTTCCAGGTCAACGTGGCCGGGCCGTTTCGGCTCACGCGGGCGGTCGCGGGCTCGATGTTGCTTCACGGCGCGGGCGTGGTCGTCAACATCAGCTCGGACGCGGCAGTCGAGGCCTACCCCACCTGGGGCGCTTATAGCGCCAGCAAGGCCGCGCTGGATCACCTGACGCGGGTATGGGCCGCCGAGACCGCGGGCTCGGGCGTCCGCTTCATCAGCGTTGACCCCGGCGAGATGCGCACGCAGATGCACGCGGACGCCATCCCGGACGCCGATCCGGCGACATTGGCGGATCCGGCTGACGTCGCCGCCCGAATCGTGGCGTCGGTGACGCTGTGAGTCCGGCGACCTGGCCACGAGGCGACGCCGACGAGCAGCTGCTGGTCGTAGACACCGCACAGCGCCGCTGGCAGACGCGCCGGGTGCGCGACTTTCCCGAGGCGTTGGAGCCCGGCGACCTGGTGGTGGTGAACGACGCCGCGACCGTCCCGGCCAGTCTCCGCGGCACGTCGCCCACAGGCGCGCCGGTCGAGGTGCGGCTGCTCGCGTCCGATGCAGACGATCGCTGGCGTGCGGTCCTGTTCGGCGCCGGAAACTGGCAGACGCCCACCGAGGATCGGGCTGCTCCACCCGCGCTCCTGCCGGGTGACGTGATCGTCCTCGGTCCCGGCTTTTCGGCAACGATAATCGCGGTCAGCGGGCGCCTGGTCGACCTGCAACTCCACGCCACCGGCGGTAGCGTCTGGGAGGCCTTGTACGCCTACGGTAGTCCGGTGCAGTACGCGTATCTGCGCGACAACCTGGCGCTGTCGCATGTGCAGACCCCGTATGCGTCGCGCCCCTGGTCGGTCGAGATGCCGTCAGCCGGCCGACCTCTGCGGATGGGGGTCCTGATGGCCTTGCGCGCCCGGGGCGTGGAGGTCGCGTCACTGACCCACGCGGCGGGTCTGTCGTCCACGGGTGACCCCGAGTTGGACGCGCTCTTGCCGTTGCCCGAGCGGTACGAGATCCCGGAGGTGACGGTCCGTGCAGTAGCGGGAGCCCGTGGCCGGGTGATCGCTGTCGGGACCACCGTCGTGCGCGCGCTCGAGGGCTGCGTGGCCGACAACGGGCGCCTGGTCGCCGGTGAGGGAGTCACGGATCTGCGTATCGGGCCAGGCTTTCAGCCCCGGGTCATCGACGCGCTGCTGACCGGGCTCCACGAGCCGACCGAGTCCCACTTCGCCCTGATGCAGGCCTTCGCCGACGAGCCGCTCCTGCGCTCGGCATACGCGGGCGCGGCCGCTGCCGGATACCTGATCCACGAGTTCGGCGATCTCTGCCTGATCATGTAGGCTCGGCCCGTGAACGCTGCGCTGGCCACCATCGCCTGCCTCGTCGTGTACGCGCTGGGCTATCGCTTCTACGCCGGGCATCTGGCCCGCAATGTCTTCTCACTGACCGCCGATGCCGAGACGCCGGCCCATACGCTGCGCGACGACGTGGACTACGTGCCGACCAACCCGTGGGTCTTGTTCGGGCACCACTGGCGCGCCTGTCTCCCGCCACCGCGATGCGCATGTTCAAGGAGTTGGAGCGGCGCGGGATGACGGTGGATGCAGACGCCTACATCATCGCCGGGCCGGCGGCTCTCAAGCCCATCGCCGAGCGCTGCGCAGCTGTTGAGTGCGACCTGATCGACCTGGCGATCATTACGGAGATCGTGCGCGATCACCCCTTGGCTCCCGAAGCGGTCGCCGTACTGACCCTGCTCGTGCGTCAATCGGCGACGTCCACCAAAGCGCGGCTGCTGGCCTACCGGGCTATGGGAGCTTATGGCGACCAGTTGGCGCCTCGCCTGCGCATGCTGGTCATCGAGGGCGACTCGGCATTGGCCGCCGCGGCGTCGGCCGCGCTCGTCGCGCTGCGCAAATAGGTCGGTGCGACCATCTCAGCCGGGTGCTACAAAGGACACCCCCTGCTCATCGAATTCACGTGAGGTCACAGCCGCATGGACAGCCGAAAAGAGATGCTCAAGAAGCAGTTTCCCCGCGTCGGTCGCGTGGAGTGGATCGGGACGTCGCCGGGATCACGTCAGCCGATCGTCCCCGTCGACTCCGCACAGTTGGTGGTGGGCAGCGGTGTGCAGGGCGACTACCACGACTCCGCCAAGCGGCAGGTCACGCTGATTCAAAAAGAGCACTTCCCCGCCATCGCCGCGCTCGCCGGCCTGGACGAGGTCACGTACACCATGATGCGCCGCAATCTGGTCGTCTCCGGGATCAATCTGATGGCGCTCAAAGGCAGGCGCTTCCGAGTGGGCGGGGCGTTGCTGGAAGGCACCGACGACTGCGAGCCTTGTCACCGAATCGAGGAGAATCTGGGCACGGGCGGCTACAACGCGGCCAACTCGATGGGTGGGTTAATCGCCGACGTCATCGAGGCAGGGGCCGTCGCGGTCGGCGACGCGGTTACGGCGGTCGTCTGAGCCCGGACACGGGAAGGAGCTCGGGCATGCGCGTCACCTTTATTGCGGTACTGCTTACGGCCGGCTGCGCAACCAGCGGGCCAGACCCCACGCACGCCGCCGGGCTCACCGATCACATCCGCCTCGAAGCCGGCGCAGCCGTCACCGAGGCGCGGGTCGCGGACTCGGCCGTCACCGCATATGCAATCGTCAAGCGCTTCGCCGCCAAGCACGGCTGGTCGGACCACGTCTCTGTGTTCTTTGACCAGGGCGTGGAGATCTTTGCCACCCAGGCCGCACTATGGAGCCGGGTTCAGGCGTTGCACGGCCTCTCGGGGCAACCTCTGCCGACCAAAGGGCTGGCCGCCGCGCTGGAGAAGCACATCCTGCTGGCCGTCTCTCCAACCGAGTACCGCCGCGTGCACCCCGAATACTCGGCGGCCGAGGGCGCCTGGGAGCGCGTGCTGGCCCACGAGATCGCCCATCGCTTGCACGTCGCCATTCTCGCCGGCGACGAGGACGCGATGGGCCCGGTCTGGTTCTACGAGGGATTCGCCGTGGTGGTCAGTGGCGATCTGAAGTCCGCTCCGGTCGATGCGGCCACCGCGTGGGAGAACACAAAAGCCAAGGGCGCCGGCTCCTACCACAAATACGCGGCAGCGCTGCGCTTCTTCTCGTCTCGGGTACCGTTGCGGGAGCTGGTCGCCAATGCCGGCCGAAAAGACTTCCACGCCTGGCTGCGCGCTCGGCTGGACTCGCCTCAGGTGCCTTGACATGGCTGGGGAGATGACACGCAGGACGCGATGAGCGACTTCGAGGCGCTGAAGAAGTACTACCTTGAGCGCCGCGCCTACATTCAACTTATGGAGAACGGGCCGCAGAAGCCGGCGACCGAGTAGGCGTTGTTTCGGCGCAGTGTTGTGCCTTCTGACCCACAACGGCGCGAGCGGATTGGGTTAGGCTTCCGGCATGATGCCCAGACCCCGCCGAGTTCTCCTCATCCTTGCGCTCTCATTACCGGCTTGCTCGACGCCCGGGGGGCGGTCCGCCGGCACGAAGAGCGACGCGGCCGCTTCGACAGGTGACGACACCACAACGACCGGCGAAGACACCGCAACGACGGGCGAAGACACCGGGCCGGCAACCGGCAGCTGCAGCGCTGCGTTTGGCTCCGGCTCACTGAGCGGCACAGTGGACGGCGAGGCGTTGGCTGCCAGCGGGTCCGGCGCAGCCCCGATCGACCTGTTCGGCCTGAAGGGCTTCATGATCGGGTTCAGCTCGTCCAGCGGCAACTGCGGCGCGGTCAAGGCCCTGGGCATGACGGCGTCGCTCATGATTCAGCTGTGTGATGTGTCGCCCGGGGTCCATGATCTGGAAGACGACTGCATCGAGGGTGAGGGCGGTGGCGTCGCGCTGTCCAACTCCATCAAGCTGACTCGCCCGGGTGCGGACGTCTCGGCGACATCCGGCAGCGTGACCATCGAGGCCTTCGACGCGACCTGTGGGGGCGCCGTGCGCGGCAGCTTCACCGCGGACTTCGATGGCCAGAGCGTCTCCGGATCGTTCGATACGGTCAGCTGCGCGCTCGTTCAGTTGTGATCCCCAGCCGCTGCGGCTGCGTTGGTCTCCTGGCGGTGATCGCCATGGCGGCGGCATGCGATGACTCCGTGCCGCCCACTGCCGCCCTGGATGTGACTGTGCCGGATGTGACTGCGCCGGATGTGATTGCGCCGGATGTGATTGCGCCGGATGTGGCTGCGCTGGACGTGGCTGTTCCGGACGAGGGCGTGCCGCCGCCTATTGCCGCCGAGCTGCCGGACCGGGTCCTTTTCCGGACTGCGACGCGGTCGTTCAACCAGCATTATTACGTGGCGCTGCACCAGGGCCAGATCTGGGTGAAGCCCAATAGCGAGGCCGCTGTGGCCGCCGAGGGACCGTGGCGCGTGCTGGGCGACAGCGGGCTGCCTGAAGGGGGCAGTCTGCCGCGTTTTGGAGCGCCGCAGTCCATCGTGGAGCTGTCCGCGGACGGGATCCATCTGCATGCCCTGTCGGCGCAGGGGCACTTTTATCGGGGCGACAACCTGACCAACTCCTGGCTGGTCGAAGGCACGTTCAACTGGACGGATCGCTGGGGGTGGCCGCTGGGCGAGGGCCCCGGCATGTCCGCGCAATGGTCACCGACGCTGGGCTGGTCAGTCTCGGACTCGCACCCCCTGGGCGTCGGGCATTATGAGGATCTCAACGGCACGCAGCACCCGGTGGGGCTGGGGGTGGCGCATATCTACCGGCTGGGGCCGGACGGCAGGCGCGTGCACTTCAACGACTGGGTGCTGCCCAACGACTGGAGCCGACAGATTTGCGGGCCGCAGCGCGGCACGTTTACGGCGGTGAACATCAGCGCCAGCGCATCGACGATCTTTCTGTTGGGCGCGGACGGTCGCATGTTCACGCGGCTATACGACTTCGACACGGGCGGTGAGAACCCGCTGCTCACCTACTCGTACATCGTGCCGGAAGCGTCCGGCACAACTCGCAGGCTGCCTGCCGAGCCCTGGCATGAGCAGCCGTCGATCGGCGAGGGCGAGGTGACGACGCGGATCACGATCTTTCGCGATGGCCAGGGCAACGCGGCGCGCGGTTTGCGGGTGGAGGGTACGCGCCAGGGTCAGACCGGCTTCTTTTTCAAGCAAATCTACGACACTGAGTGGCAGTTCGAGGTGACGGATCGACCGCTGGAGGCGCCCCTTGTAACCCCCGCCCCGGCCGCGCCGCCCGCACCCGACGACCAGGCCATGACCGGCGCCCTGACCAGCGACGGCGGCGGCACGCTGGCCCTCCAGGTCGACGATTTCAACATCCACTGCTCCCCCTCCCACGTTCGTCTGTCTGTCGGGGGGGCCCCCGTCACGGTCGCCGGTCAGCCCCTGGAGATGGAGCTGCACCACGTTCACACGCTGGTCACCCACAGCCGCGACACGCTGTACTGGCAGGCCGGCGAGGCGGCGCCGGTGCAGGCTGCGTTGCTTATCCCGCACACGATCTCGCAGATCGACGCTCCCGCCGCCCGGCAGGCCGTCGTCGCCATGCTGGGCGGCAGGGCGGTTGTAAACCTGCTGGGCTCGGTCGGCACCTCGGGCGCGACCCTCTCGGAGATCATGTGGTCCGAGCCGTTTCGAGTCCCGGCGGAGGAGAAGGCCCTCTTCGGTGGCCTCCAGCTCGTTCTCGCCCCGTAACGCCGCGCGCCATCGCCCGGCCACCCATAGAGGGGCTACGGGCACGCGTCGGCGCAGTGCTCGGCGCCGGGTTTGGGCGTGGTGGAGTCGGTGCCGGCGTAGGCGCCGGTGTTCAGCCGGCAGCCGTTGGGTGCAGGCTCGTCGATGCAGTTCACGTTGGGCTTTCCGACGTCGATGCCCGGCGAGTCGGCTTGCAGGTGCAGGTCCACACCGGGGCAGGGGATCGCGCTCGAATAGGCGCAGGCGCTGACAAGCTTGGGGTTCTCCTGGACAACGGCGGCGCCTACGGTGGCGTTGTCGGTCGTCATGTCTCCGCAATCGTGAAGCACGGACCACTGCGCGACCAGCAGCGTCGCTGCGTTTTCGGCGTCCGACGTCATGCAGGACGCTGATGTGCCGGAGAGGACCGAGTTGGTGACCTGAACCGCCGTCTTGTTGCCCGCCTGGAGGGCCACGGCGACGCCCTGCTTCTTGGACTGGGCTGGAATGTTGCACGGAATCCAGGTCCAATCGCGCCTTCCACCTCTCAGGTCCCAAATAGCCGTACCGCCGATGCTGCAGTCTGTGCATGACGCGAACCTCACGCCCCACCGTTCGGCATCGCAAATTGCGGGGCGATGGTTGTGCGTGTTGCTACGGGGCGGGGAAAACCAGGAGGCGCTGGTTGCCGTCGGAGATCAGCAGCCGTGTTCCGTCCGACGCGACGCCGAACGGGGCGCGCACCCGCCCGGGGCCGAAGCCGGCGTTGACCAGCGCGTTTGAGGTGAAATCGGGTTGGCCGACCACGCTGTCGGCCGGTTGAGCAATCGCGGTCGGCAGCTCGTCCCAGATCAGGACCCGGTTGTTGCTCTTATCCGCCACGATGAGACGGGTGCCCGAGACGGCGAGCTGCATCGGCGACCACAGCGATGAGGCGCCTACGCCGCCCGCGTTCTTGTCACCGCTGTTGAGGGTCGTTTGGCCAAGCACCAGGTCTGCGGGGGCTTGATTCGTCGTTGGGACGGCGTTCCAGACCAGGATTCGGTTGTTGGCGGTGTCGGACACGAACAGCCGCCCTGCAGACACGATGGCTGAGCGCGGGTACCGCATCGAGGTCGCCGAGATCCCGCCGCTGTTCTCGTCGCCCGTCGTTAGCGAGGGCTGACCCAGCACCACGTCCGCCCCGATCAGGTTCTGTGTGGGGACCGCATTCCAGATGACCACGCGGTGGTTGGACGCGTCGACCACCAGCACCTTGTCACCGCTGGTGGTGACGTCAGACGGTGAGTTCAGGCCATCGGCCGTGACCAAGCCCGCAGCCGCCAGGCCGTTGTTGGCGATGTTGGAGCTCATGTCCGGCTGACCCAGCACGACGGTGGCCTGCGCGCCGGTGCTGGTCGGAATCGACGGATAGATAAGTACGCGGTGGTTGCCGGTGTCGGACGAGAACAACCGCGTGCCGTCGGTGTGCACCCAGAAGGGGCCTTTGAGGGTCCCCGCGCCGATGCCGCCGGCGTTTGGCGCGGCGCTTGTGCCCGTCGGTTGTCCCACGACGACGTCAGGGACGCTGTCGTTGCCTGTTGGCAGCGTGTTCCATACGAGCAGACGGTTGAACCCGTTGTCGGCGGTGATCAAGCGTCCACCGCTGAGGTCGAGTCCGCGCGGGGTCATCATCGTGGCGTCGCCGCCGTTGATCGTGATCGCGCTGTCCAGGGTGCCCTGTCCAAGCACGAGATCAGCAGACGCCCCCGAGGTCGTTGGCGCTGGATCGAACAACAGGACGCGGTTGTTGCCCTTGTCGCCGATCAGCAGGCGCTGTCCCACGCCGCGCACCACCCACGGATAACTCAGCGTGCTGCCGCTCACGCCGCCCGGGTTCGGAGTCTTTGCGCTGAGAGTCTGCTGGCCGATCACGTAGTCCGCGGGGGCGTGATTGCTGGTGGGAATGGGGCTCCAGACCAGCACCGGGTGGTTGTTGGTGTCCCCCACATACACGCGCGTGCGGTCGCTATAGACGCGGGCGGGCTTGGGGAGCGCGGCGGCGCCGGCGACGCCCGGTGTTCCGGCGTCGACGGAGGCGAAGTCCGGCTGTCCCAACACCACGTCCGCCGGCGCTCCATGCGCGGTCGGCAGGGTGTTCCAGATGAGCACGCGGAAGTTCGTCGTGTCCGCGACGAAGAGCCGCTGGCCGTCGTACATCACGTCGTAGGGCCAGTACATCGTCGAGGCGGATGCACCGCCCGTATTCGGGCCGCTGGTCGTGGGGTTCGGTTGGCCCAGCACGACGTCCGCGGGGGCATTGTTCGTGGTCGGAATGCTGTTCCAGATGAGGATCCGGTGGTCCTGGTCGGTGACGAACAGGCGGGTGCCGTCGCTGTACAACGCCCAGGGCAGGTTCAGTGAGGTCAGGCTGGTGCCGCCGTTGGCCGCCGTCGCTGTCGTGAAGTCCGGTTGGCCCAGCACGACGTCAGCCGCCACGCCGTTCTTGGTGGGCAGCGTGTTCCAGATCAGCACGCGGTTGTTGCTGTAGTCCGCGACGTAAAGTCGGGTCCCGTCCGTTTTCACCCCTGCCGGGTTCTTCAGCGACGACGCGCTGATGCCGCCGGTATTGGGCGTGCTGGTGTACATGTCGGGCTGTCCCACGACGATGCTCGCCTGCTGCCCGTTCTTGGTCGGCATGGCGCTCCAGATCAGCACCCGGTGCAGGTTGTAGTCGCTGGAGACGACCCGCGTGCCGTCGCTGTCCGCCGCGTAGGGGGTGCTCATGCCGAAGGCGACGTTGTCGTTTCGCTCGATAGTGGACTGACCCAGCACCAGACATGGCGCGCCGCTTCCCTCGTCGACCTGCCCGTCGCAGTTGTTGTCCAGCCCGTCGCACGTCTCCGTCCCCGTCGCGCTCGCTTGCGCCAGCAGCGGCTGGCAGTCGCTGACATCCGGGTCACCGTCGCCGTCGTCGTCCGTGTCACACGCGTCGCCCAGACCGTCGTTGTCCAGGTCGCCGTTGGTCTTGTCGAACACGGTGGGACACAGATCGCCCGCGTCGGGTACGCCGTCGCCATCCCCATCGGTGTCGCACCCTGCCAGGATGCCGTCGCCGTCGAGATCCAGCGTGCCCACCAGCCCGACGCGTGCCACCAGCAGCGCGACCAGGCGCTGCATGTCGCCGTCGTCCAGCGTCGCGTTGCAGTTGAGATCCGCCTGCTGAGCCAGCACAGTCGCGCCGATCGCCACGGTGTTGGCGCCCATGCAGGCGGGCAGGCAGTAGGTCGTCGCGCCGGCGTTCCAGCCCGCCCGGCAGCTCTCACCGGCGCCGCACTCCGCGGCCGGGCATGCGACCGGGCTGTTGTCGCCGGTGCTCAACCTTAGCAGTGACAGGCACTGCAGATCCGCGCTTGTCAGCTCGCCGTCGCCGTCGATGTCCGCTCCCGGCTTTGCCGTCACGCAGCCGGCCTTGGCCGCCGGATATCGGCAGCCGATCACCTTGTCGCACACGTCCAGCGTACAGCTGTCGGCGTCGTCACAGGCCGCATCGACCGCGGTGCTGACGCAGCCTTCGGTCAGGCTGCACGTGTCGGTGGTGCAGGCCACCTGGTCATTGCATGCGGCGTGATTGGGCGCATAGACACAGCCGCCGTCGGCCGTGCACGTCGCCGTCGTACAGGCAATGCCGTCGTCACAGTCGCTGGCGGTGGAGATGGTCTTGTCCAGCGGCTGACAGTCGTCGAGGTCGGGGACGGTGTCGCCGTCATCATCCGCATCGCACGCGTCTCCCGCGGTGTCGCCGTCCGTGTCCAGTTGGTCGGCGTTGGCCGCTGTCGGGCAGTTGTCAGCCACGTCGAGCAGCCCGTCGCCGTCATCGTCATCGTCGCAGGCGTCGCCCAGCCCGTCGCCGTCGGTGTCGGTCTGCATCGGGTTTGCCACGGCCGGGCAGCTGTCGGCGTTTGCACAGAACCTGTCGTTGTCGGCGTCCTGCGCCGCGTCGTTGATGCACTTATCGCATACGTCACCGATCCCGTCGGAGTCCGCATCCGCCTGGTCCACATTGACCACGTACGGGCAGTTATCGGCTGCCGCGGCCAGCCCGTCGCCATCCACGTCGGGGCCCGCCGGCGACGCGTGCTTCCACAGCGCGCGACGCTCCACCCGGATCACCCGGTTGGCTCCATACTCCACGATCCAGACCCGCTCGCCGTCCGGATCCGCGACGACCGCCTGGGGCCTGCTCAGCATCGCGAAGGCGTTGTTGGCGGCGTTGCTCGTCATCTGCAGATTCGCGACGACCCACGGGACGTCGTTGAAACCGGCTTGGCCGAAGACAGCGGTCGCGGCGGCGCCGGTCGTGAGCGCCGCCGTGTCGAAGGCGAGCATGCGAAACGCGCCCCAGTCCGGGACCAGCAGCTTGCCGTCGACCACCGCCATCGAGACCGCCGTCGACTTGTGGAAGCGTGCCGCGCTGATGACCGAAAATTGCGCGCTGGTGAAGTCCAGCTGGCCGAGCACAGCCGACGCCGCTGCACCCGGCGCGGTCGGGACCGGATCGAAGACCAGCACACGGTTGCTGCCGCCATCGTTTACGTACAGTCGCGTCCCGTGGATCAGCGCGCCGTGCGGGGAGTTCATCCGGTCCTGCGCCACCGCGCCCCCCTTGTCGGTAAACGTGGACTGTCCGACGACCATGTAGGCCTTGCGGAAGCTGCTGTTGGCCGGGTCCAGGGCGTCCGGGATCTTGAAGAAGAGCACCCGATGGTTGCCGCTGTCCGCCACCAGCAGCGTGTCACCGGAGACGCTCACGCCACGCACGGAGCTCAGCTGGCCCTCGGCGGGCAGAGCCGGGTTGTTGGCGATGGCTGAGGCGAAGTCCGGCTGGCCAAGCACCTGATCGGCCGCTGCACCGCTGGCTGCCGGTGCGCTGTTGTACACCAGGATGCGGTGGTTGTTCTGGTCCGCGACGAACAGCCGGCCGGCGGTGTCGAATGCCGCGCCGGGCGTCCCCTGCACGATGCTAACGCCCGTCGCGCTGACGGATGCGCCCGTGTTCGGGCCCGCCGTCGTCAAGTCGGGTTGCCCGATCGCCGCCACGGCTGTGGTCGGGGCCTGCTTGTCATAAACCACAAAGCGACTGTTCGCCGTATCCGCCACGACGAGCCGGGTCGCGGAGACCGCAACACCGGTCGGCAGCGACAGCCCCTTGGCGTCAACCGTGGCGCCGTTGGCGGCGTTGGTCGTGAAGTCCGGCTGCCCGAACACGCCGGTTGGTACGTCGGTGGACGCCGTCGGCAGCGACGCGTACTCCAACACCCGGTGATTCCGGCGGTCCGCGACCCACAGCCTGGTCCCGTCGCCGGCCAGGCTCAGCGGCAGATCAAACCCGTCCTGCACGGGACCTGCTTGCCCGCGGTTGGACAGGTCGCTCGTGAAGTCGGGTTGCCCCAGGACCACGTCCGCGGGGGCGCCGCTGACTGTCGGGATGGTGTTCCAGCGCAGTACACGGTTGTTGTTGCGGTCCGCCACATACAGGGCCCCATCCACCATCAACGCGTGATACGGATAGCGCATCCCGACGCTGGTGAGGCCGATCGCGTTGGTTTGGAAGTTTGGCTGGCCCAGCACCACGTCCGCCGGCACGTCGAGCGCGGTAGGCACCTCGCTCCAGATCAACACCCGGTGATTGTCCCGATCCACGATCGCCAGCCGAGTACCGTCGCCGGCCAGGCCGCGCGGCAGGTTCAGGCCGAGCGCACTGGGGGTCGACTGCCCGCGGTTGGGCGCGCCGGACGTGAACCCGGGCTGGCCGATGACGTTATCCGCCGAGGCGCCGTCCGTGGTCGGAATCGTGTTGAACACCAGCACGCGGTGGTTGCCGTCCTGCACGATCAGCTTATCGCCGGCGACCAGACATCCCCAGGGTGACCACAGCGTGTCGGCGGCGGGAGCCCGGCCTGCGTTGAGCTGCCACCCCGTCTTGTTCGGCTGCCCGACGACAACGTCCGCCGGCTGACCGGAGGCGGTCACCTGGTTGTAGATCAGCAGACGGCTGTTGACCTGGTCGTTTACGATTAGCCGCGTGCCGTCCGTGCACAGCGACTTCGGCGAGTACAGCCCGTCCGCCGTCGCTTGGGGCAAGCCGCGGTTTCGCGCGCCGCTCGTCAGGTTCTTCTGCCCGAGCACGGTGGGGCTTTCGTCGTCGATGCCGGTGACGATCAGGATCCGGTTGTTGTCGCGGTCCGCGATCGCCCACTTGTCCCCGAAGCGGACGACCCCGACCTGGTCGTCGAGGGACGTGCCGGTGGTCGGCGTGCCGTGCGGCCGGATGTGTGCGAAGTCGGGCTGTCCCAGCACGGTCATATCCGGTCCGCAGCCCGCCACCACCGTGGCCGATGTGGCCTTGGTCAGGCACACCTGTCCGGCCGCGCACAGGGCGTCGTCGGCCACGTAAACGCATCCCGACGCCGCATCGCAGCTGTCGGTGGTACATGACGCGCCGTCATCGCAGCTGGCGTCATCCCACACGTCCTTGTCCAGCGGGCGGCAGTCGTCCGCATCGGCCGTGCCGTCCCCGTCGTCGTCGTCGTCACACACGTCTCCGGACCCGTCGGCGTCGGTGTCCAGCTGGTCCCCGTTGACGATCAGCGGGCAGTTATCCGCCGCATCCAGCACCCCGTCCGCGTCGTCATCGGTGTCCACGCAGTCGGCCTGCGCGTCCCCATCGGTATCTGGGTGCCCCTCGTCGGTCGCACCGTCGCAGTCGTTGTCCTTGCCGTCACACGCGTCCGTGGTCAGCTGGTCGTTGACCTCGTCGTCCAGGTACCCGCACAGCGCGACGCAGTCCAGCACGTCGTTTACCCCGTCGCCGTCATCATCGAGCTTGTCGAAGTATTCGACGGAGAGGGTGTTGGTGGCCTGGCCCAGTACGCAGTGCTTCGTTGCGCAGTCTTTGTCGACGCACTCGCAGCTTGCGCCGCCGCAGTCTGCGGACGTCGTGCAGGTCGTGGAGGACAAGCCGCGAACGTCGACCGTGTGGGCACCCTGGGAGACCGTAAACTTGGCGCTCCAGGCCGAGCCGCTCAGCGTCGCGGCTACCGCCTCTCCCACCTGCACGCGCACACGGGGGTAGCCGACCACGGACCCGAAGAGCTCGATCTCAGTCGTCGGCACCTGCACAGCGCCGCCTGTGTTCTTGCAGGCGCTCAGGTCAATGCCCGCCTGGGTTTTGACGCTGTCGATCGTCAGCTTGGTGGCGGTGGCCGCCACGCCGTGAACCTTGCCGTCCTCGGTGAAGACGCACAGCTCGGCCTTGCCGTCGCCGTCCCAGTCCGTGGGGACGACGCCGGTGACCTCCTCCCCGACGGACATGCTCCACAGCAGCGATGGCGTCTTGGCGGCGTCGAAAGCGACGGCGTAGATCCACCCGTCCTGGGACCCGGCCAGCAGCTCATCGCGCAGGTCCGTCTTGCCGTCCGCGTCCATCACCAGCGCCTTGCGCACCGGGCGAGCCAGGGGTGAAGACGCATCGGATGCACCCCCGCTGTACAGGTAGAGCGGTGACCCCGCAGAGATCACCCCGTCTGTACCGCCGATGACACTCACGGCCCCGGCGCTGTCGACGTACGCGATATCGCGCCCGACGCCGCCCAGCTTCGCCATGCCGTAATAGTCCGGCGCGCCGGAGTGTGGGTTGGCCACATTGGTCTTCCA
Organism: uncultured Myxococcales bacterium; assembly: GCA_964545715.1. Classification (GTDB taxonomy): domain Bacteria; phylum Myxococcota_A; class UBA9042; genus CAZJHX01. The sequence goes on from CAZJHX010000102.1 coordinate 36,159, forward strand.
GGTCTCCGCCAGTGTGTAGCCCGCCGGGTAGCCGTCAGGATGGGCCGCCTGCACCGCACCGCCGTCGAAGCCGAGGTCAAAGGCCCCCTTCTCCAGCGGTGAGGCCGATTGGTACTCCCTGAACACGAGAAACTCAGGCGTCCCGCCGCCGTCCAGCTCCGCCAGGAGCGTGGGCCCGTCGGTCAGTGTGATCTTCTGAGGCGGCGCGATCAGGCCGGCACCCCCGCCGGCCAGGTCGAACAGATCCAGATAGCGCATGTCGAAGCCGGTGCGGTAGAGGAGGTCGTCGTAGCCGTCGGTCTCTCCCCAGCCGGCGACCGGCGTCGCCACGGGGCTGGCTTTGCCGATGTCCACGCTGAAGAACGGGTCCAAGCCGGACAAAGAAGCCGCCGGGTCCAACACAATCGTCGTCACGGTCAGGTTAGAGCCGTCGCACGAGGTCTGCGGTGGCCCGTCGTAGCGCAGGATCCGCAGCTCACCGTTCTTGTCGGTCTTTTCAACGAGCGGAAGCGCGATCTCTACCTGTGACGTCTGGGTGTAGTTGCCCGCGATGACCGGACCGAGCTCCCAGTTGAAAGTGAAGTCGTAGCACCAGAGGGCCTGTCCGCTGCCGGATCCGTCGAAGCCGCGCACGGTGCTACCCGCGCGGGTCACGACGACCGGCGACTCGGTGTCTTGTGCGGCGATCAACAACGGGGAGCCGGTGATGCCGACGCGCTTGGACGGCACGTAGGGGCCATCCCCCGTCACCTCGATGACTTGATTGTAGGTGACCAGCTCCTCACGCCCGCTTGAGCCGTCCAGATCAGCGGACAGGGCGCTGGTCCCGTACACGCGTGGGAAGTTTCCGGTCACGGTCTGCTTCACCAGATCCTGGTTGAACAAGCAGCCTCCGGACTTGATCTCCATGCTGTCGCCGGCGCCGGTCCACCAGGACTTCGGCGCACCGCAGTGATCGACCGGCGTACCCAGCTGGAAGGCTCCGGCAGATACCGAGCCCCAGGCGAGCTGCGAGCCGGTGTTGATCAGCAGCTCCTCCACACCGCCGCTGCTGCGTACGATGGGCTCGGCGTTGCCGAACGTGCCCCACCAGTGCTTCATCGGGCGCAGCGCGGGCTGCAAGCGGACCGGGGCGCTCGGCACCGTGACCGGGGAGACCAGCCCTGTCTCGTCCAGCTTGTAGGTCTTGTAGACCGTGCCCGCCAGCACCAACAACTCCGGCGTGGGGCCGCCGTCGATGTTGACGGCCCCGAGCGGGATGGCGCCCTCCAGCGTCGCGTCCACGGCGCCGGTGCCTAGATCCATGACGAACGTGGTCACGGTCTCTTCCTTCCACTTCAGATCGTCCTTGCCTGGGCAGGGTCCGAAGTCGCTGGTGTCTTCTTCGTTGGGCTTTGGGTCTTTTTGTTCTCCAAAGATCGAAAACGCCATCTCGAGACGCCCGTCGCCGTCCAGATCCTGCGGGGCGCCGCCCTGCGCTCGCACGATCGCCCGCGGCGAGAACGTGCCGTATGAGCCGTACTGACAGCTCCACACGACCAGATCGTCCTTCGCTGTCGAGCCCGCCGCTTTGGCGCTGCCGGGATCCAGCACGCCGAACGAGACGTTATCCCAGCCCACAAAGGCGATCTCTTCGCCGTCATCGCCCGCTGTGTCCACGTTGACCGACCACATCCAGCCGAATGAGTGGTCCGCCAGGACGCTGCTGTACTGTGTCGTGTTGATCGTTTTGTCGGCGACGTCGGTCGCCACATCCCACACCACCAACTTGTCGTAGGCAAAAAAGGCCTGGGCCGCGGGCTGCGCGGGCCCGTCGAAGCGGCCCGTCAACATCGGCGT
>CAZJHX010000103.1:0-37522 GCA_964545715.1 uncultured Myxococcales bacterium
GGCGCCATCGGTGTCTCTCTGGTCGGGGGTGGACACCAGGTTGCAGTTGTCGTTTTTGTCCAGCAGGCCATCGTTGGCCGAGTCCTCGTCACAGGCGTCGCCCTTGCCGTCCGCGTCGATGTCGCCCTGGCCCGGATTCTTGACCGCCGGGCAGTTGTCCTCCTCCGTGGGCACCCCATCGCCGTCCGGGTCATCGCTGCACGCGTCCCCGATCCCGTTGCCGTCGGCGTCGGCCTGGCTGGGGTTGGCCACCAGCGGGCAGTTGTCGTTCAGGTCCGGCCAGCCGTCCCCGTCGTCGTCCGAGTCGCACGCGTTGCCCACCCCGTTCTTGTCGGTGTCCGCCTGCTCGGGATTGGGCGTCTTCTTACAGTTGTCGCCCGTGTCGTCCACGCCGTCTCCGTCGTCGTCCGCGTCGCACGGATCGCCGATGCCGTCGCCCTCCTGGTCGGCCTGGCTCGGGTTCGGGTGGCTGGGGCAGTTGTCCTGCCGGTCCGCCACGCCGTCGCCGTCGTCGTCGTTGTCGCAGGCGTCGCCGTAGCCGTCCCCGTCCAGGTCGGCCTGGTCGACGTTGGAGTTCTTCGGACAGTTGTCCACCTCGTCCGCTACGCCGTCGCCGTCGTCGTCGGTGTCACACGCGTTGCCCGCGCCGTCGTCATCGGTGTCCTGCTGGCCCGCGTTGCCGATCGACGGGCAGTTGTCCGCGTCGTTGTCCACGCCGTCGCCGTCCTTGTCCGGGTCGCACGCGTCGCCCAGCTCGTCGTTGTCCAGATCCGATTGGTTGGCGTTGGGCGCCTGCGGGCAGTTGTCCGCCTCGTCGCTCAGGCCGTCGCCGTCGTCGTCGTCGTCACAGAGGTCGCCCTCGCCGTCGCTGTTCAGGTCCTCCTGCTTGGTGTTCTCCACCTCAGGGCAGTTGTCCTCCTCGTTGTCCACCAGATCGCCGTCCTTGTCGGGATCGCACACGTCACCAAGACCGTCCTCGTCCAGGTCCTCCTGGGCGGTGTTCGGCGTCTTGGGGCAGTTGTCAGAGCTGTCCAACACGCCGTCGCCGTCGGTGTCGCCTTCGTTGCCGCAGTCCAGCCCGTCGTCGACCAGGCCGTTGCAGTCGTTGTCCAGCAGATCGCAGACCTCTGCCGACGGCGCGATCGCATCACACGCGGTCAGGCCGTCATCGGTGCACACGCGCTGGCCGCTGCACGTGCCCATCTCATTGCTGGCCTCGCACAGGGTCGCCGCCGCCTCCGCCACGTATTTCGGCGTGCACTCGCACGTGGCCGTCTCGTCCGGTACGCACTGCGCGGGCCCGCCCTCGACCGTCTGGCACGTGAAGCCGTCCTCACAATGTCCGTCGTGCTCGCATTGGCCGCCGCAATACGCCTCGCCGCCCTCGTGCGGCACACAGCGATCGTTGCCGACCACGATGTCGGCCTTGCAGTCGGCGTCCGTGATGCAGGGGCGGCACAGGTTGGGATGCGTCGGCACACAGATGTAGGTCAGGTCCCCCCCCGCGTTCGAGATGCCCTTGCAGGTCCACCCCGGCGTGCAGTCCGTCAAACAGAACGAAGCGCACACCCCGCCCTCGGTGCCCTCCACGCAGTAGTCCGTCTCGCACTCGTCGTTGCTGCTGCACGGCTCGCCCTGGTCGCCCGGCGGGTCCTCGATGTCCTCTGTGAAATCGCCGGTGTCGTCCGGAGGCTGGGTGTCGTCGGTCTCGGCGTCTGCCGTATCGCCACCCGTATCGCTGGTCCCCGATGTGCCGCCGTCCGGCCCGTCGCCACCCGCGTCGTCCGTCCCGGTCGTCGGAAAGAAGATATCGCCGGCGCCGCGCTCTCCATCGTCGGAGCACGCCGCCATCACGAGCACCAAAGTGCACAAAACAAGCTTGTTCATCAGTACCGCCCATCAGTCCCACCCGAAGGTGAGTCTATCAAATCAGGGGGCGGACAGGCGGATGAGCGAGTTCAACATCTTCCACGTCAGGCCCCAGATGATGCGGTCCTGCCAGTTCCACGCCGGCAGCATCAGCCGGGTGCCCTCCCACTCGACCGGGCGGGCGGTGCGGTGCTCACCTGACGCAAGCTTCGTCAGCGGTATCCACAAGGTGGCTTGCACCTCTTCGTTGGCGCTGATCTCGACGTCCCGATTCAGCGCGTACACAAACGGCGAGACCACCAGCCCCGTCGCGCGCGCTTTCGACACGGCCAGCACCTCGTCCAGGCTGCCCAGAAAGCGCCCGTGCGCGGCCAGATCGATGCCGACCTCTTCGGTCGTCTCCCGCTCCGCCGCCGCGCGTACGTCGGCGTCGCCCGGGTCCTGTCGTCCACCGGGCAGCGCCATGTGACCCGACCACGGATCCTGCGGGTGCTCCGCGCGATGGATGACCAGCACCTCGGCGCCTCGATCCGTGGCGCGCAGAACGGCAGCGACGCCCGCGTATCCCTTGGCCCTGGCCGTGGGCTGCTCCTCATGCCGATAGGCGCCCAGCGCGGCCTCCACCGACGTGACCGTGATGTGTGGGGGCCTACTCAGAAGTCTGTCTCCGCATGATGAATATCTTCGGTCGTTCCTTCGCCCTTATGAACGTATATCGGGATAAACGCCTTGCGGTGCGGCAGCGACACACCGCCTTCAGTCGTGCGATTGCCCGTCTTGGGATCGACGGTCACCATCTCGATGCTGTCGGGCATATGCGCCAGGAAGTCGCCTGCTCGCCGCTCACCGCCTGCAAGCGTCGCCACCCGCATGAACACCGACAGCGGCACCCCGGCGCCATAGACGCCGCTCTTGCCCTTGGAGCGGCCCAGCGTGCGCTCCCGTACATCCGCGCCCACCCAGGCTGTGGTTACGTGCTCGTGGTCAAAGCCGTTGAACCACACATCAAACGGCAGCGAGCCGGTCTTGCCGGCCACCACGCGCTTCAGCTTGCGCGCCTTGGTCGCGGTGCCCGCCTTCACCACGCTGCGCAGGTTGTGTCGCATCAGGTACGCCGTCGACGCCCGCAGCCGCCGCGCTTTGCGCGCAAACAGCGTGCGTCCCATCGCCGCCAGCGTCTCCCGCGGCCCGATCGAGGCATCTCCAAACGACGTGCGGTCCACCAACACCTGCCCGTGCTTGTCGACGATCTTCCGCACCACCGTGCGCTCCGGCTCCAGCCCGCCGTTCAAGAACCGCGCAAAGGCCCCGCTCATACTCCACATCGTCTGGTCGCCACCCAGGATCTCCGCCCGGTGGCCCTTCAGCGCATGCGCCAGCCCAAGCTGCGTCGCCCACTTGCCCAGCTGCTTCTCCTTGAGGTGGTTCGTCACGTACTCGGAGACGCGCAGGCTGACCGTGTTTCGACTCTTCACGAGCCCCGTATATGTCAGCATGGCTCCCGCGTCCGAGCTGCCTCCGGCGCTCTGAAAGCTGCCACGCGCGTAGGGCGCATCGCTGACCGGATAGCTGGGTCGCAGCCCCATGTCGTACGCCAGCGCGTAATAGATGGGCTTCATCGTACTGCCGGTCTGCCGCAGCGCGTTCACGCGATTCACCTGGCTCAAGTCGTAGTCTGTGCCGCCCACCATCGCGCGTGTGTACCCGGTCCACGGACTCCACGAGAGCACTGCCCCCTGCACCCGCGGCGTCTGCGTCAGCTTCAGCGCGCCTTCTTTGTCCGCCCGCACGAGCACTGCGTCGCCCGCAACAAACGCCTTGCGGCAGTCCTTCAGCTTCGGCCTCCACGACACCCTGGCCGACTCGTCCCGGCGGGTGATTACCGTGACCTTCTCCACCGTGCCCAGCTTGCCGCCGGCATCATCGTCGCCGTCCACCGCGACCGCCACACGGCGCTCCTCTTTCAGCAGCGGATACTCTTTGTAGGCACCGGCCCACTTCATCTGCTTACGGCTGAGCACGCCGCCGATCTCGGGCGTCACGCGCACTGACACCTTCTGCTTGGAGACGTCGGTGACCACCCCCAGGTACGTCGTGCCGTCCTGCAGCACCTTGTCCCCGGATTGGTCATCCAGCATGCCGTGCTCCAGGTAGTACGACAGCGCGCGCTCCAGCGTCGCCTCCACCTCGTCCGGCTCCAGCGCGCCCACCGGCCCCCGATACCCCTGCTTGCGGTCCAGGGACGCGATCTCCTCGCTCAGCGCCCGCGCCGCTGCGTGCTGCAGGTCGATCTCTACCGTCGTGTGCACCTTGTACCCACGCCGCCACGCCGCTTTGTCCACGTCCGCGCCCAGCAGGTCTACCAGCGCCTTCCGCCCCGCGTCCGCCACCAGCGGCATGCGCTCGGTGAACTCGTCGAGCAACGGATACGCGACCACCGGCTCGTCTTTGGCCGCCTCCGCCTCTTTCCGCGAGATGAAGCCGTTCTTGGCCATCCGGTCCAGCACGTGACGCCGCCGCTCCAGCGTCTTCTTCAGGTTGCGCACCGGGTTGACCGTCGACGGGCTGGGCGGCAGCACCGACAGCACCGCCATCTCCCCCAAAGTGAGATCGGACACGTTTTTGCGAAAGTAGTTCTGCGCCGCCGCCTGGACGCCGTACGAGTTGTGACCCAAAAATATCTTGTTCAGGTACAGCGTCAGGATCTCGCTCTTCGAGTAGATGTCCTCCATGCGCCGCGCCAGGATCGCCTCGCGGACTTTGCGCACATACGACTTCTCGCTGCCCACCATCGACTTCGCAAGCTGCTGAGTCAGCGTGGACGCCCCCTCCACGACCCGACCCGCCGTCAGGTTGGCCACCGCCGCGCGCACAATCGAGCGCGGGTCCACGCCCGTATGCTCGAAAAAGCGCTCGTCTTCCGCCGCCAGAAAGGCCTGGATCATCGGAATCGGGATCTCTGTGAGCGGGAGGAAGAGCCGTCGCTCCTCGAAAAACTCACCGATGACCAGCCCGTCAGCCGCGTGAAAGGTCGTCGGCGTCTTCAGCTGCGCGTAATACGTCTCGATCGGCTCCAGCGGCGGCAGCTCACGCGCATAGAACACATACACGCCGAAGATGAGCAGCGGGGGCAGCGGCACCAGCGCAACCAGCCAAAACGCCACCCACCGGATTATCTTGAACCCGATGAAGGTAGGTCTGGGGTTTTCGACTTTGATGCGCCCGATCATGCGACCGTGAGCGTATCGGGTGATTCAGATCAGGTCCAACTGCGGCTTCTCGACCAGCGGCGTCGCGCTGATCCCGCGTTCGCCCAGCGTCCGGGCGAAGTCGACCGAGCACGCGCCGCACGTGATCACGCGGGACGGCTTCGCCATGTCGACGTATTTGTTCAAACCGGCAAAGTTCGCGCGCGCGCTCCACGGGAAGACCACCGACACACGCATCTTTCGCGCCGCACCGCGTTCTCCCGCGTGCCCGCTGATCGCCGCAAAGCGGGCCTTGCGCAGATTGCGAATCGCCTTGGACTTGCGCAGATGGCTCGGCCAGATCATGACCTCGCCGTGGGCCGGGTGTCCGCGAAACTGCTTGCAGTTGGGCAGGTCGATCCCGGTGCCGCGATAGGCCTTGTTGAACCCGTAGATGCCGCGATGCACCCGCATCTTGAACCGATGCGCGCCCAGCAGATGGATCAGGTCCTGGGCCTTTCCCGGGTTTGCCGCCAGAAACACCGGCGTGTGCCCGCTCTTGAGCGCCTTGCCCGTCCAGTCCACGATCTCCGCGTACACGTCCTTGCGCTGTGGAAACGCGTAGCGCTCATGCCCGTACATGCAGTCCAGGACCAGCGTGTCGCACCTGCGCACGACGATGTTCTCAGCCGTTCGGGTGCGCTGCATCGAGATCGGGCCTGAGTAGACCAGGCTCGCCCCGCTGGCGCCCGTCACCTGAAACTGGCTGGCCCCGGTCATGTAGCCCGACGCAAACAGCTCCAGGTTGAGGTTGCCCATCGAGAATGAGCGCCCGTACGGCGTGACCAGCCCACGAGAGCGTCGCCCTTGCCGCAGTGAGACCAGCCGGGCGGTCTTGTCGCCCCACAAAAAGCGGGTCTGGCGATCGCTCAGAGGGGCGCGCGCCGAGGTGATGGCGCAGAACTGTTTGGCGCGGCGTGGATCGAACCACAAGATGGTGCCCTCGAGGTGCACTCCATCATCCCAGACCACATTGAGATCGTCTTGACCCGCCAAGCCTGCTCCAAAGTCCTTGGCATGGATGATAGCCGGACCGGATGTAAGGTCAAAAACGTGTGTGCTTTTGGGCGTTTGGTAAGTCGAACGCTTAGGGGGCGTGCAGCGTGGCTTTAGTTCACAACTGCGGGCGGGGGCGGGGTCTTCTTGGAGCGCGGCTGCTTCTCAAATGCCAGCGGAAGAATGTCTTCCACGCGCTTGATGAACTTGAAGCGCAGGTCCTTTTTCGCGCTCTCAGGCACGTCGACCATGTCCTTCTTGTTTCGCTCCGGCAGAATCACCGTCTTGATGCCCGCGCGCTGAGCGGCCAGCACCTTGTCCTTGATGCCGCCGACCGGCAGGACCAGGCCACGCAGGGTGATCTCACCCGTCATGGCCACGTCGCCTTTGATCCGGCGCCCGGTGAGCAGCGACAGCACGGCCGTAAACAGCGTGATGCCGGCGCTGGGGCCATCCTTTGGAATGGCGCCCGCAGGAAGGTGGATGTGGATGTCCTTGCCCTTGCTGAAGTCCTTCTCGACGCCCAGCTCTTCGGCTCGCGACCGCAGATAGCTGATGGCGATCTGGGCGCTCTCTTTCATGACGTCGCCCAGCTGGCCGGTCAGCTTCAGCTTGCCGTCGCCGTCCATGCCGGTGGCCTCGATGAAGAGGATGTCGCCGCCGGTCGCCGTCCAGGCGAGACCCGTCGCGACGCCGGGCACCTCGGTGCGCTCCGCCGACTCGCGCTCGAACCGCGGGGGCCCGAGGAACTCGGAGAGGAGGCTGCGGTTGACCCGGCCGCCGAACTTCCACTTGTCTTCCACCGTGCGTACGGCGACCGCTCTGCAGACCGACGCCAGGGCGCGGTTCAGGTTACGAACGCCCGCCTCACGGGTGTACGACATGATGATGTAGGACAGAACGGCGTCGCTGATCTTGAACGCCTCTTTCTGCAGCCCGTGCTCGTCGACCTGGTTTGGAAGCAGGTGGCGGCGCGCGATCTGCAGCTTCTCCTCGAGCGTGTAACCCGAGAGCTCCAGGACCTCCATGCGGTCGAGGAGCGGCGCCGGGATCGTGTCCCGGGTGTTGGCCGTCGTGACGAACAGCACCTTGGACAGGTCGAACGGCATGTTCAGGTAGTGATCCTGAAAGCTGTCGTTCTGCTCCGGGTCCAGCACCTCGAGCATGGCGCTGGTCGGGTCACCCCGCCAGTCGCGGCCCAGCTTGTCGATCTCGTCCAGGATGAACACCGGGTTCTTGGTGCCCGCGTTCTTGATGCCCTGGATGACCTTGCCCGGCATGGAGCCGATGTAGGTGCGGCGGTGACCGCGGATCTCAGCCTCGTCGTGCACGCCGCCCAGCGCGATGCGGTGCGACTTGCGACCCAGCGCCTCGGCGATGCAGGTGGCCAGCGACGTCTTGCCGACGCCGGGGGGACCCACGAAGCAGAGGATCGGACCCTTCATCTCGTTACGCAGCTTGGAGACCGCGAGGTACTCCAGAATGCGCTTCTTGATCTTGTCCAGGCTGTAGTGCCGGGCGTTGAGGATCTGGCGCGCGTTCTCGATGTCCAGGTTGTCGATGGTCTCTTTCTGCCAGGGCAGCTCGGCCAGCCAGTCCAGATAGGTACGGATGACGGTGTGCTCGGGCGAGCTGGGCTGGATGTTGCGCAGCCGGCGCAGCTCCTTGTCGGCGACCTTCTGAGCGGCCTCGGGCAGGCGGGCCTTGGCGAGACGCTCCTGGAGGTCGTCCACGTCGTCGCGGTCGTCGCTGACCTCACCCAGCTCCTTCTCGATGGCCTTGAGCTGCTGCCGAAGCAGGTACTCGCGCTGATCCTTGGTCATCTCGCCTTTGATCTGACTTTGGATCTTGCGGGTCATCTTGAGCACCTCGATCTGGTGCCCGACGATGCGCGCGGCCTCGTGCAGGGAGTCCTGGACGTTGGTGCACTCCAGCACGCGCATCTTGTCCTCGACCGGCACCGAGAGGTTGGCCAGAATGAGGTACACAAGGCGCTGCGGGGAGTCGATCTGGTCCAGCACCTCGGCGGTGCCCAGCGGCAGCTCCGGGATGTAGGAGATCAGCTCGCGGGCCAGGTCCTTCAGGCTGTGGGCCAGGGCCTCCAGCTCCACGCCGGACTCGTCCGCCTCAGGTACCGGCTGGACGTCTGCGACGTAGTACGGATCGTTGGACATGAAGCGGCGCAGCTTGAACCGGCTGACCCCCTGTACGGCCACATGAATGCTGCCGTCGGGCTGGTTGACGCGGTTGAGCACGCGGGCGGTGGTGCCCGTCGTGTACATGTCCGACGGCCCGGGATCATCGTTGTCCGCCTCGCGCTGGGTCAGAATCCCCAGATACTCCTCGCGCCCCTCCAGGGCGTGGAAGAGCTCAAGCGACTTCGGTCGGCCGATCACGAGGGGCATGACCACCCCCGGGTAGAGCACGTTGTTTCTCAGCGGGAGTATCGGGAGCCCTACAACGTCGCCCCGGCCAATCTTCTTATCCATTCAGCTGCCTCCATCCTGGCATACTCGGAAAACTTGGGCCTGATGAGCCGAGTGTCAAGCCTTTGACTCAACAATCTAAGAAAAAAACCGCTTAAGCACCCGCCTCAGTCACCCCTATCGGACCGAGAGGTCCACCACCGTAGCCATTGTTCGCGACTTCTTTTGTGACGGAGGCCAGTCGTGGCACTGAGAGCCTGTTGCGCCGCCTCTCTCACGCTCGGAACCTTGTCCCCAAGCAGCTCGATCAGGGTTTCCACCGTCGCCAGGTCCCGTAAATCCCCAAGCGCCCGGGCCCCGTCGCGCCGCACGAACGGATCGCCACGCCTTGTGATCTCGGACAACCGCGGCAGCAACGACTTCATGCGCAGCTTGCCGATGGCGACGACCCCAGGGCGCAGCCGATCCCAGCGGTGATAAGGCTCCGGCGGCAGCACGAAGTGCTCGGTGATGACGTCGCGCCCGTAGTCGTCGCCCATCAGCGCGACCGTGTAACCGAGCGCCAGGATCACTTGCAGCTCCTCGTCTGGCTTCAGGGTTGGCAGCAGCGCCTTGATCGTCGCTAGATGGGGTTTGTGCCGCAGTCGCGCCAATGCCATGGCGGCGCGAGCGCGAATCGCGACTTTTGGGGCGCCGCGGGCGGTCTCCAGCAGAAAGTCGGCCGAGCGGGCGTTGCCGATGCGACCCAGCACGGTGAGCATGCTCAGCCGCCAGAAGGCGTCGCCCTTGCTGTGGCGGAAGGCGTCCTCGACCGCCGGCGCGGCTTTGGACCCCAGCGCGACCAGGGTCGCCACCATGGGGCAGCCGGTGACGTCGTTGCATTGCTGTCGCTTTCCCCGCTCCAAAATGATGGCCCGCACCTTCTCGCGGTAATCGATGGGCGCCGTGGCTTTGGGGCCAGCCAGGGCTTTGGACACGGCCGCCTGGTCCGAGGCGGGCGCCTGCACCGAAGGCGGAGGCGCGGTGGGCTCCCGGACAGGGTTGTTACAGCCGACAAGAACGATGATCAGTACAAGGTACAAACGCACGTATGGACCTTAGCATTACTTGAAAAAAACGGGCTACTGCGCTACGGTTCCGCCGTGCAAACACTCACCTTTTCGCGCTCTCTGATACTGTGTGCCGCCGCCGTCGTTGCCGCTGCGTGCACCACGACGGAGACCATCAAGATCTGCGAGCACGGCGTTAATCCGGTGTCCAAGCAGTGCAATCCGCCGGGCAACTCCGAGCAGGCGACCGCAGGCGACACCACTGGTGACGACGAGACGGGCCCCAAGGACTGCCCCAACGGGCTCGACCCCCAGACGCTCGAGTGCCAGGAGGCGATCCCCAAGGACGTCGTGGCCGCAGAGGATCCGGGCACGCAGGGCACCGGCACGCAGGTGGGCGAGGACGTCAAGCAGGACGGGGTATGCGATTTCACCGACCAGCAGAACCTCAAGATCGGCATGCCGTGCACCAGCCACGGGCAGTGCGAGACCTGCTATTGCTACGACGAGGAGTACCTGGCGCCGTTCCGTTTCTGCACGCTGGACTGCTCATCGGGCCCCGGCTCGGAGTGTCCGTACGGCCCCGGCGACAACCCGGAGTACGCGTGCCTGCGCTTCACCCAGGACCTCATCAAAAGCTACGACCTGACGGTGGACGCCATCTGCATGCCGCGCTGCAGCAACGCGCAGGAGTGCAAGATCTACGCGCCCAACTACAACTCCTGCCCGACCAGCGACACGAAGTGGGAAGGCTGGACCATCCAAGCCGCCAAGACCTGCCAGGTTAAGTGACGCACTACCCGGCGTTTTAGAAACATTGGGTTGACAACCCGCCGAGCCCTCGTTATGTATGGTGCCATATATGGCAACTCGGTGGGGGTCGGGGATGATCAAACGTACAATTACCGCGCAGTCGGCACTGTTCTGGATGGCTGTCGGGGTGTGGATTCTGCTGAAGATGGGCTAGGGAGCGGCTAGAGCGGGCATCCGCCCATGTAGAGCACGTTGCAGCTGCTCTGGCCCTGGCAGTCCTCCAGGAGGCCCCAGACCATGTAGCTGTTGCCCACCGTCAGTGGCGCGCAGCCGAGATCGCAGGTGGACCCGGTGCAGGCGACTGTCTCGGTCTCGATGGTCAGGGACGTCTTCTGCCCGGCGTCGTCCGGGTCGCGCATGTGAATGACGTAGTTGCCGACGCAGGTGTTGCAGCAGGCGTCTTCTCCGCACGCGTTCTTGCTGCACTTCACGTCCACGCCCACGGTGCCGGTGATCTTGACGATCTGGCCGACCAGGGTGTCGCGCTCGCCCAGAAACTCTTTGGCGCTCATGGCGCCCAGGTCGCTGCAGCTCTCCAGGTCATAGTCGCGCGCGACCTCGCCCTTGCGGCAGATGCCGGCGTCGGCGGGGATCGGGTGACTCATGCTGTGCACGCAGGTGTATCCGCCGGCGCAGGGCGACGCGGTGTCACAGAAGAAGCCGTAGTCCGGGCAAGTCGTGTCCGGCACACCGTCCTCGCAGTACCAGCGGCCATCGCGGCAATACGGCTCGACGCCGTCGGCCTCCATGCCGCACGCCGCTACGCAGCTGGGCATGTCGCTGCCACACTGGTGCGCGGCCGGTGTAATGGCGTTGGGGTCATCTAAATGGCTGATCGGAAGGTCGTCCTGGGGGCCGCAGGCGATCAGGTGCAGCGCGGCCGCCGCAATAACTGTTGATAAAGCTGTCAGGCTCGAACGTCGAAACACGCCATGCCCCCCACGTATAGTTACTATACAAATCGAACGCTTGTATGGAAAGCTAAGCGCAAATAAGAGGAAGGGAGCGCAGGGGCCCGATCAGGAGCGGGCGCGCGTTGGCGCTAACGATATTTTCTGCCGGGCGCCTACTTGGTGCGGCCGCCCACTGCCTGCGCGCGCTGCTCGGATTGCGACGCCAGGGACATGATGAACTCCTGGTCGCTCACAGACAGCCCGATGAACTTGATGCCGAAGCGCAGGGTGTTGCCCTCGGACGGCGCCTCGCGCACAACCAGGGCGTCACAAGCGGTCATCTGGGGCGCACAGGGCAGCATAAACGACACGCCGATGGTGTCGCCGATCCGCAGCCGGCGCTTGGTCTCCAGCAGCATGCCGGAGGCTGAGACGTTGGTGCTGAAGCCAAACGTGTTGCTGCGCTCGCTGGTGCCGGCCTGAATCTGGACCAGAATGCGAATGTAGTGCCGTACGGCCACCGTCAGCGCCTGAGCCGTGAGGCGCAGTACCGCGTCGCCGTACGGGGCGCGGATCACTTTTGAGTCGATGGCTTTGTGGTACGAATTGAGCAGCTCGGCGTTGTCCGAGTCGTCGGCGAGCACGAAGATCGGGACGCCCCGCGGGACGACCTCTCGCACAGCGGCCTCGGGGACGTTGCCGGGCGGGCCCTCGCACAACATCAAGTCGACCTTGCGCTTCGTGAAAATGCAGGCCGCATCCTCCAGGTCCATGGCGCAGAACACATCGACGCCGCGCCGGTTGAACCAGGTGTCGCGGCGCTCGAAGAACGCTGGGTTGTGCGTGTATAGCAGGACTGTTGTTCCGTTATTCACAATATATTTACGCTGGTAAGTTGTTGCTAGTCTGCCATATCGTTCGGGACAACTTGCTCATCTCTTGAGGTCAATTCGCGGGTCCTTTCGGTTGACCCTCGCGGCGGCGCGGTTTATGACCCCACGCTATGAGCGATGTGGTCCTTCGTGGGGTGTTTAAGCACTACAGCGACGAGGTGACCGCCGTGCGCGATCTGCACCTCACGATCGACGCCGGCGAGTTCACCGTGCTCGTGGGTCCGTCCGGCTGCGGCAAGACGACCACGCTGCGCATGGTGGCGGGCCTGGAGACCATCAGCGAGGGCGATCTTCTGATTGGCGGCAAGCGCATGAACGACGTCGCGCCCCGCGATCGCGACATCGCGATGGTCTTTCAGAGCTACGCGCTGTACCCGCACATGACGGTCCGCGAGAACATGGCTTTCGGGTTGCGCCTGCGCAAGGTTCCGCGCGATGAAATCGACCGCCGGGTCGGCGACGCGGCGCGCACCCTGGGGCTGGACGACCTGCTGGCCCGTAAGCCCAAGGCGCTCAGTGGTGGCCAGCGACAGCGGGTGGCGATGGGGCGGGCCATCGTACGCAACCCCAACGTGTTCCTCTTCGATGAGCCGCTGAGCAACCTGGACGCCAAGCTCCGGCACGAGATGCGGCTCGAGATAGCGCGCCTGCACAGCCGTCTGGGCGCCACCACGCTCTACGTCACGCACGATCAGGTCGAGGCCATGACCCTGGCCGATCGCATCGCGATTCTCGAGGGCGGCACGCTGCAGCAGTACGGCTCTCCGCTGGACGTGTACAACACCCCGGCCAACCGCTTTGTGGCCGGCTTTATCGGCAGCCCGGCGATGAACTTCCTGCCCGCAAGAGGCAGCTCTCTGCTGCCGGACGGAGCGTCGGCGTCGACTGAGACCATCGGCGTCCGACCGCAGCACTTCGACCTGGCCGACGACGGCCCGATCAGCGCCAGTATCGAGATCGTGGAGCCCCTGGGCCCGGAGACGTTCGTGCACTTCCAGCTGGACGGTCAGGCGATGGTCGCGCGGGTGCCCAGCGATAAGCTGGTCCGGTCCGGCGACACGCTGCGCTTCGGTGTAGAGGCCAGGCGCGTCCACTGCTTCGACGCGGAAGGAAACACGCTGTGAGACGTCTTGCCCTGCTCACGGCCCTTCTGGTTTTGACGGGCTGCGGTGAGCGCAAGTCCTCGACCGGCTGGGCCGCCCAGGTTCCCGAGGGCGCCCTGCGTTTCGTGGAGCAGCAGGTCGAGGCGCCGAAGGTGACGCCGCCGGTCGAGCCCCAGCCGGACGCGGCGGAGGCGCAACCCGAGCCCGAGCCGGTCTCCAAAGTCACCGAACCCACGACCATCACCCTATGGCACGCGTACCGCGCGACTGAGCGCAAGGCGCTGGAGCAGGTCGTCGAGGCGTTTCACGCGCTGAAGACGCCGATCACGGTCAAGCTGCGTGTGGTCCCGTTCGACGCCTTCAACGACAAGATCAAGGTCGTCGTCCCCGAGGATCGCGGACCGGACGTCTTCATCTTTGCCCACGACCTGGCCGGCGCCTGGTCGGAGATGGGCTTTCTGGAGCCGCTCAACGCGTGGACGCGGCCCGAGCACATGGCCAAGTTCATCCCGGACACGGTCAAGGCGATGGTCTACCGCAACGCGCTGTACGGCCTGCCGATGAACTTCAAGTGCGTCGCGCTCTTCTACAACAAGGCTCTGGTGAAGACGCCGCCGGCCACGGTCGAGGCGATGATCGCCGAGGCGAAGCGACACACGGACGCCGAGGAAGACAAGTTCGGGCTGGTCTATGAGTCGACCAACCTCTACTTCCACGCGCCCTGGGTCCACGGCTTTGGCGGCACGGTGCTGGATGGTGACGACAAGGTATATGCCGATAACGAGGCCGCCGTCGCCGCCCTGGACTTTGCGCGCAGCCTGATCCGCACGCACGAGGTGACGCCCAGCGGCATCAACACGTCGATGGTCAGCGGCTACTTCAACGACGGGCTGGCGGCCATGGTCATCAATGGCCCCTGGATGCGCGGCGAGCTGGAGGGCATCGACTACGGCGTCACCCTTCTGCCGGCGGTCAAAGAGGGGCAGCCGGCGCGGCCGTTTCTGGGGGTCGAGGCGATCTACATGAACAAGCGGTCGCCCAGCAAGCAGGCGGCCTTTGAGGTGATGCGGTTTTTGACCAGCGACGCGGCGGCGGCCATCCGGGTGCGGGTGGGCCAGCAGACCGTGGCCAACAAGGCGATCTGGGACGGTGAGCTCGTCGATGACGTGATGCGGGCGTTTCGCGCGCAGTCCAAGCAGGCGGTTGTCATGTCGTCCAGCCCGCGCATGCAGCAGGTCTGGACACCCTACAACGGCGCCCTGCTGAGCGTGATCGCGGGGGAGGCAAGGCCGGCCGCGGCGCTGGGCAAGGCGCAGCGGCAGATCGAGGCGGATATGGCCCGCGCCGGCGGCGGTCAGTGAGCACCGCTGGCGGTTTGAGGCCGCCGCCCAACCTGTGGCGGATCGTCGCGTTTACGGTCCTGCTGGGCGCTACGACGTGGATCGCGACGGGCGCCGTGACGCGCTGGGAGCGCGGTCTTGAAGAGGATCGCGTGATCCACCGCGCGCTCGCTTATGCCCGTGCAGCGGCGCGTTTGACCGAGTCGGGGCGGGGCACGCCGACGCCGCACCTGCGGGCGTTTGGAAACGCGGTGGGCGCGGCCGAGGACGCCGCCGATGTGCTGCGGATGGTGGTCATCGACACGGGCACGGCTGACGAGTTCGGCGTGCGTCGTGACGCGCGGACGCTGTGGGCGCTGGACGGCACCAGCGGGCCTGTTGCGGAGCTCGATCAGGGCGTCGCGGACAAAGCCAACCATCTGCAGAGCCTGTTTGAAGACGGCAAGCGCGACAGGCCGATCCGGCTGACCCAATTGGTGGAGGTGGCGGCCGAACCCGACGCAGGCATGTTGCGGGTTGCCGCCTACGCGCCCATCGTGGTGGACGGCGAGCTGCGCGGACTGGCGGCGGCCCTGCTGCGGCTTCCGGCCCCGGACCCCGAGCGGCCGACGGCGATCTGGCTTCTGGCGTTGGTCGTGCTCGGCATGTTCGTCGGCGGGACGTGGCTGCTGCCCGATCGCGGCGTGATCGTGACGATCGGAGTGCTGGCGGCGCTGGCGTTGGTGTTGCCGGTATGGGTGCCGTCCACGGTCGATAAGACCGTCCGCGACCATCTGGGTGAGCGTGCGGACGACATGCTGGCCGTACAGGCCAAAGCCGACACCCACGAGGCGGTCGCGCTGGTCTCGCCTGTCCCCGATCGGGAGGTCTGGTCGCCCGATGGGGCGCTGCGCCTGGAGCGGGTCGCGGGCACAGAGTCGCCGGACGCCATCTCGCAGGGAGCGGAGCGGGTCGGTGGCGAGACTGCGTCTGTGCACATCCATCCCGACGTGGATAACGAGCTCAACGGCGCGTTCGATTCGGGGGTCCTGGGCTGGGCGGCGCTGGCGGCGCTGCTGCTGGGGCTGTGTCTGCTGCCGGTGGCGCGTCTGCTCCACAACATTCGGCTGGATCCTGGCGTTTACACCTACGTCTCGCCGGCCGTAATCGGCCTGCTGGTGCTGGTCATCGTGCCGTTCGTCACGGGCATTGGCCTCAGCTTTTATCGTTATCACCTCGAGGGCAACGCGTACGAGCTGATCGGCTTTGGCAACTTCGCGGAGATCCTGGCGCCCGACGAAACCGCGGACGTGCACTTCTGGTGGACGCTGGGTGTCACGCTGCTTTGGACCAGCAGCAATGTCATTCTGCACGTCACGATCGGGCTGGGCCTGGCGCTGCTGCTCAACCGCACGCGCTTACACGGCAAGAAACTCTATCGGGTGCTGCTGGTGCTGCCGTGGGCCGTGCCCAGCTACATTACGGCGCTGCTGTGGCGGTCGATGTTTGTCGGCAAGCAGGGGCCGGTGAACTCGGTGTTGGGTGGGCTCGGCATCAGCCCAGTGAGCTGGTTTGACGACAGCTTCTGGACCAACTTCATCCCCAACCTGGTGACCAACACCTGGCTGGGCTTTCCGTTCATGATGGTCGTGGCCCTGGGCGCGCTTCAGTCGATCCCGGGCTCACTGTACGAGGCCGCGGAGCTGGATGGCGCCTCCGCGTGGGACCGATTTCGCCACATCACCGTCCCGCTGCTGAAGCCTGCGCTGCTGCCCGCGATCATCCTCGGCACTATCTGGACCTTCAACATGTTCAACGTGATCTACCTGGTGAGCATGGGCGCCGGCGACACCGAGATCCTGATCACGGAGGCTTATCGCGCCTTCCACGAGCAGCATCGGCACGGGTACGCGGCGGCGTATTCGGTGATGATCTTCTGCATCTTGCTGGCGTACACGGCGGTGACGACGCGCGTGACCAAAGCCAGCGAAGGAGCCCTCGCATGACCGGCAAGCCTTCCCGCTTTTCGCAGGTGTGGCCTCACCTGATCCTGGTGCCGGTGACCCTGGCTGTGCTGCTGCCGGTGTCGCTGGTGTTGCGCAAGTCGCTGTCTCCGGGGCAGGGCTTTCAGATGAGCATGAACCCCTTCGCGGGGGAGTGGAGCTTGGAGCACTTTCGCGAGGTGATCGGGCACACAGCGGCGGACGGGACGTGGCTCTTCGGACCGCAGCTGATGAACAGCATTATCGTGAGCCTGGCGACCACGTTTGTCGGCGTGGCGCTGGCGACGACCGCGGCCTACGCCTTCAGCCGCTTCCGCTTTTACGGCCGCCAGACCGGCATGACGATGTTCCTCGTGACGCAGATGTTCCCGGGCGTGCTGATGATCATCCCGCTTTTCGTCCTGATGAACCGGCTCAACCTGCTGGACAGCCTGGTCGGGCTGACCCTGGTGTACTCCACGACGGCGATCCCATTCTGCGTGTGGATGCTCAAAGGCTACTTCGACACCATCCCGCGAGAGCTCGAAGAGTCGGCCATCATGGACGGGGCCTCGCGCCTGACCATCTTTGTGAAGATCATATTGCCCCTGGCTGCGCCGGCGATCGCCGTGACCGCGCTGTTCAGCTTCATGACAGCCTGGAACGAGTTCGTGCTGGCGTTCACCTTCAACAACGACCCGCTGACGCACACGCTGCCGGTGACCATCCAGCGCTACGCCGATCCCAAGTCCACGTATTGGGGCTCGTTTGCGGCCGCGTCCATCATTGTCTCTGTGCCAGTAATGTTGCTCTTCTACCGCCTTCAGCGGCACCTGGTTGCCGGTCTGACAGCCGGCGGCGTCAAGGGATAAGACGCAGGATTGGAATCTCGGACGGCATGCCGATGCGCACGGGCGCGCCGGTCGTGCCCAACCCGGCGGACACGTACATGGTGGATCGATCCTGACGGTAGCGGCCGTGGATGTACGGGATGGGAAACGGACGCAGGACGCTGCCGGCCACGCCCAGAAACGGGATGGCCAGCTGACCGCCGTGCAGGTGCCCGCTGACCTGCAGCGCGATCCCGAACGTCGCCGCCTTGGGAAACGTCTCGGGATCATGGGCCAACAGCACGACCGGGACGCCGTCCGGCACATCGGCCAGCGCCTTGTCGATGTCATCGGATTTGCGCCAGGTGTCGTCGATGCCGGCAAACACCAGCTGGTCGCCGCCCTCGTCCAGGACCTGCGCCTCGTTTCGAAGCATGATGTGCCCCAGACGCCGGTGCATGGCCAACAGGGCGTCGCCCGCGTCGCTGGGGAAGTAGTCGTGGTTGCCCATGATCGCGACCACGCCACGTTTGGGCGTCAGCTGGGCCAGTGCGCGCTCCAGCGCCGGGACGAAGCGGCTGCCGGACGCGATGAGGTCGCCGGTGAGGAACACGTAGTCCGGCGCCTGTGCGTTGACGCGCCGCACCCAGCCATGCACCCGTGACTCCGGCGCAAAAGGCCCGATGTGCAGGTCGGTGAGCTGCGCGATCGTCAGGCCGGAGAACGCCTGTGGCAGGCCGGGGATCTGGATGTCGACACGGCGGACTTTCACGTGGCGATACGGTACGCCGTTGGCGAACAGGGAAAGGCCGAAGCTGGCGAATACCCACGCGGTGAGCGCGCTGTCGGAGACGCCCGCGGCCACGCCGATCAGCCAGCCCGGGACGAAGTACATCGCCGTCATCGTGTAGATGAAGTAGCCCCAGATGACATAGCGCTCGAACCAGATCGGGGGCGGCAGCGGCTTGGGCAGGTGCCGGATGCGCACGACGATGATCATGTTGACGGCCAGCAGCCACACAACGGTGACCGGCCACGACCCTCCCAGCTGTGAGACCACAAACCAGGCCAGCGGGACCTGCGCGAAGCCCATAATCCAGATCAGTGCCAGGACAAGTCGGCCGAATCGTCGTCTGGAGGGAGGTTGCGCCACGGGCGCCTTAACGATGCTGCTTCAGCACCTTTCTGGCAACCTTGAGCAGCGCCTTGCGCTTACTGCGGGGCAGCTTGGTGGCCATGACCGGGTGATGCTCGGCGATCAGCTCATTGGCCATGGCGACCCCGACGTCGCCGGCCAGGGGCAGGGCGCGCTCGATCAGCGGCGCGACCAGGGCCGGGTCCGACCAGCGGGTGATCTTGAGGATCGTGGCGGCGTTGGCCTCGGTGGTCAGCGCGACCAGCGCGCTTTGAGCTTGTCGGCGCACCTTGGGATGCGAGTCGCTGAGCAGCGGCGCGATGTCTGGGACCGCGGTGCTGATCCCCTGCGTCTGCAGCTGTTTCAGGGCGGTGATGCGCGTCGCGGAGGCCAGCGACCGCAGCGACGGCGCCACCTGGGTGCGCACCTCGTCCAGGGCGCGGATCATTCGTGAGCTCCACGGCCACACGGGTCCGCCGTTGTCGCAGCCCCTGCGCCAGTCGTTGGGGCTGCAGAGCACGCGCAGATGAATGTGGTTGTCGTGCACCTTGGCGTAGCTGGGCTGCATCATCATGTCCGCGGCGCGCGCGATCAGGTCGGCCGGCTCACCCGCGGCCCGCGCATGCTCGAGCAGCAGCGCCTCGATGTGGGGCGCCACGATGACCCACTGCACGTCGAACTCGGTGCTTGTCATGAAGGCTTTCACAGCCGCCCAGTTGCGGGGGACGTCCAGCGTCAGGCGGTTGGGCGCTTTGCGGCTGCGGCCGTCGCTGCGGAAGCGGTGGTATTCGGAGGCGACCGGGTTGCCGCGCAGATCGGCTGTGTAATACGCGATGTCCACGTCGCGGCCGCTGTTGTGGCTCATGCTCATGCTGATGTCGCCGCCGCCGCGACGGCTCAGGTTGCCCAGTACGAGCGGCTCGCCATCCGGGGCCAGACGGGACAGCTCGGCGGCCGCCAACAGCATGCCGCGGACGAGGTAGCCGGTGCCGTAGACCCAGTCGCGACGAATCGTGCTGCGCTGGACCTTGTGGTTGGGGCCCTGGGCCGGCATGCGAATGCCGTCGCGTAGCCGCCCGTAGAAGGGGTGTCCCAGCGACGTCGTGCTTTCAGGAGCGACCGGCAGCATCGACTCCACAGCTGCGCCCGCTTCGCGAACCGGCCCATCGTGGCTGGTCGCCAACAGCGAGAGGCATGCGATCGATATCAACGCGATGGGCACTATGAGAAGACCTTCTGCGGCTAAGGTAGCGTCTTTTACCTGGCCATTCGAGAATTCGTCAAGTCCCGAAAGCTCCTGATGACAAGCTGTGGACAAATTCGCGTAAGTCCCTGGAAGTAAATACCGCAAGTTATCCACAGGGTCTGACGTCATCCTGTGGATGACGCAGTGCGTCGCTTTTTGCGTTCATTGGTAGACATCAGAAACCGTGTTACGCTCTCGCCCACGACGTTTTTTGGGTTTAGTGAGGCTGATCAGTGGAGGACAAGCGCCTCTTCCACCGCTATCCGGCGGGGCTCCGGGTAGCCTTCCGGGTGGCTGGAGAGGGTTTCCGCGGAAAGATTACGGATGTGAGCGCCGGCGGCGGCTTTTGCGCCTCCGACGCGCTGCCGGTGATCGGCTCTCGCCTCCAGATGGCTGCGCAGCAGGAGCGCAACGATCCGTCGATCTGGCTGGACCTGCGCGTCACCTGGGTCAACGAGGAGCCGACCAGCAGTCACCCCGATACCGGCTTTGGCGGGTATTGGCTGCACGCCTCCTGCCGGTACGGGGAGGAGCGGCTGCGCCAGTTCCTGGCCAGCATTCTCGGCATTACGAAGCCCGTGATTCGGCCAATGACTCCCCCGGCCGGCGGCGACGCGATCTTCGTCTATCGTTTCCCGGACGTTTACGAGAGCGATGACGAGTTCCCGTGGGCGGCCGAGCGTTCCAAGCCGCCGACCCATGCAAACGCCAGGTTGCTGAGCGGTGGCTCCGGAGCCAGGAAGCTGCCTGCGCGCACGCATGAGCCGTCTTCGCCGGCGCTGCCGACAGGGGCCTCGCCGGACGTGTCGGAGCCGGCGCTGTCGTTCGGTCGCAGCCTCGCAGCGCTGGACGACGTGGCGGACTTCGCGCCAGACGCAGAGGACTCCGGACTGCAGGAGCTCGTCGGGCTGACTCAGGAGGAGCCGCTGAGCGTTGAGCACTCGTCTCCCACGATCAGCACCGAGGCGATCCTCGACCAGCCGGCCTTCTCCGCACCGGCGGACAACCCGAATGGGCGCTGGTCGTTCTTGGTGAACCGGCTAACCGGCATTCGCACGCGCCTCTCGGGTGGGGGCGGAAGCAGTACCCCGCGCTCCGGCTCGACCCCGGAGTTCGGCGACGCGGACTTCGTCGTAAAGTACAAAGCAGGGCGCAAGTTCGCGTCGGCGCGGGTGGCCCGAGTGGAGCGCAGCTACCTGGTGATGGAGCCGGCGGGCGATGTCCCTGAGGTGTGGTCTCGCGTGATCATTCACATCCCGACCGGTAGCGGTCGCAAGGCCAAGGCGATCGAGCTCAACGCCACCGTGACCCGCATCAAAGAGAGCGGGGGCTCGGAGGCTGTGCACTGCAAGATCAACCGGGTGGACGAGAAGGGCATGGTCGGGGCGTTCGCCAGCTACGTCGAAGCGTTCAAGACCCGCCAGGCGTCTGCCTGAACGCAGCTTCCGTCTGAAGGAGCTCAGCGTCCGCGGGAATCCCCATAGTTGACTTTGGCCGGGTGCAGGACGCCCACGAAGCGGCGTGATACCTCGCGCTCTGACGTCGAATAGACCCACCCCTTGGCGGTGGCTTTGACCTCCAGCCCCACCTCCACAACCACCACCGCCTGGCCGCTGGGGATAGGGGCGTCATGGTGGTCTCGATACGCTTGAGGCGTGCTGCGCCGCACCCAGCCGCGCGCACCGTCACAGGCCACTGACGCCTCCTCGCACTGCGAGTTGATCGCCTCTACGATTCGGTCCGCTGTCATGGTCTCGCCGCTCTTGAAGAGCTCGCCCAGGGTGTCTTCCATGGACTCCTCGAAGTCCAGTGCGGCGGTGGTAGCGCTGTTCCACTCCAGCAGCGCGAACAGGGCAGCGATGATCGCCAGGACGACCAGTGCTATCGCCAGCTTCATGCCCATGCCCTCTTTTCGGTCCTCCACCTCGTCCACGCGGAAGAGCAGCGTGCCGCGATACTTGGCCTGGATGTCCGAGTCTGCGGCGTCGCCCATCTTTACGGGAGCACCGGGGGCCAGCATGTTGCCGAGGCCGCCACCGCCGCGGTGCGTGAGCCCGTCGAAGTCCAGCTGCTTACCGTCGTCCACCTGGTAGCTGTTGGCCAGCGCGTGTCCCGCGGGCAGCGCGGGGGGCGGTGGAGTCGGGGCGGTGATCGCGGGAGGCACGACGACCGGCGGGTCGATGGCCGGCGCGCTGACGGCCGGCGCGGGCAATGACGGAGAGGACGCCTCGTCCGCGAACGGGCTGGCGATCATCTCGTAGGTGCCGCTGGAGTCCTGCTCCGGGAGCTTGTCCAGCGGCTGCAGGCCACCGTCGCCGATGCCGGGCCACTCAAAACCGGGGCTGGTCGCACCCGGGGGTGGCGCAGGGGCCGGCATGCGGGCCGGTGGTGCGGGTGCGCCCTCCTCGTGATGCTTCACCGCCTTCACCATGGAGAACATGGTGGGCTGGTTCATCGACGCGGGCGCGCCACGGGTCTGCAGGTAGCGCAGTGAGTCCGGTACGTCGAACGCCAGCACGTGGTTTGCTTTGAAGTCGGCGGCGGCAGCGACGCCGGGATCGGCATGTGCGACGGGCGCGGCGCCCTCGCCGGTCGGGGGCACGTATGCGCCGGTGTGGCTCATGTGCGGAATGCTGCCCAGCACCTCGCCGCAATCCAGGCAGCGACCGCCGAAAATTCGCTCTGAGCCGCAACGGGGACAGTCCAGCATTGGGGGATTATGGCGCTCGAACCTTGATGTCCGCAAGATTGAGTGACCATCGATCACCCTCCTGCGTCCGGTTTGCCTTGCCGCCCTGTACGGGTTTGCCTAGAATCGACCGTCCAATGCACCCCGCTGGAGGGAAAACATGAGTGAGATCAAGAAGATAGTGCTGGCCTACTCGGGTGGGCTGGACACCTCGATCATCCTCACCTGGCTCAAAGAGAAGTACAACGCCGAGGTGATCGCGCTGTGCGTCGACGTGGGCCAGCCCGGTGAGGACTACGAGGCGGTCGAAAGAAAGGCCATGTCGACAGGCGCGGACAAGTTCGTGCTGGCCGACGTCAAGGACGAGTTCGTCCGCGATTTTGTGTTCCCGGCGATTCGCGGGGCCGCGATCTACGAAGACTACTATCTTCTGGGCACCGCCTTGGCGCGTCCGATCATCGGCAAGGCGCTGGTGGAGTGCGCGGCGGCGGAGGGCGCTGAGGCGATCTCCCACGGTGCTACCGGCAAGGGCAACGACCAGGTCCGCTTTGAGCTGACGGCGTACTCACTCATGCCCGACATCAAGGTGATCGCGCCGTGGCGCATCTGGGAGCTGCGGTCGCGCGAAGCCCTGATGGACTACGCCGCCAAGCACAACATCCCGATCACCTCGACCGTCGAGAAGCCGTACTCCATGGACCACAACGTCATGCACGTCTCCTACGAGGGCGGCATTCTCGAGGACCCGTGGAACGCGCCGCCCCAGGACATGTTCATGACGACGGTGTCGCCCAAGGACGCCCCCGAACAGGGCGTAGAGGTCGAGATCGAGTTCGAGGCCGGCACGCCGGTCGCCGTCGACGGTCGCAAAATGGCGCCGCTGCAGCTGCTGCAGCACCTCAACGCCGTGGGGGGCGCGCACGGCGTCGGCCGAGTCGACATCGTCGAGAACCGCTTCGTCGGCATCAAGAGTCGCGGTGTATACGAGACCCCGGGCGGCGAGATCCTGCACCATGCGCACCGCGCGGTGGAGTCCATCACGCTGGATCGCGGTGTGAAGCGGCTGCGCGACTCGCTGCGACCCAAGTTTGCGGAGTTGATCTACAACGGGTTCTGGTACGGTCCTGAGTTCCAGCACCTGCTGGCGATGAACAACGCGCTGCAGACCGAGGTGAACGGAACCGCGCGTGTCGAGCTGTACAAAGGCAATTGCACCATCCTGGGCCGCAAGGCGCGCAACTCGCTGTATAACCAGGAGTATTCGACGTTCGGTGAGGACGACGTGTACAACCAGGCCGACGCGGACGGCTTCATCAAACTGAACGCCCTGCGCCTGAAGCTGCACACCCTGCGGCAGCGAGGCTTGCTGCGGTCCGACTCTCCCGCCGTAGAAGTTGCTTCCGAACTCAAGGGCTACATCGAATAGTTTCGAGGGCTTACGCTCCAAAAGAACACGCCCGCCGCGTTTGACGCGTCCATCCCAATGCGTGTACTCTATTTCGCATGAGAACAACCGTGTTGGACTCCCAGATCGGAGGTCGATGGATGACACTGCGGCGTGTTGCGTTTTCGGTCATGGCCCTCGGCCTGGTCTTGTCGGGCTGCCCCGACGATAGTGCGGTCGGTGCGGCGCCTGATGTGCCGGGCACGAGCGGCGGCGATGGAACAAGCGCTTCGGAAGACCCGACGACAGGAACCGCGACCGGCGTCGGCGACGACGGGCTGGACACGTCTGTCGATACCGGCACCGTCGATACGGGCACTGGCGAAGACGAGCTGCCGGCCTTCTTCGGCGAGCCCTGCTCCAGCAACGAGCAGTGCGTGGATGACGACGGCAACGAGGGCTGGTGCGTCCAGGTCGACGCCGACGGCAACAAAGAGTGCACGATCGACTGCATCGAGGACTGTCCGGACGGCTACGGCTGCGTGGCGATTCAGAACGCAACGTCGGACAGCCTGTTTGTGTGCATGCCGGAGCTCTCGACCAACTGCAACGAGTGCGAGGATGATGGCGAGTGCATTTACGAAAACGCGCGCTGCATCGAGATCGGTCAGGAGAATGGCGAGTCGGACTTCCGCTGCGCCCAGGACTGTGAGGCGGGCGCCGGTGTGTGTGGCGATGGCTTCGATTGCGTGAAGACGGCGCTGGATGACGGCACCGAGCAGTCGCTGTGCATCCCAAGCACGAAGAGTTGCATCTGTTTCGGTCAGGACGAAAACGGCGACGACATCAATGGGTCATCGCGCACCTGCACGAAAGCCAACGAAGGTGTTGGGACATGCACCGGCACCGAGATCTGCGATGGGGAGAAGGGTTGGAGCGGTTGTACGGCGCCCGATCCCGTGGCCGAGGTGTGCGACAGCGTGGACAACGACTGTGATGGCGCCACGGACGAGGACACCGGCGGTGCGGAGTGCACGAGCGATACCAACGAGCTGGGGACTTGCCCGGGGACGACGGTGTGCACTGAGGGTGAGGAGATCTGCTCTGACGCGGACGGCAACCCGCTCGCCCCGCCCACCGCGGAGATCTGCGACGGGCTGGACAACGACTGCGACGGCACGCTGGACGAGGACACGCCCGACAACGACGCTGACGAGATCTGCGATGACCTGGACGAGGACGACGACAACGACAACGTCAAAGACGAGGATGACAACTGCCCGTTCACGGCCAACGAGGATCAGAAAGACGTCAACAACAACGGCAAGGGCGACGCCTGTGAGCCGGACGTGGACGGAGACGGCGTCCTCAACGAGGACGACAACTGCCCGCTGACGCCCAACAGCAACCAGGAAGACATCGACGACGACAAGCTGGGCGACGTCTGCGACCCCGACGCGGACGGCGACGGCAAAAACGGTGGTCCGCAGGACTGCAACGACTTTGACCCCACCGTCTACGCGGACGCGCAGGAGGTCTGTGACGGCAAGGACAACAACTGCAACACGCAGGTCGACGAAGGCTTTGGCGACAACGAGAACGACGGCCTGGCCGATTGTGTGGACCCGGACGACGACAACGACAACTTCCCCGACGAGTGCACCGCGGGCGACGCCGCCTGTGTGGTCGACTGCGCGCCCAAGGACGCGGCGATCAACCCCGACGCCGCCGAGGTGTGCGACGGTGTGGACAACAACTGCAAGGACGGCGTAGACGAGGGCTTCGACGACTTCGACGACGACACCATCGCGGACTGCGTTGACCCCGACATCGATGGCGACGGCGTCGACAACGACGACGACAACTGCCCCAACGCCCCCAACGCCAACCAGGCGAACAACGACAACGACAAGCAGGGCGACATCTGCGACACCGATGACGACAACGACCTGGTGCCCGACGAGTGCGATCCGGGCGACGACGGCTGCGAGCCGGACAACTGCCAGTTTGACGCCAACAAGGATCAGACCGACCTGGACGGCGACGGCCTGGGCGACGTGTGCGACAGCGACGCGGACGGCGACGGCAAGAACGCGGGCGACGGCAGCGACTGCAACGACCAGGACCCGGAGATCTTCTTCGGTGCAGACGAGGTCTGCGACGGCAAAAACAACGACTGCGACGAGTTCACCGACGAGGGCTACGTAGACACCGACCTCGACGACCTCAAGGACTGCGTCGACCCGGACGACGACAACGACGGCGATCCCGATGAGCTCGACTGCGCCCCGCTCGACAAGGCGATCAACAGCTCAGTCGACGAACCCGGCGCCGACAACATCCTCTGCGACGGCGTGGACAACAACTGCAACAACCAGATCGATGAGGACTGCCCGCCGACCAGCGTGGACCTGATCTTCACCAGCGCGGTCGTCGAGGGCACGACCGACTCGGGCCTCCAGGTCCTGATGAGCCTGGGCCTCCCGGGCGTAGTAGGCCAGTCCGCCCCGGCGGACGGCAATGGCTTCAGCGTCGACTGGGGCTTCTACTACACGCTGCCCTAGCAGCACCCAGCCCCCCACCCCGAGCGATCGGGCAGCTCACAAAAGCGCCAGATGAATCATGTAGGCCGTTTATGAGCGCTTTTTGCGTCACAAACGCCGCACATGAATCATGTAGGCCGTTTATGAGCGCTTTTTGCGTCACAAACGCCGCACATGAATCATGTAGGCCGTTTATGAGCCCTTTTCGGTTGTCGGCGGATGAATCATGGGGGCGCCGGGTGCGCCAGGGGGCTTTACGCGGCGGCGCGGGAGGAGCGTAGGCAGGCCATCGTGCGGATAAGGTCCACGCAGCGGTTGGCGTAGCCGACCTCGTTGTCGTACCAGGAGACGATCTTGACCATGTCTTCGCCTACCGTCGTGGTGCAGGTCAGGTCGATGATGCTGCTGGCGGTGTGGCCGATGATGTCGCAGCCCACGATCGGGTCGTCGGTGGTCGCCAGGATGCCCTGCATGCGGCCGTTGGCGGCGCTGATGAGGGCGGCGTTGATCTCGGCGCGTGAAGCTGGGCGGTCGAGGTGGGCGACCAGGTCGACCAGGCTGCCGTCGGGGACCGGGACGCGCACGGCCATTCCGTTGAGCTTTCCGTCGAGCTCGGGCAGGACGAGGCCAACCGCCTTGGCGGCCCCGGTGGTCGTCGGGATCATGGAGACGCTGGCGGCGCGCGCGCGGCGGAGGTCGCGGTGCGGGGCGTCCAGAACCGCCTGATCGTTGGTGTAGGCGTGAATGGTCGTCATCAGGCCGCTGCGCAGTCCGAAGGCGTCGTTCAGCACTTTTGCCAGCGGGGCCAGGCAGTTGGTGGTGCAGCTGGCGGCTGAGACGACCTCATGCTCGTGGCTGAGGACGTGGTCGTTGACGCCCATTACGATGGTGGCGTCCACGCCGTCGGCGGGTGCGGAGACCAAGACGCGGGGAGCACCGGCGGCCAGGTGCGCCCGTGCGGCGCCCTTCTTGGTAAAGCGGCCGGTGCACTCCAAGACCATGTCTACGTTCAGACGGGCCCAAGGGAGCTTGGTCGGGTTCGGCTCGGCGGTCACCTCGATGTCACGGCCGTCGATTCGCAGGCCGTTGGGGATCTCCTCCACGGTGCCGGGATAGCGTCCGTGAACGGAGTCGTAGCGCAGCAGGTGCGCCAGTGTTCGTGTGTCGGCCAGGTCATTGATCGCTACTACGCGAATGCCCGATCCGGAGGTCGCTGCGACGCGCAGGGCCTGACGCCCGATGCGGCCGAAGCCATTGATACCCAGTCTAATCGCCATTGTCGTCCTCACAACGTAAAGGCAGTTGCCAATTGAGTCACTTCGCCACCGCCAATCTTACGGTTCAAAACTCAGGACACAAGAGCTATGTAATCTGTAATGGTGTAAAGTTTTTGATAGTGCAAAGTGGGTTTGCATAGATCAGCTATTCGTCGCATGGGACGGTGTTTGACGGAGTGGCTATGGTTGACGTAGAAGGCCCCGTGCTCGGCAGCCACACCACTTGCGGCAAGTTCATCCTGGTCGGGGAGCACTTTGTCGTACACGGCACGCCCGCGCTGGCGATGCCGCTTCACGCCGTCAGCACGACGGTGTCGGTCGTGGCCAACCAGGGAGGCGACGGCCCACGGCTGATCTGTGACGTGGATGGCGACGCCGAGGCGCTGGCTCAGCGTTTGTTTGCAGCGGCCATGGAGCGCCTCGACATCTCACCACGGGCGGATTGGCGTGTTGCGGTCGAGTCGACCATTCCGATCGGATATGGGCTGGGCAGCTCCGCAGCGTTCTCCACGGCGCTGATCGGTGCACTCGCGCGTGCGCGCGGGCATGCGCTTGCGCCCGAACAACTAAACTCGGCGGCTCACGAGCTTGAGCGAATCGTTCACGGCCGGCCGTCCGGCATCGACAACACGGTGGTGTCACGCGGCGAACCCGTGCGCTTCGTGCGCGGAACGGCGCCGGAGCGGATCGCGTGCGGTGGCGAACTGCGCTTCGTCTTGGCGTCCTGCGGTTACCCTGGTTCAACGTTTGAGGCGGTCGCGTCGGTGCGCAGGCTGAGCGAGGCCGAGCCACGGCGTTTCGCCCCACTGCTGGCTGCGGCGACGGCCCTTGTCGAGCACGCACAGGACGCCTTTTCGGCGGGCGACGCGCAGCGCCTTGGACCGCTTCTAGCGCAGAACCACAGCCTGCTCCAGCAGGTGGGGGTCTCCACCGCGGAGCTGGATCGCATAGTAGGCGCCGCGCTCGACGCCGGTGCCCTGGGCGCCAAGTTAACGGGGGCCGGGCAGGGCGGTTTCGCGCTCGCGTTGGTGGCGGGCCGGTCCGAAGGCGCCGCCGTGGCCGCGGCAATGCAGGCGGCCGGCGGGTCGCTCCCGATGACGACGATTTTGGGTGGATCCCGCACATGAAAGCCACGGCGACCGCATGCTCAAACATCGCCCTCGTCAAGTACTGGGGCAAGCGCGACCTGCCGCTGAATCTGCCGGCCGCCAGCTCGCTGTCGATGACCCTGGGCGGGTTGACCACCACCACTACCGTGACCTTCGGCCAGGAGCACGACTCCCTGCACATCGACGGTGTGGCGCTGGGGCTCAAGAAGGCGGTGGCTGTTCTGGGCGAGATCCGCGCGCTTGCAGGCATCACGACCGGCGCTCGAGTGGAGTCCAGCAACGACTTTCCGACCGGCGCCGGGCTGGCGTCGTCCGCTTCCGGACTTGCCGCGTTGACGGTCGCCGCCGCTGCTGCCGCCTCCCTGGACCTCCCGCCCGAGGTGCTCAGCAGAATCGCGCGCCGCGGGTCCGGGTCCGCCACCCGCAGCTTGTTCGGCGGCTTCTCCCGCTGGGACGCCGGCACTGCCGCTGACGGCTCTGACAGCCACGCCGTGCCGCTGTTCGCGCGCTCGCACTGGGACCTGCGCGTGATCGTCGCAGTGGTGTCCGCGGCGACCAAACACGTCGGCAGTACCGAGGGTATGACGCACACGGCGGAGACCAGCCCGTTTCACGAGCCGTATCTGTCGACCGTGGACACCGACATCGCCGCCGCAACACACGCCATCGCGCAGCGCGACCTGACCGCGCTGGGCCGGGTCGCCGAGCGCTCCTGCCTGCGCATGCATGCGGCGATGGCCGCGGCGGACCCCGCGTTGATCTACCTGCAGTCCGGCAGCTGGCAGGTGATCGAGGCGGTCTACGCACTGCGTGCCGCGGGCGTTCCGTGCTTCTTCACCGCCGATGCCGGACCCAACATCAAGGTCTTTTGCGAGCCTGGCGCTATCCCGGCTGTGCGCGACGTCCTGTTGGGCCTGCGCTGCGTCAGCCGCCTCGTTGCGGCCTGCCCCGGACCGGCGGCCGCGGTCGTCAGTCGGGAGGCCTGAGTGCGCCGGGGTATCACAGCGCCCGGAAAGCTGATGATCGCGGGCGAGTACTCGGTGCTCGGCCCCGCGGGCGAAGCCCTGGCGATGGCTGTCGCGCCCGGCTTGGAGGTCTTCTACGAGCCGTGCGACGAGTGGGTTTTGGAGCGCGCCGACACCGGCGCTGTGTGGCGATCCGGCCAGCCCGTGCCGGCGGACTTGCGCTTCGTACAAGCAGCCCTGCAGACCACCCGCGCGGTACTGGACGTGGCACCGCAACACATTACGACTGCAGTGCCGGCCTCCACAGGCACCGGCGTCCGCAAGCCGGGCGTTGGCGGCAGCGCCAGCGCGACGGTGGCGGTGGTGGGCGCGCTGTTCCATGCGTCCGGCCGCCAACCGCTGGACTGCGACGCAATCACGGATCTGGCAGTGCGGGCCCACGT
Source organism: uncultured Myxococcales bacterium (assembly GCA_964545715.1). Lineage (GTDB taxonomy): Bacteria > Myxococcota_A > UBA9042 > CAZJHX01. Next base: position 30,213 of record CAZJHX010000103.1, read on the forward strand.
GTCCGCGCAAGGCGGGCGGGGGTCGGGTTACGACATCGCCACAATCGCCCACGGCGGTCTCGTGCGCTGGCGCCCCCAACAGGTGGCGGGCGCGGTGGGCGGCGGCGATGCGGCACAGATCGCCTGGCCGGACGGACTCGTCGCCATCGCGGGCTACACAGGCAAGAGCGCCAGCACCACCGGCCTGATCGAGGCGCTGGCCGAAATAGTCGAGCGGGACCGAGCAGCCGCAGCCCGGGCGTTGATAGCATTGAGCCGGCCGGTCGGCGCCCTGATCGACGCCTTCGAGCAGGGCGCTCTGCACACCATCCTTGCCGGCGTCGACGCCTGCCACGCCGCGCTGGTGCAGTGGGATCGCATCGGCGTCATCACCGACGAGGTCGCCGACATGATCGCGCTGGCGGTAAAACAGGGCGCCCACGCCAAAGTCTCGGGCGCCGGCGGCGGAGACTCAGTGCTGGCGTTCGCCAATGATCCCACGGTCATCGAGCACACAAAGGCCGCCTGGAGGGCCGCCGGTTACGAGCCCCTACCGTTCCAATTCAGTCCTTTGGGCGTTCGCGAAAAAAATGCGTCCAGCGAAGCTTGACTGTTGCGAGGTACTCCCTTACAAACAGGCTCCGCGATCGGGGCTTAGGCCCATCGTTATGGGCGAATAGCTCAGTTGGAAGAGCATCGGCCTTACAAGCCGAGGGTCGCTGGTTCAAGCCCAGTTTCGCCCACCGCTCGCTTTGAAAACACGGGGTGGTAGTTAAGTTGGTTATAACGCCGGCCTGTCACGCCGGAGGCCGCGGGTTCGAGTCCCGTCCACCCCGCCTCAACGCCCGAAGGGGCACCCGGAGCCCGCTTATTGAAGCGGGCTCTTCCTTTTGGTGGTCCCTGGGGACCAGTGCAGGCCGACTACCGCGTGGACCCTGCTTATGGAGCCGAGCATCGAGGGCGGGAGCTGCGTGTGGGCCTCCACGCCGAGCCGGATGGCGCCGAGTGGTATATCGAGTCCGAGGCGCCAGCCGATGCCCGATGGGTGTGTCCCCGATGTTTTGGTGGCTGGCGGCGGCTCGCCGCTGGAGAGGAAGACGGTCGGACCAGTACGCAGCTCGGCGAACACAACGGGCAGCATCGCCTCCACGGCGTAGATGTTCATGGTCCTGTTGAAGTCTCTGTCGCCTTTATACGTTCCGTGGCTGACGTCTGCAGTGATTCGGACGTATGTGTGGAGCCGCAGCGCCACTCGCAGGCCGGCGTGGTCTCCGCTCGTGGACCAGCGGTCCTTAACGCCGGTATCGTGCGTGCCGGTGATGCACTGCGGCCCGACGAAGACGTCCACGCCCACTGAGAGGTCGTTGGCCTGAGCGTTCTGCGGCCCCGTCAGCGCGATCGCTGCCAGGACGGCCAGGGCCGTGCCGGGGTAGCCGCACCCCACGTTGGAGTGCCGAACCCGATAATCTGGAGTACCCACCTGCCGTTCCCTCCCTGAATCTGCGCTGGGAGGGAGGACACTGCAGCCGGCGGGCCAATCGTGTTGGTATCATCCGGACGTGACTTTCGTGAACGCGACGCGGATGTCGTTGCGGTCCGCAAAGATCTCGTCGACCGCCGTGTGGTCGATCAGCAGGCGCTCTACATCGCGGACCAGGCCCTTGGGCGAGCGCGCGTCACAGATCGTGTTGGCCAGCACGTCCACCAGGGCATCCTCTGAGTCGGGCACCATCTCGAGAAGCTCCTGAGCGGTCAGCTCGCGCAGGAAGGCGCGGGCGATGTCCGGGGCCTGAACCTCGAGCTCGGATTTGGCAGGCAGGTAGGGCTCGACCATCGCGAAGGCGGCCGGGCCCACTGCCGTGGCGGTCTCGCCGATGTGGCCCAGAGTCTCGTCGTCCGCGTTGACCAGGATCTGCTCGACGGCCCATTGAATGTCGTCGCTGGCGCCCGCGATGGGCTCCATGAACAGAATGGGCAACAGCAGGTCGCACAGCGCCTCGGGGTCCGCGCACTTGACCAGATAGGCCAGCGTGGAGAGGCGCGCCGGGCCGGCCATCAGCGGCCGGAGGTCGCCGACCACCAACACGATGGCGTCGTCATCTTCCAGCGCGCTGAAGATCGGGATGACGTCTTCCGCCAGCTCGGGCCGCGTCTGGTACACCTCATAGAGGGCCTCCAGGCAGACCGGGTCCTTGCGCTTCTCCAACTCCATCGCCGCACGCGTCGCCAGTAGGCCGAGCGGCGCGGTCTTCAAGAAATCGGCCATCGCACGTGTCGTGCGCTTGCCCTTCTTGGCGGTGATGGCTTCCATAGCTTTTGCGGCGAGCGGGTTATCCGGCGGGTCAAGCAATGCGACCAGGGCGGGAACGCTCTCGGGGAGTTGATCCATGCCGTCTCCTTAACACAGGGGCTGTTGCCTGGCTAGAGTCTAATCACGCACCGAGCATGGTGAGGAGGGCGGCCTCATCCAGAATGTCGACGCCGAGCTTCTCGGCTTTGGCCAGTTTGCTGCCCGCTTCGGCCCCCGCGACGACGAAGTCCGTCTTTTTGGAGACGGAGCCCGTGACCTTGCCGCCTGCGGCTTTTATCAGCTCGCCCGCCTGGCTGCGTTTCAGTGTGGGCAGCGTGCCCGTCAACACGAAGGTCTTCCCCGCGACCCCCTCGACCGCCTCGGTGCGCGCGATTACAGCCTCGGTATTCACGCCGGCCGCGTGCAGCCCCTCCAACACTGCGCGAACCGCGCCCGAGTGCAGCTCCGAGAAGATACTGTCCGCGGTTTTTCGCGCCATGCCGTCTATCGCGCCGTTGCCTTTGTCCGGCGCGACCAGGGCGATGGCCTCTTCGTCGCCCGCCATGTACCGGTCCGCAAAGTCCAGGAGCGCCGCCGCCGACCCGAAGTGCGCGGCCAGGTCGCCCGCCATCGTCGTCCCGACGTGCCGTATCGCCATCCCGATGAGAACGCGGCTGAGTCCGCGCTCCTTGGCCCGCTCCAGCGCCTCCGTGGCGTTCTGCGCGCTCTTTTCGCCCATGCGGTCCAGGTCCGCCAGCTGCTCGGTCGTCAGCGCAAACAGGTCAACCGGCGAGCGTACGCCCAACAGCTCCACGACCTGGTCGACCAGCGCCGCGCCAAAGCCGTCGATATCCATGGCGCCTCGGCTGGCAAAGTGCTTCAGCCGCTCCCGCACCTGATCCGGGCACGCCGGGTTGGGGCAGTAGATGAAGATCTCCTCGCTCACCGCCTCGGTCTGGCACGACGGGCAGCGAGTCGGCGCCTGGTACACGACGGCGTGATCCGGGCGCTTGGACTCCTCCACGCTCACAACCTGCGGGATGATCTCGCCGGCCTTCTCCACGTAGACCGTGTCCCCGATGCGCACGTCCTTGCGCCGCAGCTCCACAAAGTTGTGCAGCGACGCCCGCGAGACCGTCGTGCCCGCCACAAACACCGGCGCCAGCTCCGCCACCGGCGTCAGCTTGCCGCTCTTGCCGACCTGAACCTTGATATCCAGCAGCGTCGTCGACCGCCGCTCAGCCGGGAACTTGTAGGCGACCGCCCAGTGCGGATGGTGGCCCGTGCCGCCCAGCGCGTCGTAGTAACGCAGCTCGTCCAGCTTGATGACCATGCCGTCGATGTCGTAAGGAAGCTGCTCGCGCCGGACACCGTAACCCTCGCAGTACGCAAAGGCGCTCATCGCGTCTTCGGCCACATGGATCTCGTCCAGATAGACCGAAGCGCCCGCCTCCGCCAGCCAGCCCAGGATCTCGGACTGACGGCCCGGCAGCGCGACGTCCTCGTGCCACGGCACCTGGTACAGAAACGACCGGATCCCCGCCCGCTCCAGACCCTCGGGCTCTTTGCGCTTCATCAAGCCGGCACACCCATTGCGCGGGTTGATGATCCGCCGCTCGCCCGCGGCCGCCAGCTGGTTGTTGTACGCAGCAAACGCGTGGCTGGGCCAGTACAGCTCTCCGCGCACTTCTAGCGTGCCGGTCACGCCCCGAAGCGACGCCGGCACCGCTCGCGCCCGCCGAACCTGGCGCGTGATGTCGTCTCCACTGCGCCCGTCTCCCCGCGTCACCGCCCGCAGCAGCCCGCCGCTCTTGTAGATCAGCGAGACCCCGATGCCGTCGATCTTGGGCTCCACCAGGAGCGGCAGCTTGGCGTCGTCCGCCAGTTCCAGGTCCTTGCGCCGGCGGTCGTACCAGCGCGTCAGCTGCTCGCCCAGAGGCATCGGCTCACCCTTGCTCGTACGCCGGTTGGGCGTCAGCTTCTCCAGCGACAACATCGGGACGCGATGCTGGACCTGCGTGAAGCCCTCGGTCTTATCGGCGCCGGGGGTCTGGTCCAGGCGCGCATCTGTGTCCACCCCCAATTCGTCGGCGAGCTGCGCATAGCGGTCGAACATGTCGTCGAAGGTGGCGTCGGGGATCTCCGGCGCACCGGCGCGATATGCTCGCTCGTGATAGGCGATTTGCTCGCGGAGCGCTTCCAGCTCCTGCCGTTGTTTCTCAGATGCCATGACGCGGGATGCTAGCAGACTTAATCGGAGCCCAGCAGCGTGTTTCGTACGAGGGTCTGCAATTCGAAAGGCGGATCGTCGCTCGGCAGGAACGTGTCCAGATCCACAGCCCAGGTCATGGCTCCCGACAGGCCCTCCGACACCAGATACTGCAGCTTGATCGCCAGCGAGTCGGCGTCGTCGTAGCTGACCAGCACCTGTGTGGCCGGATTGTACGCAAACGGCGTCTGCGTGCCCGCGTCCACCATCTTCGTTGCGCCCGCCTGCAACAGCGCCAGCACCTCGTAATACGCCATGAAGCCCGGCGCCTGCGTGTAGGGCTGCGCCGGTGAGGCGCCGGAACCCACAGCGCCGAGGACCGGCTCAGTCACGCCGCTCCAACCATGCCCGTAGGCTCCCAATCCCAGCACCAACTTGTCGGCGGGTACGCCCTGGTCCTTGAACCACTGCACCGAGGCCTTCACCTCCGGCATGGGAGCGTTGGCGCCCGAAGCCGCCTCCCAGGCGCCGTGGTAGTCGTAGCTCATGATGCCGATCCAATCGACATGCGGATGGATGGCTTCAAAGTCGTAGAACTGCAGCGCCCACTCCCCCGCCGGCACCGCCATTGAGATGATGAAGCCCTCGCCGGCCGCCGCGCGTAGCTCCTCCAAAAAGACCGGGTAGTTGGCGACATCCTGTACCTGGTCCTCAAAGCTCCCGTCCGCCGTCTTCTGGCAGGTGTCCGCGCCCTCGGCGCAGTTCTTGGCGCCAAAGCCCGGGAACTCCCAGTCGATATCGACGCCGTCAAAGCCGTGCGTGTCGCACCAGGCCAGCAGGTTGGCGATAAACGTCGCCCGGTGCTCGGGGCTGCCCATGATCGTCGAGAAGATCCAGGATGGCGGCGTCGACGCGGCGCACGACGTGCCCACCAGCTGAGTGCAGTGGCTCAAGTACATGCCGGGGGTGGCGACCGGGCCGAAGTCCTCCGGCGTGTTGAACGTCCACCCGCCCAGCGACACGACCACCTTCAGGGCCGGGTTCTGGCTCTTGAGCGCCACTACATCCGCCATGTACCCCTGCCCGGTCGCGCCGATTGCTCCGCACCACTCGCCGACACAGTCATAGCAGCCGATGCCCTGCTCGCAGCACGCCGACTCGATCTCGGCGGCCGGCCCCAGACAGACGCCCTTCAAGTCGTTGTCCTCCAGCGCTCTCGGCCGGAAGTTCGACGCGCCGGAGCCGGGCGGACCATCGTGCGTGATGTCGGCAAACGCGTACATCAGGTGCGTGTACAGCTGCGGGTCCAGGTTGGCCGGGATGAACTTTCGGGGCGCCGGTCGCCACTGGGCCCAGTTGCTGTAGTAGCCCAATACCCGCTTCGAGGGCTCCGGCTCAGGCTCTGGATCCGGCGCTGGTGGTTCCGCGCCCACGTCGACCCCAAATGCAGCGACACCGACCAGGCCCGTGTTGTAGTCCAGCGTGATCTCGTTGCCCACCCAATCCTCGATATCGTCCTCATAGCCGGCCTTGGTCACAAACATCGCGTTCTTCGTCGGACCGCCGACCAGCGCGCCGTCCAGAGAAGCTGCGAACGGCTTGCTCAAATCCCAATCTCCGACGTTGGAGCCGTAGGCGTTGGCGTGGTGCGGCTTTGTCGGCGGGTTCTTGCCCCAGCCAACCACAAACGACCTGTCGTACTCGTTGTCCCCCATCACGTAGTTCAACTGCGACAGCGCAAAGTCGGCGTAGGCCGGCTGCCCCGTGGCCTCGTGGTACAGCGCCGCCGAGAAGCCCGCGCCCGTCGCCAGCGCCAGGCTGCCCCAGTCCCCAAACCACGCCATGCCCGCTACATTCGGTGCGTCCGAGACGTGCGCCAGGTAGCTGTTGACGTCCAGTCCCCACGCGATGAGCGCGTCCTGGTGGCCCGCTTCGAACAGGCTGTGGCGGCAGTAGTCCACGGGGCCCGCCCAGTCCACCACCCAGCCGTGGGAGCCCATCGCCTCGTCGAGCTCGATCGCCGCTGCCAGGAGACCCGCGTCCCCCGTTGCACGATGCAGCTCGATCGCGGCGCACATCATCGAGTCCTGCCAGCCGTCGTCCTGATAGAACGGCGCGTCCGTCGACGTCAGGCCGGGGTTGGCCAGCGCCAGCACATACACGCTTTGTGCGGTGCTCAGGCACTGCGCCGCATACTCCGGGTCAAACGGCTGGACCAGCTCGGCCATGCGCGCCAGCGTCGCCGCGACCATGCCCGCGACATCCGCCTGCGCGTCCGTAAAGACCGGACGCACGCCGCCACCCTGGGCCACCGACAGCGTCGACTGATAAGGCGAGCTCACGAACAGGTCGTGGTCCTGATCGCCGCCCACGCGCGTGACCAATACCTCCGGGCTCACGTGCGCCTTGATCAGCCAGTCGGTGGCCACGCGGACCTCCGACAGCACGTCGGGGACGCCGTCGGGCCCGTCCGCAAACGACTCCGGCCACGCCTCGTACGCCTTCAGCAGGGCGTACGCCGAAAACGACGTCGTGCGTGTGAACTTCAAGTAGTCGCCGGCGTCGTGCCAGCCGCCGGTCAGGTCGAGGCCGGCTTGAAGATCGGGTCCGTCTTCCAGGTGGCAGTGGTCGCTGATCGGGTGGTCCGCCAGCAGCCAGTTGTCCGCGTCACCGCAGCGCTGGGCGCCGTAAAAGCCCACGGCCAGCTGCAGCAGCTCGGCGACAGGACCCGGCTCTGGGTCGGGTGGTGGCTCCGGCGTGTCCTCCGGCGCGGGCACGTCCTCCGGCGCGGGCACGTCCTCCGGCGCGGGCACGTCCTCCGGCGCGGGCACG
>CAZJHX010000104.1:0-37076 GCA_964545715.1 uncultured Myxococcales bacterium
CGCTCGACGGCATCGTTGGTCATGACTCGCTCCGTATTGCGAAGCGGGCGCATCACGAGACGCGTGTCGAGCTCGGAGGCCGCGACGATCGCTGCCTTCACGTTCTCGTGGACAGGCGCTTCCTGGGTGGCGATGAAGCGTGTGCCCATGTTCATGCCCTGGGCCCCCATGGCGAGCGCTGCGACCAGCGAGCGACCGTCCGCCATCCCGCCAGAGGCCACGAAGGGAATCTCGAGCTCTTCCGCCGCGCGCGGCAGCAGGATCATGTTGGGGATGTCGTCCTCGCCGGGATGCCCACCGCACTCGAAGCCGTCGACCGAGACCGCATCGCAGCCGATCTTCTGCGCCTTGAGCGCGTGGCGGACCGAGGTGCACTTATGGATGACCTTGATGTCCGCTTGCTTGAGGTAGGGCAGAAACGGCTGCGGGTTGCGGCCCGCCGTCTCCACAATCGTGATGCCGCCCTCGATGATCGCCCTGATATAGCCCGGATAGTCCGGTGACGTCACCGTGGGCAGAAACGTGAGGTTCACGCCGAACGGCTTGTCCGTCATCTCCCGGCAGCGGGCGATCTCAGCCGCCAAATCGGCGGGGGTCTTTTGCGTCAGGCCGGTGATGATGCCCAGACCGCCGGCGTTGGACACCGCGGCCGCCAGCTCTGCAAACCCCACGTAGTGCATGCCGCCCTGGATGATGGGGTGCTCGATGCCCAGCATCTGCGTGATTCGTGTCTTCAAAAATCGCCCTCCCGACGCCGTACGCACGCTTTCCAGCGGTGCTATTGTTGGCCCATCACTAGCATATGGGGAGGCAAGATGCGGGTTCTCGGTCTATTGGTTTGCGCACTGATGATGCTGGAGGGGTGCGCCCTGCTCGCGATGGATCCGCTGTATCTCAAGTGCGAGGGCATCCAGACCTGCGGACAATGCACGTCCAACCCGCGCTGCGGTTGGTGCAGCTGCGGGTGCCAGACGGCGCCCAATCCAGCTGACCTGACGATCCCGTCGAGCAAGTGCAAGAAGCCGAAGACGTGGGAAGGCCGCCTGAACCACTGCCCGCTGATCGCCGTGGGCCAGAACCCGAACCACGCGGAGGTTCCTGAGTCGACTCCCGAGGAGCGCGGCGGCGTCTCACCGGTGGAGGCGCAGGTGGGCAGCGAACAGCACGAGAACATGCGACGCGGCCTGCGCTGGGCCTATCCCCACACGCGGTCTCACCTGCCGGACCACGTCGTGGACGGCGTGTACTCAGTGCTCGATCAGAAGCATGGCGTGCGCTTCAAAGGCGACATCAACACCAAGCCGCTGCCGACCCGGCACGACGACGACTACGAGTCGCACGAGGTCACGTACTACCTCACCTGGCCTGACCACGGCCGCTCGAAGGCTCCCTACGAGCGGTTCTGCCAGCCCGTGCCGATGGTGCGCTTCTCCCTGCCGCGCGATGGGCAGGAGATCGTCAACACCCTGCTCGGCGACGCCTATCCCAACGACCGCAAGTTCAACAACCTGACCGACGCCGTCAATCGTCTCAAGCCGACGCTGGGTTATGCCCCCGGACGGGTCGACCTCCTGACGCCGCTGCGGTCGGCCGACGCCCGCTTCGCCGCGCTGGCCATGTACCTGGGCTACAAGAAGGCCGACGACAAGCAACCCACATTCTTCGTCGTGGAGGCGGGTCTGGCGACCGGCCAGCCCAAGGTCTTGTATCTGGCGCCGACCGTCGATCAGGGGGTCAACACCCAGGCTGCCTTCTCCGGCACGCCCTTCAACATGCCATGGCATTGGTACAAGGCTAAGCTCGAGATGACCGACGAAGACCCGGACGTGCCGCAGAAGCTGACGATCCGAGGGATTCGACACAAGGGCGCGGAGGCCTTCATCACGGTCAACCTGCACTTCTACAAGCTGCCGCGCGACAAGCGCCTCATCCTCAGCTACTACGCGCTGCCGATCGTCTTCCTGGCCGAGGCCACTGCGCGCCTGGCGGCCATCGCCAACGCGCTGAACGTCCCAACGGCGATGGGCGGCTTTCTCCAGGGCATCCTGGGCGACATCGGCAAGACCATGATGTGGCAGGTAAAGCCACATCCCAGGGCGACGCCCACGCCCAACAACCCGACCGGCGGTACCACCTGCAAGCGGCTGCCGCCCGGCATGCGCCCCAACCCCTGACGCTCAGGACTTGAAGCCGAGCACGTCGCCGCCGCGGGTGGTCGTCGACATCTTGCGATGCTGCTCCGCGCGGTCCCTGTAGTAGGCGGCGGCCTTGTCGTCCGGATTGGAATCCAGCACGTCGCTGAACTTGCGCCCCGCCAGCACGAAATCATCCGCCAGATACGCGCGCAGGCCCGCCTCCATCATGGGACGCGTGCGGGTCTTCAAATCGCGAATATGCGGTTCGTCCGCCGCATAGACCTCATAGATGTCGACCGCCGTGCGCTTGCCCTTCAAGACGACGCTGCCCATGTACCGATGCAAAAACGCGTCGGCGTCCGGCAGGCGGGTCAGGGCCTCGCCGCTGATCAAGATGTTGACGCCCATCGGCTTGGTCAGCCCCTCCAGCCGAGACGCGATGTTCACGGCATCCGCGATAACCGTACCGTCCAGGCGCTGGGCCTCGCCGATCGTGCCCAGCATGACGTTGCCGTGATGGATGCCCACGCCCATCTTCAGCTGCACCGGCGCCTCCCGCAGCGCCTCGAAGAACCGCACCGCCGTCGCCACCGCGCCGTCGGGGCCGTTGGGGTACAGCGCCATGACCGCGTCGCCCAGGTACTTGTCGATGAACCCGCCCTTCTCGCGAATGATCGGGCCCACGACCCCCAGGTAGTCGTTGACGAACTGAAAGCTCTCCTGCGTCGACATGCCCTCGGTCAGCGTCGTGAACGAGCGCACGTCCCCGAAGAGAACCGCCATGTCCCGCTCGACCGAGTCGCCCAGCGACAGGTCGACGATGCTCTCCTTGCCCAGCAGCGCCAGGAACTCTGTCGGGACAAAGCGCGCCAGCGACTTCGCCATCTGCTCCTGCGCCTCGTACAGCTTGGCGTTGTCCAGTGAAATGGCGGCCTGGCCGGCCAGCATCTCCAGCACCGCGCACCGATCCGCGGTGAAAGCGCCCGCCACCGCGTTGTTCTCGAGGTACAGCACCCCGACAAGCTGCTTTTGGTTGGTCACCGGCGTGCACAGGACCGAGCGTACGCCCGTGGCGATGTGCTCGTCCGCACGAAAGCGGTCGCTGCGGGTCGCGTCCACCAGCACGACACGATCGCCGGAGCGCTCCACGTAGCGGATCACCGAGCGGGCGACCCCCTCAGCCTCCTCCAACGGCGTCCCCGACAGCACCTGCGGCGCCGCATCGTCCCGCACCACGCGGGCAAACACGCGCAGCTCATTGTCCCGCTTCAGGAGCAGCGTGCCCCGCTGGGCGCCCGCGTTCTCGGTCAGCGTCGTCATCATGCGAGCCAGCAGATCGTTCAGCACGATCTCACCCGAGATGACCTGACTGGCCTTCAGAATGCTGCCGACGTCCAGCAGCGTGCCGGCCGTGGAGCTGCTCTCCGAGGACAGCCCGCCGCTGACCACCGCGCGACCTCGCAGCTCCGGGAACTCTCCGTCCAGCCGTCGCACGACCTCTGCCGCGCCCCACCGCGCATAAGCCTCACGGGCGCCGTCACGATATGTCCACGCCGCACGCTCCCGCCCGGTCGCGGTGTAGTGCCGCGCGGCCATCTCACAGGCCATGCCCTCGTCCTGGTGAAACTGATTGGCGCGCGCCGCCTCGATCGCCTGCTCGAACAGCATGTCCGCCTGCGCGTGCTTGCCCTTGATCTGCGCAAACCGCGCCTTCAGCAGATGCACACGGTGGATGTGGTTCTCAGCGCAGTGGTCCGCGTACAGCTCGATCTTCTTGAGGCTCTTGCCGGCCTTGCGCAGGTACTTGCGCCGCTGGTCGGGATAGGTCTCCGCGGCCTCCAGCCACGCCAGCGCGCCGTGATGGTGAAACTGCACGACCTGAATGGTGGCGCCCACGCCGTCCAGGTATTTCTCGATATTGGCGGCGAGCTTCAGCCGCGGCTCGACGACATGGCCCATGAACGCCGCGACCATCAGCTTGGCCCAGCTCAGGTTGGCGGCGAACGTCTTGTCGACCGCCTCCGACATCGCCTCCAGCTCAGCGTCCAGGTCGTAGCGGTTGTCCCCGGAGAACTTCATCGGATCGTCGTGCGGAGTCGTCAGCATGGCCGCCGCCTGCAGCACCAGCTCCAGTGTGCGTGAGCCGGTCCGCTGATCGGCGATGGCGTGACCGAACCGGATGCCCATATCCAAGATCTCGGGCAGCGGCACCCCAGCCGCAAACATCTGCTGCGCAGGACAGCAGATGCAGTAGGCCGCGTACTCCAGATCGCCGACCTCGCGGCCGATCTTGTACCCGTCCCGAGCAGGAGCAAAGCCCTCGCGCAGCGGTACTTTCCACAGCCGCACAAAGGTGTTCTGGCACATGATCACCTTGCAGCGGAACTGCTCGGCATCCAGCGCATCGATCACCTTGTGGGCCGTCTCCTGGAAGTCGTTGGCCTCATCGAAGGCCTCGAGAGCCGCCGACAAAATCAACCCATACGTGCTGTACGCAAAGGCGCTGATCGGCGCGTTGCCGTGCTTGAGCGACAGCTGGATGATGCGGAACACAAACAGCGGCAGGTGATTCGGCGAGCATTGATACGCCGCGCTGATGACGTGACCTATCAGCTCGACCGCGGCGTGCATATCCGGGTCCGTGGACGCCGGCAGCTTGGCCACGCCCTCCGGCCCCAGCTTGCGCAGCGCCATCTTGGTCTTGAGCAGCCCCATCAGCACGTGATGCGTGGCCGCTGTACGCGGAAACTTGACCCCCATCTGGTCGAGCCCGTCCAGGGCGACGTGCAGGGCGCCCATGAGATCCCCCAGGCACACCTTGTCGACCGCGCGGATACGGAAGATCTCCGCCTTCTCCCGCGGCAGCTTGATGCGCTTGAGGGACGCTTCGCAAAGCGCGTCCATGCGCTCGTGATCCAGCACCAGGTGCGCGGTCTCGGCCGCGTTGACGTGCAGCGCATAGGCGACCTGGTAGTTGGTCTCCCAGCTGTCATCCGTCAGGCACTCCAGCCCGGCCGTCAGATACTGGTCCGCCGCACGAAACGCACCGGCCGCGCGCGCACGGGCCCCCGCCTGCAGGTCCAGACGCGCCAGCTGCATCCGCTCAGTCGGGTCGGTGATCAGGTCCCGCCCCGCGTTCAGCTGACCCACCACATCAAACAGGCGGTCCTCCGCCGAGTCCTGGTCGCGCAGAAGCCGCCCGATGCGCAGGTGCATCTGCCGCCGGTCGGCCTGACCGACCAGCTCGTATGCCGCCTCTTGAACCCGATCGTGCAAGAAGCGATAGCGCGCCTTCTCCGTGATCGCGTCGGTCGAACCGGCGCCGACCAGCCGCCAGCCACCGCCGAGCGGCACCAACAGCTCCAGCTCCAGCGCGGGCCACAGATCCTGCGCCATCTGGCCCGGAGCGCGCTGCGCGATCACCGACAGCGTCTTCAGATCAAAGGAGTTGCCGATGCACGCCGCAAGCTCCAGCGCCGTTCGAGTCGCCTCCGGCATGGCGCCGACCTTGCGCGACATGAGCTCGGCGACGTTGTCGGTGATCTCCATCGCGGTGATCGCGCTCAAATCCCAGCGCCACACCCCGTGCTCCGCGTCGAAGGCCAGCGCATCCGCCAGATGGACCTCGCGCAGAAACTGGTCGACAAAGAACGGGTTGCCGCCGGTCTTTTCGTACACGATATCGCCCAGCTCGGAGGACAGCTGCGGCGTCGTCCCGACCGTGTCAGCCACCATCTCGCCGATGGCCGGCCGTGACAGCGGCGACAACGTCAGCTCCGAGACCGGCACGCCACCGCCCTTCAGCTCTTCCAACGTGACCACAAACGGGTGCCCCGGCCCGACCTCGTTGTTGCGATAGGCGCCCAACACCAGCAGGCGGTGGATGTCCTCGTCGAAGAGAATGCGCCGCAGCATATCCAGCGACGCGGTGTCAGCCCACTGCAGGTCGTCGATGAACACGACCAGCGGATGCTCATCGGTGGCAAAGACGCTCAGAAACGTGCGAAAGATGTGCTGAAAGCGGTTGCGAGCCTCATTGGGCCCCAGATGTGTGGCCGGCGGCTGCTCCCCGATCACCAACTCCAGCTCCGGAACGGCGTCCACCAGCACCTGGCCCGCGTCCCCGACCGCCTCGAGAATCGTCTTTTTCCAGACGGCCAGCGTCTCCGCCGACTCGGTCAGCAGGTCGCGTACCAACTGCCTGACCGCGTCGAAGAGCGGCTCGTACGGCGCGTTGCTCAGCTGGTCGAACTTGCCGGACACAAACCGCCCGCGCTTGGCGACCATCGGCGCGTGGATCTCGTTGATGAGCCGCGACTTACCGATGCCTGAGTAGCCGGCCACCAGAACCAGCTCGGTGCGCTCGCCCGTGATCCGCCCAAACGACTCCAGCAGCGTCTGGCGCTCTTCGTCCCGCCCATACAGCTTGGCCGACACTTGAAAGCGCGCCGAGACGTCGTTGGTCCCCAGGTCAAACGGCTCGATCTCACGACCGGCCTCCAGCGCCTCCAGACACCGGCGCAGGTCGCTGGTCACACCGTAAGCGCTCTGGTAGCGGGCCTCGGGCGCCTTGGCCAGCAGCCGCGCCACGATCGAGGAGATCTGCGGCGGCACCGACGACTCGATGCTGTGGCACATCATCGGAGTGACGGCCAGGTGACAGTGAACCAGCCCCAGGGCGTCGGTCTGCTCAAACGGGGGACGCCCCGTAAACATGTGGAAGAGCGCGGCGCCCAGAGAATACAGATCGCTGCGATAGTCGACCGGCCGGTTCATGCGCCCGGTCTGCTCCGGCGCGATGTAGGCCAGCGTCCCTTCCAGCAAGTTCGGGTTGCGCGCCTCGGCGGACTCGCGCGCAAGACGGGACGACAGGTGATAGTCGATGAGCTGCACCCGGTTGCCGTCGCCGAGCACCACGTTGGACGGCTTCACATCCTTGTGCAGGATGCCGCTCTGATGCAGCTGACCCAGCGTCTCCCCCACGTGGATGCCGGTCCGCAGGGCGTCGATCACAGCCATCCGCGGCAGCTTGTCCAGCGACGTCCCGCCCACGTCCTCCATCACCATGGCCGGACGTCCCTCGGTCTCGATCAGCGAGTACGCCTTGGGCACACCGGCCACATCCAGCGACCCACGCAGCTCGTGGGCGTAGCGGAAAGCGCGCCAGGTCGCCGGCGCTGCAGTTGGGCGACGAGAGGCGCTTGATGACCACCGGCACCTCGTCTTCGAGACGCACCGCGCGGCAAACCGTGGATCGGACTCCAAGGTGAAGGTCCTCTCGAACCCCGTATCCTTCCAGTTCCATTCTGGACTCCTGCTGTATACGCTGTCTGACCGATAATGCCTCATCGCGACACGCGATAAAAGTAGACCCGTTCGCTTTAGAAGAGGGTGACCCGGCCGGCGTCCACATTGGCGAGCAGCGCGGCCAGGCGCTCGGCGATCGCGTCGACCTCGTCCTCGTTCAGCCCAAACTGCACGATCGTGCCCTCGCGCCGCACCCCCTCCTCACGATCGAGGTTGGCCGTGGCGGTCATGCGCGTCATGGCGCCCGTTGCCAGCTGGTATTGGGCCACTACCCCCAGCGCGTCCAGCTGAGCGCGGGTCACCTTGCGCAGCCGCTCGATGCCGGCGCGGGGCACGCGCGATACGAAAAGGTCACTCCAGTCCCGGGCGCCGAAGATCGTCACCGGGTTCTTCAGACCGCCAAACGCCAGCCCGTTGTCGACCGCAAACGCCCGAGGTCGCTTGGGATCGCTGGAGATCAAGAAGTTGGATTTGCGACTGTCTCGATGATCCATCAGGTATGTGAGCAGGTTCAGGTTGGCCAGCGCACGTCGGTATTTGGGGTCCCGCTCAAAGCGCGCGGCGTCGTAGACATCGTCCCACGTCACATTTTGCAACCAGTAGGCCATGAGGCCGAACACGCAGCCTGCGCCCTCAAATGTCTCGTCCTCCTCGCTGCCGAAATTGGCGGCGTACCGGGCGACCGCAAAGCAGCGACCGACCGTGGGCGGCACCACATAGTCCGCCGGGTCCAGGAACAGCCGCTGCAGCACATACGCGGCCAGCTCCCGGCGCGGCGTGTTGTTGAAGCCGTCGCCGCCCGACGCTGAGGGCTTCCATTTCACTTGAAGCAGCACGGGCGGACCGGCCGGCGACTCTTTGATCGACAGGCGCACCTTCAGCGGGTTGGACACGCCGACCGGCGCATCCTGCACATTCAGCACCTCCAGCGGGTAGGCCGTCAGTAGCTTCTCGACGCGCTGCACGGGCAGGCAAAAGTCCCCAGACCGCAGCGACGCGTCACGGCACAGCTGGGCTGGGGGCGTCACCGGCAGCGCCGGCACATGCGTCACGCAACCACCCAGCAACACACAGAGCAACACCAGGCGCATCATGCGTCCTCCTTGTTCTCATCGGCGCGATGGGCGGCGACAGCCCGGTCAAACACAGCGCGGATCCCGCCGTACGGAAAGGACGAGCGGTGCCCGAACGCGACCGCCTCCTGTTGCCACGCATCCTCGGCCGCCATGCCCTCCGCCACAACGCGATACAGCGCCACGGCCAGCGAGGTCCGATCCCGGCCGCCCCGGCAGTGCACATACACAATACCGTTTTCGGGGCGGCGCAGCTCCGCCAGAATGGACGCGATCAGCGCCGGTTTTGCCCCGAAGATGCCGTAAAACGGCAGGCGGACGACGCGCATCCCCAGCTGATCGGCCTGCTCGATCTCGCGACGCGCCACCGCCGAAGCCTCGCGCCGCAGGTTGACGATGGTACGCACACCGAGCGCCGACAGGCCCGACATGTGGTGCTCCTCCGGCTGTCCTCCGCGATACAGCCGGTCAGTCACCTGGGCAAAGCGGATTGGGGTGTCGCTATCCATCAATACCGGAACGTCGTGCCGATGAAGAGCTGCACGGACCACCGTGTGATGTCGATGCGCTCGAAGCCGGCGCCCGCCGCGATAACGTCATGGCCGGCACCGCCGGATGCGTTGACGCCGACGCGCAACAGCGAGTGCTCGATGAAATAGCCCAGCGCCAGGGTGGCCCCAAACATATCGATATGGGGCAGCGCATCCGCGACCGGGGCGGCGTCGATCTCCGGGGCCGACGTGAAGTTCGTATAAGCCCCCAGCGCCAGCGAGAGGGCGTCGATCAGCAGATACTCAAACCCGAGGTTGGCGTTGATCACCACCCCACGCTCGACCACATCCACGCCGGCCGGGCGCCCCAGCTCATACTCGGTGGGCGCGTGAAAAGACACGTCCGCGGTCAGCGTCGACGTCTTGGCCAGCACCCACGAGCCGCCAAGGCGAGCCGTGAAGGGGACGCGATATCCGCCCTCTTCCGACGTGACGATGTCCTCGCCCTCGAGCGTGGTCAAACGCTGCTTTCTGGACGCCGTGATCGGGATCCCGGGCGCCCCCAGAGTCAGGCCCAGCGTCCACTGATCGCTGACGGCCAGGTGCGCGCCGACCGCCAGCACGATGTTGCCCGCGGACACCTCCAGCGCGGAGTCATTGAAGGTCCCCGTCGGGGTCAGCCGGATCACCCGATCGGCGCGGTCCATGGAGCGATGCACGTAAAAGGCGCTGAACCCCAGGCTGAAGGTGTCGCTGGCGCGAAAGCCATAGCCTGCGCCGGCCCAGATCACCGTGTCGTCCAAATCCCGCTCGTAGCGCGTCTCAGTCCCGTTCACCGTGGCGCCTCTGCGCTGTCGCACCTGGCGAAAAGACGGCGTGAGCAGGCCAAAGGCCACGGCGTGATCGTAGGTCTTGTCGGGCCGCCGCTTGCCCAGCCCGATCACACCCCCGAGGCTGCCGCCGATGATGTGCAGGTCGCCGAGATCCAGCGGATCCAGCTCACTGCCGTCGCGCTCGGTGCGCGCGTTGTCGATGCGCACCTCTTCGATGCCGATAAACGTGGTGGTGACCTGAATGTTGGGGCGGCGTGCGGTGACGAGACCGCCGGGGTTGTACCAGAGCCCGGACGGGTCGCCCGCCAGCCCGGCAAACGCTCCCCCCAGCCCGACTGCGCGCGTGCCGATCAGCACGTCCTGATAGTGCGTGTCGCTGGCCCACGCCGGCGCCGCAAACAGCGCCGCAACGAGCAGCAGCCCAACCGCACGGTTATGCCCGGGCGTAGGTCTTCTCCAGATAACGCACGATGTCAGCTGACTCGAACATGGACGCGCCGGTGTTGGGGTCCACCAGATACGGCACCTGCATCCTGCCGGACACGGCCACAAACGCCTCCCGGCTCGGACTGCCATGCGCCACGTTGTGCAGCACGTAAGGCACCTCCAGCTCGGTCAGCGTCTCGCGCGCCAGGCGGCAAAACGGCGAGCCCTCCATGCTCCACAGCTCCAGCGGCTGCTCGGGCGCGGCCCCGGCGCGACTGCGAAACCCGCTCATGCCGCGGCTCATGCTGGCCAGCGTGCTGGACAGGTAGGTCAGCGGCCCCAAGCGCAGCGACAGGGGCGGCGACCCCGAGCCATAACGCTCATACAGGTAGGCGATGATGTCGTCCGACTCGTACATCTCGGTCTCGGTGTTGGGATCCACCAGATACGGAAACATGGCCTGCCCACCGCGCTCCAGGACCACCGGCCGGTATCGGGTGCCGCCTTTGGGCGTCGGGTAGATGACCGCCTCCAGATCCAGCGCGGTCAGCGCCTCGCGCACCTTGCGACAGAACGGGCAGGCCTCGAACTCGTACAGCTCCAAGCGCTGCTTTGGGCGCGGCCCCAGCTTGCCGGCGTTGATGCCGGCCGCGCCACGAAACGCGCAGGCCAGATACGAGGTGGCGACATCCAGTCGGTGTGATCTCAAGAGCCCTCCAGAACGTGTTCTATTAGAAATAATCCACGCAGTACAGCGGCTTGGTCGCCGACGCGGCCAGCGTGGTGCCGTCATCGGAGTCGAACGCCACGGTGACCTGCACGGCGCACGGTCGGGCGGCGTAGTGCACCGCCTCGTCCTCATCGAAGATCACAAGCAGCTTCTGGCTCTGGTAGGGACCCGGTTCAGTCAGCGGATAGACGGGCAGCTTCTTGTTGTTGAAGTCGCCGACGACGGCCTGATCCGCACCACCGCAGGGTTGAATGGTCGTGGCCTCGGTCGCGGTCAGCAGCAGCTCCTCCGCCAAAGGGGCGGGTGGCACCAGGCGGACGGCCACCTCCAGATGCACACCGCCTTGCGGTCCCTGGATGATCTCGATCTCCTCGCCATCCGCCAGCTCGGTGAACTGGCCGGCGACGAGGCGCCCGACGATCAGCTCAAAGTCGTTGGACCCGGCGACTGAGGGGCTCGGCTCACAGAGCGGCTCAGCCGGCGCCGTGTCGGGCACATCAGACACATCGGGCACATCCGGGACGTCGAGTGGCGGCTCCACGTCCACCGGGACATCCACGTCGGGCGCGTCCGGCGCGGCGGCGGGAAGGTCCGGCGCATAACGCACCGGCAGGTCCGGCGGCGTCACCGGGTCGGGGGGAGCCGTCGAGGCCCCACAGCCGACCAGTGACGCAAGCGCCAGTAACCGGTGGAGACTACTCGACAGTCACAGAGCCCTTCATGAAGGTGTGCGGCTTGCAGAAGTAGTTAAACGTGCCGGGCGAGTCAAACGTGACCTCGTACGTGTTGGGCGAGCTGCCCGAGTTGAGGAACGGGCTGTCGATCGGACCGCCGTCCGAGCTGGTGGCAGTATGCGAGGCGCCGTCCATGAAGGTCCAGATCACCTTGGTGCCCGCGCTCACCGTGATGTTGGGCGGGTTGAAGGCAAAGCCCTGGACCGCCACGTTGACCTCGGTCGGCCCCGTCTGATCGACGCACACGCCGCCGCCGTCCACATCGCCGTGCGGGCAGTGAACCCCGGCGGACGTGGGCTTGTCGGAGCCCGCGACGCCCAGGTGGTAGATGCGACACTGCACATCGTCGCCCGAGGTCGCACCCGGCTCGCCATCAGCCGCGAATCCCGCGCACGCGGCCATGCAGGCCCCGTTGTCCGCAAAGTTCGTACAGTTGGCCTCGTCCAGCTGGCAATAGACCTCGCACCAGGAGCCGCAGACGCCGCCGCCCGACGGACCCGCGTGCGAGCAGTGCAGGCCCGGATCGTCCGCCGCGACGCCCGCGTGATACGTGCGACAGCCGACGGTGTTGCCCGACTTGTCGTCAGCCGTGCCGAACGGCATCGAGCTCGCGGTGTTGCAGTACGACATGCAGGCCGCCAGGTCCGCGTACTGCGCGTTGTCGCCGGTGCAGTTGGCGGTGATCTTGCCGCAGTACTTGGTGCACGACACCGTGTTGGGGTCGTCCACCGTGACGTTGCCCGTCATGAACGCGTGCGGCAGACAGCGGTAGTCGTAGCTGCCCTCATCCGTGAACAGGTACGAGTACGTGTTCGGGTCGCTCGACGAGCTCAAGAACGGGCTGTCCAGCGGGTCGTTGGTGATGTTGCCTACCGAGCCCTCGTAGCTGGTCACCGTGTGCGGCGCGGCGTCGATAAACGTCCACGTCACCACGGTGCCGGGTGCGACCGTGACCTTGTCGGGCACAAACTTGAAGCCCTCGACCTTGATCTCCAACGACGGAGGCGCGGGCTGCCCCTCCACGCTCAGCGAGTAGGTCCCGGCAGAGCCGCCGCCCCAGCCGTCGACGTAGATCCAGTAGGTCTGACCGCCGGTCAGGCTCACCGTGAACGTCTCGATCAGGTTGGAGCCGACCTTGTCGTCGGCGCCCAGGCAGCTGCCACCCGGATCACCGCAGGCCGACACCAGGTACACATGCGAGTCAAACGGAGCCTCCAGCGTGACCGTGTAGTCACCGCTGTCGGTCGGGGTGAACGCCCAGACCTGGTCCGGTGCGTTGCTGCCCCAGCCCCCCTCGGGCGCGCAGGTGCCGGGAGAGGCGCCGTTGTCGGGTGACGCCGACGTGTCGCCGGTGCCGTTGAACGGCAGGTCGCCGATGGTGAACGGGTTGCCGCAGGTGTCACCCTCGGGCGCGACGCAGACGCCGCCGCCGTCGATGCCGCCGTGCGGACAGTGGACCGCCGCCGAGGTGTCACCGTCGGATCCGGCCACGCCCAGGTGGTAGATCCTGCACTGGACGCTGCCGCCGCCCGTCGCGCCCGGCTCACCGTCATCGGCAAACGCGCCGCATGCTGCGGTGCAGGTGTCGGCATCCGCATACAGCTCGTTACCCTCGCTGCAGTTGGTGGCCGCCAGGCCGCAGTACACGTCGCACCAGGAGCCGCAGACGTTGCCGCCCGACGGACCCGCGTGCGGGCAGTGCAGCCCCGGAGCCGTGATGCCCGCCACGCCGGCGTGGTACAGGCGGCAGCCGATGGTGTCGCCGTCCGTGTCGGTGACGTCGCCCGGCGCCATCTGAGACCACGTCTCGCAATATGCGTTGCACGCATCCTCGTCCGTGTACTGAGCGTTGTCGTCGACACAGTTGGCCGTAATGGCGGCGCAGTAGTCGGCGCAGGTCGGCGGCGCGTGGTTGACCGTCAGGGTGTAGGCGCCGTTGACGTCGCTGCTGTTGCTCCAGCCGTCCACGATAATGTAGTAGGGCGTGCCGGCCGTCAGGTCCAAGCTCAGCGACTCCGTCGTGTTGCTGCCGATCTGGTCGTCGGCCCCCAGACACGAGCTGCCGATATCGCCGCAGTCCGTCACCAGGTACAGGTTGCTGTCGAAGCTGCTGCCCGTCAGCGTGATGTCGTACGTGCCGTCGTCGGCCGGCGTGAAGGCGTAGGCGTGGTCCGAGGAGCCCGCACCCCAGCCCGAGCTTTCGCCCGGACACTCGCCGCTGGAGTAGCCGTAGTTTGCGCCACCGCCGTCGGTGTCGCCCTCCGCCGAGAACGGCAGCTCGCCGACCTCAAACGGGTTGGCGCAGGTGTTGCCCTGGGGCTCCACACAGACGCCGCCGCCGTCGACCGCGCCGTGCGCACAATGCACGTCACCGCCGCCCGCCGCCGCGTTGCCCGCCACGCCCAGATGGTAGATGCGGCACTGCAGCGTGTCGCCGTCGGTGTCGCCGGGCGCGCCGTCGTCCGCCAGGTCCTCACAGGCCGTCGCGCAGGCGTCGGCATCCGCGTACAGCTCGTTGCCGCCCGTGCAGTTGGTCGTCGCCAGCTGGCAGTAGGTCTCACACCAGGTGCCGCAGGTGTTGGCGCCGCTGGGACCGGCGTGCTGGCAGTGCACCTCGGGGATGATGTTGGCCGCGACCGCCGCGTGGTAGGTGCGACAGCCTACGGTGTTGCCGGACGTGTCATCCGAGTCGCCCAGCGGAATCTGCGCGAACGTGCCGCAGTACTCCATGCAGGCGGCGTGATCCGCGTACTGGTCGTTGTCGCCGGTGCACGAAGACGTGATGACGTCGCAGTAGGCCTGGCAGGTCGGGTCGGCCGCGTTCTCCAGCGCCAGCGTGAAGTTGTACGCGCCGTCCACGTTCGAGTTGTTTGAGAAGCCGTCGACGACAAAGAAGTACGTCGTCCCCGCGACCAGATCAACCGTGATGCTCTCGGTGCAGTTCGAGCAGATGTCGTCATCGGCTTGCAGACAGCTGCTGCCGATGTCCTCGCAGTCCGTCACCACGTAAAGCGCGCTGTCAAAGCTCGTGCCTGTTACCGTGGCGACATAGCTGCCGCCCACCTTGGGCGTGTAGGAATAGACGACATCGCTGGAGCCGCCGCCCCACCCGCCGGACTCGCCCGGACACTGACCGCTGCCGAAACTGTAGTCGTTGCCGACGCCGGTCGTGTCGCCGGCGTTCTCGTACGGCAGCTCGGAGACGACGTGCGGCAGCTGGCAGTTGTGGCCGAGACCGTTAATGTCCAGCGTGTACGCGCCGTCCTCGTTGCCGCTGTTATTGTAGCCGTCGACGATGACGTAATAGGTCGTACCGGCGGTCAGATCCAGCGTGAGGCTCTCGGTGCCGTTGCTGGTGATGTCGTCGTCGGCGCCAAGGCAGGTGCCGCCCACGTCGGCGCAGTCGGTGACCACGTACAGGTTGCTGTCAAAGCTGCTGCCCGTCAGGTCGATCGTGTAGCTGCCGTCCGCCCCCGGCGTAAAGGCATAGGCCTCGTCCGACGAGCCGGCGCCCCACCCGCTGCTCTCACCGGGGCACTCACCCGCGGCATACGAGTAGTCGTTGCTGGCGTTGGAGGTGGTGTCGCTGATCGAGAACGGCAGCGCGCCGACCTCGAAAGCATCCTCGCACGTGGCCCCGAGCGGACCCGAGCAGACGCCGCCGCCGTCGGTGGTGCCGTGCGGACAGTGGATCGCCGCCGAGGTGGCGCCGTCAGAGCCCGCCACGCCCAGGTGGTAGATCTTGCACTGCACGGTCTGACCGGACGTGTCGCCCGGGCTGCCGCTGATCGGGAACGTCCCGCAGGCGTCGTTGCACGCGGTGGCATCCGCATACAGCTCGTTGGCGCCCGAGCAGTTGGTGGTGGCCAGGTGGCAGTAGTTGTTGCACCAGCTGCCGCAGACGGCGCCGCCGGACGGACCCGCATGCTTGCAGTGCACCTCGGGATCGACCTCAGCCGCCACGCCCGCGTGGTACGTGCGACACCCGATGGTGTTGCCCGAGGTGTCGGCCCCGGTACCCACGGGAAGCTGGCCCCAGGTCTCGCAGTACGCGACGCACGCGTCGGTGTCCTCGTACTGAGCGTTATCGCCGGTGCACGCCGCGTCGATCACCTCACAGTAGATCTCGCACGTGGGCGTCGGGTCGGAGATGGTCAGGGTGTAGGTGCCGGAGGCGCCCGCGGCCCAGCCGTCCACGATGATGAAGTAGGTGGTGTCCGCCAGGAAAGCTCCCGTGATCTTCTCGATCGTGCCGCTGCCGACCTTCTCATCGCCCGCAACGCAGCTGCCGTCCACGTCGTCGCAGTTGGTCACGACGTACAGGTTGCTGTCGTAGCCCGCGTCAAGCGTGATCGTGTACTCGCCCGATGCGGTCGGACTGAATGCGTACGCCACGTCCGGTGCGCCGTCGCCCCAGCCGCCGGGCTCGCCGGGGCATGCGCCCGTGCTGTAGCCGTAGTCATCCTCGGCGTCGGTCGTGTCACCGGCAAACTCGCCCGCGCCCGTGATGTCGATCGCCTCCAGGCACTGGTCGCCCGGGACCGGCGGGTTGACGCACACGCCACCGCCATCCACGCCGCCGTGCGGGCAGTGCACCTCGGCGCCACCGGCGTCCTCGTTGCCCGCCACACCCAGGTGGTAGATGCGGCACTGCACCGTGTCCAGCTCGGTGTCGCCGGGGGTGCCCGACGTGTCGTAATCGGAGCACGCGGACGTGCAGTCGTCGTCGCTGGCGAACAGGTCGCAGTTCGTGTCGGCCAGGTGGCAGTAGTTCTCGCACCACGTGCCGCAGACGTTGCCGCCCGACGGACCCGCGTGCGGGCAGTGAATCTCGGCGTTCTCCTCGCTGCTGGAGGCCACGCCCGCGTGATAGGTCCGGCATCCAACGGTGTTGCCGTCCGTGTCCTCAAACTCGCCGAGCGGCAGGCTGCCCTCGCTGGTGCAGTACGCCAAGCAGGCGTCCAGGTCGGCGTACTGGGCGTTGTCCCCGGTACAGGCCGCCGTCACCAGCGCACAGTACGACGCACAGCTCGGCGGCGCGTTGTCCACCGACAGGGTGTAGGTGCCGCTGACGTTGGTGGTGTTGCTCCAGCCGTCGATAAAGACGTAGTACGCCGTCCCCGCGGTCAGCGAGAGCGTCAGCGTCTCGGTCAGCCCCGAGCCGACCACGTCGTTGGCGCCCAGGCAGTTGCCCTGCACCTGCTCGCAGCTGGACGCGACGTAAAGGGAGCTGTCGTAGGACTGGTCGCTCAGCGTAAAGACGTAGTCGCCATCGGCGTCCGGCGTGAACATGTAGACGTTGTCGCCCGAGGCCTCGCCCCAACCGTCAAAGGCCTGGCCCTCGCACTCGTTGGAGTTGAAGTTGGCGCCCGCGATCGACGTGTCGCCCTGCATGGAGAACGGCAGGCTGGTCACCTCGATGGCCAGGTCGCACGTGTCGCCGGCCGTCACACAGACGCCGCCGCCGTCCAGGTCGCCGTGCGGACAGTGAGTCGCGGCGCCACCGGCCGCGTCGTTGCCCGCCACGCCCAGGTGGTAGATCTTGCACTGCACCGAGTTGCCGGAGGTGTCGCCGGGCGCGCCGACGGTCGGGTAACCCGCGCACACGGCCTGGCAGCCGGCGTCGTCACTGAACAGCGCGTTGGGCTCCAGGCAGTTGGCCAGCGCCAGGTGGCAGTAGTTGTCGCACCAGGTACCGCAGACGTTGCCGCCCGACGGACCCGCGTGCGGGCAGTGAATCGCAGCTGACTCGTCGTCGGTCGCCGCCACGCCCGCGTGGTAGGTGCGGCAGCCGACCGTGTTGCCGGCCGTGTCGTCCACGGTGCCCAGCGGGATCTTGCCGAAGTCCGCGCAGTGAGAGTTGCAATCGGCCTCGTCCACGTACTGGGCGTTGTCGCCCGTGCACGCCGACGTCACCGCCGCGCAGTAAGTGTCGCAGCTGGCCGGGTCGGACGGTACGACGCAGACGCCGCCGCCATCCACGCCACCATGCGGACAATGCACGCCGGAGGAGTCCGGCTTGTCCAGTCCGGCCACGCCCAGGTGGTAGATCTTGCACTGCACGGTCGCGCCGTCGGTGTCTCCGGTCGCGCCACCGGCATCGAAGTCGGCGCACGCCGCCTGGCACTCGTCGTCGTCCGCGAACAGGGCGTCGTCGCCCTCGCAATTAGCCGCCGCCAGACCGCAGTAGTTGTCGCACCAGGTGCCGCAGACGTTGCCGCCCGACGGACCCGCGTGATCGCAGTGGATGGCCGCGTTCTCGTCGCTGGCCGACGCCACGCCCGCGTGGTAGGTCCGGCAGCCGACGGTGTTGCCGTCGACGTCATCCACGGTGCCCAGGGGAATCGCCCCGGCGCCGCCGCAGTAGGACAAGCACGCGCCCTCGCTGGAGAACTGCTCGTTGTCGCCCGTGCACGCCGCCGTCACCGCCGCGCAGTAGTCGGCGCAGTCGCCGGGCGCCGGGGGATCCACACAGACGTCGCCGCCGTCCACGCCGCCGTGCGGACAGTGAACGCCGCCGGAGTCGGGCTTGTCGCTGCCCGCGACGCCCAGATGGTAGATCTTGCACTGGACCGTGGCGCCGGCGGAGTCGTTGGTCGCCCCGGCGTCCGAGTAATCCGCGCACGCGGCCAGGCACGCATCGCCATCGTCAAACAGCGCGTCATCACCCGTGCAGTTGGCGGCCGCGAGGTCGCAGTAGTTCTCGCACCAGGTGCCGCAGACGCCGCCGCCCGACGGACCGGCGTGATCACAGTGGATGCCCGCCGCCGCCTCGTTCATGCCGGCCACGCCCGCGTGGTAGATGCGACAGCCCAACGTGTTGCCCTCGGTGTCGCCATTGGTGCCCGCAGGCAGGGAGGCCCAGGTCCCGCAGTACGCCAGGCACGCCGCCTCATCCGGATACTGAGCGTTGTCGCCCGTGCAGGACGCGCTGACCGCCGCGCAGTAGTCTTCGCAAGCCGGCGGGTCGACGCAGACCCCACCGCCGTCGACCGAGCCGTGCGGGCAGTGGGTCGCCGACGAGTCAGGCTTGTCGGTACCGGCCACGCCCAGGTGGTAGATCTTGCACTGCACGGTGCCGCCGGCCGTGGCCCCGGGCGCGCCCGCGTCGCTGTAGTCACCACAGGCCGTCATGCAGGCGTCGTTGTCGTCGAACAGCGCGTCGTCGCCGTCGCAGTTGGCCGCCGCAAGATCGCAGTAGTTTTCACACCACGTGCCGCAGACCCCGCCGCCGGACGGACCCGCGTGTGGGCAGTGCACGCCCGCGTTGTCGTCGCTCATGGCCGCGACGCCCGCATGATACGTACGGCAGCCCACGGTGTTGCCGTCGGTGTCGGCGGCGGTGCCCAGGGGAAGGGCGCCCGCGCCGCTGCAGTACGCCAGGCAGGCGTCCGCATCGGCGTATTGTGCGTTGTCACCGGTGCAGGCGGCGGTGACCGCGTCGCAGTACTCCTCACAGCTCGGGTCTTGCAGCTCGTCCACGCAGACGTCGCCGCCGTCCACGGAGCCGTGCGGGCAGTGCACGCCGGCCGACGAGGGCTTGTTCGTCCCCGCCACGCCCAGATGATAGATACGGCACTGCACGCTGTTGCCGCTGGTGTCGGCGGGCTCCCCGTCAGCCGGCAGGGCCTCGCACGCCGCGGTGCACTCCGCGTCGTTATCGAAGATCGCGTCGTCACCCTGGCAGTTGACGCCCGACAGGTGGCACAGGTTCTCGCACCAGGTGCCGCAGGTGTCCGCCCCGCTGGGCCCCGCGTGTCCGCAGTGCAGCGCCGCATCGTCCGGGTTCTCCGCCGCCACGCTGGCGTGGTAGGCCCGACACCCGACGGTGTTGCCCGAGGTGTCACTCTCGTCGCCCATCGGGATCATCGCCACGTCCTGGCAATACGCCACGCAGGTGCCCGCGTCGGGGTACTGAGCGTTGTCGCCGGTGCATGCGGCCATGACGGTCTCGCAGTAGCTCTCGCAGCTCAGCTCGGGGTCCACGATGTCCCCGGTGTCGACCGTATCGGTGTCCGTATCCGTGTCGGTGTCCGTATCCGTGTCCGTGTCCGTGTCCGTGTCCGTGTCGGTCCCGGTGTCGGTGCCGGTATCGACACTGCCCGTCCCATCGTCCGCCGCCACTACGTCGGGCGTCTCGCCCTCCGTCGTGGTCTCCGGACAGCCCAACAAGGCCAATGTACCAACCAGTACGAGGCTGCGCTTGATCATGCTTTATCCCCTTTATCCCTGCGTATCGCCGGAGGGGACTCTACCCCCATTAACGGGACCGCATCAACCCGTTGACGGGGGTTGCGGTTTCAGCTGCCAAAAGTCTCGTGCAAGCGCTTGCCCAACCCCGCGATTTCCTGCCGTGATTCCAGGTCCGCGAGCCGGATCTCCGGCAGCGCGCGCAGCCCGTTGTGGGCGCCGAACAGCGCGCCCGCCATCGCCCCGATCGTGTCGGTGTCCCCGCCGAGCTCCACGACGTAGCGCAGCAGCGCCTCAAAATCGTCGCGAAACCGCAGAAATGCGTAGATCGCCGTCACCACCGATTGATCCGCCAGAACGAAGGTTCCCAACCGCTTGCGCACATCCGCGTGCGACGGCGTCGAGGTCAACCAACGTCGGGCCTGTGCCAGGCGCGACCGAAACGCGTCCTGCTCGCAGCCGCTCTCCAGCTCGGCCAGGAAGGCGTCGGGCTTCAGATCCGGGTCCAGCGCCAGCGCGGTCGCGCGTGCGATGAGAACGCCTCCCTCCACTCCGATCGGGTGCGCGTGGGTGATCGAGCTGGCCAGCGCAGCGGTGACGCTCAGGCGCTCGGGGTCGTCGTGAAAGGCAAGCCCCAACGGCGCCGCCCGCATAGCCGCACCGTTGCCCATCGAGCCGTCCGCAAAGACCACGACGTTGGCCTCGCGCCAGTTCATCCCCGTTTTGATCAGCGTTAGCGTCTTGAGCGCCCCGGGTCCGTACCCACGTTTCCAGTCCGCCCGCTCAGCCCAGAGCATCGCCAGGGCGTCCGGGTCCAGCGCGGCGTCGTCGACCAGCCACTGCGCCAGGCCGATCGCCATGTCGGTGTCGTCGGTCCACCGCAGCTTGCGTCCGACAAGAATGCGCCAGGTGACCTGCTCCAGAAGGCCGCCCTCGAACGGCGCACCCATCGCGTCACCCAGAGCCAGCCCAAGCAGCGCGCCTTTGAATCGATCCAACATGCGCCACAGCCTTCCGCCCCATGGCTGATTTGGCAAATGGCGCGTAGCCTGCGGGTCGCCGTCCACGCAGCTGGCCACGCCGTCGCCAAAGCCCTCGTCGACTTGTCCGCCGCAATCGTCGTCTTTGGCAAATGGCGCTGGTCGGCGTGGTGGGTGTAGATTGGGGCCATGATCAACATGACGCATTTGCGCTCCTGCTGGGTGCTCCTCGGCTTGTGCTGGACGCTGGGCTGCGAGTCCGATCCGCCCGCGGTCGCGTCGACCGTCGGTGACGTCCCCCCAATCGGCGGCCTGGACAACGCTCCGGTCGCGCCCGACATCTACACCGGCCCCGACAGCGGCGCCGACGATCTGCCGGATGCGCCAACCCAGCCGTGCAACGACAACGCCGACTGCGATAGCGGCTTCTGCGTGACGGGCCCAGACGGCAAGGTCTGCACGTTTGCGTGCGTGGAGATCTGCCCAGTGGGCTGGGGGTGCACCGCCGTGCAGGGTGCCGGCACGGATCTCACCTACGTCTGCCTGCCGCGCTTCGTCACGCTGTGCCAGCCGTGCCGGGAGCACGCGGACTGTGACGCGCTACTTCAAGCCGGCGACTCGTTCTGCGTCAGTCGCGGGGCGGACGGCAGCTTCTGCGGCGGAGAGTGCGACCTGGGCGGCGCCAGCGCCACGGCCGTGTGCCCCCCGGGCTACGAGTGCTCGCCGTTTGACACCCCGGCGGGCGAAACGGTCGGGCAGTGCATACGCGTGAAGGGCGAGTGTCCCTGCTCCAAGGGGGCGGTCAATGCCGCGCTGTCCACGGACTGCCGTGTGGAAAACGCCCACGGCGCCTGCAACGGAACCCGGCGCTGCGATCCCGCCGGCCTCACGGACTGTGATGGGGCGACGCCCGCCGCAGAGCTCTGCGATGGGGTGGACCAGAACTGCAACGACGCCATCGACGAAGACACCGGCGGAGCGCCCTGCCCCATCGCCAACGAGGTGGGCGTGTGCCAGGGCGTCCAGGTCTGCCAGGAGGGGCAGCTGATCTGCGAGGGAGCGGCCGCCAAGATCGAGAGCTGCAACGGTGTGGACGATGACTGCGACGGCACTGCGGACAACGGCAGCTGCGACGATCAGAACCCGTGCACAAACGACGACTGCAACGCCGAGACGGGCGAGTGCCTGCACGTGCCGGTGCCGGGCTCTTGCGACGACAGCAATGTATGCACCTTTGACGACACCTGCCTGGACGGGGTGTGCGCCGGCCTGGTGGCCGTGTGCGACGATGGCGAGCCCTGCACCGCGGACGCGTGCGATCCGGCCGCGGGATGCATCCATGCCCCGGCGACAGAGGGCGAGTGCGACGACGACGACCCCTGCACCGTGGACGAGTCCTGCGTGGCGGGCGCGTGCGTGGGCCAGGCGGCTGCTGACGGCGCTGAGTGCGACGACGGGGCGACCTGCACCGACGCGGACATATGCACCAACGGGACGTGCGCGGGCATCGTCACGCTTTGCGACGACCTGGACCCCTGCACAGACGAGACCTGCGTGGAGGGCCAGGGGTGCGTGGCCTCGTACAACGCCGCCCTGTGCGACGACGGCGATGTCTGCACCATCGCAGATCACTGCGCGGGCGGCGCCTGCGTCGGCGGTGCGGTGCCGGCGTGTGACGACGGCAATCCCTGCACCACAGGTGCGTGCCAGCCAGGCGAGGGCTGCGCGTTCAGCCCGTCCGCCGGCGCGTGCGACGACGGCAACAAGTGCACCGACTCCGATGGCTGCCAGGCCGGCACGTGCTTGGGTACGCCGGTATCCTGTGACGACAACGAGCCGTGCACTCTGGACGGCTGTACGCCTTCCGACGGCTGCGTGCACGTGCCAAGCAATGCGCCATGCGATGACGGAGACCTATGCACGCAGTCAGACACCTGCGCCGCGGGAGTCTGCGTCGGCGGCGCACCGCTGAACTGCGACGACGGCAACGCCTGCACGGCGGACGGCTGTAGCGGCGAGGTGGGCTGCGGCCATGTCCCAACCGTGGCCGCCTGCGATGACGCCAACGCCTGCACCACCGGGGACGCCTGCCAGCAAGGCGTGTGCGTGGGCACCGCCATCGTCGACTGCAACGACGACACCGCGTGCACGCTGGATGGGTGCTCGCCGAGCACAGGCTGCACCCACGCGCCCAGCGCCGGTAACGGCTGCGACGACGACAACCCCTGCACCACGTCCGACACGTGCGACGACGGCGTCTGCGCCGGTGGCCCGCCGCTGTCGTGCAGCGACGGCAACCCGTGCACCGACGACGCGTGCGACCCTGCAGTGGGTTGCGTGTTCCAGCCGGCGGACGAGGGACCCTGCGACGACAGCAACGTCTGCACCACAACAGCGACGTGCGATGGGGGCGTGTGTGTCGGCCAGGATGTGCTGCCCTGCGACGACGGCAATGGCTGCACCGCGGACAGCTGCCATCCCAAGAGCGGCTGCCAACACGCAAAGGTCAACATCCCGTGCAACGACGAGAACCCATGCACCGGCGCGGATCAGTGTGCGGACGGCGCCTGTGAGCCCGGCCCTCCTGTCGTGTGCGACGACCAGAACCCGTGCACTGCGGATGGTTGCGACCCCACGAGTGGCTGCGTGGCCACGCCGAACGACGCCGGCTCCTGCGACGACGGTAACCTGTGCACGACCCAGGACGGGTGCAGCGACGGCTTCTGCGTGGGAGTGAAGAGCCTCATCTGCGACGACGGCAACAGCTGCACCAGCGATAGCTGCCAGCCCAAGACGGGGTGTACGTATCTGCCTGTGGGAGGACCCTGCGACGACGGCAACATCTGCACGACTGGTGACCAGTGCGACGACGGCCAGTGCACGGCGGGCTCGCCCGTCTCATGTGACGACCTGAACGCGTGCACGGCCGACAGCTGCGACGCCTCGCAAGGCTGCGTCCACGCGCCGCAGCCGGGCGCCTGCGATGACGGCAATGCCTGCACGACCAGCGACGGCTGCGACGGTGGCGCCTGCGTGGGTGGGGACGCGCTGGGCTGCGACGATGAGGATGTGTGTACGACGGACGCGTGCCACCCCAAGACCGGGTGCATTCACACGGCCAACAACGCGGCCTGCGACGACGGGGATGCGTGCACCATCGGCGATGTGTGCGCGGCGGGCGCGTGCACGTCGACAGCCGCCAAGCAGTGCATCGACGGCAACCCGTGCACCGACGACGGCTGCGCGCCGTCGCAGGGCTGTATCTTCACCCCCAACGCGGCGGCGTGCACGGACGGCAACGCGTGCACCAAAGGCGACGCCTGCCTGGACGGCCTGTGCAAGCCGGGCGCGGTGGTGTCTTGCGACGACGGCAACACGTGCACGATCGAGTTCTGTGAGCCAAAAGCCGGCTGCCAGAGCGACTTTGCGACGGGCGCTTGTGAGGACGGGAACAAGTGCACGACCAGCGATCTGTGCAACAGCGGCACATGCGTCGGCGGCCCAGCACCCTCTTGCGATGACGGCAACGGGTGCACCGACGACGCGTGCGTGCCTGCGACCGGGTGCACGCACAGCGCCAACACCATCGCATGTGCCAGCGACGGCAACCCGTGCACCGAGGACGTGTGCTTGAACAAGAGCTGCACCCACCCCGGCCTGTCGGACGGCTCGCCGTGCGACGACGGCAAGGCATGCACCACGACCGAGCTGTGTGCCGGCGGGGTGTGCTCCGGGCCCAACGACAAGGACGTAGATGGCGACGGCGCCGTCGACAAGAGCTGCCCGGGGGGCACCGACTGCGACGACGGGGACGACGCGCGCTTCCCAGGCAACCCCGAGATCTGCGACGGCAAAGATAACAACTGCCAGAACGGTACCGACGAGATCTGCGACAAAGACAACGACGACTACTGCGATGCCGCGCTGGCGATGCCGGCCGGATGCCCGCCGGACTGCGCGGACGGCACCTGTGACCTCAGCCTGTGCCCGCCGACATGCTCGAAGGGCGGTGCGGATTGCAACGACGGGGCCAGCAGCATCAACCCCGGCGCCAACGAGAAGCTGGAGTTCAACGCGGAGTACGAGTACTTCGACGGCGGCCGGCAGTTTAACTCCGACGAGCGCTATGACCTGCACGCGGCGGCCAACGGCGCTCTGTTTGCGGCGTACCGTGTCCGGCTGATCGGCCTGTCTCCGGGCAATCCGGTGATGGTGGCCCGAAGTGACGATAACGGCGCCAGCTGGACGCGGGAGGTCGCGGTGCGAAGCGCTGTCGCCGGCACCGAGATCAACATCGGGACCACCACCGGCGGGTCGCCGGTGGTGGCGTGGCGGGAGCCCAACGACGGCGATCTTCGGCTGGCGCGCCGGACGGCGACCGGCTGGACCGACGAGCTCGTCATGTCGCAAGGCGACGTGGGCCACGATGTGGAGGTCGCGGTGGCGGCGGGCGGCACGATCCACATGGCGCACTACGACGCGGGCAACGGCGACCTGCTTGTCACGTCGGGTACACCCGGATCCTGGTCCACCACGGTCGTCGACAGCACCTCAGACGTGGGTCAGCACTGCAGCCTGGCGATGGACGCCGCGGGCGCGCTGCACATCAGCTACTTCGACGCCGGCAGCGCCGACCTGCGGTATGCCACAAACGCGTCGGGCGCCTGGGTCACCTCGACGCTGGACTCCGACGGCGCCCCAGGGCTGCACACAAGCATCGTCGCGGATGACAACGGCAAGCTGCACATCGCGCACTACGAATTGGTGGCGGGCGATCTCAAGTACACGACCAACGTGTCGGGTGCGTGGACGTCTGAGATTGTGGAGTCGACGGGTACCGTGGGCTTGCACCCATCGATCACCATCGACGCCAACGCGGCGGTCCACATCACGTTCTACTCGGCACAGAGCAGCCGGATACGGCACGCGCGCTCGTCCACGCCGACCTGGTTCATCCAGGAGCACCCGCTGCAGACGTCGGTGAAACACACGGCGGTCGTCACCGCCGGGGACGGCGCGGCACGCACGCTGGTGGGTTATCAGTCGGCCGTCTGGGTCACCCGATTCGACCCGGAGACGCTGAGCAACCCGGTCGATAAGCGGGTCGGCTGGGACTGGACGCGCACCGCCGGACCGTACGTGGCACCCGATGGGACCCTGCGCGCCTTGGCCTGGGACCGGGACACCGGCTGGTTTTCAACGGGCATACGCGACGATCTATGGCAGGTCCGCCTGGCCGACCATTCCATCGGAGGCGTGACCCTGTACAGCATCGACGCCGTGCCCGCCGGGGACGCCTGGCACGTGTGCGCCCAAAAGAGCGGGGCCGGGCTGCTGCACTTCACAAACGCCACGGGCGTCTGGGTGGAGACCGTCGTGGACGGCGGCTCCAACGAGATGGGGCTCAACTGTCGCATCAAGCTGGACTCGGCCGGCAAGCGTCACATCGTCTATTGGGATCCGGTCAACCAGGTCTCGCGCTACGCCACGGACAAGAGCGGCGCCTGGGTCATCGACGTCCCGGACAGCAAGACGGCGCCCAAGGGCGGCACCGTGGACCTATCCGTGCGCGCCGACGGGACGGTCGACGTGTTGTACAAATCCTCGGGGCTGCGACACGCGACCAACGCCGCGGGCGCGTGGGTGGTCGAGATCGTCGACGCCGACAGCGGCGCGGGCAAGTGGCCGTCGGTCCTGGAGGCCCCCAACGGCGATCTCCACGCGGTGTACGTGTCGTCCGGCAAGCTGCGCTACGCGCGACGAGTCGGCACTCAGTGGTCGGTCCAGACCGCGGTGGAGACGCAGGTAGGCGACGAGCGCACCTCCCTGGCCATGGATGCGGCGGGCAAGCTACACGCGATCTACGCGACTCCGAACCGGCAGGTGAAGTATCTCACCGATCGCTTTGGGGCGTGGTCCATCCTCTCACTGCACAGCCTTGGTGGTGCCGGCCAGGAAGACCTTGCCCAGGCCAACGGGATAGCGGTCGACGCGGAGGGCGCGGTGCATCACATCTCGCGCCGCGGATGGGGTGGGAAGGTGCACGTGCGCCTGACCTACACAAACCTGGTGGATGACAACTGCGACGGGGATTAGAGTGTGAGCGAGCGACGATCACCTCGTCGCTGCAAAGAACACGAGGGGTGCGCTCGAAGACCGCCTCCCGAACGCGCTGCCGCTTGTCAGCGGCAGCGTACGTTCCGCAGCCTGGCGGTCGGATTCGGTCGGTTTGCGACTTGCCTGCCGGTCACCGTGGCGATGAAGTCGCGCCGGCTAAGGAGAGGCTCATGCGGCTGTGCATGGCTGTCCGGATGGCCAATGGTCCCGTACCCGGTGACCCCAAGTGCGTAAACCAGCACGAAGAAGGCGGCGAACGGAATGACCAGGAGCAGCAATACGACGGCAATGCGCGCGGCGCGCTGACGATTCCAGTCCGTGGGCGTCTGTCGGGTCATGTCTTTGATCCTCCGTCACAAAGACACTTAGGGCTGCAACCGCACGGCTGGGGAAGAGGCCCGTGACGCGGAAGTCGTAGAGCTGGACCAGGTGGGACGAAGCTAAGCTGTCGCGCCTGGGCACGGAAGCAGGCCGCTTTTCAGCGCCCTGCTAAGTGTCTATGCAGGCGTCGCCTTGCACGGCATCATCCGGATTGGGGCCGCACACCTGCCCCTTCAGGGCGCAGTCGGTCTCCACAAGGTCAAAATCGGTCTTGCAGACCCCGCCGTCGCAGGTCTTGGCGCCAGTCCCGGTAGGGGTCTTCAGGACGCCGGACACGCAGGTGGGATACCACACCGAAATCGACACGCCGTCCTGGCATTCGGCCTCGACCTCGCAGGCCCCATCGCCACCGTCGGCGCCGCAGCCAAGCAGCAAGCCTAGAGCCGCTCCAACAGCCGCGCCTTCTGCGCCGCAAACTCCTCTTCACTGAGCACCCCCTGGTCGCGCAGGCGGGCGAGCTTCTCCAGCTTTTGGAAGACGTCCTTGGTCGTGTCCTCGTTCTGGTCGCTCTCCATGTTCTCCACCACCTTCTTGCCCTCTTCGAACTTCTCCGAGTAGGCGGCGCGCGCGGCGCTCAGGTCGATATCGCCGATAGGCAGCCGACGCTCGAAGTGGTTCAGCGCGACCTGGCCGACCGCGTAGGTCGAGGCGCCCGACAGCACCGACATCGAGGCGCCACCGACGACGGTGCCCAGGCCCGGAATGGCCTTGAGCAGGCTGGCGCCGATGCGCGCTGCGGTCGTGCCGGTCAGCGCCGTCACAAAGGTCTTGCCCGACGACTGGTTCACCCGCATGTCGTACAACTGCGCCAGCTGCTCGATGAGGCCCACCTGCACCGCGGTGACGGCGGCCATATCGAACATCGGCACCGGGATGAGCCCGGCGCCCAGCGACCACAGCACGTGGCTGGTGATGATGTCGTCGCCCTTCTTGCGCAGCGCGGCGGCGTCCTCGGTGGGGGGCGGCTCAGCGGCCTCAGGCGCCGACGCAAAGAAGCTGGTCACGGTGGACTCGACGACGGTCTCGGGGATCATGTCCGGCTTCTCGATAATGGTGACGACCACGTGGCCGTCCGCGATGGCGTAGCGCCCGCGAATGCCCATGCCCGAGAACTGGCCCTCTTGCGCGTCCCCGTTGAAGGTCGCGCCCAGCTGACGCGCCGTGGCCTTGGCGCGCTCGACGGTCTGGGCGGGATCGGTCTTGAGAGGAATCGTAATCGTCTGCATCAGCGCTGAATACCGGCCACTTGCGCCTGTGTCCAGCGGCAGCGATTACTTGTTGTGGCACCCCGGCTCAAAGGCCTCGATGAGCCGCCGAAATTGTACGGACTTGGCCGCTTTGGGGGCGGCCTTCACGTAGATCCGCATGTGCGTTATCGCGTCGCACCGCTTGCCCCGCGCCATCAGGATGACGGCCACGTCGCCTCGACAGCCCAGATGGGTCTTATCGGCCACGAGGCAACCCAGATACAGGCTCTCGGCTTTTCGCAGATCCGACGCCTTCTTGGCGGCCCTTGCTTCCTTGTACAAGCGCTCCGCTTTGTTTGGCTCCACCTGACGGTCCTTCTTGGGGGGAGCCGCGGCTGCTGTGCACACCCAGGCAAAGACAAACAGGACGCCGGCCAGGAGGGTCTTCATGGCTGCCGATTCTACACCGATCAGCCAGCATGGTCGCACCGGACCATCGCCAACAGGTAGAATGCAGCCCATGACTCGCATCGTTTCAATGACGCTCGCCGTCCTCGTGGCCGGCATCGCAGGGTGTGGCACAGAGGTCAACGCACCCCATATCGGGACCGAAGCCGACACCAAAGAGGACGTCCCGATCGGGCTGCCGTTCGTCGATTCGGCGACACCCGCGCAGCCCCCCGACGAGGGGCCGGCCCCCGACGATGGGCCCAAGGACCTCCCGGACGGGGACTTCGCGACGCCCTGCGATTCAAACGCGGACTGCGACTCCGGCTTCTGTGTCAGTCACCTGGACGAGAAGGTCTGCACCATCCCGTGCGTGGACGAATGCCCGGACGGCTGGGGCTGTGAGCAGGTCGGAGGCGCGGGCAGCGATTTGACGTACGTCTGCGTTTCGCAGCATCCGAGCCTGTGCCGCCCGTGCGCCGAGGACGCGGACTGCGAGTCCAGCGGCGGCGGTCAGCCGGTGTGCGTGGTGCTGGACAACGGCAGCTTCTGCGGCGGCGCCTGCGGACCGGCGGGTGCTTGCCCGGCCGGGTACAGCTGCGGCGCGGTGGAGACGGTCGCCGGGACCACCATCGACCAGTGCTTCCCCAACAGCGGCGCGTGCGCTTGCTCGACGACCGCCGTGGCCTTGGAGCTGAGCACGCCCTGCGCCGTGTCCAACGAGCACGGGGTCTGTGAGGGCGTTCGTCAATGCACCGAGGGCGGGCTGACCGCGTGTGACGCTGCCACTCCGGCGGCCGAGATCTGCAACGGCGTGGACGACGACTGCAACGGGCTGGTCGACGACGTGACCTGCGACGACGGCAACGACTGCACGGACGACAGCTGCGACGCCGAGAGCGGCTGCGTGCACGAGGCGCTCGAGGCTGGGTCCTGTGACGACGGCAGCAACTGCACGCTGGCCGACCATTGCACGCCCGAGGGGTGCACCGGGACGCTGATCGACTGCGACGACGGCAACGCATGCACGCAGGACGGCTGCGATCCGACGGGCGGCTGCGTCTACAGCTTCAACAACTCGACCTGCGACGACGGCGAGCCCTGCACAGTCAACGACGAGTGCAAGCTGGGCGCCTGCGCGGGCGTGGCGGTCAGCTGCGACTGCCAGTCAGACCTGGACTGTGTACCGCTCGAGAACGACGACGTCTGCGACGGCACTCTGTACTGCAACAAGGCGGTGTTCCCGTATCAGTGCGAGGTAAACCCGGCGACGGTGGTGGTCTGCCCCGAGCCCACTGGCGACGGCGCGATATGTTTGAAGGCGGCCTGCCATCCGACGTCCGGCGAGTGCGAGACCGAGCCCGCCAACGAGGGGCTGCTGTGCGACGACGGCGAGCCCTGCACGACGTCCGCGGCCTGCCAGGAGGGCTTCTGCATGGGCGGGGAGCCCGTCTCGTGCGATGACGCCAACCCGTGCACTGACGACAGCTGCGTCTCGGGTCTGGGCTGCGTGAACAGCGCCAATAACGCGCCGTGTGATGACGGCGATGCCTGCACGCTGGGCGACCTCTGCAGCGGCGGCAAGTGTGGATCCGGCGGCGCCAACGGCTGCGACGACGGCAACAGCTGCACCGACGACAGCTGCGACGCCAAAGCCGGCTGTGTCTTCACCCCCAACGCCAAGGCTTGCGACGACGGCAACGCCTGCACGTCCGCGTCGGTGTGCAAGGACGGCGGCTGCCTGGGCACGACGGCCACCCAGTGCGACGACGACAACAACTGCACGTCGGACGGCTGCGATCCGGCCTCCGGCTGCACGTTCACCGACAACAACCAGCCGTGCGACGACGGCAACACCTGCACCCTGGGCGACGCGTGCACGAGCGGGATCTGCCTGGGCGGCGAGAAGACCCTGGCGTGCGACGACGGCAACCACTGCACCGACGACTCCTGCGACAGCGCGCTGGGCTGCGTCTTTGGCCCCAACGACTCCGACTGCGACGACGGCAACGACTGCACCACGGGCGACGACTGCGCAAACGGCGCCTGCGTCGGGCAGGGCAGCCTGGCCTGTGACGACGCCAACCCCTGCACTCAGGACAGCTGCCTGGTGGACGGCGGCTGCAAGCACACGTTTGTCACCGGCGGGTGTGACGACGGCGACGTCTGCACCAGCGGCGATACGTGCGCGGACGGCAAGTGCGTCGGCGGCGACCCCATGATCTGCGACGACGGCAATCCGTGCACCACCGAGACCTGTGACGGCGGCGCCTGCGTGTTCACCCCGACGACGGATGACTGCGACGACGGCAACGCGTGTACGGCGACCTCGGCGTGCAGCGACGGCGCGTGCGTCGGGACGGCGGCCCTCCAGTGCACCGACGACAACCCCTGCACCACCGGCGGCTGCGACCCGGCGACGGGGTGCACCGAGGCCGACAACAGCGCGCCGTGCGACGACGGCAGCGTGTGCACCCTGGGCGACACCTGCGCCGACGGCGCGTGCGAGCCGGGCAGCAACACCCTGGCCTGCGATGACGGCAACGGCTGCACCGACGACAGCTGCAACGCGGAGACCGGCTGCGTCTTCACCGCCAACACCGCGGCCTGCGACGACGGCAACGAGTGCTCGGCCGAGTCCGCCTGCACGGACGGCGCCTGCGTGGCGACCAAAACGCTGAACTGCAACGACACAAACCCGTGCACAGACGACGCCTGCCACCCCAAGACCGGCTGCACCCACCAGAACAACGCGGCGGCCTGCACCGACGGGGACGCCTGCACGATCAACGACGCGTGTGTGGGCGGGGCCTGCCAGAAGGGCGCTCCGCTACCCTGCGACGACGGCAACGTGTGCACCGACGACGCGTGCGAGACGCTATCGGGCTGCAAACACACCCACAACAGCGCGCCGTGCAGCGACGGCAACGCCTGTACGGTGGGCGACAGCTGCAGCGTGGGCGCGTGCGTCAAAGGCTCGGGCACCCCGCAGTGTGACGACTTGAAGTTCTGCAACGGGGTGGAGACCTGCAAGTCCCAGACAGGCTGCGCCAGTGGGACCCCGCCCGTGCTGGACGACGGCGTCAGCTGCACGGTGGACGCCTGCGATGAGGCCAACGACGTCATCACCCACACCGCGGACGACTCCAAGTGCGACGACAACCAGTTCTGCAACGGGACGGAGACCTGCTCGTCCACCCTGGGCTGCCAGGCGGGCGAGCCCGTGATCTGCGCGCCGGTCGACAACGCCACGGTGGCCTGCGACGGCTCGTGCAAAATCACCGGCTGCTCCAACGGCTTCGGCAACTGCGACACGCTGTACAACTCGGGCTGTGAGGCGGTGTTCGCCACCGACAACGCCCACTGCGGGCAGTGCAACAAGGCCTGCGGGGGCACCGAA
Organism: uncultured Myxococcales bacterium; assembly: GCA_964545715.1. Taxonomy (GTDB): domain Bacteria; phylum Myxococcota_A; class UBA9042; genus CAZJHX01. The sequence continues at coordinate 32,432 of CAZJHX010000104.1, forward strand.
AGCTGCTTCAACGGGGTATGCAGCACATATCAGCCCGGCTCGCAGACGTTTACGACCAACGGCACCTTCAACGTCCCCCCCGGGGTAAGCAGCGTACGTGTGGTCGTGGTCGGTGGTGGCGGTGGTGGGTCAGGCAGCCACTACGGCGGCGGCGGCTCCGGCCACGTGAAGTTCGGCGCGTTTCCGGTGTCCGGCTCCGTGGCGGTCACGATCGGCATCGGCGGCGTCGGCGGTGTGGCCAACACCAACAACGCGCCCGGCGGCCACGGCAACACCAGCAGCTTCGGCGCCTTCTTGAGCGCCCAGGGCGGCTTCGGCGGCAGGACCAGCGGCGGCTCCGGCGGTCAGTATGGCGGCGGTGACGGCGGAAGCGGCGGCGGCGGTGCGGGCAACTCCGGCTCTGCCGGAAAGGGCGGACAGGGCGGCTCTGCCGGGGCGCCGGGATCCACATACGCCGGCGGTGCGGGCGGCAACTTCGACAGCATGGCGTCCATCACGGTCAAAAACCTGACGGCCGGCGCCGGGGGCGCGGCAGGACAGTCGAGCCACTCGGGCGGCGGCGGCGCAGGAGGCCTACTCATCGACGGTAGCGGCCCCTCGGCCGCCAACGGGGGACAGAGCTTCTCCGGAAAAGGCGGCGCCGGATATGGCGCGGGCGGCGGCAGCGGCGGATACAACGGCAGCCGCCCGCCGGGCGGCAAGGGCGCCAACGGCGTGGTCTACGTGGAGTGGTAGAGCTCAGTCCGGCGCGCTGACCAGCTTGGGCTTGGCGTCGGGCGCGTCGCGGACCAGCTTGCCGATGGCCTCGCACTCCCACCGCGCGGCCTCGCGCAGATGGGACATCGTGATGTCGGTGCCGTCCTCGCACGCGCGATAGGCAGCGCGCACGATGGCGTTTTTGATGTTGCCGCCCGCGATCTCAAAGCGCTTGGCCAGCAGCGCGTAGTCCACGTCTTTGGCGACCGGCGCCTCGTGCGGCATCAGCACCTCCCAGACCTTGGCCCGCTCGTCGGCGTCCGGCAGCGTAAACGTCACCCGGTACTGAATGCGGCGCTTCAGCGCGTCGTCCAGGCCGCCGAACAGGTTGGTCGTCATCAGCGTGATGCCCGTGAAGCGCTCTATCTCCTGCAGCAGCAGGTTGACCTCTTGATTGGCGAAGCGATCGTTGGAGGACTTGACCTCGGTGCGCTTGCCGAACAGGGAGTCCGCCTCGTCGAACAGCAGCATGGCGTGGCTGGCCTGGGCGCGGGTGAAGATCTCCGAGATGTTCTTCTCGGTCTCGCCCATCCACTTGCTGACCACGTTGGGGATGTGCACGCGATACAGCGGCCGCTCCAGCTCTTTGGCCAGAATCTCGGCGCACAGCGTCTTACCGGTGCCGGGCGGGCCGTCAAACAGAATGCTGATGCCCTTTCCCGTCACCAGGCGGCGCCCAAAGCCCCACTTGTTTTGCACGAAGTCCTTGTTGCGACAGGCGGCGATGATCTCGTCGATCTTGCGTCGCTCCTCCTCGGGCAGGACCAGGTCGTCCATCGTCAGCTCGACCTGGGACTTGTTGGCGTAGCTCTCCAGGTTGTATTTGAGCTGGCTGACCGAGGCCTCTTTGAGCAGCTCCATGTCGATTCGCGGATCCGTGGGGTCGCGGGCGATGGCCTTGTTCAGGGCGACGAGCACCGCGTTCTTGATCAGCCCACCGGTGAAATTGTAGAGGTTGGCCAGCAGCGGGATGTCCACGTCCGGATCCAGCGGGGCGCCCGGCGGCAGATGGATCTCCCAGATCTGCTCGCGCTCGACCGTGGAGGGCCGCTCGAAGTCCATGCGGTAGACGATGCGCCGGTCCATGGCCTCGTCGATCAGCTGGGGCTGGTTGGTCGCCAGGATCAGGATGCCCTCGAAGCGATCCAGCTCGGCCAACAGGAAGCCGAGCTTGGTCCCGCGCTTCTGAAACAGCCCCTCGCACTCATCAAAAAAGGTCACTGCGCCGTGAAGATTGGCGTCCCGAAACAGCGAGATAACGACGGGCTCGATGGCCTCGGTCGACTCGGCCAGCTTGTCGGCAAAAACGCGGATGAGCGGGCGGGAGAGCCGGGCGGCCAGGGCGCGCGCAAAGAGGGTCTTGCCGGTGCCGGGCGGGCCGCTGAAGAGCAGCACGATGCCGCGGCCGTATGGGATGGCGCGGTCAAAGCCCATGCTGCGCTGCGCGCGCCGATACTCCTCGTGATGGCTGACCAGCTGCAGCACCTCAGTGCGCCGCTTGGGCGGAACGATCACCTGCTCCAGGGCGACCTCGGTCTCCTCGATGGCGCAGTACGCGCGGACCTTCTCGTCCAGTCGCGCTCTGGCCAGCAGGTGGTCCACCGTGCGCTGCGGCACGCACAGGACCTGGTCCAGCAGCGCGTCCCCATGCGCGTTGGGCGCGGGCTCCAGGGTGACCAGCCCCTGGGCAAACAGCAGGCGCGTGTCGTCGAAGCGGTCCATGGCCAAAAGCCGGTCGGTCGGGTCGTCGCGCAACAGCTCCAGGGCAAGAGCCACGCTGCATCGATCGGCTAGAATCGACTGCTGCAGCTGCTTGAACCGGTCTCGAAAAGACGTCTCCAGGTACGGCGCTACCGCCAGCAGCAGCACCAGAATGTCGTCCGCGTCCAGCCCCAGCCGGCCGCGGGTCGCCGCCAGCGTGTTGGCCGGCGGAGCCGAAGACACATCGATCAGCGCCGCCCAGCGGTCGTTCAGCTCCTGCCGCAGCGCCCCGGAGACCACGTCGCCGCTTTGACGGCGCGCGTACATGTCCAGAAAGTCCCCCAGCCAGCGCAGGATCTCCTCGCTGAGGAAGCGGCCCGGCGTCATCTTGGGCGCGGCGGCGGTATCTAGCGACATTTGCACCGAGTCTAGCAGTCCGACACATTATCGGGCCATGACAAGCACTGCAGAGCTTCTCGCCGCCGGACGGTTTCTGCGCCTGATGCGCCGCGGACGCTGGGAATACGTGGACCGCACAAACAGCTACGGCGCCGCGGTCCTGGTGGCCGTCACCGATGATGACCACGTGATTCTGGTCGAGCAGGATCGCCCCGCGCTGGGCACGCGGGTGATCGGCCTGCCCGCGGGGCTTGCAGGCGACATCGCGGGCGAAGAGGACGAGCACATCAGCCTGGCGGCGCGCCGCGAGCTGGTCGAGGAGACGGGCTACGACGCCGCACAACTGACCGAGCTGACGACCTGCGCAGCCAGCCCCGGCATGAGCTCCGAGCTGCAGACCTTCTTTCTGGCCACGCAGCTGACCAAGGTGGGCGAGGGCGGCGGGGACGACACCGAGGATATCCAGGTGCATCGCGTACCGCTGAACCGCGCAATCGGGTGGCTGGAGGACAGAAAAGCGGCGGACGGCGTCCAGGTCTCCACCAACGTCTACGCCGGGCTGTTCTTCGCCGCCCTGCCCCGTTGACCTGCAGCCGTGATAGAAATGCGCGCATGAAGCTGTACCTCGCGATCCTGAGCGCCCTGATTCTGGCTGGATGCCCCGCGGACGACGGACGGGGCGACCGGTCCTCCAAAAAAGACGCCACAAGCCAGGGCAGCACGAGCACGAGCACGAGCACGAGCGCAGGCACGACCGGCACCGAGACGACCGGCGACGAGACCTCGGACAGCGGCAGCACGGACTCTACCGGGACGGAGACCACCGGCGAAGACACCACCGGGACGGAGACCACCGGCGACGACACCTCGACCACCGGGGACCCGCCCGATCCCTGCGACACGCTGGACTGTGACGACGACAACCCGTGTACTGCGGACTCCTGCCAAGACGCGGCGTGCGTCAACGCTCACAAGCCCGGCCTGTGCGACGACGGCGACGCGTGCACGGTCTCGGACGTCTGCAGCGTGGGCGTCTGCGCCGGCAAGCCAATGGACTGCGACGACGGCGACTCCTGCACCGACGACAGCTGCCAGGCCGGCGCCTGCAAGTACACCGACAACGGCGCCTGCGCTTTCGAGTACGCCGAGGACTGCACCTTTCCCGTCGACAACTCGTCGCCCGGGACGCTGGGGCTGGTCAAAGCGTTCTCGCTGTCGTTCTCCAAACCCGTGTACATGACGTCGGCGCTGGACGACACGGACCGCATCTTCGTGTTGGAGCAGGCGGGCAAGATCAAGGTCTTCCCCAACGATCCGGGGGTCAACAGCAGCCAGGTCACCACGTTCTTGGACCTGCCGGTCACATGCTGCGGAGAGCTGGGCTTGCTGGGCCTGGCGTTTCACCCCAACTACAAAGTCAACGGCTACTTCTACGTGAACTACAACGGCTGGTCCGGCGGCACCCCGTTCACGCGCGTCTCGCGCTTTCAGGTCTCGTCAAACCCCAACAAGGCCAACGCCAACAGCGAGATGGTGCTCATGCAGTTCGACCAGCCGTACAACAACCACAACGGCGGGATGATCGAGTTCGGTCCGGACGGACACTTGTACATCTCCGTCGGTGACGGCGGCTCGGCGGGCGATCCGCTCAACTCCGGACAAAACACGAACACGCTGCTGGGCAACATTCTGCGCATCGACGTAGACAGCCCGTCCGGCAACAAAAACTACAGCATTCCGCCCGACAACCCCTTTGCGGGCGGCTTCGGCGGAGGCCCCGAGATCTACG
>CAZJHX010000105.1:0-36946 GCA_964545715.1 uncultured Myxococcales bacterium
ACTCTCGCGTCAAAACTGAATCAAAAAAGGCGCCGCACACGACCGATTATGACCATGCGCGGCGCCTCAGTGAGCCTAGAAGGAATCGAACCTTCAACCTCCGGATTAAGAGTCCGCTGCTCTGCCAATTGAGCTATAGGCCCAGGAAAATCTAATTGTCAGTACGCCCGGCAGGATTCGAACCTGCGACCCTCGGCTTCGAAGGCCGATGCTCTATCCAGCTGAGCTACGAGCGCATGCCCGGCGATCCGATTGTCAGGGTGGATGAGGGGACTTGAACCCCCGACGTTCGGAATCACAATCCGACGCTCTACCACTGAGCTACACCCACCGTGTCACTAAGAGCACCCGCTTCCAGTACGTCAGGCACGCCTGACAGGATTCGAACCTGTGGCCCACGGCTTAGAAGGCCGTTGCTCTATCCAACTGAGCTACAGGCGCTCACACGACTGGCCGGGATTGTAGAAACACAACGCGCGTTGTCAAGCCGGATAAGAGGGTTGTTGTGCTAACGTCCGGCCGTGGCCGAAGAGCTTAACCCGGTGGAGGATCTGGCGCGCACTCTGAGGCAGGTGCATTCGCGGTACCTGACCGCGTTACTGGTCCTCTATTGCGTGGGTGTCGGCATCGGCATGGGCACCGTCCTGCTGTACCCGGTCAGGGACTGGATTCTCTTTCTGGGGATGTACCTGGTGATCCTCGCGTACATGGTCACCTACATCAAAGCGCATCAGCGCGGCCGTAAAGTGTTGCGCTTCTTCGGCCTGATCACGACCGAGCTGCTGCTGGTCTTCTGGTGTTTCATCCTGGTGGACCGCATCGAGCCCCGCGCGGTCTTCACCGACGGCAAGGTGCAGGTGCGCGAGGCGATGACCATGCTGTGGGGCTCCGTTATCCCGCTCGGGATCGTCGGCTTGATGCTGGCCGTACACTGGGCCTGGGTCGGGCGCTTCAAGGAGCGCGCGGATGCCGCGGAAGCGAATGTCGAGGCAGAGGTAGAGGTAGAAGAGCCGGCTACTTAGCGGCGTCCGCGATCTCGGGCGCGTCGGTGTGGACCTCCTGCGCCACCGGGATGAACTCCCGGGCCGCCTGGTCGCATCGCGCATGTACGCGTGCACGATCACGCGCAGCACGCTGTGGTCGACGCTGAAGCGGGGCGACTCTCAACCCCAACGTTGCGTAGTTGGCATCGTGCCAGGGGGCCAGAACGTGGTGCTGCGGCGCCGCCGAAGGGTATCGGGCGACGCACTCAGGGTGGTGCCCTTAGAAGGAGCCCGACGGCGCCGCAGTGCCGCGTTCTGGGGCCATGGCGCATGCCAACTATGCAACGTTGGGGTTAAGGCTGGGACGTCTCGATGTGCAGACCGTCGATGCCTGCGAAGTCGTGAGCATTCCGAGTGAGAAGCACCGCCGAATGAACAACTGCGGTCACGCCAATGGCAACGTCGTTGGCGCGGCGCCGCGGCGAGCCGAGCAACCGAAACGTGTCCGCGGCCCTTGACGCAAGTTCGTCCGTCAACGGGATCACGCCGTCATCTTCCAGGACAAAGCGCGCCAGGGCCAACTGCTCGGGGAGACGCGGGCCGCGTGCGTACTCGTACCAGGCGATGGCGCTCATCTCGATGGTGGCGTCTGATGCGGCTATCTGGAGCAGGCGTTCGCGCTCCAGCCCGGTCTCGCTGGTGGCAAAAACCAGGAAGTCAGTGTCCAGGTGGTAGCGCGGCATCAGCCGTAAGCGTCCTCGGCTTTGAGACGGGCCACTTCGGCGGCAGCGTCGTGGCCTTCTGACAGCTCGAACAGCTTGTGCAGCGCCCGCACGCGCTCGCGACGCCTGGCGTCCGGCACGCCGACAGCGCGGTCCCTCTGCTGCAAGACAGCGCGCCGAATGGCCTCCGACATCGAGCAACCGTAGTGCCGCGTAAGCTGGTCGAGCGCCGCCCGACTGTCCTCATCCAACACAATCGTCGTGCGAGTGGCCATAAGTTATGGATATGGCATGGCCATAACTTATGCAAGTTGCATTCAGCCGGCGCATCCGTATTCCGCTGGGCCTCATCGGCGTCATGCTGGCCGTGCACCGGGCTTGGGTCGGGCGCTTCAAGGAGCGCGCGGACGAGGCAGAGGCTTCTACTTAGCGTCCGCGATCTCGGGCGCGTCGGTGTGGACCTCCTGCGCGACCGGGATGAACTCCTGGGCCGCCTGGTCCGCCATCTTCATGTAGCGCGCCGGGAAGATGCCCGCCTGCAGGCTGCCCAGCGCGGTGATCACAAAGGCTATCGCCAGCGCCGTGCCGCGAACGGCCTGGATCTGACGGGTCGCGTCGCGCATGTACGCGTGCACGATCACGCGCAGGTAGTAGTAGACGCTCACGACGCTGTTCAGCATGGCGATGATGACCAGCCACAAGAAGCGGTCGGTATCGACGCCCAGCGCCTCCCTGAAGAGCACGAACTTGCCGAAGAAGCCCGCTGTCGGCGGGACACCGGCCAGGCTGAGCATGGCGATGGCCAGCACGACGGCGGCGATCGGGTGGCTCTGCGCCAGGCCTGAGATGTGCGAGTCCAGGGTCACGTCTTCGTCATCACCGCGCGACAGCATCCCAATGACGGCGAAGGCGCCCAGGTTGGCCAGCGCGTACACGAAAAGATAGAAGAGCACGGCGCTCATGCCGCTGCCCCAGGCCGCGTTCTGCGGGCCCGCCACGATGTGGGCGGCCATGATGCCGATGAGCAGATACCCGGCGTGTGCGATGGCGCTGTAGCCCAGCATGCGCTTGACGTTGCGCTGATGCAGGGCGATGAGGTTGCCGACGGTCATCGTCAGCACCGCCAGGATGGCCAGCGCGTCGAAGAGGTCGGGACCGATCCAACCGAGCGCGCTGGCGGGGAAGGCCATGACGAACAGGCGCGCCATGGCGATGACGGCGGCGGTTTTCACACCGGCAGCCATCAGAGCGCCGATCGGCGGCGGCGCGCCCTCGTACACGTCCGGCGTCCACATGTGGAACGGCACCAGCGCGATCTTGAAGCCAAAGGCGGCGACCAGCATGAACATGGCGATGGCCAGGTAGGCGCTGGGCTCCCGGCCGTGCAGCGCGGCGGTGATGGCGGCGTACTCGAACTGGCCGGTCTCGCCATAGACATAGGCCAGACCGAAGAGCAGGAAGCCCGTCGCGAAGGCGCCCAGGATGAAGTATTTGAGGCCCGCCTCCACGGCGAAGGGGCTCTTGCGCTTGATCGCGGCCAGCACGTAGATCGCGATGCTCATCGTCTCCAGACCGATGAACAGCGTGACCGCGTTGGTGGCGGTGACCATGACCATCATGCCGAACACAGCGAAGTTGATCAGGGCATACAGCTCGCCCGAGGTGAAGCCGGCGGACTCCGCGTGATCGATGCACATCAGCGATACGCAGATGCCGATGAGCAGCAACAGGGCGCAGACCAGGAGTTCAAAGCGGCCCAGCACCATCATCTGGCCGAAGGTGGCGGTGGTGAAGCCGGCGTTGACCGGGTCCTGCCCCCACAGCATGTAGATGGCGGCCAGCGACGCCAGCATGCCGGCCACGCTCATGAAGCCCAGGTAGCGGCGGTCCTCCCCCTCGAGGGCGAAGACGTCGACCATCAGCAACACCATGCCCATGATAGCGACGATGCCCAGCGGAAGCGCTTGTACAAGGTCAGTGAGCACTTATTGGCCCCCCTGCCCGCGGACGGCGACAGCCCGCTGCTTCTTGATCTGCTGGGTCTCGGGCGTCCGAATCGCCTGCACGCGGGGGCGCATGGTCTCGACGAAAGCGTCCACCGAGTGGTGCATCTTGTTGAAGCAAACGTTGGGGAAGAAGCCGATGAGGAAGACCAGCACGGCGAGCGGCATCATGTAGCCGACCTCGCGCGGGGTCATGTCCTGCAGCTTCTCGTTTTCGGGGTGCTTGATCGGCCCGAACATCACGCGACGGAACATGGACAGCATGTAGATGGCGCCCACGACGACCCCAAGGGTGGCCAGGGTCGCGAAGATGGTGACGAGGACGCGCCAGCTGAGCAGCAGGTCCCAGACCGGCTTGCCCAGCTCCAGGTGGGAGCTGAGCGCCTCGTGGAAGGTGCCGACCAGAATGGTGAACTCCCCGACGAAGCCATTGGTGCCCGGCAGCCCGACGCTGGAGAGCGTCATGATCATGAAGAAGGTGGTGAAGATCGGCATGGTCTTGGCGATGCCGCCGTAGTCCAGGATCTTTCGGGTGTGCCGGCGCTCGTACAGCATGCCGACGCACAGAAAGAGGCCGCCGGTGCTGATGCCGTGGTTGACCATCTGCAGGATGCTGCCCTCGACGGCCGCTTTGGTCAGGGCGAACATGCCGAGCACCACGAATCCGAGGTGGCTCACCGATGAGTAGGCGACCAGCTTCTTCACGTCGGTCTGCGCGTAGGCGACCATGGCGCCGTACAGGATGCCGATGACCGCCAGGCCCATGATCGGCGCGCTGAAGTAGCCCACCGCGTCCGGGAACAAGGGGAAGGCGAAGCGCAGGAAAGCGTACGTACCCAGCTTCAGCAACACGCCGGCCAGGATGACGGAGCCCGCGGTGGGCGCCTCGGTGTGCGCGTCGGGCAGCCAGGTGTGCAGCGGGAAGAGCGGCACTTTGATGGCAAAGGCCAGACCAAACGCGGCGAAGAGCCACAGCTGCTCTTTGTGGCTGAGCTCGACCTGAAGGACGTCGACGAGCGCCGACGAGGTGCTGCCGGTCTTGAGGTACAGGTAGATGATGCCGACCAGCATCAGTACGGACCCGACCATGGTGAAGATGAAGAACTTCATGGTCGCGTAGATCCGGTTCTTGCCGCCCCAGATCCCGATGAGCAGGTACATCGGGATGAGCATGGCCTCCCAGAAGAAGAAGAACAGGAACAGGTCCAGCGCCATGAGCCCGCCCAACATGCCGGTCTCGAGGATCAGCATGCTGATGACGAACTCTTTGACGCGCTTGTCGATGGAGCTGGAGGCGGCGATGAGCGTGATCGGCGTCAGCAGCGTGGTCAGCATGATCAGCAGCAGGCTGATTCCGTCCACGCCGAGCGCGTAGCCGATGCCGCCGCCGACCCACTCGTAGCGGTCGACCATCTGGAAGCCGACGACGTCGCTGAAGCGGCGCCAGATCAGCAGCGACAGCGCAAAGGTCATCAGCGAGAAGAACAGGGCGGTGCCGCGCGCAGCGGCCTCGTTCTTGCGCGGCAGAAACGCGATCAGCACGGCGCCGATAAGCGGCATGAAGGTGACGAGACTCAGCAGCGGGATCGTGCCCGGCAGCTCGACAAAGGGGTTTGCAGCGTTCAACAGCATCATGACCTACAACCCCATCAGCCAGATGACGCCGGCAAGACCCACAACCACGCCGACCGCGTAGCGTTGGACATCGCCGTTTTGGAAGAGACGCAGCACGCTGCCGCCCGCGCTGACGACCGCGGCCGTCAGGCGCGCGATGATGCCGTCGACAATCATCACGTCAACGACCTGGTACAGCACCTTGGCCATGAAGCGGTACGGGCCGATGATGACCGCGGCGTAGATCTCGTCGACGTAGAACTTGTTTTTGGACAGCTTGTAGAGCGGCTGCAGCGCTTGCGCCAGGGCTCTAGGAGCGGCGCCGATGCCTGCGCGATACCACATCCAGGCGATGCCGATGGCGATCAGGCCCAGCACGGTCGGCGCGTAGGCGGCGTTGGTGTGGACCAGCTCGGCGGCGAGGCGGCCGTCGGCGATGCGGAAGACCGGCGCCAGCCACTGCTCGAGCGTGTGGTCGAACACGGGCACGGCGTCCACGAAGGCCTGAACGCTGATCCAGCCGCCCCCGATGCTGAGCACGGCCAAAATGATGAGCGGCACCGTCATCACAGGGGGTGACTCGTGCGCGTGCTCCCAGGTGTGGTCGTCGCAGCGGGTCGGTCCCTCAAACGTGATGAAGTACAGGCGGAACATGTAGAACGCGGTGAGCCCGGCGGTCAGCACGCCCATGATCCAGAGGATCCAGTGGAAGCTCGGCTTGTAGGGCACCGTGTCGCTGGCCGTCAGCACCCCGTCGGCGGCGGTAAACAGCTGGCCACCGTCGCCCGCCGCGTAGACCGCGCCACCGGCCGCGCCCACGACTCTGACCGCGGAGGTGGGCTCGCCGGTTGAGGCCGCCCAGCCGTCGGAGGTCTGCTCCAACACCAGCGGCCGTTGAATCGTCTCGCCCTCACGCTGTGCCAGGCCTGCCAGACGCAGACCGCCGCCGGCGGAGAGGCCCGTCAGCTGCCGAACCGACGCGATGCCGGGTGCGCGAACCTGCACCTTTTCGAAGGCCCCGTTGGCGCCCAGCTTGATCAAAGCGCCCTGCCCGGTCGTGGCCCAGATCGTGCCGTCGTGCACTGCCATGCCGGTGATGGCCGACGTGCCCGTGCTCTTTACGCTGAGCCACGTGGTGCCGTCCCAGCGCAGCAGCGTGCCCCCGGCCCCGCCCGCGTACACCTCAGTCGCGCTGACCGCAGCGACCGAGTGCAGCGTGGCCAGGCTGTTGGACTTGGCGACCGCGAAGTCCTTGCCGTCGTAGTGGACCACGAGGCCGCGCTCGCCGACGAACCAGACGTCGCTGTCACCAACAGCCCAGACCGCGTTGAGATGGCGGCGCATCAGCTTGTCCTCGCCTTGCCAGGCGCGCTCCCAGGCGCCGCCGGCGGGACGCTTGTAGACGGTCGCGTAGTCCGAGACCACCCACTCGGTACCGTCGGGCGCCACCGCGATGCCGCGCAGGTTGGGCAGGACCCGTTGCTTGGCGGCGCCGCGCAGCAGGTCGGTCGGCGGCAGCTGTGAGCGCTCCCACCCGGAGCCGACGTGCGTGAGCAGAATCCCCTGCTTGCCGCCGATGATCATGCGCTCGCCGTCACTGAACCCGGCGTGGGCCTGTTCGGGGATGCTGATCAGCTGGCTGCGGCTGTGTACCTCCCACAGGATCGCGTCCTTGGAGAAGTACCCCGACATGAGCGGGAAGCCGGCGATCGCCAGGCAGGCCACCAGGAACGTGGCGCGCGTGATGGGCATCTTCTTTTTGAGGCCGCCCATCTTGAAGATGTCCTGCTCGCCGGCCAGACCGTGGATCACGCTGCCTGCGGCGAGGAAGAGCAGCGCCTTGAAGAAGGCGTGCGTCATCAGGTGGAAGATGCCTGCCACATAAGCGCCGACGCCCACCGCCAGGACCATGTAGCCGAGCTGGCTGACGGTCGAGTAGGCCAGGACGCCCTTGATGTCGCGCTGTGTCAGAGCCATCAGCGCGGCCGCCAGTGCAGTGCAGGCGCCTACCGTGGCGACGACCCCCATCGCCAGCGGGGACAGCGTAAACATGAAGGCCATGCGGGCGATCATGTAGACGCCGGCGGTGACCATCGTGGCCGCGTGAATAAGCGCGCTGACCGGGGTCGGGCCGGCCATGGCGTCGGGCAGCCAGACGTACAGCGGGATCTGCGCGGACTTGCCGCACGCGCCGACAAACATCAGCAGACAGCACGCCGTCAGCGTCATCGGGTCGTGGAACGGGCCCCACGGCCCCTCTTCGAAGCGCCAGCGCAGCACGTCGTAATCGGTGGTCCCGCCCGCGTGATAGAGCAGCAGGATCATGCCGATGATGAAGCCGAAGTCGCCGATGCGGTTGACTACAAAGGCCTTCTGGCCGGCCTGCGCTTTGGCGTCATCGCTGAACCAGAAGCCGATCAGCAGGTACGAGCAGACGCCCACGCCCTCCCAACCGACAAAGAGCATCAGCAGGTTCTTGCCCAGGATCAGGCACAGCATGGAGAACATGAAGAGGTTCAAGTACGCGAAGTAACGCGCGTAGGACTTGTCCTCGGACATGTAGCCCATGGAGTAGATGTGGATGAGCAGACCGACGCCGGTGACGACCAGCAGCATCACGGCCGACAGCGGGTCCAGGTAGAACGCCACGTCGAACTGGAACATCCCGGTGACGACCCAGGTGTAGACGACGTTGGCGATGTTGGGATCCAGCGGGGACGCGTCGGCGACCCGAGACAGGGCCGAGACGCAGCGCAGCGCCAGGATGAAGCTGACGGCGACTGTGCCGACGCCGATGCCGTAGGACAGGCGACGCGAGAAGCGGGCGCCGAGGAAGCCGTTGACGAACGCGCCGATGAGCGGCAGCAGGACGATCAGCGGCAGAAGCTGTTGCGCGGAGACATTCATACCGGCGTCAGCCCTTCAGCGCCCGGACGTCGTCGACGTTCACGGTGCCCTTGTGCCGGAAGATCGCCAGAACCATCGCCAGTCCGACCGCGGCCTCAGCTGCGGCGACGGCGATAACAAAGAAGACCATGACGTGGCCTGTGTTGTCCCCGTGCATGCGCGCGAAGGCCAGGAACGTCAGGTTGGCGGCGTTGAGCATGAGCTCGACGCTCATCAGGATGACCAGCGCGTTGCGGCGGGTCATGACGCCGGCCGCGCCGATCGTAAAGAGCAGCGCGGCGAGAATCAGATAGTGATCGACCGTGACGGCGCTCATGCCTCGATCTCCACCGGCGTCTTCTTGGCGAGGACGAGCGCGCCGATAATCGCCACCAGCAGCAGGATGCTGGTCAGCTCAAACGGCAGCAGAAAGTCGCGCAGCAGCACGTTGCCGACCGCCTGGACGCCGCCGAAGGAGTCGGGACCCTCCAGCACTTTCAGCTGGATGTCGTCCGGCGTTGCAGCGTCGATGGCGCTGACCGCTTTGGCAAAGACGAACCCGATGGAGAGCACGCCCACGTATTTGGCGGTGTTATAGCGCGCCGTGCCCAGCTCCTGATCGGTCAGGTTCAGCAGCATGATCACAAACGTGAACAGGACCATGATGGCGCCGGCGTAAACGATGACCTGCAGGGCTGCCAGCAGGTGCGCAGCCAGCAGAACGTAGAGCCCGGACAAGCAGAAGAACGTGCCGACCAGCGCGATGGCGCCGTGCACGGGGTTGCGCCCAAACGGCGGCAGGACGACGCACAGCGCGCCAATGACGGTACCGATGGCCAGGGCCCAGAAGAAGGCGGCTTCGATCATCGACCGGCCTCCAGCCACGCGTCACCGCGCTTCTCCCACTCGCTGCCGGCGTGGCCGTCCACGTCGTCGTACGGGCAGCGGCCCAGGTCGACGTGCGCTTTGACCTCGTCGTAGAACTTTTTCATCACGCCCTGAACCGGCCATGCCGCGGCGTCGCCGTGGGCGCAGATCGTGTTGCCCTCCATCTGACCGCAGATGTCCAGCAGCATCTCCAGGTGCTCGGGCATGCCGCGTCCGTCCTCGATGGCCTTGAGGATGCGGACCAGCCAGCTGCAGCCCTCGCGACACGGCGTGCACTGCCCGCAGGTCTCGTGAGCGTAAAACTCGCTGAAGCGCAGCAACGCACGCACGATGCATGTGGGCTCGGCGATGACGATGACGCCCGCGGTGCCCAGCATGGACCCAACGGACTTCAGCGCGTCGAAGTCCAGCGGCACGTCCAGCTCATCGGGCAGGACCACCGGGCAAGAGGCGCCGCCGGGGACGACCCCCTTGAGCTCACGGTCATCCAAGATGCCGCCGCAGTGGTCGTAGATCAGCTCGCGCAAGGTCAGCGCCCCCAACGGGAACTCGTAGAGCCCGGGCTTCTTCACGTGACCGCTGACGCAGAAGACCTTGGTACCGCCGTTGCGCTCGGTGCCCCACGACAGGAAGTTCTCGCCGCCGTGCTCCAGGATGAGCGGCACGTTGACGATGGTCTCCACGTTGTTGATCAGCGTGGGGCAGCCGAACAAACCGACAACGGCGGGAAACGGCGGCTTGAGGCGCGGCTGGCCCGGGCGGCCCTCCAGCGACTCCAGCAGCGCGGTCTCTTCACCGCAGATGTAGGCGCCCGCGCCCAGGTGCGTGTGGATGTCCAGGTCGTAGCCGGTGCCCAGGATGTTCTTGCCCAGGTACCCCTTGGCGTAGGCGTCGGCGATGGCCTTGTCCGTCACCTCCAGCGGGTAGTTGAACTCGCCGCGCAGGTAGATGTAGACGGTGTGGATATCCAGCGCATAGCTGGCCAGGATGCAGCCCTCGATGAGCGGGTGCGGGTCCTTCTCGAGCCACCAGCGATCCTTGAACGTGCCGGGCTCGCCCTCGTCGGCGTTGATGACCAGGTACTTCGGCTTGTCGGTGTCCTTGGGCACGAAGCCCCACTTGACGCCCGCCGGGAAGCCCGCGCCACCGCGGCCGCGCAGCACGCCGGCCTTCACCTCGGCGATGATCTGCTCTTTCTTGTCCGGCTTCATCCACTTGCGCAGACGCGAGTAGTCGCCGGCAGCGACCGCCACGTCGATGCTTGTGAAGTCCTTGGACGGGTCACGAAGGAGGTAGGACGTCTGTGTGGCCATCAGTTCCCTGCCCCGCCGGCGCTCCACTTGTCCAGCAGCTGCTCGACCTTCTCTTTGGTCAGATCCTCATAGTAGGAGTCGTTGACCTGCATCATCGGCGCGGTGCCGCAGGACGCCAGGCACTCCACGTGGTCCAGCGTGAACTGGCCGTCCGCGGTGGACTCGCCGACTTTGATGCCCAGCTTGCGCTCGATCAGGTGCATCAGCTCATCCGAGCCGCGCAGGTAGCACGACAGGTTCGTGCACACCTGGATGTGATGCTTGCCGACCGCCTTCTTGCGGAACATCGTGTAGAACGTGAACGTGTTCATCACCTCCGAGTCGTGGACGTCGAGCCGTGACGCGACGTACGACATGATCTCGGGTGTGATCTGCCCCCACTGGCGCTGGGCCAGGTGCAGCACAGGAAGCAACGCAGCCTTCTTGACCGGGTACCGGGCAAGGACCTCGTTGAGAATCTTTTCGTTGTCCGGGGTGAACTGGAGCATCTTAGGCAGGACGTGTCTATAAGGGGGACCCGGTGATGTCAAGCGCATGGAAGCCACCCGAGCAGTACGCCTCGACGGCCATGGAAGGCGGCGCCAGCAACCGTTCCTACGAGCGGATCGCGGCCGGTGAGGACACCTGGGTTGTCATGGTGTTAGCCGAGGAGCCGATACGCAGCGAAGAGGCCTCCAGCGGACCCGTCGCAACCGAGCTGCCGTTCCTGGAGATCCAGCGCTTTCTGGCGGCCGGTGGGGTCTCAGTGCCGCAGATTCACCACTTCGATCAGGAGCGTGGCCGCCTGTGGCTGGACGACCTGGGCGACGTCCGCCTCTTCGACACGCTGGAGGCCGGCGGACCGGCAAGCTGGATCGACGCATACAAGCCCGCGATCGACGTACTGCTCGATTTTCAAACCGCCACGGCCGGTGAGCGGCAGACCCCGATCTGCTACCAGCGCGCCTTTGAGCCGGCCCTGCTGCGGTGGGAGCTGGACCACTACATCGAGTGGCGCGTGGAGGCGCAGCTCCAGCGCAAGGTGTCCGAGCCGGCGCGCTTCGTTCTGGACGACGCTTTCGACGATCTTGTGTCCCAAATCACATCTCAGCCTCAGATCCTGTGCCACCGGGACTTTCAGAGCACCAATCTGATGGATGTCACAAACCGCGGCCTCGTGCTCATCGATTTCCAGGACGCGCTCAAGGGGTCCTACAGCTACGACCTGGTGTCCCTGCTCCGTGACTCCTATATCCCGCTGTCCATGGCCCAGGTCGACGCGCTGGTCGGTTACTACCTCAGCCGGCGCCCCGACCTCGACGCCGCAGCGTTTCAGCGCGACTTCCTGCTGCAGGCGGTGCAGCGAAAGCTCAAGGACGCCGGCCGCTTCGTCTATATAGACCGCGTGAAGGGCAACCCTGCGTACCTGAAGTTCATCGACGACTCCCTGCGCTATGTGCGTGACGCCCTTGAGCGGCTGCCACAGCTCAAGGCGCTGCGGGGCCTGCTGGCGGACCTGGATCCCGCGGCGTTCGCATGAAAGCCATCGTCTTCTGCGCCGGCTACGGCACCCGCATGCGGCCGTTCACCGACCTGCTCCCCAAGCCCGCCATGCCGTTTTTCAATCGCCCGCTGATCGCGCACGCGCTGCGTTGGCTGGCCGGCTACGGCGTGGACGAGTGCGTCATCAACCTGCACCACCTGGGCGGCATCATGCGCGCCACGGCCGAGGCCGCCTGCCCGCCCGGCATGCGGCTGGTCTTCTCCGAAGAGGCCGAGATTCTGGGCACGGGCGGCGGTCTGGTGGCCGCGCGACGACACTTTCACGGCGAGCCCGAGGTCATCGCTGTCAACGGAGACGTCTTCACCGAGCTCGATCTCTCGATCCCGCTGGCCGCACACCGCGCGCATCGCCCCGCCGCCACGCTGGCGCTGAACGCGGACCCGGCCAACGAGGCGCTCTTCGGCGTGGGAGTCGACGCAGACAGCCGCATCACCGACTTTTGGGGCGAGCCCCAAAATAAGAGAGCGAGTGCTCGCTATGTTTTTACCGGCGTGCACATCTTCTCGCCGGAGCAGGTGCTCGACAGGCTGCCCGCCGAGGGCTTCGCGTGCGTGAAAGAGAAGGGGTGGCTGCCCATGCTTCGGGATGCAGTGCCGCTGCGGGGGGCGGTGGTCGGCGGCCCCTGGTTCGACGTCGGCACGCCCGAGCGCTATCTGCAGGCTCACCGGGGCATGATGCACGCGGCCGGACGTCTCAGCGGACTGCCCGAGCGCGCCACCGGGGTGTGGTCCGCCGATCCGCTACCGTCGGGCCTGACAGTCGAGGCCCCCGTCGTCATCGGCGCCAACTTGACGCTTGAGGGGCCGGCCACGCTTGGTCCCGGCGCGGTATTGGGCGAGAACGTCACACTGACCTCCAGCGCGCACGCCGAGTCCGCCGTGATCTGGAGCGAGGCCCACATCGAGGGCATGTTGAAAAACGACGTGGTTTAGACGTGGACAGCCAGCCGCACAGCGCGAAAGCGTAGGCGTCCCAGCCCCCGGTGCAGAATCTGACGGGCTCGCTCGGGCCGCACGCCGTAGTGCTCTCCGATCTCGGCCAGCGTATGTGGCCGCTCGACGCCGATGCCGAAGTACATCCGCAGCACGTCCGCCTCTCTCTCGGGCAGCTCAGACAGCAGGTCGCGCACCTCTTCGCCCATCTCGCGGGCGGCGACCTCTTCCAGCGGCAGCAGCGCGGACGGGTTCACCAGCACGTCCTTCAGGGTCATACCCCCGTCCGGTGAGGTGGGGCGGTCGATGGGAATGCACCCGCGCTCCACGTTGCGGGCGACGCGCTGAGAGTCGATGACCGTCTGCTCATCCACGTCACAGTGCTCCGCGATCTCGGCCACTGTCGGCGCCCGTCCAAGCGACGTCGTAAGCATGCGCTCGGCGCCTTTGATCTTCTTGGACGTGCGCAGCGCGCTGACCGGGATGCGGATCGTGCGCGAGTGGTTGGACAGGTAGCCGTCGACCGCCTCGCGAATCCACCAGACCGCATAGCTGCCGAAGCGCGCGCCCTTCTCGTGGTCAAACTTGGCGGCGGCGCGCATCAGGCCCATCGTGCCCTCTTGCACCATGTCGTTAAAGAGGGACTCCGACCTGCCCTTGTACTTGTTGGCGACCCACTTCACGAGCGGCAGGTTGCGCTCGGTCAGCACGCGCACGGCCTCATCGATCGCCGCCTGATCCCCCGCGGCGCGCGCCCGGCGCAGGTGCAGTGAGATCTCGACCTCTTCCTCACGCGTCAGCTGCGCTCCGGTGCCGGCGTCCACCGACAACTGCAGCGCCGCGGGCTGCTCGTCTCCGCCGGCCACCGCCTGATCGACCAGCACAAACTGCACGTCATCGGGCTGCTCAGAGACCACCTCGGCGGCGGCCTCCAGCGTCGGAACCAACCGCAGGCGCGGCGGCGTCGACGTCAGCAGGTGCCCCATCTTGCTGCCGTTGATGCGGACGCTCTCCACGACCTCTCTGGCGGCCTCCACCGGCGCTGCGACGACCACCAGTCCGTTGTGTGTCCCCGCCCGCAGGCCGTTCGCCGCGGCCGCAACGCCAAGCAACACCGGCGTGTCACCGCTGGCGGGCACCACCAGCGCGGCGTGCAGGCGCTCGTCCGCTTTGAACGGCTCGCTCAACAGCGCGGCGCTGACCAGCTGCGGCGCGACCATCATCGCCGCCTCGATCAGGCTCATCCAGCACTGCCGGGCCGGGTCGATGACCGCCACGATCGTGTCCAGGATGTATGCGTCGTCCAGGTAGCCCACGACCCCCTGCCGGTCGTCGATCGCGTCCTCTTCCAGCGCCAGGTAGCTGAGCGCCGCCCGGGCGTGCATGCGGTCGTCCTCGCCGGCGCTGTCGCCTTCCAGCACCGACACCAGAAACTCGGCGTTGAGCAGCAGCCGGCGGATCATCAGCGAGTCGGTCGGCACCCCCGGATCCTCGCAAAACGCGCGAGTGTGGGCGCACAGGGCAGCGTCCTCCATCGGCGGCTCGAACTTCAGCTCGTCCAGCATCGCCTCCGCCTGCAGCCGCTCTTCCACGCGAATCAGCCGCACAGGCAAGCCCACCGCAAGACCCGCCGCGCCGCGCGCGTAGTGAAGCACCAGCCCCAGTATGAATGCGCGAGCCTGGACACCGTTGGGCGACAGCTCTGACGGCGGACAGCTGAGCACGTGAAGCAGGCCCGCCCGCGCCAGCTCCTTGGCGCGGGCCTCGTCGCTGTCAGCCAGAATGCGGCTCAACTCCACCACTTTGCGTCGCAGCGTGTTCGCCAGCGCGGTCAGCCCACTGCCCGCGAATCCCGCGAGCCACGCGTCCACGTCGCCCAGGACCGTCGCGTCGCCCGACGACGTCGCACCCGCGTCCTCGATGAGCTTGTCGAGCAGCCGCTGGTGTTCGGCGTACTGCAGTCCGTGCATCAGGTGTCTCCGGTTTGGTACCTTAGCCCCATGCTAAAGCAATCTTGTCTGGCCGTCCTCCTGGCGACGGCGATCATCGCGTGGATCCCCTCGGCGACGGCGGACGACATCGTTTTGCCTGCGCAGGGAGTCCTGCGAACGGTTGCCGGCGTGCCCGCTCCCGACGGGCTGTATCCGGTCACCTTCAAATTATACGACAGCCAGGCCGCGGACGCAGCGGTGTGGTCTGAAACCTATCTGGGCATCTCGGTCGCGGACGGCGTCTTCTCCGTACAGCTCGGTAGCCAGGAGCCGCTGTCCGACACCGTGATCGCCGGCGCTCCGCAGCTGTGGCTGGGCGCGACCGTGTCGATCGACCCCGAGCTGCCGCGCGTGCGCATCCACACCGTCCCGTTCGCCGTACGAGCGTCATCCGCCGGGGCGCTGGCCTGCACGGGCTGCGTAACGACGTCCACGTTGCATTCGAGCGTCGCCGAGTCCATCGCCAAAGCCGAGGCGGACGCGGCCGCTGTAAAGGCTGATCTCGCCGCCACGCTGCTCCTGCGTGTCGTAGCCGATGAGGCCGCCATGAATGCGATCTCGGCCCCCGGCCAGCTGGCCTTTCGCACGGACCTGAACGCGCTGTTCCTGTACGCGGGCGGAGAGTGGCTCAAGCTGGCCACGCAGGACCCGTGCGGCGACGGCGTCATCGATCCCGCCACCGAGATCTGCGAGCCCGGCCAGATCGGCGACGCCACGTGCGCTTCCCTGGTCGGAGCTGATTACACCGGCACCGTCACCTGCGGCGGCGACTGCGCAACGTACAACACCACGGCCTGCTCACAGTCGGTCGGGACCGAGACCAACCCAGCAGCCAGCTGCAAAGCGATCCTGGACGCCGGCGGATCGACGGGCGACGGCCAATACTTCGTCAACAGCGCCCTGGGCGCGGTGAAGGTGTACTGCGACATGAGCGGCGGCGGCTGGACCCTGGTCGCCAGCTGGCCATACGACACGTTTGAGGGCAACTGGGGCACCACCGCCCTCGCCCTGGACGACCCCAAGCCGGGCACCAAGCACATCGTCCCGTTCATCTCCGTGATCCCGTCTCCATCGACGGTTCGCATGGTCTATCTGCCAAACGGGGAGACGCTTGAAAAGGCTGTGGCGGCGGGCGCGGCCTGGGAGACCGCCTCCAAAGGCGCGCGCATCGCCCTGGCCGACGGCAACTTCCTGATCTGGGACGAGCAGGGCAGCTGCCAGAACTATGGCGTGTGCTTCGTCAACGGTACTTACTCGAACGGCTTCCTGTGCGACGGCAACAGCGGCCAGGTCGGCGGCCAGGGACTGTTCAACTGCAACACGTCGGACGAGTTCTGCGGGTGCGGCTCACACGGCTGGAAGAGCGCGTCGGGCGGCTGCTCGGCGTCGGTGTGCAATGCGGACGGCCAGGTGGCGATCTACCTGCGTTAGTTCGAGACCAGCGCGCCGGTCAGAATCGCGTAACCCGGCGCGCTCACGACCAGCTGCGGGTGAAACGTCAGGCTCGTGCCCTCGGGGGCGCCCGGCAGCAGGCCGTCCAGCGCCACGTCGGGCAGCGCGATGGCCTTGATGATGCCGCCGGCCAGCTTGTCCACGATGAGCGTGTTCACCGAGGTGGACAAGAAGTTCTCGACCACGGTCGGGTTGGGGATGTCGATGGCGTCCACAACCTGCAGCGCCACATCGCCCGTGTTCACGATCTTCAGCTCCAGGGCGGGCTTGCCGGCCTCGTTGGTCGTGATGCCGAGCTCGACCGAGAGCTCCAGGCCGATCATGGCCTCCGCCGTCGCAAAGCCGGCGCCCGGAATGCGGTAGCTCAAGCGCGCCGCCATGGCGCCCACCTGCAGGTGCAGGGTGCCGTCGTCGGTGCAGCCGGTCAGCACCGGGGGCAGCAGCGGATCCAGCTCCAGCGTGGGCTCTTTGTACGGCAGGCTCAGGCCGATGTCGGCCAGCTGCTCGCTGTCCAGCTGGATGTGCATCGCGCCACCGAACCACGCCGAGAACAGCGCCTGGTTCAACACGTCGTAGCTCAGCGACAGCGCGACAGGCGCGTTGGGCGGCAGCATTGGAATGTTCGCGGCCGGCTTGCCCAGACAGGTGGCGCTCAGCGCACCGGCCGGGGTCGGGGTCACCAACTCGCCCTGCTGTGCGGACAGGCCCAGGTCCACCGCCAGCTGCAGGCCGGTCGGCTTCACGGTCACACCGGCGGGCGCCGCGTCAACCGTCAGGGACAGCGCGGGAATCAGCCCGGCCAGCGGACCGACCTCGATCGTCTTCTGAATCGACGCCAGCTTGCGCAGCACGCCGCCCAGCAGCGGGGCGACCTTCTTCTCGAGCATGGTGGCCACGATGCCCTCGAGCAGCTCCTGGGTCGCGCCGGCCAGGGTCGTCACCAGCCCGTCAAACGCGGAGAGGAAGCCGCCCTCCACCGTCAGCTGCGGGTCGTCCAACGTCACGTCGGCGTTCTCGACCGTCACCTGAATCTCACCGTCGTCGTTCGTCCCCAGGCCCAGCTTGGCGGCGATGGAGATGACGTCGAACTGCAGCGTGGCGTCCTGCGCATCCGGGCAGCCGAAGGTCGTGTCGATCGCGTCAAAGGCCACGGACACCTCGGTCAACGTCACTTTGAGATGCAGCGCGTCAAAGTCAGGCACCAGGTCGACCGCGCCCACCTTATAAGAGATGTCGTTTATCGTCAGGGTCCAGCCGTCGCACCACAGCGTGTCCGCCAGGATCTCCTTGGGCTCGCCGACCAGCGCCATCAGGTCCACACCGTCCAGCACCAGCGTCACCAGGGTCGCCACGTCGTCGGCGTCCGCCAGGTCGTTGTCGTCCCACACCTCAGCCGACAGGCCCAGCATCACGCCGGAGCTGACGCGCGAGCTGCCCGCTGTACCGGCCATGGTCGGGTAGAAGCCGTCGCCGACCAGCACATGCCGCACATCCGCGGCCTCTCCGTCATCCGCGCCCACCGCCAGCGTCTCGATGCGGTTCATGCCGTGACCGGGCACAACGTACGCCTCAAACGAGCCGTCATAGATGACCTTTGCCGGGATGCCGTTGACCGTCACCGCCACGCCGTCTGCGGGGGACACGGTGCCGGTGACCTTGATCATCTCGCCTTCCCACGTCAGCTGCGCGCCGCGCGTGGGCGTCTCAACCGTCAGCACCGGCGGCACCACAGGCGCGACCTCGGGCTCGGGCGTCACGTCGGGCTCGACCGGCGCGGGCTCATCGGGGGTGGTGTCGGGCTGGGTCGGCGGCGGCGTCGCGGGCGTCTCAGCGATAGGCGGCGCAGGCTCGTCCACAACGACGGGCGCCTTGTCTGCCTCTTGCGGCAGCTCCGTCTCGCCACAACCGATAATGCTGATGCAGCCGATAAGCCCGATACAGATAAGTGCGCGCATGACGTTCCTCCGCGGGGGTTTCGTGACCCCGGCGAGCGCGCGCTACAGCAATCCCCGCGCCAGCCTGTCGAAAACGCAAGACTGCAAGCTCATGGACTGGGCGCTGGGGTCAAAAGGCTACGGCCCCTTCTTCAAAACGACCGTCGCCGTCGCCTCCTGCCGCTCGCCGTTCTCGCGCTCCACGCCCACCAGCAGATCGGCCGTAACACCGTCCCAGGTCGCCGGATCGTCGACCAGCATCAAGCTCAGCGGCCCGACCAGCCCCTCACCGGACGCGGCCACCTGCGAGAAAAGCACCTGGCCGAGCTCCGTGCCATCCTTGGCCGACAGGCGCGCATACGGCAGGAGAAGCTCATCGGGTCCGGGCGCGTCGGCCAGTTTCAGCCCGACATCGACCCCCCAACCGCCATTGAACAGCGGCGGTACCACCAGCGTCTCGCCCAGCTCAGTGAACGTGTCCGGATCAGAGAACGTGCCCAAGGTCGGCGGCGCACCGGTCCCAACCCCGTCACCCACGCCGACCTGCTCCCATGGCAGCGTGTCGTCCTTGTTCAACGTCACGGTCGCGGTGGCCTCCACGCGCTCTCCGTCCTCGGTCTCCAGCGCGATCGTCAGCGCCACCTCACTGTTGTGCCAGGCGCCGTCGTGAGCCAGCACCGCGTAGTTGTTCAGCGTCATGCGGGCCGCGCCGTCGGAGGCGAAGAACGGGCGCTTTTTGTACTTGGCCGTGGCCAGCTCCCCGACCTGGATCTCGACGGTGGCGCTGTCCATGCAGTCCGGAAAGCGGTCCGTGCGCGCCGCCGCCACCAGCATGTAGGAGAACTGGGGGCCCAGCACGACGTCCACCGTGTCCCCATCGGCGATCGCCTTGAACGACGACGCCTCCGTGCTGTGCTGGTTGTTGATCCCGATCTCAAAAACCCCGTCGGCTTTCAGTGCGCAGCCGGGGTCCGGCCCGGTGTCGGGCGTCGGCGAATCCGCGGGGTCCGTCGCGTCTTTGGGGTCGGGGGCATCGGTCGTCGAGCAGGCCACGCACGCGACAGCCAGGCTCACCATCCACAATCGCAGTTGCTTCATGCCCGACATCCTAGCTTATTATCGTGGGTGCGCACCTCAGCAACCCGGGAGTCTCGTATGCCCCATCCGCGTCACGTCACGGCCGCCTGTATCGTCGTCTGCCTGCTCGCCGCGCCGCTGTCGGCGACCGCGGAGACAGCGCCGCTCACCGTTCAAGGCCGGCTGCTGACCGTCGCCGGAGAGCCGGCCCCCGATGGGGACTACGTCGGCTCCTTCAGTCTCTGGAGCGCCGAGACCGACGGCGAAGAGCTGTGGAGCGAGACCCAGGGCATCGTCGTCGCCGGCGCGCAGTTTTCGGCGCTGTTGGGGCTCGATACGCCCATCGACAGCGCGCTGTATTCCGGCGACGCCACCGTCTGGGTGCAGCTGAAGATCGGCTCGGAGCCTCCCCTGGCCCGTCGCCCACTACACGCCGTTCCGGTGGCGGTCGCCGCTAGAACCCTGGCCTGCAGCGGCTGCGTCACAACGGCACACCTGGACGCGAGCGCGGTCGCCACCATCGTCGCCGGTCTCGGCTACGCGAAATCGGCCGACCTGGCCCCGGTGGCGCTCAGCGGGAAGTACAGCGACCTGACCGACGCCCCCAGCCTCGCCAAGGTCGCCACCAGCGGCCTGTACGCCGATCTCTCGGGCGGCCCCGACCTCAGCGGCTACGCCAAGCTGACGCTGGACAGCAACATGGACTTCGCCAAACACCAGGCGCTGCGCTTCCGGCTGCAGACCGCGGCCGCCGATCCCGAGCCGTGCACGCTGCAGACCCTGGGCATGATCTACTACAACACCAGCAGCAAGCAGATCCTGATGTGCGACGGCAAAATCTACACGTCCGTGGCGACCGTCGGGGACATCGGCACCGAAGGCAACCCCGCGCTGACCTGCCTGGACCTCAAGACCAAGAAGCCGGCGACGTCGACCGGCTTCTACTACATCAACCCGGAGGGCAGCGGCGGCGTGAAGGTGTACTGCGAGATGGACCTGGAGGGCGGCGGCTGGACCCTGGTCGGCAAGTTCAACCTCAACAAGACCGGCCCCACCGTGGGCGGTATCACCTGGCGCGCGGACAACGACGTCAACCTGGACTACCTGGCCGCGCCGGACAACGACGCGGTCATCAACGCGGGACACCTCTCGCGCGACCGCACCGTGGCCATCGCCAACCTCGGCGAGCGCAAGATGATGAACTTCATCAAGCAGCACACCAGCCAGAAGAACAAGTACTGCTGGAACCACTACTCCGCAGGGGTCGACAGCAACTGGAGCTACGTCTCGGGCAGCTCGGGCAGCCCCGGCGTCGGCTCGTGCGGCAAGCTGGGCTGGGGTTACGGCAACTCGTGCGGCGCGACCTCCACGTCATGCTCGGGTTATGACGCCAACTACACGATGGACAGCCACTGGATGCACGCCAACGGGCTCAACAGCGGCACCTTGTCGGGCGTCATCCAAACCTACTGCGGTGACAACTCCACCAGCGGCATCGGCAGCAGCGGCGCCGCCACGGGCGATCGTCGCGGGACCTGCTACCTGTACGCAAAGTAGCCGTTAATCCGGCACGCCGATCTGCACGCCGTTGCTGCCCGAGCCGCCGCCGAACAGGTACATCTTGTCATTCAGCGCGTAGGCAACGCCCGAGCTGAACGCAAACGCCATCTCGCCGCACTCGTCCCACGTGTTCGAGGCGATGTCGTAGGCCTCGACCACTTTGGTTTGCTTGCTGCCGGTAAAGCCGCCCGCGACGTAGATCTTGCCGTTGATCGCCGCCGCCATCGCGCCGTTACGCTTGCTGGGCACCGATGCCAGCGGCGTCCACTGATCGGTCGCCAAATTGTAGGACGAGACCTCGTTCTTGATGTCCGCGCCGCCGTTGTTGGGCCCGCTGTTGCGCCCGCCGATCACGTACAGCAGCGCACCGACCTGGGTGTGCGCCACAAAGCCCCGCGGCGTCGGCATGGGCGACATGACAAACCACTGGTCCGTGTCGGGATCGTAACGATGGGTCTCACCCGACGCGTGCAGATTGCCGTTGCCCCCACCGGCCACAAAGACGTCGCCCTTGTCCGCACCCATCGCGGGCCCGCGCGTGAAGTCAGTGGGGCGCTTGGCGCCGTTTTTCCAGGACTTGCCGCCGATGTCGTAGGCCTTGATGAGCCCGTCCAGATCGCTGTCCATCACGTAGATCGCCGGCCCCGCATGGACCGCGGCGCCTTCGCTGGCCCCTTTCCCCGAGATGGTCGTCCCGGTCGACCAGCTTCCACCCGCGGGGTCGTACACCAGGTGCTGCTTGTGCGGGCTGCCCCCAAAGATGTGGATGCCGTCAAACGCATACGCGACCCCGGGCGTGAAGTGGATCTTCTCCGGCGCGGACTCCTGGGTGGACCAGGTCAGGCACACCTTGTCCGGCGGGTCGATCTGGTCCTCGACGCACACCCCGCTCTCGCACAATCCAGCCGGGCAGGCCGTGCCGGTCAGCGGCTCGTGGGTGACCGTGCCGTCCAGGCATTTATCGTCGGTGCAGGCGTTCTGGTCGTCGATGTCCAGCGGCGTCCCCAAACACAGCTTGGCGCCCTGATCCGTGCACTGATCCGTTCCCGTGCACGCGTTGCCGTCATCGCAGGAGTTGCCCTCCAAAAACGCGGTCTGCAGGCACCCCGTCTTCTTGTTGCACTGCCAGGTCCAACACGGCTTCCCCTGTTTCTGGGCGTCGCACGTCTCGACGACGCCGGTCGCGGTACAGGCCCCTTCGCCGTCACACGCATCGAAGGTGCACACGTCGTCGTCCGCTTCACACGGCGTGTCTGCCGGCATCGGAACCTCGACGGTGCACGCCCCCGTCTCGGGGTCGCACTCCAGCGCGCTGACGCAGGGGTCCTCCGAGGCCGGGCACTCTGACTCGGCCGGGCACAACGGCTGCGGCGCGTCGGGCGCGACGTCCTCGATGACCGGGCCTTCGTCAGGCTCCGGGCCGGCGTCCGCCTCAGCATCGGTCACATCAAACACGTCCGACGTGTCCGGCGTGTCCGGGAGGTCCGCCGGCTCCGAGGCATCTTCAGCCGGAGTGCCCGACCCACCGCGTCCGCTCGACCCGGTACCGCAAGCCGGTACGGTCAGCAGCACAAAACACAATGCCACCACATGAAACCGGCCCATTCGCCTCTCCTATGTCGGTAGTGTTAGCCGCCCATGACTTTGATGACGACAACGGTGGTGTTGTCCTTGCCACCATGGGCGTTGGTCGCCGCGATCAGCGCGCGGCACATCTCTTCGAGATCCTCTTCGTGCTCCAGGCAGATCGCCAGGATCTCCGGGTCGCGCAGCTCGCCGTTCAGCCCGTCCGAGCACAGCAGGTACAGGTCCCCGGGCTGGAACGGATGCGCGGCACAGTCCACCAGCACGGTGTCCTTCATGCCCAGCGCGCGCACGATGATGTTCTTGTGCGGGAAGTTCTCTTCTTCCTCGGGCGTGAGCTTGGCCATCTTTTTGTAGTCGTTCAGCAGCGAGTGGTCCTCGGTCAGCTGAACGATCTCTTTGCTGCGCACGCGATAGCAGCGCGAGTCGCCGACATGCGCGACATAGTGGCGATCCTCCACAAAGACCATGCCCACAAACGTGGTGCCCATGCCTTTGTAGCTGGCGTCCTCGCTGGCCTTCTGAAAGACCCGCAGATTGGCGTACCGCACCGAGTTGACCATCGTGTTGGCGATCAAGCTCATCGCCTTGTCTTCCTTGAACGGCCAGGTGATGTCGTCGTCGTCGGACGAGTCGCGAAAAAACGCGGCGATCGTGTCGATGGCGATGGCGCTGGCCACCTCGCCGCTGGCGTGACCGCCCATGCCGTCGGCCACCAGAAAGAGGTTGTGCTCAGGGACCAACTGGAGGTTGTCCTCGTTGTGGGTCCGCTTCATCCCCACGTCGGTCAGTCCTGCATATGACAGCTTCGGCATCTATTAATCCATTCCGTACGGAGCACAGTTTACTATCGCTTACGCCACGTGACAAACGAGGCTCGTACCCCTATCTTTCCGCCCGATGTACGAGTCCCTGGCCAATGAGATCGTCATCCGCGGCGCCGCGGAGCATAACCTGAAAGACGTCAGCTTGGTGCTACCCAAGCGAAAGCTCATCGTCTTTACAGGGGTTTCGGGCTCCGGAAAGTCCTCGCTGGCCTTCGACACGCTGTATGCGGAAGGCCAACGGCGGTACGTCGAGTCGCTCTCCGCCTACGCCCGTCAGTTCCTGGGTCAGATGGACAAACCCAAGTACGACACCATCCGCGGGCTGGCTCCGACGATCAGCATCGAGCAGCGGGCCGCCGCGGCCAATCCGCGCTCCACTGTCGGCACCGTCACCGAGATCTACGACTACCTACGACTTCTCTACGCGCGCGCGGGCGAGATGCGCTGCCCCGACTGCGCCCGGCTGACCGAGAAGACCGATCCCGTCCACATCGTGCGCGCCATCGACGAGCTGGAGCCGGGCACGAAGCTGCTGTTGATGGGGCCCCTGGCCCGCCAGCGAAAGGGCACGTTCTCCGACGAGTTCGAGGGCCTGCGCAGCCAGGGCTTCACCCGCGTGCGCATCGACGGGGAGACGCTGCTGCTGGAGGACGTGCAGGAGCTCGACAAAAACAAGCGCCACGACGTCGACGTCATCGTGGACCGCCTCATCGTCAAGCCCGGCGGCACCGCGCGCCTCACCGACTCGGTCGAGATGGCGCTCAAGGTCGGCGAGGGACGCCTCGTGATTCAAGTGGTGGACGGCGAGGAGAAGCTCTACTCCGAGAACCGCTACTGTCCGTATTGCGAGATCAGCCTGCCCGAGCCGACGCCGGCGCTGTTCTCCTTCAACTCCCCACTGGGCGCCTGCCAGGCCTGCAACGGCCTGGGCACCACGCACGAGGTCGCTATCGACCGCCTGGTCCCCGACCCCAAAAAGTCGCTCGGCGAGCACGCGATCTCCCCGTGGGCGATCAAAAACCCGGCCCAGTCCAAGTGGGCGGACGCGATCATCAAGGGCCTGGCCGCGGCCTACGACATCCCCATGGACAAGCCATGGAAGAAGCTGACTGAGGCCCAGCGCTCAAAGGTGCTGTTCGGCACCGACGGCGAGAGCTTCGACGTCACGTTTGAGAGCCGCCGCGGCAAGTCGACCATCCCGATGCCGTTCGAGGGCGTCGTCAACCAGATCCGCCGCCTGTACAAAGACACCAGCTCCACGCGCAGCGCCGATCACTACAAACAATACCTGCGCGAGACCCGCTGCCCCGACTGCGACGGCGAGCGCCTGCGCAGCGAGGCCCGAGCCGTCCTGATCACCGGCAAGCGCCTGCCTGAGCTGGTGCAGATGACGATCGGCCGCCTGCGCGACCACTTCGAGGGCGTCGAGCTCACGGGCAACGCCGCGGTCATCGCGTCCGAGGTGCTGCGCGAGGTGCGCGCCCGCCTGGGATTTCTGGTCAACGTCGGACTCGAGTACCTCACCCTGCAGCGCAAGGCCGCAACGCTCAGCGGCGGCGAAGCCCAGCGCATCCGGCTGGCAAGCCAGGTCGGCAGCGAGCTGACGGGCGTGCTGTACATTCTGGACGAGCCCTCGATCGGGCTGCACCCGCGCGACAACCGGCGCCTGCTCGACACCCTGGAGCACCTGCGCGACATCGGCAACAGCGTGATCGTGGTCGAGCACGACGCGGAGACCATGCTGGCCAGCGACTACCTGGTCGACTTCGGACCCGGCGCCGGCGTCCACGGCGGCAATGTCGTCGCCTTCGGTACACCGAAAGCGGTCATGGCCACCGAGGCGTCCCTGACGGGCGGCTATCTCAGCGGGACGCGCCGCATCGAGGTCCCCAAAAAGCGTCGCAAGCGCAGCCGCACCAAGCTGACCATCAAAGGCGCGCGCTGCAACAATCTGCAAAACCTCAACGTCAACATCCCGCTGGGCGTCTTCACCGTCGTCACCGGGGTCAGCGGCGCCGGCAAGAGCTCGCTGATAAACGGGATCCTGCACCCAGCCGTCAGCAAGGAGCTCAACAACGCGACAAAGCGCGTGGGCGAGCACGATAAGATCCTGGGCCTGGACCACCTCAAGCGCATCGTGGCTATCGATCAGAAGCCGATCGGCCGCACCCCGCGCTCCAACCCGGCCACCTACACCAAGGTCTTCGACAACATCCGCGCCGTCTTTGCCGCCACGCGCGAGAGCCGCATCTACGGGTACAAAGCCGGCCGCTTCTCATTCAACGTCAAGGGCGGCCGCTGCGAGGCGTGCGAAGGCGCCGGCGTTATCCGCATCGAGATGCACTTTCTCGCCGACGTGTACGTCCAGTGCGAGACCTGCCGCGGGCGCCGATTTAACGACGCGACCCTTCGCGTGCACTACAAAGGCAAAACGATCTTCGACGTCCTGGAGATGAGCGTGGAGGAGGCCTACGGGCACTTCGAGACCCACAGGCACATCAAGCGCATCGTCGGCACGCTGAACGACGTCGGCCTCGGCTACATCACTTTGGGCCAGGCGGCGACCACGCTCAGCGGGGGTGAAGCACAGCGGGTCAAGCTGGCGCGCGAGCTGGCCAAACAGGGCGGCGGTCACACGCTCTACCTGCTGGACGAGCCGTCGACCGGGCTGCATTTTGAGGACGTGCGCAAGCTGCTGGCCGTCGTCGATCGGCTGGTCGAGAACGGCAACTCGGTCGTAATGATCGAGCACAACCTGGACATCATCAAGACGGCCGACCATTTGATCGACCTCGGACCCGAGGGTGGAGACGGCGGCGGGTTGTTGGTGGCCCAGGGCACGCCCGAGCAGGTGGCGAAGGTAGACGCAAGCCACACCGGACGGTACCTGCGCGACGTCCTGTAACGTTGCTCGCGACCGATACGCTCCATATAATGGCCGCTCGTTGGTGAGGCGGTCTTGAGACAAACGATCTTAGTGTTGGGCCCGGCGATAGTGCTGGGGCTCTTTGTGGCGGCGTGCGGCGATGACTCAGCGCCGTTTCTCGCACCGCTGGAGCCGCAGTCCGTCACGGTCAATCAAACGCTGGTGCTCCCGCTGGTGGTGTCCAACCCCGACGGCATCGTGGTCAGCTACAGCTTTGTCGGGCCGCCGCTGCCAAACCTCGATCTGACGTCCACGCTGACCGGCTCCCCGGCGGGCGCCGAGTTCCGGTGGACCCCGCTCTCCAGCCACGTCGGCAGCCACCAATTCGACTTCACGCTGACGTCCTCTCTGGGCGTCAGCACCCAGAGCGTGCTGATCACCGTCCAGCCGCAGCTTGGGTCCGCGCCGATCTTCATCCAGCCGGGCAAGGGCGGCACGTACGACCTGGACAAGGTGCAGTGCATCAAGTTTGACTTGGAGGTCAAAGACGACGACTCCGCGTCTGTCGCAATCCGGGAGGGCGCGTCGCTGCCCGCGGGCGCCGAGCTGACCACGGAGGGCGACAAGCGCGCCCGCTTCGAGTGGTGCCCGACGGACACCCAGGTCAACGAGTCGCTGAGCTGGATCCTGCAGTTCAAGGCCGACGACGGCGAGCACGAGCCGACGCCGCATCGGTTCCAGGCCGTGCTGCGCAAAGCGGCCAAGGCCGGCTGTCCCGGGGCGCCGCCCACGATCAACATCATCTCGCCCCCCGCGGGCGGCAGCCTGTCCTCGTCCGCCGGCTTTCCCATCGTGGCCGAGGTCACGGACGACACCGGCATCCGCGACGCGCCTGTCCTGTACTTCTCCATGACGGAGCCGGCCACCCCGCCCGATCTGGGCGCCATGGTCGTCTCCAGCTTCGAGGAGGCGGACGGTGAGAACCGCTGGGAGGCGCAGGTGCCGCCGCTGACCGGCCCCGACGCAGACGGGGTGACGATCTGGTTCCTGGTCTCAGCCGTCGACAACGATGACGAGGCCGGCACGACGTGTGACCACCGCACGGACACCGCAGTTCAGAGCTTCATCGCGACAAAGGACGGCGGAAAGGCCGAGAACTGTGAGCTGTGCGGCGCCTCCAGCGGCTGCGCCAGCGGTGTGTGCAGCGCCGCCGGCAAATGCCTGCCACCGTGCGAGGGCTGCCCGAGCGTGTGCGACGAGGTGACGACGATCGACGGCCAGTCCGAGGAGTCCTGTGGCGGCAACGACGCCTGCCAGTCCGTGGTGCCCCCCGATCCCGGCGACTGCATCCAGGACAACCTCTTCAACAACACGCTGGAGGACGGCCTCTCGCTGCTGGGTGGCGCGCTGGGGGGCCAGATCTGCAGCGGCGAGGAGTCCGACTATTTCAGCTTCGCCTCAGGCCTGGATATGAACGTGGAGTTCACGTTGCAGGACCTGGACAAGGTCGACCTGGATCTGCAGCTGCTGGACGAGAGCGGCAACGTGCTGTCGTTTGCCAGCACCACCAAGGAGATCGAGACCGCGAGCTTCTGCGTGACGGCGGGCTCCACCACGTACGCCCGGGTCTACAGCTATGAGTTCGCGGCCATCAAGCAGGGCGCCTACCAGATCAGCGGCGAGGGCATCCCCGGCTCGTGCTGCGAAAACGATGCGCACGAGCCCAACAACAGCATCGACGCCGCCGGCTTCCCGGTCCTGACGAGCTTCTCCGGCACGCTGTGCCCGTACGACAAAGACCACTTCGCCTTTGATGTCGTGGAGAAGACCCACGCCGAGATCGGGGTCACATACGAAGGCAACGTGGCGGCCGTCGACATCTCGATTCACGGTCCGCTGCCCAGTCAGATCCAGGTCGGCAGCGGCCTGGGCATCAACGGCAAAGCGCAGTTCAACGGCTACTTCACCGAGCCGGGCCAGTATGTGGTCGCCGTCGTCCCGTACGGCAGCAAGCAGGCGACCTACAACGGCACGATCAGCTTTGAGAGTCAGTCTGGGTGTACCTTCACGTTCGACTGCCCCGAGAACACGGTGTGCAACGCCGACAGCGAGTGCATCGGCAACTCGTGCGCGCCTCCGATCCAGGGGTGTCCGTTGGGCCACACATGCGCCAAGCTGACGCCGCTGAGCAACATCTGCTCCTTCGACTGCGCCATCAACGGCGAGTGCCGCGAGAATCTCGGTGAGGCGTGCAAGTGGCTGCGCACCGGCCGCAGCGGGGCCACGGCCGGCAACCAGCAGATCGGCAAGTCCTGCACCGACTTCAACGACTGCGCCTCGCAAATGACGTGCAACGGCGACTGGCCCGGCGGGTACTGCACTCATCTCAAATGTCAGAGCGACTTCGACTGCCCGGGCGGCAGCAAGTGCGCCAACGTGGACGGTGTGGACCTGTGCCTGGAGCAATGCGGCGTGCCGTTTGTGGCGCAGTGCCGGCTGTCGGAGGGATACGCATGCGGCTTCACGCTGGGCAAAGACGGCAACTTCTTCAACGGGTGCCAGTTCGGGTCCATCTCTATATGACCCGTTTGGTCGCGGTCGCTCTGGCCCTCGGCCTCACGGTCCCGGGCTGCGGCGACGACAAATCGGAGCTGACACCACCCCCACCGGCCACGTTGGAGATCGTGGAGGTCAAAGTCCCCACGCCGGCGCTTCAGGGCAGCCGGCTGATCCTGGACACGCGTGGCCTGGACTCCGGCGGTGTGCCGCTGCGGCTGACGGTCGGCACCGAGGAGTTTCCCCTGCTGTTCGTGCTGGACGAGGTGGTCGATGCGGCCAGCGGCGCGCTGCGGGTCTTTGAGTTCTCGCGCATCGCCATCGACTCGCTGGGCGGCGGGGTGCACGGGCTGCGCCTGACGCTCATCCAGGGCCAGAGCCAGTCTGCGGCTGTCCCCGTCGTGGTCACCATCGCGACCGAGCTCAAGGTGACGCTCAGCGAGGTCAGCCACGGCACCGTGCACCACGAGGACGAAGTGATCGTGCGTGGCGACGGCTTTCTGGCGCCGTCGGAGGGCACGATCGAGGCCATCGCCACCGGCGACTTCACCCCCGAAGGCGGCACGGCCTACAGCCTGTCGGCCAAGCTGCCGGTCAAGCTCACCGAGTCGCTGGATCGCGGCCGTGGCACCATGCGCCTCGTCACCGACCTGGGCGGCGCGGGGCCCGGCACATTCACCGGGACGGTCGAGCTTCGGTCCACCCTGATCAGCGGCGTGCAAAGCACCAGCTCCGATCTGCCGGTGACCTTCGACTTCCAGCGCCCCGCCTTGTTCGGCTTCACGCCCGACACGGTGGCGCTCGGGCAGATTGTGCAGCTGGACGGCGCTGGTCTGCTGGGCGCGCCGGACCGCTTCGACGAGGCCACAATTATCCGCTTTGAGGGTGAGCTCATCGGCGCGGACGGCTCCAGCGTCCCCTTCGGTCCCGCGGAGCTGGTAATCGACGTGCGAACCGGACGGGAGGCGTCGGTCGCGGTCGACTACACAATAAAGAGCAAGAAGCTGGTCTCCGCTTTTTTTCAGTTGGCAGTGGGACGATTCGTGGGTACGGTCACACCACTCGTCATCAAATCAACGGAAGAAGTGCTCGGTGAGCCGGCCCAGATCCAGTTCACCCTGGCAGGAGTAAGACAGATCGCTGTGGTTAGCTTTCTACCAGGGTTCTACGAAAGTCTGCATCGGTTCGGGCTGGACCTTGCGCGAGATCAAGTCACCGAGAGGATCTTCACGCGCATGCAGTCGATTTTTGACGACTACGCCGTCGACTTTGTGAGCGAGCCTCCCACCGACTTCCTGCCCAACGCGGTGGCGTCGATCGAGGTCGGCGGCCCCGATCCCAACGGCTATGGCGTCTTCGGCTATGACAACAGCCCGGGAAAAGACGTCGGCAACCTGCGCCTGTTTGACAGTGTGGGCGGCGAGAACGCCGAGATTCAGAAAGACGGCAACCCGGGCTACGGCGGCGTCTTCATCGAGTCGTTTTTGTGGTGGTCGACCCATCCGAACCTGCCCGGACCGCGTCCTCCCGGTGCCCCTGAGGTCGATCCGCTGTTCGACCAGATGTTCGACCCCGTCCGCGGGACCCCAGCCACCCTGGCGGAGGCTGAAGGCAACGGCGAGCCGGTTCGGGTCGAGCAGGTTCAGCGGGCGATCAGCGCCCTGGCCAACATCGTTGGCGAGACCACAGCGCACGAATTCGGCCACAGCCTCGGCCTGGCCCAGCCCTATGGCCTGAAAAGCGCCTTTCACAACGCCAACCCCGGCGACGGCTGCTTGATGGACGGCGGCGCCTTCAGAACCCTCGGTGAGCGCGCCGGCCAGCCCGGCTTTGCGCCGGCGGTGCTCTGCGGCGACGCGCCCAAATATCTCCAGGAGATCCTGCCCAAGCTATGAAGATTCAAAAGATCATCGGAGTGCTCGCCCTTTGCGGCGTGCTGGTGACGGGGTGCGGCGACACCGAAGAGCCGACTGTGGCGCCTGAGAACGTGCTGCCGACGGGCGGCAAGTTCGACAGCGCGATCTCGTCGCGGCTGGAGGGGCTGAACGACCCAGTCGCCCAGTGGCTGGCCACGCGCGCCGAGATCGACGAGGACGGCATCTTCTTCGAGGCGTTGGCTTTCGACATCATGTTGCAGATCGCCGAGGTCAACGAGTGCTCGTTTGAGAGCATCCGCACCTTCGTGATCTCAGACGAGCTCATCAGCGGCGAGACCGCCTTTCCGCGCCTGATCTCGTCGATGTGCTTCGGCGACACCAGCAAGCAGGACCGCATCTTCTTCGCGCTGTCCGAGGCCAACGGCATCGACGTGGACGACACCGTCATCGAGATGTACGCCTGGGACCCCAAGGAGTACCGCTACAACTTCTACAAGATCGAATACAACGAGGACGACGAGCAGCAGATCGCCATCACGCCGACCGAGTGCATGGACTGCCATCTGGGCCCCGCCGACATGGACCAGGCGGGCATGCGCCCCGTGCCGATCATGAATGAGATCGCCCGCCCATGGAGCCACTGGAACTCCGATCCGGCGTTTCCGTCGCACAACTTCTCGGTGCCGGAGGAGACGAAGCGGGCCGAAAAGTACATGTCGCTGTCCGGCAACGGCTGGGAGGGCACCGGCCCGGAGCTGGAGCAGCTGATGCGATCGGGCATCGACCGCGCACAGAACGGACGGATGCGTGACCGTCGTGAGCGTCCGCCGACAGTCGAGACGGGCATGAACCTGCTGCGTCCGCTCTTCTGCACGGAGCGGCTGAACTACGTCACCGAGGACCACGAGAGCAACGTGGTCGCGTCCGCGGTGGTGGTCGACACCAGCTTCAAGGGCCTGTTCACCAAGGTCGCGACCGACTGGGGCTGGAACTGGTACTCCGCCGGGACGCTGCGCCTGCACACGGACGAGCCCGGTGAGGCGCTCGATCAGATCCCCGCGCGCGGCGAGGCGGACGTGGCGCTGGAGACCCTGCTGGCCGGACGCGGGCTGACCGCCGAGCAGATCCTGCAGGTGCGCACGATGGACTGGAAAAACCCGGTCTTCTCAGAGTTCCGCTGCAACCTGTGGCGCAACGCCCAGAAGCGCTTTGAGACACAGCCGCCGGTGCTGGACGAGACCCAGCGTCTGTCCAAGGAGCTGCCGAAGCTCTTTGAGGCGATCATGCAGATCGAGGGCCGCCCGGCCGCCGAGGGTGAGGCTGCACCAGCGCTGGTGTCGCTGCTCCCCACCGGCGCTGACGGCAAGCTGCTGGCGATCGATGACGCCAGCGAAGAGAACGTAAAAAACCTGTTGGCCGCGATTGAGGCCGGCACGCTGACTGAGGCCCAATGCGGTCCTCTGGGCGAAGGTTTTTGTCTGATGGGGCTCAGTGACCTGGGTGGTTTCTTGCAAGCCTACATCGACTCTTACGAGCTCCCTGGTGGTCGGGAGCGCCTCCGCACGATTCGGAATTCAAGAGCCTGTCGTGCAGTGGCTTGTTTTGGCGCGGTGCCGGCTATCTCCGATGTGGCGGGATGCCCGGAAACTCAAGATGGAGAGGATGCATGTCCCAGAAATTAGTCCTGACGATGACCTGCTTCGGGTTGGTGCTCGGATGCGGTGGCGACGACGCTGTTGTCGATGAAAATGCCAACCCGCTCAGCGGTGGTAAATTCGACAACGCGGCGACGGCCGTGTGCGACGGTCTTATGACCGATAAGTCGGGCAATAACTTCGAGCGCGGGTTCATCACAAACCTGAGCGACCCCATCGCCAACTTCGCCCTGCGTGGCGGCGGCGATTGCCCGACCACGTTCACAGAGCTGTTGAACAAGCTGTACGTCAACGACAACGAGGGCGCGTGCCGTCAGGACGCCGAGGGGGAGATCGAGCGCGGCAAGGGCCACTCGACGATGGTCGTGTCGGAGACGGCGCAGGCGATGGACACCCCGACCGACTACCGGCTGGTGCTGTCGCGTCGCTGCGGCGATCGCAAGAAAGAGGACATGGTGTTCTCGCTGTTCGGCGTGGGCGCCGGCGACGAGCGCCTGCCCGACGATGCGGAGATCATCGCGTGGGACAAAGAGGCGGGCGTGCACAACTACTACACCCTGGAGGGTGGTGAGTGGGCCTTCCACGGCAACTCGCAGGATCTGGCCCGGCAGGAGGGCAGCCACGACGGCCAGACCCGCTGCGCGCAGTGCCACACCGGCGGCGGCCTGATCATGAAGGAGCTCGACACCCCGTGGGTCCACTGGGAGGGTCACCACGACACCCCGGGCGCGCGCGAGCTGGTCCAGAACAACCCCGACCTGGGCAGCAAGTCCAGCGGATCGGCGATGGAGGGCCTGACAAAGTCGTCGCTGCGTCGCTGGAACGAGAGCCGCGTGCAGCTGAACCTGGCGGACCGCGACCTGAACGCGCTGCTGAAGCCTCTGTTCTGCACCACCGAGGTCAACCTGGACAACGCCGCCGACTTTGAGGGCACGGACGTCAGCAGCATGCGCATCGACTTCTTCGTCGACCCGATCTGGAAGAGCTTCGGCAGCGTGGGCAACAACCTGTCGGACGCGTACGAGGCTGAGATCGAGGCGATCGGCCAGGGCGTCTTCGCGGGCGAGGATCAGCTGGTACGGGGCGAGGATCCCGTGATCGACACGATCTTCAAGCTGGTGTTTGTCGAGCGGGCGTTCGCCGACAAGGACTACGGCGATAAGCTGGTCGCGGCGGGCATAATCGACGCACCGTTCGTCAAAGACGTGCTGGCGATCGACTTCACGCGCCCCATCTGGAGCGCTCAGCGCTGTGAGATTCTGGCGTTCGCCCCCAAGGTTGACGACATCGAGGGCGATCTCAACGCTGAGACCCTCACGGCGGCGTTCATCGCGTCGATCACAAGCGCTGAGGAAGAGGGCCTGGCCACCACCGCCGCGCTCGAGTTCAAGGCGCACCTGGAGAACCGCGACGACACCCAGACTCACCAGGACCGCGTCAACGCGTACATCGACGCCTGCAACGCCCGCGAGGCGGCGCCCCTGATGACCGACATCATGAAGGCCGTCGCCTTGACCCGCGACCGTGCGCGCCAGCTGCACGTGTTCGAGTTCGGCGCCACCATGCCGTTCGACGAGACCGGCATCACGTGGGAGACCCACCAGCAGTTCCGCTTCAACCCGCTGACGTGCGAGTTCGGCGACCAGTCTGAAGAGGTTCCGCCGGCCGAGGAGCCCCCCGTTGAGGAGCCCCCCGTCGAAGAGCCCCCCGTCGAAGAGCCCCCCGAGGAGGGCGGTGACACCGGCGATGGCGAGCCCGGCGACGACACCGGCGGCGACGAACCGCCCGAGGGCACGGACCCCGATCCCACCACCGGCGGCAGCGGCGAGTAAGGAGCGATCATGAAGAAAGTACTGACACTAATGCTGTCGGCCGCTCTCGTGTTCGGCTGTGGTAACGACGAGACGACGGACGAGTCCACCGCCGCGGGCCAGCTGCCCACCGGCGGCAAGTTCGACACGCCCGCCGGCACGGAGCGTCCCGAGGACTTCTGCGCCAAGCGACGCGCGGAGGCGATCGAGGGCGCCAACAAGCACTTCATCGACGGCTTCATCCGGTGGCCCGTGGCCGACGTCGAGGGCGTCAACACGGTCAACCAGGACGATCGCGGCCAGGAGTACACCGAGTATTTCGTCATCGTGCAGCTGCCGCCCGAGACCGAGGATGGCGAGAAGCCGGCGCCGGTCTTTCTGGGCCACAACCAGGAGGATGAAGAGGGCGAGTTCAGCGGCGTCAGCGACCTGGGCGTGCGTCTGAGCGAGGACCAGGAGTTCTACCTGGAGGACAACGGCGACGAGGTCGTCGGTCAGTGCATGTTCACGTCCTGGCACCAGGACACCCCGGGCCCGCTGCCCATCTGCAACGGTGACGACGCCAACTGCCCCTCGTACTGGGGCATGCCGCTCACGACCAAGAACATTCGGATGAAGGTCAGCTTCAACAGCAACTCCGCGGCGGGCCTGCTGGTGCAGGACTGCGTGGACACGTTCGATCGCGATGAGATCATCCCGCCGACCGACAACCCGGACAGCCCGCTGTGGGACGACTTCTTCCGCGGCTGCATGCTGGCGCACTACACGTATCAGACAGAGTGGCGCAGCTCGGACACCGCGGTGTGTGCCGCCGCGCTTCGCCTGGCGGAGTGTGGCTGCTCGCTGCCCGGCGACCTGGCGCCCGGCGTCGGTCTCGTGCCGCCACAGCCCGTTACCGACGAAGAGGGCAACGAGTCGATCACCCTGCGCGGCTTCAAGCTGGCCGGCTGGGACGATCCGCGCGAGCTGCCCCCGGGCTGCCGGTACGTGGACACGGGTGAGGACATGCAGGCCCTGGTCGCGTGTGACCTCACCGGCACCGACCTGCTGAGAAACCCGGACGACCCGAAAGAGACCTGCCGCAGCAAGTACGGCATCAATGTCGTCGTACACGTGCCGGTTCCCGGTCACCTGGTCAGCTGTGCGCCCGAAGAGGGCGGCCTGCACACCCAGACCTGCAACGAGAAGCCGTGGTGGATCGGCTGGGTGCCTCCCGTCGTGGAGGAGCCGCCGGTCGAGGAGACCGGGGCCGAGACTGAGACGGGCGACGATCCGGCGACCGGCGACGATCCGCCGGACGATTCGGGTGGCGACACCACGGGCGACGATCCCGGCACCGGCGAGGACCCGGCGGACGGCTCACACGACGGCGAGGCCGGCGACACCACGGGTGGCGGCGACGACCCGACTCCCGATCCCGGCACCGGCGACGGTGACGGTGGCTCGGGCGAGTGATCGCAGCGCTCCGATGGCTGGCTGTCGCGGCGCTTGTCGCGACGGTTGGCTGCGCTGACGACTCGACCGACCTGGACGAGCAGAGTCAGACGCAGCTGCCCACGGGCGGCAAATTCGACACGCCCACGGATAGCGCCGAGGAGAACTGCATGCGCCGTCGCGCCGACGCGCTGCAGAGCAACAAGTCCATGTTTACGCCCACAGCGCTGCGCTGGCCGGTCGCGGACGTGGAGGGCGTCAACACCAACAACCACGACAACCGGGGGCAGGAGTACACCGAGTACTTCGCCATCGCGCACCTGCCGCCGGCTCGAGAGGGCGAAGAGCGCCCGGCGCCGGTCAAGGTCGGCGCCATCGTCAAGACGCCGGAGACGCTGGCGGACGACTTCAACATCGAGACGACGCCGCTGGCGCTGGACCTGACAGACGACCAGATCATCGCGCTGGAGACCAATCCGGACGAGGTCTACGCGACGTGTGTGTTCACCAGCTGGCATACCGACATCCACGTGCCCGTGACCAACTGCTGGGATCCGGACGAGCGCTGTGACGAGATCATGGGCTTCCCGATGACGGCTGAGCACTTCCGGATGAAGCTCAACGTCAACTCCAACGACGCGGCCCAGGGCCTGGTCGAGACGTGCAACGAGAAGGACATCACGGGCGGCGACCCCGCCAAGTCGGACGACCCGCGGCACGACCCGTTCATCCGCGGGTGCATGCTCACTCACGACTACAACAAGACGTCGTGGAAGGCGTCGGACACCACGGTGTGCATCGCGGTGATGCGGCTGCGCGAGTGCGGCTGCAAGCTGGACCAGAACTACGACACGCTGGGCAGCATCCTGCCGCCCGTTCCCGAAGAGGACGCCGACTACGAGGACGAGGACTTCTTTTTGGAGCTGCGCGGCTTCCCGCTGGGCAGCTGGGAGGCGATCGACAGGCTGCCGGCCGGGTGCCGCTACGCGGAGCTGGGCGACTTCTCGAACACGGTGGTGCTGTGCGATCTCAACGGCATCGAGGTGCTGAACCACGCGGGCGGCCTGAAGCGGCGGTGCGCGGAGAAGTGGGCGGACGAGCTGGTGGTCCACGTGCCGCTGCCGACCCATGTGCCGATGGTGTGTGAGCCCCCGGCCGACGGGCAGTACAGCAGCCAATGCCGCGACAACATGCCCTGGGTGCTGCAACCATGAAGCGCCTCATCCTGGTTATGACGGCCCTCGTGGGCTTTGGCTGCGGCGGCGACGACGCCGATGAGCTGGCCGAACAGGCGGAGCTGAACGGCAAGTTCGACAATCCAAACGCCGAGCTGCTGGAGGGTCGCGAGGACCCGATCTCGTTGTGGCTGGGCGAGTCGATGGACGCGGACCAGGTCATCCGGGGTGACTATCGCACCGTGCTGGACGGCGTGGGCGCC
>CAZJHX010000106.1:0-36854 GCA_964545715.1 uncultured Myxococcales bacterium
CACAGCCCCCGGGCACAGGCGCTGGGTGACCGGACCTGACCGCCGGAGGGACGACCACGAGCTGCGCAACACGGCGGACGCGATTCTGGTCGGCGCCGGCACGCTGCGCGCAGACGACCCGCTGCTGACCACCCGCCTCGCCGACGGCACAGGCCGAAACCCGCTACGGGTCATCGTCACGACCAGCGCCGATCTCCCGGCAGAGGCCAAGGTTCTCAACGGCGATCTGCAGGCGAACACGCTGGTCATAACCGGCAAGGAGTCGGCCGGCTCACGACGGCTGCGCAAGGCGGGATGCACGGTCTGGACGGCCGGCCTGGACGCCGCCGGGCAGGTCGCGCTGGACGCCGCGATGGAGCTGCTCAGCGGCAACGACTGCATGTCGGTGCTCGTCGAGGGCGGCCAGCAGATCGCCACGGCGATGCTCCAAGTGAGGCTGGTGGATCGCGTTCGCTGCTACATTGCGCCGTCGATCGTCGGCGGTGACGGTGTGGGCTGGGCAGGCCCGCTCGGAATCCGTACCATGAGTAGCTCGATCGGCTTGCAGGACGTCACAGTCCGCCGATTGGGCGATGACATCTGCATCGAGGGGGCCTGTGTTTACCGGGATCGTTGAGGGTCTGGGATCGCTATCGGAGATGACGCGCACCGAGCGAGGCGTCGTGATCGCCGTCACCACGGAGATCGACATCTCCGACTGTGCTATCGGCGCCTCGATCGCGGTCGACGGCTGCTGCCTGACCGTCGTGACTCGCCACGGCGGCCGGTTCACTTGCGATGTCAGCCACGAGTCGCTGGCGTGCACCACGCTGGGCTCGCGGTCGGTCGGCGACCGGGTCAACCTGGAGCGCCCCGTGGCGGTCGGCGACCGGCTGGGTGGCCACATCGTTCAGGGCCACGTCGACGCCACCGGCTCCATAGCCGGCATTCGCCCCGCCGGTGAGGCAACAGACTACGACTTCCGCTGCCCGGCGGAGCTGACGGACGAGATCGTCGAGAAGGGCTCGATCACCGTCGACGGCATCTCGCTCACCGTCAACGCGGTCGACCCGGCCGGCGGCTTCTCAGTCACCATCATCCCGCACACTGCGGCGGTCACCACCCTTGGCAGCAAAGTCGTGGGCGACCCCGTCAACCTAGAGACCGACATCGTCGGCAAGTACATCGTCGCGCTGGCGCGGCGCGGCAGAGCGGCCCAGGAGTAGGTATGAATCGCATTTCCAGTGATCTGCACATCCACCACATCGTTTGGGGCGCAGCCCTGCTTCTGCTCGTCGCATGCGGCGGTGACAGCGGCGGTACGGGCTCAGACGGCTCGGATACCGGCAGCACGACGGGGACCCCGTCAGACCTGCCGGAGCAGGTGATGGTCGAGCAGCAGCACATCGATCAGGGCGAGTGGGACCAGATCCTGGCGACCGACGAGGGTCTCGGTACCGCCGTCACCCAGGCTGCTGAAAAGCAGTACACGGAGCTCGTGGTGGCCGGCAAGGCCAAAGACGACGCCGACAACACCGCGGTGTGGGCCGTCTTTGCCAAGCCCGGCGAGACTCCGCCGGTCGAGCGGCTCATCCTGCGCCTGTGTGACGCGGGCGACAGCTGCCGCTCCGGGCGGGTGCTGCGCACCAACGCCGGCGAAGCCAAGTTTGAGCTGACAGACGGCAGCGACGGCGAGCTGATGCTGGTCGCGCCGATCATGCTCAAGGACATCGACGGCAAGGGCATCGACGATCCGACCGTGCTCGCCGCGCCGCTGACGCTGGAAGAGGTTCCGGTGGTCGACCTCAAGCGTCGCCGGTTCATCCTGGCCAACACCTACGGCGCGGCGTACGGCATCACGTTGGACGACTGGGTCACGCTGGCCAACGACAGCGGCGCCTTCACCGAGGTGGTGTCGCACCGATATGCGGATCGCGCGGTGATCGAGGATGCGCTGCTGACCAGCTCGCCCCTGGACGTGCTGGTGTGGGTCGGCGCCGCCACGCGCCTGGCGTCGGGCTCGGCGCACCGGACGGTGGGCATGACGGTCAACCGCGGCATCTACGGCGACGAGACGATGACGGTGCTGGAGATCAAAGACCTGATCGCCCAGTCGCCCTTCGGCGGACCGGGCCTCATCCTGCTGGTGGGTGAGCAGACCCGCGGTGACGGCAGCGGTGAAGAAGACACCCCACCCAGCCTCTTCCACGAGCTGTCCGACGCGGAGATTGGCCGCCTGTCCGTCGGCATTCGCGGTCGCCCGGGCACGGGCGGCGCGCTGGACGCCAGCTACGCCTTCCTGGCCACCTACAT
Source organism: uncultured Myxococcales bacterium (assembly GCA_964545715.1). Taxonomy (GTDB): domain Bacteria; phylum Myxococcota_A; class UBA9042; genus CAZJHX01. The sequence goes on from CAZJHX010000106.1 coordinate 2,293, forward strand.
GGGCGGCTCCACGCTGGCCGCGGCGACCGAGGCGGCCAATACGCTGCTCGAGGGGCGGGGCTCCGACGCCAAGATCGTCTCGAGCCGCGACAGCCTGGCCGACACGCTGACCTTCATCGGTGCGCTCGACACGCTGCTGCCCGGGGAGTCCGCCACGCAGGTGCGGTCCAACCACTTCGTCAACGTGGCCAACAAGTGCTTCAAGGCAGACGGCTCACTGGCGCCGCCCGAGGACGAGGGGCACGTGAACTTCTTTGTCGATATCGACTTCGATGGGCCCTTCTTCAGCGGGTCGCGGGTCAGCGAGGATGTCGGGTTGGACGTCCAGGTCGAGGGCGTGTTGCTCGGCAAAGAGGTCGGCGACCGGATCTACCTGCGCTTTACCGGCAACGTGAAGCCGTCGGTCAAGAACCTGACCGTTTGGGGCAGCGGCACTCTGGTGGACGAGTTCAACAAGGACAAGCCCAACCGAATCCACTACGGCGGCACTGCGCTGGCCACCGATTATACCAACGACAAGGGCGACAACTGCGTGCTACTGTCCCCGACGCTCACGGGATCGACCAGCCAACCGAGTTGGATCGACTTTCCGTAGCACGGTCTGGTGAGGGAGGAGCGGCGTGGGGCAGGTCGTCGAGACAGCGGTCGACGCGAGCGGGATGCGCTTGGCGGTGGTGGTGGCGCGCTTCAACGCGGAGATCACTGACGCGCTGGTCGAGGGCGCCCTGGACAAGATCACACGCAGTGGCGGCGACGCGGCGGGCACCCCGGTGTTGCGTGTGCCCGGCGCCTTTGAGATTCCGTTGGCGGCGAAGTGGCTGTGCGAGACCGGCCGATACGACGCTGTCGTGGCGCTCGGCTGCGTAATTCGCGGCGGCACCCCCCACTTCGATTACGTATGCAACGAGGTCAGCCGGGGTGTCACCACCGTGCAGCTGGAGACCGGCGTGCCCGTGGCCTTTGGCATTCTGACGTGTGACGACCTGGCGCAGGCCCAGGCGCGCTCGCGGTCGGGACCGGACAACAAGGGCTGCGAAGCGGCCGAAGCAGCGATCGCCATGGTTCGCATCCGCGCGGATCTGCTGGGCGAGAAGGGTGGGCGTTAATGGGTAACCGACGCAAGGCGCGCGAGTGCGCACTGCAGCTGCTTTACGATCTCGAGTTCAACGTCGTACAGGAGGGCTCGGCGACCGCAAAAGCGCTCGGCGACTACTGGAAGTCCTTTCCGGAGACCGGACACATCAACGACGAGGTCCGTGAGTTTGCCGAGATGCTCGTGAACGGCGTGCGCGACAACGACGACGAGATCGACGGGTTCATCCAGACCGCGTCCACTAACTGGAAGCTCGAGCGCATGGCCATCGTCGACCGCAACATCCTGCGCATCGCGACGTTTGAGCTGCGCCATCTGGAGGAGATCCCGCCCAAGGTGAGCCTGAACGAGGCGATCGAGATCGCCAAGCGCTACGGCTCCGAGGACTCGAGCTCCTTCATCAACGGCATCTTGGACAAGATCTCCAGCCTGCCGTGAACTTCGAGATCGCCAAACCGAGCCTGCCGGCCATGGACGAGCTGTCGCATGACACGCTGGTGCTGGCGCACTTTGCCGACGAGCGCCCACTGCGCGGTGTGGGTGGGCTGGTGGATTGGCGTCTGAACGGCCGGCTGTCCAAGATGATCCTGGAGTACAACCTGACCGGCGCATGGGGCGAGCAGCTGCTCTACCCGCAGCAGGAGCGGCTGCCCTTCGGCAAGGTGCTGTATTTTGGGCTCGGGGACCGCGAGAAGTTCGGCAGCACCCGCTTCAAAGAGATCACAAACCGCATGCTGCGCACGCTGATGCGCCTGGGTGTGTGGTCGTTCGCGACCGTCCTGCCGGGCCGCGAGGTCCTGAAGATGGTGCCGCGCCAGCAGATAGACCTATGGCTCGGGGAGCTGCAGAAGGTCTTTCTCAGCTCGAAGTACCACGGGCTGGAATACCAGATCACGTTTCTGGAGCCGACCGAGGTGCAGCAGGAGATCCGCGAGCCGCTGACCACGTTTGCGCGCCAGCACGCGCCCAAGCCCACCCGCTAAAGGCGGGACAGGTCCAGGCGCCCGTTCGCGACAGGCGGGCACCAGAACGCGCTGCCGGTGACCGGGCGCGTAAACCCAAAGATGGCGTCTACAACGCCGTCGTCCAGCCCGCACATGCGCCGCAGCTGCGCCTCGAATGCATCCAGCGTCCTGCCAAACGCCACAAACATCAGCCCACTGTGCGCCCCGCACGCCCACGGCATCGACCGGCGCAACACGAACGCCTCGGGCTCAAAGCTCTCCTGCTCGGTGCGCTTCACGTGCGCTGAGAGCGGCGCGTCTGCCAGCTCCTGGTTGTCGCTGAGTCGCCGGCCGATGGCGGCGTCCTGCTCATGGCGCGAAAGCCTGTCGAAGGCAGTCAGGTCGTGCACCCATTTCTGAACCGCCACGAAGCTGGATCCGTCCGCCGCAAACGCCGTGTCCACCGCGTCGTCGCCGGTCGGGTTCTCGGTGCCGTCTTCGTAGCCCGTCAGGTCGAGGCCGGCTCCGTACCGAAACCCATCCGTCACGTCGGCCGTCTCGAGCGCGCCCGCCAGCGCCGCCTGAACCGCTCGCCCCCGATGCAGCAGCTCGCCGCGGTCCTGGCCGCGCAGCCACACCCACGCCGCCTGCGGGGTCACCGGGACCGCCTCCGCGCTGCCCGCCATCGACGGGAGCTCGCGCAGCCCAGCGATTTCGCCTCCTACGCTGCGAACCAGGGTGTCACCCAGCCCGACGACCAGGCCGTCGTCTACCGTAAGCGAGGCCAACGCCTCTACCGCGCGCTGCGGCCGAGCGCCGCTTGTCAGAGACAAAGTCAGATAGCGACCCGCGGAGGGTGCCGCAGCCAGGATTCCGGTTTGTACAGGGGCGACCATGCGGCCGGTATGACACGAGTAGGGGACTTAGTCGATGCGAATGCAGCCGAAGTGGACCTCTTCATCGTCCAGCGGCACACACCATCGGACCTCCGCCAGAAAAACTCTGCTGAAGCCGATGCGTACTCGAATCAACGCCCCGGCGCGCAGGTCGACGAATGGAGCGGCCATCGCGCCAAAGCCGCCCAGGCTGTGGTCGACAAGAACCGCTTCGCTGGTCGGTGCGAAATTCCCGTCGTTCTTCCAGTCGATAAACACGCGCGTGCCCTGCAGTCCCCGGCTTCGGGGCTCACTTCGGCGACTGGTGTTTACTGATTGTTCGACAGACATCATTTCCTTCTTTCGGGCCGACTGCCGCCATTCTTGAAGCGGAATTGGATCAACGCACGAAAAAAGCTATTCGCAGACGTAGTCCATCGACCATAAAGCGTTGCGTGCGTGGCCGCCTGTGTCGATGCCGCCAAAGAGGAAGGCGGAGCCCAAAAGCGGGTCAAAGGCGGCTGACGTGCGATCCAGCGACGTCGGGGCGATCCCCATCTCCAGTTTGCTGATCACGCCGCTGTCCAGGTGCACCTCCCAGAAAGCCGGCTTTCCGGTGGCCGCAGCGCCCAGCAACAAGCGGTCGCTGTTCGGCTCCAGCAGCACCACCGGCCGGTCCACCGCCATGCTTGGCACCGACGCCTTCAGCTCCCACTCATATGTTGCCAGATCCAGCGCATACAGCCCGCCCTCGGCGCCCGCGCCCGCCGCCAGAATCGCCCGTGCGCTGTTGCCGTCCACGCACAACACGTGCCCGCTGACCGGCGGCGGAATCTGCCCGCTGACCTCCGGCTGCTCCACCTTGGCGTTGTTGAGATCGATGCGCCACAGCCCAGCTGAGGGCTGCCCATCCAGCAGGCCGCCAACCAACAACAGCTTCTCGTTGACCGTGTCCCAGGCCGCCGCGTGCGCCGCCAGCGCCGGCAGCCCTTGAGCCGCCGACTTCTGCCACTTGCCGCCTGCGCGCGTCCAGAGATCCGTGGACGCCTCGCCCGGCTGCCCGTTGGGATAACCGCCATGCACCAACAGCCGCTCGGCCCCAGCGTCCCACGCCACCGCGGCCCGAGCGCGTGCAGGACCACCATCGCTGATCTGCGTCCACACCGCCTTCGTGCCGTCCAGGCGCCACACGTCACCCAGCGCGGTCGCCTGCGTCAGGGACTGGCTCACACCCCCAAACATCAGCAGCTGCCCGGGCGACTCCACAGCCATGAACGCATCCGACCGCGGCGTGGGCACCTGCCCGACGCTCAGCGCCTGCCACATCGGCTCCGGCGCCGTCTTCAGCAGCCACGCGTCGGTGAACGCCTCGCCGCCGGCGCTGCCGCCCAGCACGAGCAGGCCGTCCTCAGTCCCGACAAACGCGGGGCTGCGACGCGGAGCGGGTCCATCGGGCAAGGCGATGGGCGCCCACGTCAACGACTCCAAATCGAATCGCCACAGGTCCCCCAACGGCGCGCTCCCGCCCACACCCCCGAACAGCCAGGCTCCGGCGTCGTGGTATGCCATCCGGTGATCCCGGCGCGGCGGCGGCGCACCCGTCGCGTTTGCCGCAAACGGAGTCCAGCCCGAGTCTCCCACGCTGAGTACCCACGTATCACCCGGCAGTGACCCATCCGGCGCCTGCCCGCCAAACACGACCAGCCTACTCGGCAGCGCCTCGTCTCCGACCCCGCCCGGCTCCAACACCGCGGCCACGCCTTCACGCCAGCCCGGGCCCTTCGGCAGTCCAGGGACCCACTTGCCGGCCGGCAGGTCAAACGCCACGACCGCGTCGCCCAGCCCCTCGGACGTACCGCCGATGACCCACATCCAGCCCGTCTCCGGATCGACGACCGCAGCGTGGCCGACGCGTGCCGCCGCCGAGCCCTCGACCGCCGTCACCGCCGACCACTGCCACGTCTTGATGTCGAGCTCGTGCAGATCCTTCAGCAGCGCCCCAGTCTGCGGATCCTGGCCACCGAACAGAATCATGCGGCCCGCGCCCGCCGTCGGGTCGTTGACTACCGTAGCGCCCGCCCGTGGCGGGGGACCCGGATTGAAGCGCTCGTCCCAGGTCTGCGTGCCCGGCTTGTAGACCCAGGTATCCGTTAGCGCTGCCGGCTTGGGCCCGTCGGGTGTGGGCGTTGTGGCATCGCCCCCGACCAGCACCACCCCTTGACCCGGCGCCCAGGCGGCGACCATCTCGACGCGCGGCGGTGGCGTCCCCGCAGCTTGCAGCGCCCACGAGCTGCCCGAGGTCTTGGCCAGCAGCTCGTCAACCAGCCCGTCGCAGTCGTTGTCCTTGCTGTCACAGGTGAGCTCGTCGCCCTTCTCATACTCGTCCACGTCGCCCAGATCGCACGCGATCACCCCGTCCACACAGCCGATCGTGACGCCCTGTCCCGTCGCGCAGACCCCCGGCTCCAGACAGTTGGGCTGGTTGGCTTTGACGTCGTCCAGCTCGTCCGTCTCACCGTCGCAATCGTCGTCCAGCAGGTTGCACACCTCGGGGACCGCCTGGCTGTCCACGCCGTCCGCGTCCGTCGAGCAGGTGGTCGCGCCGGTCTCAGGATGACAGGACACCGTGCCTGCGCCGCACTGGCCGGTCCCTTCGCAGGTGTCGCCCTTCTCCAGGCCGTTCCAGGTCATCCCCTCGTCGGTGTCGCCATCGCAGTCGTCGTCGATGTCGTTGCAGATCTCCGGCTCTTTTTGATTCAGCGACGAGCAGACAGCGCCCTTGCCGTCCGTCGCACATTGCACAACCCCGCCGTCGCACTTGCCGAAGCCGCACGGCTGTCCAAGCGCCAGCTCCTTCTCGGGGCCGGCGTACGTGAACGACTCGTCCGTCAATCCGTCGCAGTCGTTGTCCTGGCCGTCACAGGTGAGCTCCGTGCCGGGCTCCCACGGGCTGGCAGCGGTCGGCGTACAGACCAGCTTGAACGTGCCGTCCTCTGCGTCGAAGCACGAGGCGGCCGTGGTCCCGGGCGTGGCGCACACGCCCAGCGTCGGACACCCAGCCAGCGTCGCATCCAGATCCTCCTGCTCGTCCGTCAGCCCGTCGCAGTCGTTGTCGATGCCGTCGCAGTCCTCGCCCGAACCGACAAACGCGTCCGTCGTGCACAGCGTCGACAGCTGGTCCGCCGCGCACACCCAATAACCGCCGCATTCGCCGCACGACGCCGTCGGTCCCACCGGTCCGAAGTCCTCGTCAACCTCGCCGTCGCAGTCGTCGTCCAGCGCATTGCACAGCTCGATCGTCGCGAAATACTGGCTGCCCAGCGCGCTCGTACTGCACACGCGGTAGTCCCCGTCACCCTCCGCGTCATCCGGATCGCACTCGTACACGCCCGCCGTGCACACGCCCAGACCGTCGCACGGCTGGCCGATCTGCAGATCGTTGTCCACCACGCCGTCGCAGTCGTCGTCTTTGCCGTTGCAGATCTCGTCGCTGGGATGCCCCGGTTGCAGCTCCTGCGGGACGCCGTCCACGCATGACGGCTTCTGCGCGACGCACTCCCCCAGCACCTCGGGGCCGGTCGTCAGCATCGGCAGATCCTCGTCCGTCAGCCCATCACAGTCGTTGTCCAGGCCGTCGCACAAGGTCTCGATAGTCTCGAAGATAGGGCCGGCATATGCGCAGGTTGGTACACCTTCGTCGCAAGTGACGACGACCTCAACCTCTGATGTACCGCAGACTCCTGTGTAATCGCAGTGCAGCTCTCGCAGGGCTGCGGCCTCAGGTGCGGTCTGCGCTGTTCCGTCGCTGTCGGTGGCGTCGTATTGGTCGGGCAAGCAGTCCAGGTCCGCATCCGCCACGGCCGACTCAAACACGTCCAGTACCCCATCCGCGTCGCTGTCCAGCGCGGCGTGCGGCGCCGGCGGATCCCCGCCAACCTCGATCGCATCGCCGATTCCATCCGCATCGGTGTCGCCCAGAAACGCGTTGGAGCCCACGATTCGCTCCGCAAGGTTGGTGAGACCGTCCCCGTCCTCATCCGCATGCAGGGCGACGCAGCGATTGCTCATGCACAGCCCGCTCTCGCACTGCGAGTCGGCTACGCACGTCGCCTGGTTGTCGAACCCCTGGGCGCTGCACCCAAGGGTCGCCCCCACGATCACCGGCAAAAAAACTCGCGACCAACGCAACATCGCGTCAATTCTGCCGAAGCATCTGCCGATAATCCAAGTTAGTTGACGGATCCAAGAAGGCACCCGTACTTTGAAGGTAGGAGACCGAAGGGAGAAGACGGGCCACACAGGCAAGGGGGCGACGACCATATGATTCACGAGCAGGACCGAATGCTTGGGATCACGCGAGAGGTGCTGGGCGACGATTGGATGCACCTCGAGGTTGTTGGATATGACCTCCACGAGGACTTCGATCGAGAGTCCACGCGCATCGCGTGCAAGATCCGCGACAACAAGACCCAGGAAGTAAAAGTTATCGAGGGCAGCGGCGTCGGGCTCATCGACGCGTTTTTCCACGCCCTGTTGGACCGCCTGGCGGTGAGATATCCCTCCCTGGAGACCATCAGCATCGACAAATTCGCCGTCACGGCCAAGATCGGCTCCGGCGTTAACAGCAATCAGCTGGACGCGCTGGCGACGGTGGCGTTGGGTATTCGCAACTCCAATGGCCGGCACTTCGAATTTACCCACGAGTCGCGCTCAGTGACCCGATCGGGCATTGAAGCTGCCCTGCGCGCCGCCGAGTACTTCGTCAACTCAGAGCGCGCCTTCATCGAGGCGTACACAGCGTTGAAGTCCGCCCGCGAGACCGGCCGTCAGGACCTGATCGGCCGCTACACGGGCCTGCTCGCGCAGCTGGTCAAAAACACGTCCTACTCCGAGGTCATCGAGCAGATCAGCTCTGAACTCGACGGATAGCGCCCCCTTTTGATAGCGTCGCGCGCTATGACGCAGCTTGTTTATGGTCCGACCTTTGCCGAGATGCGGGATCCGTCACGCATCGATTCCGACGTCCGCGCCCGCGCCCTCGCCGCCCTGACCGGCGCGCCGCTCGACCCGATCAACCTCTACAACATCACCTGGAAAGACGCGTCCGGCGGCGTGGTCCACGAGGTACTGCCACCGGAGCTGACCGGCGTGAGCGCGCCAATCGTCGTCATCAGCGGCCGCAACTTTCCATCCGGCAGCCACAAAGTCGGCGCCGTCTACAGCGTGCTCATCGAAAAGCAGCTCGCCGGGGACGCAAGCCCCGAGGGGACCACTATCGTGTGCCCGTCCACCGGCAACTACGGCATCGGCGGCGCCTGGGTCGGTCCGCGCATGGGTTATCGCTCGCTGGTCGTGCTGCCCGAGGACATGAGCGACGAGCGCTTTGAGCGCATCGCGCAGTACGGGGCCGAGTGCATCAAGACCCCGGGCTGCGAGTCCAACGTCAAAGAGATCTACGACAAGGTGCACGAGCTGACGGCCAACCCGGCCAACTGCATCCTCAACCAGTTCAGCGCCATGGGAAACTATCGTTTCCACTACGAGGTCACGGGCAACGCGGTCTTGGAGCTGGCGCAATCGCTGGCGCAGCAAGGCGTTGGCAACGGCTCGGTCGCCGCCTTTGTCTCCGCGATGGGCTCTGCCGGGACGATCGCCGCCGCCGACCGGATCAAGGCGGTCCACCCCGGCTCGGCCACCGTGGGCCTGGAGCCGATCCAGTGCCCGACGATGTACAACTGCGGTTACGGTGGGCATCGCATCGAGGGTATCGGTGACAAGCACGCGACCTGGATCCACAACGTCACCGCCATGGACTACATCATGTGCATCGACGATGCGGACTGCGTGCGCGGTCTCCAGCTCATCCACGACGGACACGCGTGGGCGTCCGAGGCGTTGGGCGCCGATCTGTCCCACCTGCAGGACTTCTTTGGCGTGTCGGGCATCTGCAACGTGCTCGGGGCCATCAAGGTCGCGCGGACGCTGGATCTGGGGCCCGATGACCTGATCGTGACCGTGGCCACGGACTCCTTCGACCGCTACCCCAGCGTGCTGGCCGACCAGACGGCGCGCGAGGGCGCCCTGACGCGTGAGACGGCGCTGCGGCGGCTGGAGATCTTCCACCGCGCCACGTCCGACTGGGTGCTGGAGGGGACACGTGACGTGCGCCGCCGCTGGCACAACCAGAAGTACTTCACCTGGGTGGAGCAGCAAGGCATGACCGTCGGGCAGCTGGACGCTCAACTGGATCAGGATTGGTGGGCGTCAGAGGCGGCGCAAGCGCCGGAGATGGACGCGCAGCTGTTGGCGGCGCGCGCCTGATCAGGCTAACAGGTCGGATTCGTCGAAGACGCCGGTCGGGCAGTCGCTCAAAGCGCGGCCACGGCACCCGGCGAGCGCTTTGTACAGGGCGCCGGCTGTCTGGAAGCGGTCGGTGCGTCCCTTGGACAGCGCCTTTTGCAGCACAGCCCCAACACCGTTCGGGATGCCCGGGACCGCAAACTCCACGTCCGGAGGCGCCTCCAGCAGGTGCTGGTGCAGCACATCGCCGTCGGTAAACGGCGGCTCTCCCGCATAACACGCATAGAGGAGGCAGCCCGCGCTGTAGACGTCGGTGCGGTGATCGATGGTCTCGCCCTCGATCTGCTCGGGGCTCATGTAGTGCCAGGTGCCGGCGATCTCTTCGGTTTCGGAGCTTCGCGTGAGCATGCGGGCCAACCCGAAATCCAGCAGCTTCACGCGGCCTTTGGTGGTCATCATGACGTTCCCTGGCTTGATGTCGCGGTGCACGATGTGCCGGGCGTGTGCGTAGTCGAGCGCGGCGCACAGCTGCTCGGCGATCTTGAGTACTTCGGGGTGGCGCAGCCGGCCGCCCGACTGGGTGATCACCTCGACGAGGTTGTGGCCGTCGATCAGCTCCATGGAGAAGTGGATGGGCTTAGCGTCGATCTCGATGTCGAAGATGCGCACGATCCCGGGGTGGTTCAGTGACGAGATGACCTTGGCCTCGTCCAGGAACATGCGGCGCGTCTCATCGTCCGCAAGCATGCCGGGCTTCAAGAACTTCACGGCTACGTCTTCGTCCAGGGCGCGGTCGTAGGCGCGATAGATCTGCCCCCAGCCGCCTTGCCCGATCTCGTCGCCGAAGCGATACCTCTGGAAGGGCTGCCGACGTCGTCCGGGGCCGCTGACCGCCGCGCCGACCGGCTTTTGGCGCCGCCCGTGTACCTGCACTGACAGCCCAAGGCCGATGCTGAGGTCCGGGCCGGTCTCTGTGCGTTTGGCGACCTGTATCGGCCGCTTCTTCTCCGCTTTGCTGTCGTTGATCTTGCCTGCCAGCGCGTCCAGCTCGGGCGTGCCGAAACCGTGGTTGGTCAGCAGCGCGACGGTGTCCAGGGCGGCGTCCAGCTGGCTGGTCTTCTTTTGAAAGCGGATCAGCTTGAAGAACAGCAGCACGTTCTCCGGGCTGGGCAGGCACTGCTCGAGATAGACCCCCAGCGCGCGCCCCGCGTCCCAGCGGCGTCCGCGGGACTCGTACAGGGTGACGAGGATGCGGTTGGCCTCGATAAAGTGGTCGGTCAGCGGCGGGACCGCCTCCAGATGCGCGATGGCCTGGTCGATGGCCCCGTGCTTCATCGCGACCATGCCGGCCTGGAAGGGACGCCCGATCTGCACCAGGCAATGGGGGACTCGCAGAATCTCGCCCGCGCGCTCCCAGCAGCGCCCTGCCTCGGCGAAGTCCTCGGCCGTCTCGTACGACTCGGCCGCTTTGGCCCAGTCCTGGTTGGCCGCGTGGAGCTTTGCAGTAGCCCCGGCGTCGCCGGCTTTGCCGTACATCTTGAGCGCCTGCTTGGTGTTGCCGGCGAGCTCAAATTGAGCCCCCGAGAGCGCGTATTCTTCGGCCCGCGCGTAGGCCCTGGCCGACTTCTCGTGCTTGTTGTTTTCGGCGTATAGCTGGCCCTTCAGTCGATTGGCGGTCATGTGATCGCAAATCTCGACGCACACCTTGATCGCCTCGCGGAGCTGGCCCGCGGCGATGTGGGCCTCGATGGCGTCGGTCCATTCGTGGTCCAGCGCGAACAGCTCGGCAGCTTCAGCGTGCTTGCCGGCCCGCACCATGAGGCGTGCGGCTCGCGTGTGTTGCTCCAGCGCGGACCAGTACGACGCCGCATCGGCGAGGCGCCCCTTCTTCTCGTATTGCTGCGCGCGCTCGTGCCATAGGTAGCGCTTTTTGGCCGCGACCTCATCGCGCCAGGTGTACTCCAGCGGCGCCGCATCCAACTTGACCGTTGGATGGCGGGGGCGCTCCTCGTGTATCGAGGGCCCCGCCATCGGGGCGGCGGCGGCTGGTCGCGGCGCCAGGACGACCTCGTCGGCGGCCTCCTGGTGGCGCTGGACGTGCGTCAGCCAAACGATGGTGACGCCGCCAAGCAGAATTAAAGCGATTGCGATCGGTAGCACATCGGCGTCTATCGACCCGATGGGCGATTCTCATTAGTGTGTAAATAAAACGTTCTATTTCCAGTCGGTGAAGAAGCTCTGCACTTCTCGCTTGAAGTTGCGCTCGCCCCAGAAGCCGGCGAAGACGAGAATCGCGCTGGCCGCGCCCACCCACATCCACATGGGCACCCGACCGAAGTCGATCAGATGGACCAGCTGGATGGCGAAGACCAGGGCAAGGACCGCTAACGAGCCGAGGAACACCGAGCGCAGTCGTGCCTTTACACCCAGGGCCAGCGTAGCGAGCGCGGCGCCCGCGGTGAGCGCGATGGCCAGCCCCTCCCTGGGACCGACCGCCTGAACGAGAGGCGGGACAAACAGCACGGGCATCGCTGCGCGGTACCGGCCGCGGATCGCCAGCATCAGGGCAGGCAGCGCCGAGTAGATGATGGCCTGGTCGACCTCCCAGCGCAGCATCAGCAACACGTAGGCTATGGCGCCAAGCGCCTCTGTGACCCGCGGGGCGTGTGGGACCGCCGCCGTTCGGTACGCCAGCCCGTAGACCGCCGCCGCGCCGGCCAACCCGGTGATGACGCTGTAGTCCGTCCAATTGCCAATGCCCGCCAGCTGTCCCAGCACGGCCAGCAGGGACACGGCCAGACCCATCGTGAGAAACGGGCTCGTTGGGCTGTCCTCGAGCGTTGGTCGCAGGCCGGCCGCGATCAGCACGTCGGCGGCCGCCATGGCCTGATAGGCGACCAGTACGGTGTCGTCGGAGAACCCCATGAGCTCCAGCAGATAACCCAGGCCGAGGTGCAGCGCGATCAGCGCGGACCACGCGGCCTCTCGTCGCCCGGTCGCCCGGTTGACGGCCAGCCCGATCGCGGCGTGCGCCAGGGTAAACCGGACAAGTTGGGAGGTCTCGCCGGCGGCCGCCATGCCGCCCAACGCTGCCAGTAGATACAACACGGATTGCGAGGTGGTCACGCCGGCGTGCTCAGCGCGACAGGCCCATGCCCCAGCCGCCGCGTAGGCCGCGCCAAGCAAAGCAAGTGGTCCGACGTGATGTGGTCCACCTGCGCGACGAGAGCGGCCCAGGTGGCGACTCCCGCGACCAGGCTGGCGATGCCCGCTCGCTCGTGCCCGCCGCGCACAGCGCTCCACGCGCCCAGGATCCAGCCGCCGGCCAGCAGCGTAGTCGGGGTCCCGGGCAGGACCGCTCTTTCGGTGACCAGCCACGCCGCGGCGGTCAGGCCGTAGACCCAGGTGACGTCCAACGTGGCGCCATACCATACGGTCTGATGCCATCCGCGGACCAGCCCCAGCGCGCCAAACGCGACCATGGAGCAGATCCCCGCAAACGCGACCAGCGACCCCGGCGTCCAGGTGACCAGGCCCAGCGCATAGGCGGACAGCCACACTACGGGATAGAAGGTGGCCACGGCGATCACGGCCATGGCGCGCTCGCCGTCGCGATAGGTGCGCTCGGCAAAGTAGGCGGTGATCATCGCGGTGAGCGGGATCGCGGCGGGCGCTGACGGCTCAGCTATGATCAGCAACGGGATGCCCAGTGGGGCTGCGATCGCCATGGTGACGCCCGCCACGCTGCGAAACGCCGGTTGCCACAGCTCACCCAGCTTTGTGGCGATGAGATGCAGCGCGAGCGCGGTTCCGACAACAGCGGCCGCCGCGGTCGGCCAGGTGACACCGACCTGCAGTGCGCCGTACCAGGCGGCGGCGGGCAGCAGCGCGGCCGCGATATTGGCAGCCGTCGCGGCCCCGCGGCGCGCGGCGTCCAATCCGTAGAAGGCGCCCGCAAGCGCAAAGGCTGTCCACACGGATACCGGCGAGCTGTATGACATGCCGTCAACGGTGCCCCCGCGCAGCGCGGAGACCGAGGCGGTTGCCAGGTCCACGCCCAGGACGGCCAGCCCGAGCAGCGCCGCGTTGAACCCGGCGGCGTACCATCGGCGTCCGACATCCACGGACCGGGTTCGCACCAACTCCCCGCCGAGCGCGGCGCCCGCGGCGACCAGGAAGGCCGGGACGGCCCATGTCCAGCCCGCGGGGGTGGCCCAGGCCCACGCGTGCAGCATGGCCGCGCCAAACGCGAGCACGCCTGCGTTGGTGATGGCGCCCTCGGGCACACGCTCGGTGATGGTCGGGCGCAGCAGGTCGATGGCGAAGCACAGCCCGAAGGCGGCGGCCGCTGCGATAATCGCCGGACCGTGCGCCAACGGGCCGACAGTGCGATAGGTCACCAGGCCCAGGGCCCCCAGGCCAAAAGCGGCCAGTCCGGTGTCGACGATGGCGCGGTGGCGCTCGCCCTCACCGGGCATCAGCGCGAAGACGGCCCCGACCGCCACTACGGCCAGCGCGCGCGCGTCCGGTCCCGGCGCCGCGGTTCCGGCCACATACCAGGCGCCTGCCAGCGCCATCATGCAGGCGCCGAAGATCCACTCCGGGAGCGCCCGCGCGCGCAGGTACGCGTAGGCAGCGCCCAACACCAGGCCCAGGGTCAGCGTCACCGGCCCGCCCGCGGACAGCACGGGCGGGGTGAAGTCCAGCGTCAGGGTGTGGGTCAGCACGCTGAGCAGCACCACGACCAGCCCCAGCATGCCGATGCCGGATGACACGTCGTCGCAGGCGGTGGCGGACGCCAGCGCTGTCTCGTCGCCCCGGCGCCGCCAGATGTGCGCCTGGCCAAGGACGAGAAACGCCAGCCCCATAATGACAAAGCCCGCGTTGCTGGCGCCCGTCGACAGCTCTTTGACCAGGATGCCGGCGTTCAGGGCCAGCAGCAGCGGCACCGCGTACCGAAGCAGGGTGCCCGGCCGTCGCAGATCGGCTGCCTGCACCGTCAGCGTAAAGGCCATGCCCAACATGCCCACGCGCCACAGCCCCGGTCCGTCCGGCGAGGCCAGGTCCGAGAGCGCCCATACGTACACCAGCAGCGCGAGGGCGCCGTATGCGCCGCTGACCAGCAGGACGGGCCAGCGGTAGCGGTCGGAGGTTGTCGGCAGCACGGTCAGGCCCGCGGTCGCGGCAAAGGCGGCGCCGACCCCGCGCCAGGTCCATCGTGGGACGGCGGCGGTGGCGAAGCAGGCCAGGGCGGCCATCACGCCGAACATCACCAGATAAGGCAGGCCCGGATCCTGGATGCGCCGGCTCGCGCCCGCGTAGATGGCGCTGCAGACGAACGCCACGACCCCCCACTCGGTCGCTGACTGGCCGCCCCCGATCAGGCCGAACGCCTTTGCGGCGTACCAGTTCATGGGCAGCAGCAGGCCGGCCAGCATGATGAACGCCAGGCCCGTGCGGTCGTAGTCCCACCGGGTTCGCATCGTCTGGCCCAGCCCAAACGCCGTCAGCGTGGTCGCCAGCACCGACGCAAACTTCCACTCGCCGCTGATCGCGTCGCGATACTGGAAGATCATGGCGAAGAGCGTGACCGCCAGGCCGAAGACGCCGATGTAGAGCAGGCTGCGAATGAACGTCTCGGCCCAGGACCGTGTGGCCGCCGCCTTCTCCTTGACGGTCGGCGCCGGCTGCGGTTCTGGTGGCCTGGGTGGCTCGACCAGTCCGGGCTCCACCGCGGCTGCGGTGACAGCCGGCAGCTCCGGCTCTGTCGTGGGTTCGGTCGCAGCCTGGCGATCTTTGTGACGCCAGACCGCTCCGCGCAGCTCCTCGGTCGCCGCGGTGTGGCGGTCCAGATACCACTGGATGCCCTCGATGCGCGCCCGGGTCGCCGGTGGCCCACAGCGCTCGCAATGCGAGGCCGCGGCCGGCAGCTCGAGGCCGCAGACAGGGCAGGTCAGATTGTTGTCCACAGCCCGCTAACGCGCGGCGAGCAGCTGTAATGCCTTGGCCATCAAAGTCACGAACTCCTCCCGCTGCGGGGCGTCGCCCGCATTGGCCTCCACGATAGCCTGGATGGCGCCCAGGTGCTCGTCGTCCGCGTACGGACTGGCCTTGAGGATTTCGGCAAACGCGGCGATGGCCGTCGCCCAGCGGAAGTCGGCGCTGGTGGCGGCAAAGTCATCCGTGATCTCGTCTTCGGTTAGGGCCGAAGCCGTCTCGTGCGCTGCGTCCTCCTCGCTCGCTCCAGTGTCTTTCCAGCGCACCAGCACCCGCACCAGCTCGTCGCCGTCCACGTCCAGCTCGCCCTCGTACGGTGCGGCCTCCAGGTCGAGCGCCGCCGCGCCTTCGACGACCGGCACCGCGCCGTCTGCGCCGATCACCTCGTACAGCGCCGTCACGGTGTGGCCCGCTCCGACCTCGCCGGCGTCCACCGCGTCGTTGTCGAAGTCCTCGTCCGCAATGGCCCGGTTCTCGTAGCCCAGCAGCCGGTAGGCCAGCACCTTCTCAGGGTTGAAGACCACCTGGATCTTCATGTCTTTGGCGATGAACGTCAGCCCACTGATCAGCCGCTTGTGGACGTACGAGATCGCCTGATCGATATCGCTGATCACGCCGTACGTGCCGTTGCCGGCGTTGGTGACGGCTTCCATCATGGCGTCGTTGAGGTTGCCCATGCCGAAGCCCAGCGCGGTGAGCGTGATACCCGACTTGCGCTTCTGTTCGATCAGCTCCACCAGCGAGGTCGTGCTGCTGACGCCCACGTTGAAGTCGCCGTCCGTGCACAGGATGACGTGGTTGATGCCGCCCTCGAGAAACGCCGCCTCGGCCTGCTGATAGGCCAAGGTGATCCCGGCGGCGCCCGCGGTGGACCCGCCCGCGGCGAAGCTGTTGATCGTCTGTGCAATGGCGGCCTTCTCCGACACCTTTGTGGGGGCCAGCGCCACGCCGGTGCTGCCCGCGTACGTCACGATGGCGACCGTGTCGTCGGCGTCCAGGACCTCCAGGGTCTCAGTGAGCACTTTTTGCACGAGCGGCAGCTTGTCGGACGAGGACATGCTGCCGGAGATGTCGATGAGAAAGACCAGGTTGGTCGGCCGCTTGCCCACGTCCTCCAGACGCTTGCCCTTGATGCCGATGCGCAGCGTCGTGGCG
Source organism: uncultured Myxococcales bacterium (assembly GCA_964545715.1). Taxonomy (GTDB): domain Bacteria; phylum Myxococcota_A; class UBA9042; genus CAZJHX01. The sequence continues at coordinate 18,657 of CAZJHX010000106.1, forward strand.
CCCGCGGTGAACGGGCTGTCAGCCGCCTCCAGCGCGATGGCGAACGGCACGTCTGAGTCGGCGTCCGGCGCCGAATAGTCGTAGCTGAAGTAGTTGACGTACTCCTCCAGGCGCACGCCGGCCTTCACGGGCAGCAGCCCCTGGCCGATGTCGCGACGAAAGATGTCGTAGCTGGCCGTGTCCACATCGGCGGCAAACGTCGAGAACGGATCGGCGGCCGCCAGCTCATACGGGTTCGTGCCGACCGCCTCATAGTTGTCGCCTTCGTTTTTCGGGGGCGCCTCCACCGGCGCTCTCCCCGCATTGGGGTGGTATGCGCCCATGTAGTCCATGGCCATGTCGGAGTCGTCGCCGCATCCCAGCGCTGCCGCCATGCAGCCGATTGCGATTAGTTTCAGTGTCTTCATGGTGTCCCCCGCGTGTCGGTGTTGTTGCCGCGCCCGGACCATCGCGTAGCACGGCCCGTACCACAGCCGAGACGTTTGCTGTTTTGCCCCCATTGCGTCGCCGCTGATCCCCGTGACACCATGCCCAGCTATGGCACACGTGTCAGAGCTTGTTTGCGTCCGATGCGGGGCGGCGCATGCGCCCCGGACTCACTGGACCTGTCCGGCGCCGTGTGGCGGTATTCTGGACGTTCGCTACGACCTGGCCGTGGCTCGCCAGACACTCACAGTCGCTGCCCTGCAGGACCGCCCGCTGTCGATCTGGCGGTACGCGGAGCTGCTGCCGCTGCCCGTTGGCGCGGACGTGCCGCCCCAGCCTGTCGGGTGGTCGCCGATCATCGATGCGCCCCGTCTCGCGGCCTGGTCCGGCGTGGCCCGGCTGCGGCTGAAGGATGATGGGCGTAACCCAACAGCATCATTCAAGGATCGCGCCAGCGCCGTCGGCGCTGCCCACGCCAGAACCCTCGGCTTTGAAACCCTCGGCTGCGCGTCTACCGGCAACGCCGCCAGCTCGCTGGCCGGCATGTGCGCGGGGATGGGGCAGCAGGCGATCATCTTTCTGCCGGAGGCGGCGCCGGAGCCCAAAGTCACGCAGCTGCTGGCGTTTGGCGCCACGGTCATCAAAGTGCGCGGCGGATACGCGGCCGCCTACGACCTGTGCTCGGCCGCCTGCGAGCGGTTTGGCTGGTACAACCGCAACTGTGCGATCAACCCGTACCTGGTCGAGGGCAAGAAGACCTGCGGCCTGGAGATCGGGGAGCAGACGCGCCTGGACGCGCCCGACTGGGTGATCGTCTCGGTCGGCGACGGCTGCAGCATCGCCGGTGTGTACAAGGGCCTCGCGGAGCTGCACGCGGTCGGCATTCTACCGTCGATTCCACGCATGCTCGGCGTGCAGGCTGACGGCGCGCGCCCCATCGTCGACGCGTTCGAGGCGGGCAAAGACGAGGTCGTGCCCGCGGACTCCTACACCATCGCGGACAGCATCAACGTCGGCACGCCGCGCAACGACACCAAGGCCATCCAGGCTGTGCGGGCCTCGGGCGGGACGTTGCTGTCGATCTCTGACGACGAGATCCTGGACGCCGTTCGGACCACGCCGCGCCTGAGCGGGGTCTTTGGTGAGCCCGCGGGTGTGGCCGGTGTGGCCGGTCTCAGAGCGGCCGTCGCACGCGGCATCGTCGCTTCCGACGCGTCCGTCCTGGCCGTGGTTACCGGCAACGGGCTCAAGGACGTGGCAACCGCCCGCAAAGCCGTCGGCGATCCGCTGACGTGCAACCCTGATCTGAGTGAACTGACGGAGGCGCTGCGCCGAAATGGCACGTCTGTCGATTAGAAACGGTCTGTTGACGTCGCTGCTGCCTGCGCCGCAGGTATCGGCCGCGGATCTCGTCATCGAGGATGGCGAGATCATCGATGTCGGCGTGGGGCTGGCCGCCGCGGATGTGGACGTGGACGCCGGCGGCGCGCTGGTGCTGCCGGGGCTGGTCAACGGCCACACGCACCTGTACTCGGCGCTGGCCTGCGGCATGCCGCCGCCGCCCATGAACCCGACCAACTTCGTCGAGATTCTGGAGCAGATCTGGTGGCGTCTGGACCGCGCGCTGGACCCCGAGTCGCTGCGCATGAGCGCGCTGGTCGGTGCGCTGGAGGCGGCTCGCAGCGGCGTGACGGTGTTGTTTGACCACCACGCGTCGCCCAACTTCATCGACGGCTCGCTGGACGTTATCGCCGGCGCCCTGGATCAGATCGGCGTGCGCGGCCTGCTCTGCTACGAGGTGACCGACCGCGGCGGAGTCGCGCAGCGAGACGCGGGTGTGGCCGAAAACGTGCGCAGCGGACACTTCATCGGCGGGCACGCGTCGTTTACGCTGGGTGACGACACCTTGCAGAAGCTGGGTGAGGCGGTGGCCGAGACCGGGCGCGGCTTTCACATCCACGTGGCTGAGGACGGCGCCGATCTGGACGACGGCGACCCGATCGCGCGCTACGCGGAGGCCGGCTTGTTGGGCCCAAACGCGATCATCGCGCACGGCGTACACCTCGAGCAGGACGCGCTGGATCGGGCTGCAGCGGCCGGATGCTGGTTGGTGCACAACGCGCGCTCCAACATGAACAACTCGGTGGGCTACGCGAAGCTGGCGTCCGGCTACGACCGGCTTGCGGTGGGCACCGACGGCATCGGCTGCGACGTGCTGACCGAGGCCCGTACGGCGTTTTTGAAGGCGCGCGACGCGGGCGTGAACAACGCGTGGGACCTGCCGCTGCGCCTGCTGCAAGGCGCCCTGACGATGGCGGAGCAGCACACCGATCGGCGCATGGGGCGCCTGCAGCCCGGCTGTCCGGCGGATGTCGTGCTGACGAGCTATGTGCCGGCGACACCGATGACGTCGGACAACCTGGTCGGGCACCTGCTGTTCGGGTTCGACCGCGCCTACATCACCCGGGTGTGGGCGTCCGGCCGCGAGGTCTGGCCGGGCAATGAGGACACCAGCGCGATCTACGCGGCCTCGAGAGAGGCGGCGGCCGCGCTGTGGCAACGTATGGAGGCGCTTGATGGCTGAGCTGTACCCGCTGCCCCTTGGCACGCTGCTTCGGCGGGCTTTGCGCGAGCTGCGCGAGCGAGACGCGATCTACGACCTGGGGCGTCGCAAATGGTGGGCCGGATCCTCGGATCTGGACACCAGCGTCGACTTTCTTGGGCGTCCGGCGGCGACGGCGGTCGGACCGGCGGCTGGTCCGCAGTCTCAGTTGGTGCAGAACATCGTGCTGGCGTGGCTGGCCGGGGGACGCATCTTCGAACTGAAGACGGTGCAGATCCTCGATGAGCTGGAGATCCCGCGCCCGTGCATCGACGCGCACAACGTGGGCTACAACGTCGAGTGGTCTCAGGAGTTGAAGCTGGAGTGGTCGCTGGTGGAGTACGTGGCGGCCTGGATGGCGCTGCATATTCTGCGCGACGTGGACCCGGTCGGGCGCCGCGACGTGGTGGGCTCGGACCCGTTCGTGTTCGACATGAGCGTCGGCTACGACCTGAAGGGCATCACCAGCGATCGCGTGAGTCGGTGGATCGAAGGCATGCGCGACGCAAGCGCCGCGATCGACGCGCTGCGCAGCGAGCTGACCGGGGACCTGGCCCAGTGGCGCGACATCGAGGTGCCGCACCGGATCAGTGACTCGATCACGCTGTCGACCTTTCACGGCTGCCCGCCCGACGAGATCGAGCGCATCGGCGAGCACGTGCTCCAGGCGCTGGACATGGACCTGATCATCAAGCTGAACCCGACGCTGCTTGGCTATGAGAAGGTGATGGACCTGCTGCGTGGGGACCTGGGCTACGACGAGATCCACCCCATTCAGGAGGAGTTCGACAACGACCTGAAGTGGGATCAGGCGCTACCGCTGCTGACCCGGCTGACCGACCTGGCCAAGCGCCGGGGTCGTCGCTTTGGGATCAAGCTGACCAACACGCTGGTCGTAGCCAACAAGAAGGACTTCTTTGCCGACGAGAAGATGTATCTGAGCGGCCAGCCGCTGCACGTGGTGTCGATGAACCTGCTGTGGAAGCTGCGGCAGGAGGCGGCGGTCGTCGGGGATCACATGCCGGTCTCGTTCTCGGCCGGCATCGACCGCAAGAACTACCCGGACGCCGTGGCGCTGGGCCTGACTCCGGTGACCACGTGTACGGACCTGTTGCGCCCGGGTGGCTACGGCCGGCTGAGCTCGTACTGCAAGAACCTGGAAGACCGCATGCGCAAGGTGGGGGCGCACGACATCGCCGGCTTTATCCAGAAGGTCAACGGGCACGACGATCTGACCGTGGCCCAGGCCGCCATGGAGAACACGCGAGCGTATGTGGAGACGCTGTCGGCAGACCCGCGCTATCAGGCCGTGAAGAACCGGGCGACCCCGCGCAAAATCGGGTCACACCTGATGCTCTTCGACTGCATCAACTGCGACAAATGCGTGCCGGTGTGTCCCAACAACGCCAACTTCGCGTACGAGCTGATGCCCGAAGAGTATCGGTACAAGGACCTGGTGGTCTTTCCGGACGGGTCGCTCTCGGAGTCCGACGAGGACAAGAGCTTCCGCATCGAGAAGGGCCATCAGCTGGGCTGCTACACGGACTTCTGCAACGAGTGCGGCAACTGCGACGTCTTTTGTCCGGAGGACGGCGGCCCCTACGTCGAGAAGCCGCTGTTTTTCGGTACGGTCGAGACGTTCCAGCGCCACGATGACCACGACGGCTATGTGCTCGAGCTGGATTTGGCCGGCGGTGGGCGCCGATTCCGCGGTCGCATGCGTGGTCGGGAGGTCGCGCTGCTGGTGGACGAGGACGGCACGAGCGCCGTATTTACCGACTATGTCGTGGAGATCCCGATGAGCCTGACCGACGGCTCGCTGGGCCAGGCGCAGGTGGTCGCGGCGCCTGACGGGGACGGCATTCACATCGTGGATCTGGAGCGCGCGTATGCGCTGCGAGCGATCTACTGCGGCGTAGCGGGTGAGAACGCGATCAACTGGGCGATCGCCGGGGCGCTGACTGCATAGGTTATTGCCTGGGGCCCCCGCCGCCGCCGGGTGGTGGACGCTTCTTGCGGCCCCAGACGTACTCCATATCCGTCTCGCCGAACTCCTCCATGGCCTGCTGCGCCAGGCTCTTGTCGCCCTTGTCATCGTGGTCGGGAACGCACCGCTCCCAGAACCAGTCCGACACCTCCTGCAGGCGCTCGCCGAGGCGCTCATAGGTCTCTTTGATCTGGTCGTGGAACTCGGGGCGCAGGGCGAACCGGATTTTCACCGGCGTCTGCTTCATGAGGCGCCAGCCCATCGGCTCCCAGACCTCGGGTTCGGGCTCAGGCTCCGGTTCGGGCTCGGGCGGGCGGATCAGCGCCGCGATCGCGGCATGCAGCTTCTCCAACTCCGGGATGTTTGGGATGTCTTCCCCCCGCAGCACAAAGGCCTGCTGTAGCAGCGCGCGCGCCTGCTTGCGGTCGGGTCTGGGCACCTGGCGAGCCTTCAGCGCGTCGGCCAGCGCCTGACAATCCACTTCGAGCTGCGCGAGGAAGTCCATGGTGCGATTACGAAGCTATCACAGCGCCGGGTCCAGCAGGATCACGCCGTCGGGGCAGTCCGGCGCGGCGCAATCCAGCTCGGCGCTGCCGCTTCCGTGTACATCGATGCCCGAGGGCAGCCTGGCCACGAACGCCGCGCGAGGCGCCATATCGAGATCGACCCGCTTGCTGCGGTAGTGCATCGGCACGGTCCAACGCGGTCGCAGCATGCGCATCAGCTCGACGGCGTCGTCCGTCCCCAGCGTGTACTTGCCGCCGATCGGCAGCAACAGCAGGTCGACCCGGCCAAGCGTGCGCAGCTCGTCTCGCGTCGGCAGGCGTCCCAGGTCACCGGGATGTAGTACTGAGACCCCGTCGACGGTGAACGCGATCATGCGGCTGATGCCCATGCGGCACCCGTCGTGCGCGTCGTGCGGCAGCCAGACCATGCGGAAGTCGACCCCCAGCACCTGCCCCGGCTGATCGACCACGATCGGGTCGCCCGGCAGCGCGCCGTACCACCCGTGGTCCTCGTGATAATGGGTGATGGCGACGATGTCCGCCGTTACGTCGATGGGGGCGTGGCTGATCCGTCCGCCCAGCGCGCCGGAGCGATACGGATCCAGCAGCACCCGGGGCCCGGCAGCCGGGACGACGTCAAAGCACGCGTGCCCGAGATACCGCAGCAGCACCTAGGAGTCGCTCTCCTCGGTCATGTACCCGATGAAGCGCAAGTTGCGGTATTTCTGCTCGAAGTCCAGCCCGTAGCCCACGACGAAGTGGTCGTCGATGGTGAAGCCGACGTAATCCATGCGGACCTCGACCTTGGAGCGCGCCGGCTTGCTCAGCAGCGTGCATACCTTCAGCGTCTCCGGCTCGCGCGTGCCCAGGTTGGCCAGCAGGTACTTCATGGTCAGCCCGGTGTCGATGATGTCCTCGACGATCAGGACATGCTTGCCCTTCACCGGCTTGGACAGGTCCAGCGTCACGCGTACGACGCCGCTGGTCTGGGTGCTGTCGCCGTAGGAGCTCAGGCCCATGAACTCCATCGTCAGCGGCAGCTTGATATGGCGGGCCAGGTCGGCGGCGAAGAGGATCGACCCCTTGAGCACGATGATGAGGACGAGCTCGCCGCCCAGGTCCTTGTATTCCTCGGTGATCTGCGCGCCGAGCACCGCGATGCGGTCCTGGATTTGCTGCTCGGTCAGCAGCACCTCCATCTTCATGCCCAGGATTTGAACGTCCATGTCTTTGCTCCTGACTGCCGCTAGACCAGCGCGTTGTTCATGAGTTCGCCGAAGCCCCCGCCGCCCGGGACGATGTACTGCACGGGGCTGAGCCCGCACTCGTCTTCCCAGTGGGTGCCGGGCACGGTCTGCAGCAGCTCGGCCGGGCTGAGGCCCCGGTCCAGGCGCAGCGCGTAGATCTTCACGTCGTTGAACTCGCTCGTCACGCGCTTGATGTATTCGGGCGTCACTATCAGGTGCATGGCGACGACCGGCCCCGGGGCCCCGTCCAGCGCCTCTTTGTAGTAGCGAATGGCGTTGCACATACTGGAGCCGGTAGCGCCCATGGGGTCGGGCAGCAGAATGTAGCGACCCTTCACCGGACCGCCGATCTTGGAGCCGGACATCAACGCGCCGGTGACCTCGCCTGCCTCGTTGGTCTGACGCTGCATGATCACGTGATCCTGGCGAACCACCTCGGGGTCCAGGGTCTCGTTCAGCATGTCAAAGCACGCCATGGAGGGCAGGATGCCGGCGCGCGCCAGGTCCACAGTGATGATGGACGTGTTGGGGTCGATGAAGTCCGAGCCGACGACCGCGCGGTCGGTGGTGGCCGCCATCCGGGTGCGGATGCGACGGTCGACGCGCGGCAGCTCGTTGTTGACCACAGCGCGGCACAGACCTTCGTAGAGGCGCCGAATCAGCCGGTTGAACGTCGGCTGACGGGTCTCGGGCGAGCACAGCCGCGCCAGTGTGGTCGTGTAGTACGGGTCCGTCAGAATATGGACGTTTGGGCCGTACTTGTGATCGAGCTGGGCTAGAGTCCAGTCCTTGCAGCTGTGGCCGATGTCGTTCATTTGGGCTCCCCAAAGCCTGAGTGCGCCGCCACGTCGGCGGGCGTGTTGATGTTCTTGCACACGCCGGGATCGGAGACGGGGACCTCAACCCTGTCGAACGCCGCCAGGACGTCGCGTGCCGACCCGGTTGTGGGGTCGGCCTGGACGAGCGCCTCGGATGCGCGCGCACTCACTGCCACGGGATGGCCGGGGTGTCCGTCATGAACGGGCACGATCCAATCTCCCGTGGCGGCCAGGATTGCGGTGACCGCCTCTGAACCCGCAAGCGGCGTGTCGACCGGCGTAAAAACGACGACGGACGCGCCACCGACCAGTGCGGCGTTCAGCCCGACCTGAAGCGACGACAGCATGCCTCGAGCCGGGTCGGGGTTAGTTACCACGACCACTGCGGACATGGAACTGACTTCGGCCGCTACTCGGGCCGCATGGGGCTCGGCGACAACGATGTAGACAGGGTGGCAGCCCGCTTGGATACAACACAGCGCGACGTGACGAACCAGTGGGCGTCCGTGGAGTGTGATCAGTGCTTTTGGCTGCTGCATGCGGGACGATAAGCCCGCGGCCAATACGACCGCGGCCTCGGTCAATCCGTCTGCGTCTCTTCAGGCTTCTCTTTCGGTGGCCGATTCAACGTCTCCAGCCGGCGGATGGTCACGCTTCGTGGTGCGTTGATTCCTAACCGGACGTGGTTACGGCCCACCTCTTTGACGAGGATCTCTATGTCCTCACCAATGAGTATTGCCTCGCCCGGGCGCCGGGTGAGGATGAGCATTCAGGTACCCCCCAGGATTTCTCTCAGTCCGAAAACAGAATGTAGCATTTATAGAGTTTTTCCGCCGAAAACACCCGCGAGACGCAAAAAAAGCCACAACTCTGGGGTAAGCTTGCATGCCCTTATGACTGAGCACCAACCCGGACCCCTGCCCGTTCTCGTAGTCGACGCCGCCGCAGCCGACACCTCAGCGGACTGGTCGACTCTGCTCGGGGACGACTTTCACGTGACCGTCGTTCATGACGGCACAAGCGCGCTGGAGCACCTGGAGGCCGCCCGGTCGGCCATCGTGCTGGTGGACGCCAAGCTGGAGCGGGTTCTGCTGGACACCATCGCTGCACAATGGCCCGAGGTGGTGCGCCTGGTCATGGGCAACTACACCGCTACCAGCGTCGCCGTGAAGGCGATCAATGAGGCCGGCGCCTTTGGCTTTCTGCCGCTGCCGTTGAACGTTGGCGTGACGCTGTCGCTGTTTCAGAAAGCGGCGGACTGCTATCGGGATCACCGCAAGCAGGTGGAGACGATCGCCATGCTGCGCGCCGCGTTGTCGCGCATGGAAGAGCAGATCACGCAGGTCGAGGTGGAGTCGGTGAGCGCGGCAGCCAGCGTCGACGCGCAGACCGAGCTGTGGGACCGGCAACACCTGATCGAGCGACTCGAGGACGAGGCCAACCGGCTGGCCCGCTACAAGGCGCCCTTTGGCGTGGTGGCCATCCAGGTACCGGCGACGCCTGCGCAGCTGGAGTTCGATGCCGCGGAGCTGTTGCGCGACTTTGTACGCCGTGTCGATGTGGCCGCCCGCATGGAGCCGCATCGCTTCTTTGTCTTGTGCCCGAGCACGGATGAGAACGGCATGCGCCGGCTGCCCGACCGCATTCAGGACGCGTTTACCGCTGCCAGTCTGAGCGGTAGTCCGGCCGGTGAGGCGCCCCGGCTGGCGGTGGCCACGGTGGCGCTGACCGAGGGCAAGGTCTCGGCTGACGAGGTGCTCGCGCGTCTGCAGATGGCGCTGCGTGCGGCGACTGAGTCGGGCGACGTCGTCCACTACAACTCCGATATTCATTAAAATCTCAGCGGCGTCAGATCCTTTCTGATGGCGGCGCGTCTTCACTCCCCGCGACCCGAACGTCGCGGGATTGGAGATATCGCCTCATGCTTCGAAACTTCGCTTTTGCCTTCGCCGCTGTTGCCCTGGCCACCGGTTGCACTATGCCGACCGAGCCCGCGACTTCCGCACAGCCGACCACGTCCCCCAACGGCAACGGCGTCTCATCGCCGACGACCGTGACGGAGCGTGCGCCTGAGCTGGAGAACCAGCGGATGGACTGGGAGAAGATCGAGGTGGGTGGTCCGCCGGCCAGCCAAACGCCGAAGGGTCCCGCCGCGAAGCCGACTCCGCCCAAGGGCAAGTGGAGCATCAAGGGCAACGTGACGCTGGACGCCGCGCTGTCCAACCCGCACGTCCTGATGCCGGGCGACGGCACCGTGCACCTGGCGATCGAGCTTGCGGCGACCAAAAAGGCCGGTACGCAGCGTCTGCCCATGAATGTGGCGCTGGTCATCGACCGCTCGGGCTCGATGCGGGGCGACAAGATTCGCGACACCCGCCGTGCGGCGCGCCACTTTGTGGAGCAACTCACCGATAAAGACACCATCGCCATCGTCAGCTACAGCGACGACGTGCGCGTCGATCTGCCGGCCTCTCCGGCGGACGGCGAGACCCGCCAGGCGGCGCTGGACGCGATCACCAAGATTCGCGCGGGCGGCTCGACCAACCTCAGCGGCGGTCTCTTCCGCGGCCAGGAAGAGGTCCAGCGCGGGATGCGGCTCAACCAGATCAACCGCGTCATCCTCATGAGCGACGGCCTGGCCAACCGCGGCATCACCGACACCAAGGCGCTGAGCCAGCAGGCGCAGAAGCACGCACAGCAGGGCATCTCGGTCACGACCATGGGCGTGGGCGTGGACTACAACGAGGACCTGATGACGGCCGTGGCCGACCACGCCAGCGGCAACTACTACTTCATCAAGGACTCAGACCAGATCGTGTCCGTGTTCACCCAGGAGCTGCAGAAGATGTTCGGCACGGTCGCGCAGGGCGCGGTTGTCGAGGTGCTCATCGAGGACGGCATCGACCTCAAGCAGGTCTTTGGCTACACGTTCACGCGTAAGGGCGACACCGTGTCCATCCCGCTGGCCGAGCTGTTTGCCGGTCAGAAGCGCGCCATCCTGTTGGCACTGCAGGTGCCGACCCTTCGCGAGGGCAAGATGGCGGTCAGCCAGGTCACGCTGAAGTATGTCGATGTCGCCTCCGAGGGTGAGGCGCGCAAGGCTGAGGTGCTGGCCGAGGTCGTGGTCACCAAGGACAAAGAGCTGGTGACCAGCACGCGCAACAAAGAGGTTGAGGAGCGGGTCGGCGAGGTGCAGGTCGCCAACGCCATGAACACCGCGGCCAACCTGCTGCGCGACGGCGAGGCCGACAAGGCTGAGGCCGTGCTGGATGGCGCCTTCAAGGCCAACGAGGGCCGCGCCAGCGCCATGGGCGGCTCGGTTCGCCTGCAGCGCCAGAGCACGCGCCTGCGCAAGCTGTCCCAGAAGTTCCGTGCGGCCAAGACCGCCCCCGCGGCCGCCGCCGAGGCCGTCAAGTCCACCAAAGAGAGCGGTCGCGCACTCGCTCGTTAGTGTGGCCAGTCATCGAAGTCCGCCACCCGTTTCGCGCCCGCTGGCTGGGCGGCCTCAGCGTCCGCCTCCTTACCGGGGCACCACCCCGCCTGCGTCGCCGGACCGCTTCGCTCGCTAAGCCCGCCAGGCCAGCGGACGCGAAACGGGCGACGGACTTTGATAACAGCCCACTGGCCCCCTTAACCCCTGAGGAGAACCCCCAAAATGAAGAATCTCATCGCTCGTCTCATGTTCGTCGCCGTGCTTCTGCCGGCGCTGGCTCACGCCAACTCCCAAGAGAAGAAGGGCAACGTGACGCTCAAGACGTCGCTGTCCAACGGTCACGTGCTGATGCCCGGCAACGGGATTGTGCACCTGGCTATCGACCTGGAGGCCGTCAAGGCCGGGTCGGCGGCGCGCCTGCCCATGAACATCGCGCTGGTTATCGACCGCTCGGGCTCGATGCGCGGCGACAAGATCGTCAACACGATCAAGGCGGCTAAGCACCTGGTCGGTGAGCTGAACAACAAGGACACGCTGTCCATCGTCAGCTACAGCGATGACGTGCGGGTCGACCTGCCGTCGGCGCGCATCGACGAAGAGGTCAAAGAGCAGGCGATCCAAGCGCTGGACAAGATCCGCGCAGGTGGCTCGACCAACCTGAGCGGCGGTCTCTTCCGCGGTCAGGAAGAGGTTGAGCGCAACCTGGCCAACGGTCAGGTCAACCGCGTGATCCTGATGAGCGATGGCCTGGCCAACCGCGGCATCACCGACACCAAGGCGCTGTCCCGCCAGGTCACCCAGAGCAGCCAGCGCGGCGTCTCGGTCACGACCATGGGCGTGGGCACCGACTACAACGAGGATCTGATGACGGCCGTGGCCGACAACGCGGGCGGCAACTACTACTTCATTCAGAAGTCGTCGGCCATCGCGGGCGTGTTCAGCACGGAGCTCAGCCGCATGTTCTCCACCATCGCCCAGGCCGCCGAGGTCGAGGTGATGCTCGAGGACGGCGTCGACCTCAAGCAGGTCTTCGGTTACACGTTCAAGCGCCAGGGCGACAAGGTCACGATCCCGCTGGCGGAGATCTTCGGCGGCCAGAAGCGCAGCATCCTGGTCGAGGTTCAGGTGCCCGTCGTGCGCACCGGACGCACCAAGGTCGGCTCGGTGTCCCTGCGCTATCTCGATGTGCTGGCCGAGGGCGACAAGAAGAGCGCGTCACTGGACCTGGCCGTGATGGTGACCAAGGACAAGTCCCTGGTGGATAACGGTCGCGACAAGGCGGTCGAAGAGCGTGTGGAAGAGGTTCGTATCGCCGAGGTCATGCACCGCGCGGCGGACATGCTCAAAGACGGTCGGGGCGCCGCGGCCCGCCAGCTGCTTCGCAACACGGCGACCGCCGCATCGGGCAAGGCCAAGGGCATGGGCGGCAGCAAGCGCCTGGAGGCTCAGGTTCGCCAACTGCAGGACCTGGATGACGCGTTCGGCGAGGCCGAGGCCCAGCCCGCGCAGGCTCCGGCGGCCGTGAAGGCGGTCAAAGAGCGCGCCCGCACCCAGTCCCGCTAGGGAACTTTGCGTTGACACTCCCCCTACCTGCCCTACACTTCCAGTTATGCAGGTCACCGAACTAGCTGTTGGAAAAGTTCAGGAGATGGCCGAGGCGCAGGATCTCAACGAACACGGTCTTAGGATCATGATCGTGGGCGGCGGCTGCTCAGGCTTCACCTATGACATGGACTTCGACGAGAAGGCCGGCGACGACGACTGGGTCTTCGACTTTCACGGCCTCAAGGTGTACGTCGATCCCATGAGCTACATGTACCTGGACGGCACCAAGATCGACTACGTCGAGTCCTTCAGCTTCTCGGGCTTCCACTTCGAGAACCCCAACGCCAAGTCCACCTGCGGCTGCGGCTCCAGCTTCTCAGCCTAGCCGCCTCCTTTAGACTTTCAGCCCGCGGTCTTTGGCTTCTTTGCGCCGGTGATTGTGGTCCAGCGTGATCTTGCGTATGCGGATCGACTTTGGCGTGACCTCGACCATCTCGTCATCGGCGATGAGCTCGATGGCCTCTTCCAATGTGGGCTGCCAGTGGGGCGTCAGGCGCAGGGCGTCGTCGCTGCCGGATGCGCGCATGTTGGTCAGCTGCTTCTTCTTGCCCGGGTTGACGATCAGATCGTTGGCCCGGTTGTGCAGACCCATGACCTGGCCGGCGTAGACCTTGGTGCCGGGGCCCAGCAGCAGGCGGCCGCGCTCTTGCAGGTTGCTGAGGCCGTATCCGACGGTGTCGCACGGATCCTGGACGATCAGCGCGCCGTTTTCGCGGCGGCGGATTTCGCCTGCGCGCGGGGCGTACCTATTAAAGGCGTGATAGATGATGCCCTCGCCGCGCGTGTCGGTGAGGAACTCGCTGCGGTAGCCGATCAGGCCGCGGCTGGGGATCTCCAGCTCCAGGGTGGCGATGCCCTTGCTGTCGACCTCGTGGCGCATGACGATGCCTGAGCGGCGAGCCAGCTTCTCGATGACGACGCCCGCGGAGGCCTCGGGGACCGTGACGGTGACGAACTCCCAGGGCTCTTCGCCGCCGCGCATGACGACCTGCGGCTGACCGACGCCCAGCTCGTAGCCCTCGCGCCGCATGCTCTCGATCAGTACGGACAGGTGCAGGGTGCCGCGCCCGCTGATGCGCCAGGCGTCCATGCGGTTGTCCAGCGGCTCCAGGCGCAGCCCGACGTTGTGCTCCAGCTCGCGCTGCAGGCGCTCGAGGACCTGCCGGCTTGTGACGTAGTTGCCTTCGCGACCGGCGAACGGCGACGTGTTGGCGTGGAAGATCATGCTGATGGTGGGCTGATCGATGGGGATCAGCGGCAGCGGCAGCGGATGCTCTTCGGCGCAGATGGTCTCGCCGACGGTGACCTTGTCGACGCCTGCGAGCGCCACGATCTGACCGGCGTGTGCCTCTTCGCAGTCGACGCGCTCAAGGCCCATGAAGGTCATGAGCTTGGTGACGCGGAAGCCGTCTACCTTGCCGTCGCGGCGGTGGACGGCGGCGCGCATGCCCTTTTTGATGCTGCCGGCGGCCAAGCGGCCGATGGCGATGCGGCCCAGGTACTCGGAGTAGTCCAGCGTAGAGACCTGCAACTGCAGGGGCTCGTCCTCGGGATGCTCGGGCTCGTCGATGTTCTCGACGATGGCCTCGAACAGGGCGGTGAGGTCGGTGCCGGGCTCGGTCTCGCTGTGGGACGCCCAGCCGTCGCGGCCGGATGCGTACACGATAGGGAAGTCGAGCTGCTCGTCATGGGCGCCGAGCGCGTCGAAGAGGTCGAAGAGCTGCTCATGCACCCACTCGGGGCGCGACTCGGGGCGGTCCATCTTGTTGATGACCACGATCGGCTTGTACTCGTGCTCCAGCGCCTTGCGCAGGACGTAGCGTGTCTGCGGCATCGGCCCCTCGACGGCGTCGACCAGCAACAGCACCGAGTCGACCATGCGGAGGATGCGCTCTACCTCGCCGCCGAAGTCCTGGTGACCGGGCGTGTCCACGACCTGAATCACGGTGCCCTGCCACTCGATGGCGGTGCACTTGGACAGGATGGTGATGCCCCGCTCGCGCTCCTGCGGATTGGAGTCCATCACGCGTTCGACCTGCTCGCCCCGCTCCTGCAATGTGCCGGACTGGCGGAGCATGTGATCGAGCAAGGTCGTCTTGCCGTGATCGACGTGGGCAACGATGGCTATGCTTCTTCGGCCGCTCATGGGCGCGCACCATGGCACTTCAGGCGTGCGTTTTCAATAACGATCTGCTACAGTTTCGCCGCGTATTAGTTGCTGTTACGCGCGTTCGCTTGGGGTGGCGGCGGAGGATTGCCAGTTGGCAGTAAATTGGTTGAGAGCGGTGCTGCTGCTCGTTCTCGTCGCGGCGTTGAGCGCCTGCGGTGGGGACTCAAACGGTAGAGCCCCAGTTAAAGGTGAGAAGCTCGACGCGGAGACCACAGGGTCGACCGGCGTCGGTGACGATACAGGTGTCGGCACCGACGACGGCCTGGACACTACCGGTGTGGACGACACCTCCGGGACGGACGACGGCACGGACACCGGGCCGCCTGAGAAGCCGCCTGTCTATCAACCCGAAGACGCGTGCGAGGACAATGAGGACTGCGACGGCGGCTGGTGTGTGACCACGGCGGAGGGCAAGTTCTGTACGGACTTCTGTGTGTCGGACTGTCCTCAGGGGTGGACGTGCGCGCAGGTCAGCCAGACCGGCGAGGACCTTGTATATGTGTGCGTGCCCAAGTACGCCCGGCTGTGCGACCCGTGCGCCAGCAACGCGGACTGCATTGAGTACGACAGCCAGGCGGGCAACGCCTGCATCACGTATGGCGGGGAGGGATCGTTCTGCGGCGTGGCATGCAAGGAGGAGCTGGACTGCCCGCAGGGGTACAGCTGCCAGGAGCTGCCGACGGCGGACGAGCCCCAGTGCATCCCAATCGATGACAGTGGCGCGCCGACCCAGTGCACGTGCTCCAAGCTGGCCAGCCAGACCGGCAAGTGGACCACGTGCTTCAACAGCAACGAGCACGGCACCTGCTACGGAGAGCGTCTGTGCGCGCCCGGCGGCCTGACCGAGTGCACCGCTGAGTCGCCGAAAGTCGAGATCTGCAACGCGCAGGACGACAACTGCGACAACCAGGTGGACAACATCACGGTGCCGGAGGTCTGCGAGGTCAAAAACGAGTTCGGCACCTGCTACGGCGAGCTGGCCTGCACCCCGGGCCTGGGCACAGGCACCTGCAACGCGGGTACGCCGCAAAACGAGGTCTGCGACGGCGTCGACCAGAACTGCGACAGCATCCCGGACGACGGCTTCACCGACACGGACGGTGACCTGCAGGCCGACTGCGTGGACGAGGATGACGACAACGACGGCATCCCGGACACCAGCGACAACTGCCAGTTTGTGGCCAACCCGGAGCAGGAGGACAACGAGGGCGACGGCGAGGGCGACGCGTGCGACCCCGACGACGACAACGACGGCTATCCCGACCTGGGCGAGCCCCCGGACTGCGAGCCCAAGAACCCCAACGTAAACCCGGGCGCGCCGGAGATCTGCGACGGCGAGGACAACGACTGCGACGGGGACAAGGACGAGGACCTCTGCGACGACGGCAACCTGTGCACCGACGACAAGTGCAACACCGACGGCAGCTGCACCAACGCCCCCAACGCGCTGGGCTGCGATGACGGCTCGGTCTGCACCCAGGTCGACAAGTGCCAGGGCGGCGTCTGCACCGGCCTGAACAACCTGAACTGCGACGACGGCAACGCCTGCACCGACGATCCGTGCGACCCGGCGGGCGGCTGCCAGCACATCAACAACAACACGCCGTGCGAAGACGGCAACCAGTGCACCGAAAACGACGCTTGCTTCAACGGCAGCTGCAAGACGGGCACGCCGAAGAACTGCGACGACGGCAACCCGTGCACCCAGAACCTGGGCTGCAGTCCGGCGACCGGCTGCGCCCCGCCGGTCCCGCTGAACGGCAACTACTGCAAATACAGCAATCACCCACACTGCGGTGGAGGCACGTGCGCCGGCACCAGCTGCATCGCGGCCAACAACTCCTTCTGCGATGACGGCGACGCCTGCACGGGCCAGGACAAATGCATCGGCGGCAGCTGCGTCGGCGGCCCGCCGCCTATCGACTGCAACCAACAGTGCCAGGCCAAGGGCTTCCTCTGCTTCGCGGTAGGCACCTGCATCGAGGTCTTCGGCAGCCCCTCCTGCGCCGGACTATGCGTCGGCCAGTGCGGCTGACAACCCTCGCGGTCCTGGTAACCGCTGCCCTCACGACCTTCAACGCGACCGGATGCGAATCGGAGCTGCCGGTCAATGACTACTGCGACCCGGCAGCTCCCACGACCAAACCCAGCGAGGAAGGCGAAGACCACAACACCTGCGAACCGTGCGAAACCAACGAGGAGTGCGTCACGGGCGGCAACCCCTGCTGCACCGATCTCCACCGCTGGACCTGCCTGCACGAGAAGGTCGCCGACCGCCTCCCGAAGTGCGAAGCCAGCTGCGATCTGGTCCCCCCGAACCCGGGCAACCAGCGCTGCCTGTGCGCAGACGGCACCTGCCAGGCCCGCTGACACCGCGCCGGTGGACATGTCCGCGGACACCCCGCGGCTTGGGTCGCTCGACCAAAATCGCGTGACTGCGCGAGTATCCACGCCGCAAAGCGGCTGGCGCCCCACTTGCACTCAATCCGGGTATGAATTCAGCGCCGATCGCCGCCCTCTCCTCCCAGGCCCAGTCTCACGCACCGGCAGCACGCCCGCTCCAGGACAACGCAGAGCTCCGCTCCTCCCTGAGCATTCTCGGCTATCAGGAGGGCGCCGAGGCCGTGTCCCCCCGCCAGCTCGCCCAGGCGACCGGGACCACCGACCCGCAAAATGCGCCGATCATCGACCAGCATCGGATGAACCACCGCTACAAGGGCGCCTTCTGCGGTATTGCGACGCTGCTGTCGACCTTGTCCGGAGCGGGCAAGAACCCTGGCGTGGACATCTCCAACTCGCGAGACCTTGACCGCTTCTCCGACGGCATCTACATCCCGGGTGCAGGCTCCAGCGGCGTCGCGATGGCGCGCAAGCTCCAGGATTTCGGCCAAAAAGACGCGCGCTTCATCACCACCGGCACCACCGCCCAGGTCGTGGCCACCGTGCAGGCCGGCAAGCCGGTCCCGGTCGGCTTCGTCAGCATGGGCGGCAAAGTCACCCAGGCGCCCAAACCGTCAGCGCGCTACGGCGCCGCGATCAAGCCCGGCGCCAACCACGAACACCGCTTCGGTCCCAGCGGCCACTGGGCCACGGTGGTAGGCATCGAAGGCGACCCCACCAACCCAACCCACTTCATAATCAACGACTCGGACACCGGCGCCCAGCTGAAGATGACCCGCGCGGACTTCGAGCGTCACACGGCCGCCCACGAGGGCATCTGGATGATTCCGCACTGAGCAGACGACTGCCACCTTGTAATGGGTGCCGCCCTGAGCACCGCCCCGCCCGTTGACACCCAGCACCCTCACTGCTACTAGATTCAGCCTCGGATGCGCGCATAGCTCAGTTGGATAGAGCGCTGGCCTCCGAAGCCAGAGGCCGCAGGTTTGCCGCCGCTCCTGCGG
>CAZJHX010000107.1:0-36426 GCA_964545715.1 uncultured Myxococcales bacterium
GGTCGGCTCGTCGCCGCCGGTGTCCGTCGTGTCGTCGGTACCCGTATCCGTCGTATCCGTCGTATCCGTCGTGTCCGTCGTATCGCCGGTATCAGTTGTGCCATCGCCGACCGGCGGCGGCGGATCATCGTCGCCACAGCCGAGCATACAAAGGGCCGAAACCCCGAAAATCACCATAGTGCGCCGCATTCAGTCTCCCCACATTGAGATTTATGCTTGTAAAAACCGGCGCAGTATAGGGTTGACGACTATCAGGAATCAAACACCTGACACGTTCTCACCCCAGATAACCTTGTGAGCTTGCAGGTTCAAACGCGCGTCAAGGCGATCCTCGAGAATCCAGGAGACGAGGTCCGCCGGTGTTACCTGGCCCCAGCTTGGAGAGAGCAAAACATGGCCGCAGCGGTCGGCAAGACCGTGCTCCACGATAAAGTCCCGACTCCACTCATAATCGGCGCGCGACGTCACCACGAACTTCACTTCGTCGTTGGGCGTCAGCAGGCCCAGGTTTGGATAGTGGAGGTGCTTTTGGACAAAGCGCGGGTCTTCGGCGTCCATCCCCAGGCCGTCGGGCGTCTTGACGTCCATCACCTTTACGACCGCCTCGGGGACACCATCCAACGGCAGCGCGCCGTGGGTCTCTAACAGGATCGTGTAACCCAGCGCCGTGAAGCGCTCCATCAGGGCAAGGGCGTCGTCGGGCTGCAGCATGGGCTCGCCGCCGGTGATGCACACGTGGCGCACACCGTAGCCCTCCACCCGCTCGATGATCGCGTCCAGGGACCACGGCTCCCCGGAGCCGAACGAGTACTCCGTGTCGCAGTAGGTGCACCGCAGGTTGCAGCGCGCCAGACGCACGAATGCGAACGGGATGCCCGTGTAGCTGGACTCCCCCTGTACCGAACAGAAGATCTCGATGATCCGCGTGATGGCGGGCCTCCCAACAGGATGCCAGGGGCGGAGAATACTGGACCGATTGCGTCGGGCAAGCGAGAAATGGCTGAATAGCGGCGCCCTGACCGGCGTCTCACCCCCGTCTCATGGGAGGGCCAATGTCCCGAACGACATTCTATGCCTGCGTAACGTTCGCGGTTTTGTTTGCCTGCTCAGCGCTCGCGCAGGAGCGCACCGGGCTTGCGCCCAAGAAAGATGACGCCGCCGGACCGGGCTACAGCGGGCTGATAGATGGCCGTCTCGGTTACGGCATGATCGACGGCGACCACTTCATGAGCATCAACATCGGACACGCCGGAAAGATCGGTAAGTTCGGCTTCGGCGTGCAGGTGCCGCTGCGCCTCCGCCTCAACGACACCGAAGAGAAGGGTGTGTTTCGCGACGAGGATTGGGACGAGGTCAGCGACTGGACCCGCGTGGTTCGCTTTGTCTCCTGGGGCAGCCCATCCGACCCGATCTACGCGCGCCTGGGCGTGCTCGAGGGCACTACGATCGGACACGGCACCATCGTGGATCGCTACTACAACGTCATCGACGCGGACCACTATCAGACAGGCATCCAGGTCAATATCGATATGCAGGTGGCCGGCGGGCAGCTGTTCCTGGACAACCTGATGGACCCGGCGATTCTCGGCGTTCGCGGCTTCATACGGCCGTTCCAGCTCACTGAGGGGCTGCCCCCGGTCTTCAACAACATCGCGGTGGGCCTGTCGATCATCTCGGACTTTGCGGCGCCGACCCGGCACGCGGCGGACCCCAACAACGCGTTCAGGCTGGTCAATGACGACGCCGAGCTGAAGGTGGACACCGACGCGGCCACGCTCTTCGGGTTTGACCTGGAGTGGGCGTTTCAGCCCGCTGAGATCTGGGCGATCACGCCGTACATGGACGTCAACATCTTTGGCCCGACCGGCGGCGCCGGCTTCCACCTCGGTATCCTGCAGTCCTTCAAGCTCGGCAGCGCCGTGACCCTGGGAGCGCGCGTGGAGTACCGCGCCATGGACGACGACTACGCGCCCGGCTACATCAACAGCTGGTACGAGATCGAGCGCTACGACTTCCTGGACGACAAGACCAAGGCGACCTATTTCACGGATCGCGACAAGGCCGGCATCGACGACACCGTCCACGGCTTCCACGCCAGCGCGGATGTCACGATTCTGAACGCGGTGACGGTCTCCGGGACCTACGAGGACTATCAGGGCGACGACAACTCAAACCTGATGCTGCGTCTCATCCTGCCGTACATCGCGGGGATCAAGGTGTCCGCCTACTACGCCAAGCGGAACTTCGAGGGCGTCGCGGAGATCTTCGACCTGGACCGCGGCCTGCTGGTCACCGAGGCCAAGTGGAAGTTCTTTGGTCCCATGTTTGTGTTCGGCAAATACGCCCGCGAATGGAAGCTGAACCGTGACGGCGCTACCGACGACGGGACCTGCACCGACAACAGCGAGTGCGGTCGGTACGAGACCATCAACGAATTCGACTTCGGGGTTGGCGCGGAGTTCTCGTTCTGAGATAACGCCCTGCGCGGGAATTGATCGCGATGCCGCGACGGTTTGGGGATCGGTGAACTTATTGACGCCGAACCCGCCACGTGGCTACGTTAGCCCTGACTCAGTCCCCCTTGGAGGACCCTCTTATGCGCGCGCCCATATGGGCTCTTGCCACATTGATCACGGTCGGTTGCGGAGCCGCCCTGATCCCCGGCACACAGGTCGACGACACACCGGAAAATCGAGCGATAATCGATGTGGTGGAGGCCTATCGGACGGCGATGGAGAAGCGCGACATGGACAGCGTGCGGCGCCTGGTCTCGCACCGTTACTACGAGAACGCGTCGACCACCGATACGACCAAAGACGACTACGGCTTCTCCACCATCGAGAAGAAAGTGCTGCCGAAGCTGCGCGACAACATCAAGAAGGTCCAGTACCGGATCATGGTCCGCAAGGTCAGTATCGAGGGCATGCGCGCCTCGGCCGAATACGAGTACTTCTGGAAGTTCCAATACTCCGAAGGCGGGCGCGAGCAGTGGGTCGCCCGCAACGACTTCAACCGCTTGGACCTGGTTCTGGAAGACGGCGCATGGAAGATCGCATCCGGCCTTTGAGGTTGTCCCGTCGCCTGCTCCCGCTTCTTGTGGCCGCGCTCCTCGCGGCGCCCTGCACCGCCTCTGCTCAGGACTTATTCTCGTCGGCGCGCAACAAGCTGAAGCGCGGCGACTACGCCGCAGGCATCGCGGATCTGGAGAAGGCGGGGTCCAGTTCCGAGGTTCTGGAGGCGCTGGCCCGCGCGTACATCGACACTGGCCAGTACGAGTCTGCGACGAAGACCGCCGGCCTGCTGGGCAAGTCGCGCAAGGGCAAGGGGGTCGGGCAGGCCCTTCTGGGCACCGTCGAGCTGCTGACGGGGCAATACAAAGCCGTGATAAAGCGACTGAAGCGCGAGGTGAAGGTCAGACCGCGCAACTTCGAGGCCCGCATCGTGCTCAGCGAAGCGCAGGCCGCCACCGGCACGCCCCGGCGTAAGCTGCGATATGCGGATGAGATCGCCGACTTCTGGCAGTCCGGTGAAGTGACCTCGGCACATGATCTGGCGTTGCTCGGGCGCGCACTGCACCTGACGGAGTACTTCAACAACGCGCGCGACATCTTCGAGGAGGCGCTGGAGGAGGACGATCGCAGCGTTGAGGCGCACATCTATTTCGCGACGCTGTTTCTGGACAAAGAGAACGAGAAGGACGCGGGCGCGCTCATCGACGCGGTGCTCAAGTTCAATCCCAACCATCCCCACGCGCTGACGCTGACGGCCTGGATGGACAGCTCCAGCGATAACGACCCGATCAAGGCGCTGGAGAACGCCGGCAAGGCGCTGGCCGTCAACCCGATGTACGTGCCGGCCCTGCGGGTGCGCGCTCAGGTGTACATCGAGACCGAGCAGTTCGAGTCCGCGCAGTTGGTGCTGCAGCAGGCGCTCAAGACCAACCCCAACGACCCGGAGACCCTGGCGATGATCGCCGCGTGTCGGCTTCTGCTGGAGGACGACAAGGGCTTCAAGCAGTGGATGAAGCGTGCGCTGAAGGTGAACAAGCGCTACGCCGAGGCGTACCACATCGTGGCGGAGTACGCGGTTCGCCAGCATCGGTACCAGGATGGCATCGACCTGGAGCGCAAGGCGATCAAGCTGGACCCTGAGTACTGGCCGTCCTACGTCGGATTGGGCATCGGCTACAGCCGCGTCGGCAAGGACGCGCTGGCGGACAAATACCTGCAGCTGGCGTTTGAAAACGACTCGATGAACGTGCGCGCATTCAACATGACGGACGGCTTCTACGACGGCCCCGCCAAGCAGATGAGCTGGCACAAGATGGGCGCGTTTCGGGTGCGTCTGAACAAGAGCGAGTCCGACGTACTGACCAAGGTGCTGCCCGCGACGCTGAAGGCAGCGTACGCGACGCACAAGGAGCACTACCACTTCACGCCGAAGCCGCCGCTGCACCTGGAGTTTTTCAAGTCGCGCACCACGTTTGGCGTCCGCAGTATCGGCTACCCCGGCATCGGCGCGCACGGCATCTGCTTCGGCCATGTCGTGACCAGCGTGTCGCCGAGCGCGGGTGACTTCAACTGGGCGATGGTCATCTGGCACGAGCTGGCGCACGTCTGGCACATCCAGCTGTCGCGCTCTCGAGTGCCGCGCTGGTTCACCGAGGGGCTGGCCGAGCACGAGACGACGCTTCGGCGGCCCGAGTGGAAGCGCGAGATGAACGAAGAGCTGTGGGCCGCGCACAAGGCCGGCAAGCTCAAGGGGATCGACAGCTTCAACACCATGTTCACCGGCGCGCGCAGCATGGCCGAGATCGTGCTGGCCTACTACTACGCCAGCAAGGTCGTGGCGTTTATCGACAAGACGTGGGGCTTTGAGGTCTTCCCCAAGATGCTGCGCATCTGGGGCAAGCGAAAGAGCACGGCGGTGGTCTTCAAAGAGGTGCTGGGCCTGGAGCTCGCCGAGTTCGACAAGCGCATGAAGGCCTATCTCAACGACGACCTGCTCGTGGCCTTCCGCGACGAGTTCACGCCGGCGGAGAAGAAGGAGGGCGCGGATGAGGCGTCGCTGGCCTATCACGTGGCGGTCGAGGCGCTGAAGAACAAGGAGTGGCTGCCCGCCGCTCAACAGCTGGACGAGGTGCTGGGTGCCGGCAAGGACGGTCCGGCGCTGCGCGTGCTTCGCGCTCGGGCCGCGATTGGGGCGGAGGACTGGGCCGGTGCGCGCACACATCTGGAGGCGGCGCTGAAGCTGGATCCACAGCGCGCGGCGGCTTACTCGTTGCTGCGCAAGGTGCTGGAGAAGCTGAAAGACGAAGACGGGCTGTACAGCCTGATGAAGGCCGCGTCGGCGCAGGAAGAGCACACGCTTCGCCTGATCCTGGACATCTTGGAGAAGGCGGTAGAACGCGGCGCCAAAGATGATCTGCGCTTGTACTCTGAGCGGGCGATGCACATCGGGCCGTTCAACCCGCTGGTCCGCACGTTCCGCGGCGAGTCGCTGTTGGCGGACGGCAAGCCGAAGCTGGCGCTGGCCGAGGCGGAGATCGCGCTGTCGCTGCCCGATGGACCGGCCCTGAAGCGTGCCAGAGAGTTGAAGCAGAAGGCGACCGACGCGCTGAAGTAGCGCCCGGGGCGCGCACCTTTGGTATAACCGCCCCCATGTTGACTGATCCCCTGGTAGACAGGCTTGTCGCGCTGGCCCTCGAAGAGGACCTGGCGCTGGGCGACGTAACGACTGACGCCACCATCGACGCGGCCACCGTGGGCGAGGGGCGCATCGCGGCCAAGCAGACGCTCGTGGTCGCCGGCGTGGACGTCTCCGAGCGGGTCTTTGCCGCCGTAGACAGCGCCATCGAGCTGGAGTGGGAGGCCGGCGACGGAGACACCGTGACCGCCGGTCAGACCATCGCGATGGCCCGCGGGTCGGTGCGGTCCCTCTTGAAGGCGGAGCGCACGGTCTTGAACTTCATGCAGCGCCTGTCCGGGGTGGCGACGCTGTCCCGCCGCTTTGCCGATGCCGTGGCCGGGACTGACGCTCGGGTTGTGGACACGCGCAAGACGACGCCGGGCTGGCGAGTGTTGCAGAAGCGAGCCGTCGTCGCGGGCGGGTGCCATAACCACCGCGCCTCTCTGGGCGCAGGCGTGCTTATCAAAGACAATCATGTGGATGCCGGCGGCGGCGTGGAGGCTGCCATCGCGCGTGTGAAAGACCACGCGCCGCACTCGCTGCGCGTCGAGATCGAGGTGCGCACCCCGTTTGAGCTGGAGGAGGCGATCAAGGCCGGTGCGGACGTGGTGCTGCTGGACAACATGGACCTGGCCACGCTGGCGCTGTGTGCGAAGCGGGCGCGGGCGGCGGGTGTCATCAGCGAGGCGTCGGGGGGGGTCACGCTGGAGACCGTCCGGCAGGTGGCCGAGACGGGCGTGGACCTGATCAGCGCCGGCGCGTTGACGCACTCCGCGCTGTCGGTCGACATCAACATGAAGGTGCGCCCGCTGTGAGCCCGGGTCCACAGCTGCATCACTTCGAGTGGCTCGAGTCGACCAACACCGAGGCGATGCGTCTGGCTGTCGGTGGGGCGGCGCACGGCACGGCCGTCGTCGCGGATCGTCAGACCGGCGGCCGGGGGCGCGGAGGTCACCAGTGGTACTCGCCCGACAACGGCAACGTCTATCTCAGCGTCATCTGGCGCCCGGACTGGCCGGCGCGCCGGGCCCCACTCATCACGCTTCAGGCGGCGGTGGCGGTGGCCCGGTGTGTGGAGCAGCTTTGTGGGCGCGCGCCCGGTCTCAAGTGGCCAAACGATGTGCTGCTGGACGGGCGCAAGTGCGCCGGCATCCTGACCGAGCTGCGGACAGACGGGGCGCGCGTTGACGCGGTCGTGATCGGCATCGGGCTGGACATCGCGCCGTTCCCGGACGAGGTTCCTGCCGAGGTGGCCGAGATCGCCGCGGCCGTCCCGACCGACCAGGCGCGCGATGCCGTGGTGACCCTGCTGCGGGCGTGTCTCAACGACGCATTTTCGGCGTTGCAGTCCGACGGCTTTTCTCGAGCGGCCTGGATGCGTTATGAAGCGACGCTGGGGCGGCGGGTTACGGTGACTCCGCCCGGCGCGGCGCCGTTTGACGCGGTCGCCGTGGGAATCGGCGTGGACGGACTGCTGCAGATCGAGCGGGACGGTCGGCGCGAAGACGTGATCGCAGGGGATATATGCTTCTCGTAGTCGACGTCGGAAACACGAACATCGTGTTGGGTGTGTATCGCGGCAAGCGCCTGGTCCAGAACTGGCGGGTCGAGACGCGCAAGAGCAAGACGGCCGACGAGTACGGCATCTTGTTTCATCACCTGTGCTCGACCATCGACCTGGACCCGCGCGCGATCAACAAGATGATTCTGGGGTGCGTCGTACCGCCGCTGGTCAAGCCGATGGTGGCGCTGGGCGAGAGCTACCTGAGCTGCCGCAAAGTGCTGGTGGTCGGTCAGGGGATCAAGACCGGCATGCCGATCAAGTACGAGAATCCGCGCGAGGTGGGCGCCGATCGCATCGTCAACGCCGTGGCGGCGTACGAGCACGTGAAAGGCAAGAGCGGCGTCATCGTCTGCGACTTCGGCACCGCGACGACCTTTGACGTTGTGTCCGCCCGGGGCGAGTACATGGGCGGCGCCATCGCGCCCGGGGTGAACATCTCCCTGGACGCCCTGTTTCATCAGGCGTCCAAGCTGCCGCGCATCGAGCTGGCGCTGCCCCCCGAGGTCATCGGCCGCAACACGGTCGCCAGCATGCAGTCGGGCATTTTGTACGGATATGTGGGGCTGGTCGACGGCATTGTGGGCCGCATGCTCGCCGAGCTGGACGCCAAGCCGATCGTGCTGGCAACAGGTGGGCTTGCCGAGCTGATCGCGGCGGAGAGCGCTACGATCGACGAGGTGGTGCCCATGCTGACGCTGACGGGATTGAGGATTCTCTTCGAGCGCAACAAGTGATGCGCCGGGGCGCTGCCTATGCGCTCCACTCCAGCCACTGGACCTGATTGCGGCCGTTCTCTTTGGCCTTGTAGAGGCCCTCGTCCGCGATATCCATCATGCGCTTGCAGATGACGGCGATCTCCTCGCGGGTCCGCACCGTGCCGCTCCAGGTGACCGCGCCAAACGACGCCGTGATGGGCACCCGGCGCGTGGGCGTAGACAGCTCGAGGGCCTCGATGGCCTCCCGCACGCGCTCCGTGGTCGCGACGCCGTCGGCCTCGTCGGTTTCGGGCAGAATCAGGACCATCTCCTCGCCGCCGATCCGCGCTTTGATGTCGGTCGTGCACAGGGTGTCCCGAAGCGCCTGAGCGACCGCCTCCAAGACGGTGTCGCCGAACGGGTGGCCGTAGTTGTCGTTGACGCTCTTGAACTTGTCCAGGTCGACCATGACGAGCGAGATCGCCTTGCCGTTGCGCGCGTGGCGGGCGATCTCGGCCGGGAAGACCTCTTGGAAGCGGCGCCGGTTTACCAGGTTGGTCAGAGAGTCGTAGTAGGCGAGCATCTCCAGCTCTTTGAGAGCCTCCTTGAGCTGCTCGGCCAGGCGCTCCTTTTCGGCGATTGTCCGCTCCAGGCGCCGGGTGAGCTCCTGGTAGTCCATGTTCTCTTCGACCAGACGCTTGTTGGCGTCGCGCATGACGTCCGCCAGCCGGGGCTGCTCCTTGACCCGAAGGCCCAGGGCGCCGGCAGCCTCTTCGACGCGACCGGGAAGCTCGTCCAAGATGGCGTCGACCTGGTCGGTTGACAGTCCGAACAGCTCGTCCAGGCGCGCCCGGCAGCGGTCGATGGCGGTCTTTTTGTCTGAGGCGGCGTAGACCGCGGCCAACCAGTCGGCGGCGGCGGCGATTCGGCACGACCGCATGTGCGCCTCGGGCAGTCCGTCAGCGTCCAACGAGTGGTGGCTGGCCATCGGAATCGCCAGCGCCGTCGGCAGGGCCCAGGACTTTGCCAGCATCAGGCCGACCTTGTCGTGGGTGATGCCGAAATGCTCTCGCTCCAGTGCCCGGCGGGCGGTCGGGAGCGCGGTGCGCAGGGTGTGCCAATGCTGCACCCGGTCCGGCATGGCGAAGAGCATCGCCAGCAGCCCGAAGTCCTGGAGCAGGCCGATCGTGAAGGCTTGATCGGCGTCATATTCGACGGCGGCTGCGAGAAGCCGGGCGCCCGCTGCACGTCGCAGGGCCTCTTCCCAGTACTCGCGCATGTCGATGCCGGGGATCGCACCGGGCTTGACAGCGTCACGCACCGCCAGACAGAGGGCCAGATTGCGTAGCGCCCGGTTGCCGAGGCAGGACACCGCGTGCGTGGCTGACGTCACCTCACGGCTCAAGCCGAACAGCGCGGAGTTCACGGTTCGCAGCAGCTCCGCGGTCAGAACCGGGTCGCTGGCGACGATACGAGCAAGCGCCTGAGCGCTGACGCCGGGGTCGGAGCACGCCTGCACGATGCGCGCGGAGGCCTGTGGAGGCGCCGGCAGGTCGGCCGGCTTCAGGGTCCGGAGCGCATCCGCGGTCGGCGACTTGGTGTCGGCCGGAGCACTTGATCGCGTCACCACGGGCGCACCTCCTGCTTCGTTTGGGCAGCGGGGCGCTCTTCCATGAGCCAGCGCAGTCGGTCACGCAGCTCCCAGGGTGAGACCGGCTTGGCGATCACCCAATCGCTTCGATCCGCCACGATCTCTGCAAATACGGGGTCGTTGGGGTAGCCGGACACGACCAACGTGGACGCGCAAAGGTGAGGCGCGTGCGCGGTCAGCCAGGCCCAGAAGTCCAGCGTGCTCTCGCCCGCCATCATCAGGTCGAGGATGATGACGTCGAAGCTGGCGGGATCGCTGAGCTGCTGTCTTGCGTTTGTGAGAGAGTCCGCCGTGCGCACGTCGAAGAGTGAGTCCAGGGCGCGCCGGTACAGCCGGCGGATCCCTTCATCATCTTCTATCGCCAACACGCGGCACGCCGCGGGCACGTAATGGTGAGCCATCTTGAACGAACCCCTCTGAAGCCGCTTCTACGGCCTACACTAGCTATGTCGGGTCGCTCGGCTCGAAACCTTACGCTTTTAAGAACGGCGCCATCCCTGCACCCCAGATGCGCTTGCGTGGCCCATTGCGGCCGTGCTAAACATTCCCGGTTTCACTCGAGGGAAGCCACACGGAGTCGTCAATGAAGCGTTATGAGACCGCCAACATTCGGAACATTGCCCTTGTCGGCCACGGCGGGACAGGAAAGACCAGCCTCGGTGAGGCCCTCCTCTTTACGACAAAGGCCACGACGCGGCTCGGTAGCGTGGACAACGAGACGAGCTCCTTTGACTTTGAACCCGAAGAGCTGAAGCGCAAGACCAGCTATACGTCGGGCGTTTGTTCGACAGAGTGGAAGAAGCACAAGGTCAACGTTGTCGACACGCCCGGCGACGGCGTCTTTGCTGCCGACACGCGCCTGTGCATGCAGGCGACGGATGTGACCGTTCTGCTGATCAGCGGTGTGGACCAGATCGAGGTCGGCTCCGAGCGCGTCTGGGCCTCTGCCGAGGAGCTGAAGCGCCCACGCATTATCTACGTCAGCAAGATGGACAAAGAGCGCGCCGACTTCGACAAGACCGTCGCCGAGCTCAAAGCGGCCTGGGGCCAGAACGTGGCGGCCCTGCAGATCCCCATCGGCACTGAGGGCGACTTCAAGGGCGTCGTGGACGTCCTGAATATGAAGGCCTACACCTACACGATGGACGGCAACGGCGATGCGACGGTGGGTGAGGTTCCCGCCGACCTGGTCGATGACGCCGCCTCCGCCCGCGAGGCGCTGATCGAGGCCATCGCGTCGACCGACGACGAGCTGCTGGAGAAGTACTTCGAGACGATGGAGCTGACCGAGGACGAGGTCGCCACCGGGCTGAACCACGCGATCGCCAAGGGCGAGCTGGTCCCCGTGGTCTGCGGCTGTGCGCGCGCCAATGCAGGGACCGACGCGCTGCTGGACTTGATCGTGAACGTCTGCCCCGGCCCGGGCGATGTCGCGCTGCCGGGCGCCAACGACGGCAAGGGCAACGCGGTCGAGCTCGCATGTGACTCCGGCAAGCCGTTCTCGGCGCTGGTCTTCAAGACGGCGTACCTGGAGATGGGCAAGGTCTGCTACATCCGTATCTTCCAGGGCAGCGGCGACTCGGACCTGACCTTCTACAACGTCACGCGCGAGCACAAAGAGCGCTGGGGCTCCGTGATGGCGCCGTTGGGCAAGAAGCTGGACAACCTGCCTGGCGTGCCCGCGGGTGACATCATCGCGGTGGCCAAGCTCAAGGACACCGTGGCCGGCAACGTGCTGTGTGCGGACAAGCAGACCCTGACGGTCGATACGCCGCATATCCCCGACCCGTGCATCTCGTTTGCCCTGCACGCGCGCAAGAAGGGTGACGAGGACAAGATCGCCAACGCGATGAGCCGTGTGTTGGACTGCGACCCCTCGCTGAGCACGTCTCGCGATGCGCAGACCAAAGACCATCTGCTCTCCGGGATGGGTCAGACGCACATCGAGGTGGCGGTCGAGAAGATGAAGCGGTTTGGCGGCGACGTGACGCTGTCGCCGCCCAAGGTCGCGTATCGCGAGTGCATTCGCGGCAAGGCGAGCCACATCGAGGGCAAGCACAAGAAGCAGACGGGCGGTCGCGGCCAGTTCGGCGTGTGTTACCTCAACATGGAGCCTGCCGATCGTGGTGAGGGCTTCCAGTTTGTGAACAAGATCTACGGTGGGTCCATCCCCTCCGGCTTCATTCCGGCCATCGAGAAGGGCATGAAGGGCGCGATGGACCAGGGACCGCTGGGCGGCTACCCCGTGGTCGACGTCAAGGTGGAGCTGGTGGACGGCAAGTTCCACCCGGTCGACTCCGACGGTCGCTCCTTTGAGATCGCTGGACGCAGCGGCTTCCGCGAGGCGTTCAAGCAGTGCCGTCCGACGCTGATGGAGCCGATCATGAACATCGAGGTCACCGTGCCCGATGACTCGCTCGGCGACGTGATGGGCGACATGAACTCCCGTCGTGGGCGCGTTCAGGGCATGGACGCGGTCCGAGGCAAGCAGGTCATCAAGGCCCAGGTGCCGCAGGCCGAGGTGCTGTCCTACTCGCCGGACCTCCGCTCCTTGACGCAGGGGCGCGGCTCCTTCGTGGTCAGCTTCTCGCACTACGAAGAGGTCCCGGGCAACCTGGTCGACAAGATCGTCGAAGAAGCCAACAAGGACGACGACCACTAGGCCCGCGCGACGCGAGCCTCCAACATGCGCTACTCTTAGCGCATGATTCCGATAGAAGCCCTTCCAGAGCAGCTCCGACCGCGGGTTGGACCCGACGCCCCTGCGCCCATGCGCATGATGGTCGCGCGGGCCCTCCTGCCGATGGGTCCGGCCGACCTCTTCGCCTCCTTGGCGTTCATGATAACGAACGAGTCCGGGGAGCTGGCGGACACCGCCCGCAAGAGCCTCGAGGACATGCCTGGCAACGTTATCCAGGGTGTGATCGCCGACATCCACGAGCCGTCGCTGCTCGACTTCGCGCTGCACGAGTATGTGGAAGACCACGACCTGGCGCTGAACGTCCTGCTGAATACCGCCACCTCCGACGAAGCCGTCGAGTGGGCGGCGCGGCGCTGCAACGGCCGCCTCGTGGAGGTCATCGGTAACAACCAGGAGCGCTTGGTTCGTCACCCGTCGCTGGTCGAAGCGATCTACTACAACCCTGAAGCCCCCATGGCGGTGGTTACGCGCGTCTTTGAGACCGGCGTGCGCAGCGGCCTCGACCTGCACCACATTCCGGGCTTCAAAGAGATCTATACGTCGATTTTCGGCGACCAGGCGGGTCAGGAGCTGGCCGACGCAGAGCGCGAGGAGCTCGGAGGCGCGGCGGCCACCGCAGAGGCTGCCGCGGCGGTTATCGCTTCGCTACCCGACGACCTGCCGCCGCCTGCTGAAGACGACGGCGTCGAAGAAGACGACTTCATGCAGGCGCTGCGCGAAGCCTCGGTGCAGGAGGACGAGGACGCCGCCGCAGGCGCCGCCGAAGACGAGGGCAAAGAGAACCAGCCGATTCACGCGCTCATCAAGACCATGAGCGTGTCTCAGAAGATCCGCATGGCGCTGGTGGGCAACAAGACGGCGCGCGCGCTGTTGATCAAAGATCCCAAACCGATCGTCGCCCTCGCGGTGCTCAAGAGTCCCCAGATCTCGCCGAAAGAGGTCGTCGATTTCACCAAGAACAAGGCGCTCAGCGACCGCGTGATGGGGCAGATCGCGCGCAACCAGAAGTGGTGCAAGGACAAGGCCGTTCGCACCGGGCTGATCAAACACCCGAAGGCGCCAGCCGGTGTCGTCAACCGCTGGGTGCGGACTCTGCCGGAGCGTGAGCTGAAGTCTCTGTCCAAGAGTCGCGAGGTGCCGCAGCACGTCGCGCGGCTGGCGAAGAACATTCTGGATATGCGGGCGAAGTC
This sequence comes from uncultured Myxococcales bacterium, assembly GCA_964545715.1. Taxonomy (GTDB): domain Bacteria; phylum Myxococcota_A; class UBA9042; genus CAZJHX01. The sequence goes on from CAZJHX010000107.1 coordinate 13,490, forward strand.
TAAGAAGTAGTTGTGGGCGTGGGGGCGTTAGTCGCCTGAGCCCAGGGCCATCGGCGCGGCCGCCTGGCTGGTCTCCAGCTCCAGGTGGCGCGTGATGATCTCCATTGGTACAGCAAGCGACTCCTGGATGATCTCCATGGACTCCTGCATGTCGGCGTTCAGCATCTGAAGGCGCTTGGTCTCTGCGCGCAGCTGCTCCAGCTCGGCCTGATCTTCGGCGCTCATCGACGATGGCGCAGCATTTGCGGCGGCCTCCGCGGCGGCCTTGGCGCGCTCCACCTCGCCCTTGAGGCGGCTGCGCTCCATGCCGAAGGCCTCCTCCACCCGCTGGGCGGCCAGCTTGCTGTTGCGCAGGCGCTCCGTCAGGTTGGAGATCTCGCGCTTGAGCTCGCTGTCCGTTTTGGTGAGCTTGGCGTTGGTCGCCCGCAGGGTCTCGATCTCAGCCAGCAGGTCCGCTGTGAGGTCCGAGACCTGGCTGGCCGGCTTCTCGGTGGGGATCGCCGGCTCCGGTTGCGGCGCGGATGCCCTGACCGGCGCCGATGGGGCGGGTCTGGGAGCAGGAGCCGGCTCCGGCGCGGCGAGCTGCTCCGGGGTGGGCGCCGGCAGGTCCGGACTGGAGATCTCCTCTTCGATATCCAGGTCGAACACCGGCGCCGCTGACGGCGGATGCGAGTCGGTCTCGATGGGCGCCACGCGGACCGGCTCAGCCGGGGTTGGCGCGGCCGGCTCGACCGCGGGGGCCGGGGCGCCGCCGGTGTTGAGCAAGCGCGCCAGCACAGTCCGTAAGTCCGTATCACTGAAGGGCTTGAGTAGGTACGCGTCCGCGCGCGTCGGCAGCTTCGAGTGATCCGCGAATTGAGCCTTGGTGGCGGTGCCCGACGTCAACAGAACCGGGATCTGCTTGAGCGAGGCGTCCTTCTTCAGCTTGCGGCATACCGAGTATCCGTCCGCCAAATCCGCATTCAAGACGATCACGCTGGCTGACGCCGCCAGCGCCATGCCGGCCTCGCCGCTGTCGGCGCGAATCAGTTCGGCGCCGTCCGGGGCGGCATCGCCCACAGCGTCGAGAGTTAGAAGATCGCTATCAATGACGAGAATGTTGCGTGCTGACATTCTGCCGACCCGTTGCTTACGTTTTAGACTGGTTAAAGGCGCTCTTTCAGGCGCATGGCAAGCAGTACCAGCTTTTTGGGCTCGTTGCACATCTTGCGGTGGCAGGTCAGGCTCACGACCGTCTGCTTGCCCGAGTCGAAAAACGTCAGGTAGATGAAGTCGTTCCAGTGTGCCAGGAAGGTCTTGTTGGTGATGGCGGTCGTCTCTTCCGCGTTGGGATAGCTGCGAACCATCTGCGTGTAGCGGCGCTGCGCCTCGATCGGTGAGCGCGGACGCCAGATCTGGACGCCTGCCAGGTAGTCGGAGCCGTCGGTGGAGCCCCAGTAGACCGCGTCGTAGCTCTCGGACGCGGCGATGCCGGGCAGGGCATGCACGTCGATGGCGGTCTTCACGCCCAGCAGCTCTTTGATGTCGTCCGCGCGCAGCAGCAGCTCCGCGTTGGGTCGCACCCGGCTCGGCAGCGCGGTTTTGCGACCGCCACCGTCGGCGTCGATGCGTGGCTGGCGATCGCGTGGGTTGCGGCGTGCACCGGGGGGGCCCGGGCGTCGGTTGGCGCGCGGACCTGCTTTCGGGGAGCCACGGACCGGCTCGTCCTCGGGCTCTGCGTCGGCGTCGACCGGATCGTCATCGTCCTCAATGTCCGACGGGCGGCGCACATCGCCGGGGCGGCGGGCGCCTGGGCGCAGTCGGGGACCCGGCGGCTCCTCTTCGTCGTCTTCACCGCGCGCGCTGCCACGCGGATTGCCGGCGCCTGGGCGCAGTCGGCCGGCCGGTCTCACGTCTTTCTGACCGGGGCGCACTCGCGGACCGGGCCTCGCGGGCTCACCATCAGCGTCGGGGCGCTTGGCACCCCGTAGCTTGGGCTTTCTTGGGCCGGCTTTGCCGTTGCGCGCGCCGTCCTTGCCCGGGCGTCCAACCTTGCCCGGACGGTCCTTGGCCTTCACCAGCGGACGCTTACCGGTGGGCGGCTCGTCGTCGTCCTCTTCACCGGCCTTCAGCGCGCCGGTTTTCTCGGCCAGCTGGGGCTTGTCGACTTTCTCGGGGGCGGCCTCGGGCTCAGCCGCGCTCTCCTCGGGTTGGTCTTTCTTGCATCCGCCCCAAGCCACGACTGCGAAGAGCAGCGCGATTATCGCTAGTAGCCGCGTTTTCAAGGCCATGTTTCCCCCGTGTCTTTCCGAACCGGCGAGACGGTCCCTGGAAGGTGGTTGCAGCGGCGCCTGATCGGCCTCTCAGTACGCTGGTGCGCAGCCTACCGGTGCGCTAGTGGGGTGTCAACGAATCGCCGATATGGGACACTGCAGACCGATGAAGGCAAGCCCCGCCGTATGAGTCTAGAGGACACGCCAAAGCTGGAAGGCAGCGTGGCACGCGTGGTCTACAGCAACCCGGAGAACCACTGGACCGTGCTCAGGATGACCGTGCGCGCCATGGCCCGCGAGCAGACGGTTGTGGGCACGCTGGCCGGGGTCCGAGAGGGCGAGCACCTGCGTGTTTGGGGCGACTGGGTCGAGGATGCGCGTTTCGGTCGACAGCTGCGCGCCCAGCGGTTTCAGGTGGTGCTGCCCGCCACGGCCGAGGGCATCGAGCGCTATCTCGGCTCCGGCTTGATCCCGGGCATCGGTCCCAAGACGGCCAAGCTGATCGTCAAGCGCTTCGGCGCCAAGACCTTCGACGTCATCGAGAAGAACCCGGAGCGCTTGAAGGTCGTTAAAGGCATCGGTCGCAAGAAGGTGACCCAGCTGCTGCGGGTGTGGCGGGACCAGACGCAGCTTCGCGACTCCATGAGCTTTCTGCTGACGCTGGGCATCACGCCGGCGCTGGCCGCGAAGATCTTCAAGCAGTATGGCGTCGAGGCGGTCGGCCGGGTGAAGGCCAACCCGTACGATCTGGCGCAGGACGTGTGGGGCATCGGGTTTCTGCGCGCTGACCGCATCGCTCGAAAGCTGGAGATCGGGCCGGACGACCCGGCGCGCCTGCGGGCCGGGCTGGTTCACGTCCTCAAGGAGGCTCGCGGCGAGGGCCACGTCTGCCTGCCGCGTGAGCGTCTGTTGGAGGCGGGCCAGGCGCTCCTGGACATCGAGGCCGGGCTGCTGGGCAACGAGCTCGGGATTCTGGAGGGGCTGGGCCGCGTGATGGTGGAGCAGCCGGACGACCTGGTCTATACGCCGGATCTCTACGCGGCCGAGCGGCGAGCCGCGGACAACATGGCGCGGCTGCTCGACTCGCCCGCGGCCAAGCTGCCGGATGCCCAGATCGAGCTGCTGATCCGACAAGCCGAGTCGACGTTGGGGGTGGACCTGGCCGAGACCCAGCGCGACGCGGTGTACATGGCGCTCACATCGCGTGTCTCGGTCATCACGGGTGGGCCGGGCACGGGCAAAACCACCATCGTCCGGGCCGTTGTGGAGGCGCTGGAGGCGATGAAGGAGGAGGTGGCGCTGGCGGCACCGACCGACCGGGCAGCCAAGCGGCTGGGGGCGTCCACACGGCGCGAAGCACGCACGATCCACCGGCTGTTGGAGTGGCAGCCCACCGACGCCGACTTCACCCGGGACGAGCACAACCCGCTGGCCGAGGACGCCGTCGTTTTGGATGAGGTCTCGATGGTGGACATCCAGCTGATCGACTCCGTGCTGCGTGCGCTGGGCGACGGCGCGCGCCTGGTGCTGGTCGGCGACGTGGATCAGCTGCCGTCGGTCGGTCCGGGCGCCGTGCTGGCCGACATCATCCGCAGCGAGACGGTGCCGCTGACGCGCTTGAGCGAGATCTTCCGGCAGGCGTCCGGGTCCTCGATCACGCAGGCTGCGCACCGCTTTTTGCAGGGCGAGCTGCCGGAGCCGCCCGAGCCGGGGCGCGAGTCGGACTTCTACTGGATCGACAAGGACGACCCGGAGGCGATCCGCGGCATTTTGTGCAAGCTGTTGACCCAGCGCATTCCCGCCGCGTTCAATCTGGACGCGCGGCGTGATGTCCAGGTACTGACCCCAATGCACAGAGGGCAGCTGGGCTCCGAGGGGCTCAATGAGCTGATCGGCTCGCTGCTGAACGCAGGCCGCGCGGATGTGCGCCTGGCGCCGGGTGACAAGGTCATGCAGATTCGCAACAACTACGAAAAAGAGGTCTTCAACGGCGATGTCGGCTTCGTGATCGGCAAAGCCGAAGACGGGCGTACGCTGATGGTGCGCTTTGACGAGCTGGCCGGCCACCGGGTCGTCCACTATGAGCCGCAGGATCAGGATCAGCTGATCCGGGCGTGGGCCATCTCGATTCACAAGAGCCAGGGCAGCGAGTATCCGTGCATCATCGTGCCGCTGCACACCCAGCACTTCATGATGCTGCGCCGCAATCTGGTGTACACAGCTGTGACGCGCGGCAAGTCGCTGGTCGTGTTGATCGGCAGTCGCAAGGCGCTGCGCATGGCGGTCAGCGCGGCGACGGTTCGGCCGCGATATGGGCTGCTGGCCCAGCGGCTGCGGGAGCTTGCCCGGTGAAGGCGGGGCAGGTCGTCTTTGTGTACGCGACCCGCACGCTGCGGATTGCACGGGTGCGCGCCGCCCAGAACGGTCGCGTGGACGTGGAGCATATCGGCGGCGAGCGCAATACCTACACTCAGAAGCGCCTGGCGCGGATCTCAGACAAGGTGCTGCCGAACAACGAGGCCCTGCCCGCCTACCAGGAGGAGGTGCTGGACCTGCTCGGCGGCGCCGACCTGGCGGCGCTCTGGGAGACGCTGCGGGTCGAGCGTACGGGCCACTACACCGAGGGCCAGCTGGCCGACCTGGCGCTGCCGGCGGCGGGAGCGGCGGCGGATGACGCCATGGCCTGGGCGCTCTTCGACGATGGGGTGTACTTCAAGCGCCGCAAGGACGGCCTGTTCGCGCTGAACTCCGAGACCGTGGTCGGCGAGAAGCTTCAGCGCATCGAGGCCGAGCGGCGCGCGGAAGAGGAGTTTCAGCGGATGGCGGCGTGGCTGGCCGACCCCGATGGGCCCCGGCCGGACGTGGCGCGACAGGCGCTGGCGGCTCTGGAGCAGCTGGTGCTCTTTGACGATGCGTCGCGTGAGGCCAAGCTCGGGCGCCGGCTGATCGCGCTGGCGTGCGAGGACGATGAGGAGCCCGACCGCTTCCTGGCGTGGGCGCTGCTGGTGCGGCTGGGGGGCTGGTCACCCGACGAGAACCTGGCGCTGCGGCGCAGCGGCCTGCCCGTTCGATGGCCGGAGGGGCTCGAGGACCAGGCGGCTGCCGACGCGCAGACCCCGCCTGTGCTGGCCGGCCGACAGGATCTCCGCCACCTGGCGACCGTGGCGGTCGACGACCAGTTCACCACCGAGGTGGACGACGCGCTGGCGATCGTGGATCACGGCGACGGTACGCGCACCGCCTACGTCTTCATCACGGACGCGGCCCAGTGGGTGCCCGCGGGCAGCGCGCTGGACTTCGAGGCTCGGCACCGCATCTCGACGCTGTACATCCCCGAGGGCAAGGTCCCGATGCTGCCGGAGGTGTTGTGCGACGGCGTGGCCAGCCTGATGGCGGGCGAGGATCGCGGGGCGCTGGCTTTTGCGATCACGCTGGATGCGGCCTTTGAGGTTGTGGACTTTGACGTGGACGAGGCGGTGATCCGCGTGGACGCCCGCATCACCTACGAAGAGGCGGATGTGGCTATCGGTGGGGGTGATCATCCGCAGGCCGACTGCGTACGGGCGTTGAGCGCGGCGGCAGACGCGTTGAGGCATGAGCGCATCCTGGGCGGCTCAATTACGCTGGACCGGCGCGAGACCGCGATTCACCTGGGGCACGACGGGCACATCCACACGCGCCGGTACCGGACGGATGACCCGGGGTATCGCATGGTGGCTGAGTTCATGATCCAGACGTGCGCATTGGCGGGGCAGTGGTGTCGAGACCACGATATCCCGGCCATCTATCGCGCGCAGAAGCCCCCGAACCCCCGCCCGGACGAGCCGCTCCTGGGCGTCATCCCCGCCTGGCGTCGCCACGATATACTGCGCACGCTGCGCAAGGCCGAGCTGAGCACCCATCCGCGCGAGCACAGCAGCCTTGGCGTGCCCTGCTACAGCCAGGTCTCGTCGCCGCTGCGCCGGTATGCAGATCTGGTGATGCACCGTCAGATCAAGGGCTGGCTGACGCACGGAACGGCGCCGCTGAACGAAGAGCAGATCTTCGACCTCTTCGCCGAGATCGAGCAGATGCACTCAGCGCACTCATCCGTGGAGAAAGAGAGCCGCCGCTATTGGCTCATCCGCGCCATCGAGCCGTTTGCGGGCCAGGACATCGAGATCGAGATCCTGCGCGAGGCGGGCAAGCGCTACCTCGTCGAGCTGATGGCAACCGGGCTGCTGGTCACCTGGTGGCCGACCCGCCCGGTGCGGCTGGGTGAGCGCCTCCACGTGCGGCTGGAGGCTGCGAGCGCCCGCGAAGATCTCATCAAGCTAGAGGGCGCCTAAAGGCCCAGCCAGTCGAAGCCGACGACGCGCAGTGTGCCGCCAAGCTCCTTGGCGTAGGCCGTCAAATCCGGGACCAGGGCCGCGTTTCCCACCACCACGATCGCGTAGTCCGACTTGGGGAAGTCTCCCATCACAGCGGTCAGATCGGCCTGCTTCAGGGCCAGGAGGCGGTCGTTGTAGTGGCTCAGGTGCTCGATGGGCAGGTGCTCCTGCCATAAGTCCAGATGCTCGCCCAGGGTGGCGTCTGCGGTCTCGAAACGGAAGACGAAGCCCCGCACGATTCGCTGGCGAACGCGGTTCAGCTCGGCCGGCGGGATGTCCTCGGAGCGGAAGCGCTCGATCTCTTCCATCGTGATGCGCAGCGCCCGGACGACGTCCTTGGGGCTGGTGTAGGTGGCGAGATAGCCGGCGCCGGGCATCACGTCGTCGTGCTCGCTGCGGTAGCGTGCGCCGTACGTGAGGCCCTCTTTCACGCGCAGGCGCGCGTTGAGGCGGGCCGTGAAGTCGCCGCCCAGGACCTGGGCCGCCAGCTTGTAGGCGTGCCAGCCCGCGTCCGAGTAGCGCCGGCTCAGCGGCACTCCCAGGCGGATCTGGGCCTGGTTCAGCGTGTCGTCCTTGGTGTCGACCATCAGGATCCGCACGCCAGGGACCTTGCGGGCCGGCTTGAGGGCCTTCCATGGATCCGGCCTTGTCTTTCCGCGCGCCCAGTGGTCCCCGCCGAAGAGCGACTCCAGCTGGTCTCGTACGTCGCCGGCGTCAAAGTCGCCCGAGACGCCGATGATGCTGACCTCGGGCGTGACGTACGCGCCGTGGTACGCGAGCAGATCGTCCCGGGTGAGCGTGGCCACCGAGGCGATGGTTCCCGATGTGGAGCGCGCGTACGGGTGGGCGCCGTAGATCAGCTTCTTGAAGGCGCGACGCGCCACGGCGCCGCGGTTGTCGGTCAGTCCCTTCAGCTGTCCCAGGCGCCGCTTGCGGGCGCGCGCGAAGCCGGCCTCCGGAAAGGTGGGCCTCAGCGTCACATCGGCCATGATCTCCAAGAAGGTGCTCAGCGCGCCCTCCTCGATCGTGGGTACGTTGCCGCCGATTTGCAGGGTCTCGGAGCCCGAGGCCGCGCTGAGAACGGCCCCCAGACGCGCGATCTGGTCGCTGATCTGGTCCTCGGTGCGCGTGGTCGTGCCGTACATGAGCAGCGTGGCGCTCAGGCTCGACAGCCCCTCTTTGCCCGCCGGGTCGTTCATGCTGCCCGCGCGGCATCGCAGCTCGACGTTGACCAGCGGGACGGCGTGGTCTTCGCGCAGCATGACGGTCAGCCCGTTGTCCAGCGTGAAGGTCTCGACCTGGGGCACTTTGTCGACCGCCGCCGCGGGGGTGCCAACCAGGGTCAGCAGCACAATAGTGGTGAGTGCTCTCATGGCTTATTGCCTCCCTGCGCTGACTTTTTGCGCCGCGTGCGCGTAGTTCCAGATCGCCAGCAGCGGGCCCTTCTTTGGGGCCGCCGCCGCCAGCGCCTCGGTGACGCCGGTGACCGTGACCTGGTTATAGTGCTGCAGCGCCAGGCCCATCAGTGCCCACGCGCCGAGGTCAGTGTCGTCTTTGGGCTTGGCCGGCAGCGTCGCCCGGGCCGTGATCGACGTGGCCCAGCGGTGTCTGAGCGCGGTGCTGCGCGGCGCCTTCTCCAGCGTCGCCGCCTCTCCGACCATCGACTCGAGGGTCGCCAGGCGCTTGCCGAGGGCGTCCACGGTCGTACGCAGCTCGACCTGGATCTCCTGGGCCGCCGTGGTGCGCGCCATGAGCTTGGCCATGCGCTTGACCGGCCCCTTTTCGCCTGTCTCCAGGTACGTCTTCAGCTTCGTCAGGGCCTTCTCGTTGCCCGTCAGGCGCTTTGCCTCAGCGGCTGCCCGCTTCGAGAGCAGGGCGATCGCGTCATTCTCCAGCGCGATCGACGCCAGCTCACGTCGCAGCGCCGCGCGCCGGGCCCCGTACCGCATCGAGTCGATTACGACGGCGTCCAGGTCCTCGATCCGGCTGGGGTACTGGGCCAGGTACTTTTCGGTCAACCCGATCAGCTTGCGCGGGTCGACCGCGTGCGCGACCACGCGATTGGTCCGTCGCAGGTACTTGGCGGCCACGCGCTGGACGTCGGCGGGCGTCACCTTGCCGTACTCCTCGAGGCGCTTCCACGGCACGGTCGGGTCACCCGAATAGCGGATGGAGAAGCCCATCATCTGTGCGCGGCTGTGCGTCGTCGTCATGCCCCGTACCACGCCCGCCCGCAGCTGGGCGACGGCGCGCTGAAGCTCGTCCTGGGGCACCGGCTCATCGATCAGGCGCTGGATCTGGGTGGACATCCGGTCTTCGGCGACCCGGCTCGCGGCGCCCGGCAGCATCTGCACGTCGACCATCAGCACGCTGGGGTCGACAAACGGAAACAGAAACGACGAGATGCTCTTGGCAACCGCGTCTTCGCTGTACACGAGGGCCTTCTGCAGCCGCGAGGTCTTGCCGCCGGTCAGCAGCTGATCGGCGACCTCCAGCGCGACGAAGTCCGCGTCCGCGCCCGCGGGCGAGCGATAGCTGGCCATGAACAGGCCGGTGCCCGTCGGCTTCTCGACGTAGGTGCGGCGCTCGGCCTTGAGCGGGGCGTCCGGCTTGCGGGGCGTCCGGGTGATCTCGCGCTTTTTAAACTTGCCGAAGTACTTTTGCACCAGCGCCGTGGCGTCTTTGGTCACGAAGTCTCCGACCAGGATCACGAAGGCGTTGTTGGGGACATAGTATTGCGCGTGATAGTCGCGCGCCTGCTCGATCGTGATCGCGTTGAGGTCGCGCATCCAGCCTACCGTCGGCCAGTGGTAGGAGTGCTGGTCAAACGCGGTGGCGCTGGAGGCCTCTCGCAGCGCGCCCGCCGGGCTGTTCTCCGTGCGCAGCAGCCGCTCCGACTTCACGACCTCGCGCTCGGGTTCCAGGTTCAAGAAGTCGATCGTCATGTGCTCGAGCCGGTCCGACTCGATATCCAGCACGAACTCCAGGTCCTTGGACGCCAGCTTGTCCCAATAGACCGTGACGTCCAGCCACGTGAAGGCGTTCAGCTTGCCGCCCCGCGCGCTGATCTCCTTGAAGAAGTCCGGGTATCGCTTGGTCCCGCGAAACATCATGTGCTCAAAGAAGTGGCTGAGCCCGGTGATGCCCGGCTTGCCCTCCCACTCGTCGCCGCTGCCGACCTTGGCCCAGTACTGAAACGTAAACAGCGGGGCGGAGTGGTCCTCCAGCAGGTAGACGTCCAGTCCGTTGTCGAGCGTGACCTTCGTGATGTTCGGGGTCAGGTTACGGCCGGTTGTTCCGCAGCCGCACAGAAGGGTCAGATACACGGCAAACGCCGCAGCCTGCTTCAATGGATGTTCTCCTGATTCTCTTCCAGGGCGCTGACCAGCACCTCGGCGTCGTTTTCCGGGTCTATCGGCCGTGAAACAACGTATGACTCTCCAAACCAGTTTCCCAGATCGACCATCTTGCAGCGCTTGCAGCAGAACGGGAATGCGGGGTTGCTCTGGCGGGGTTGAATTGCTTTGTTGCAGATCGGGCAGGTGGCAGCCATGACTCAAGGCACTTAGCTTTCAGCCCGATTGGTGTCAAGCGCCACACGAACCGTGACAGTCGGCGTGGCAGCCTGTACATTTCCGACGCCGCCATCCCGCTGGGAGCGAGATACTTTGTCGATCATCTACTTCGCCCTGTTGCTTGGGCCGCTGATCTTCTTTCATGAGTTCGGCCACTTCATCGTCGCCCGGATGTGCGGCGTTCGTGTGCTCGAGTTCTCGATCGGCTTCGGGCCGCAGCTGGGCTCGTTCAAGCGCGGCGACACCGTCTACCGCATCGGCGCCCTCCCGCTGGGCGGTTACGTCAAGATGCTGGGCGCGGACCCGCTCGAGGAGATTCCGCCGGAGCAGGAGGCCGACTCCTTCGGCGCCAAAGAGCTGTGGAAGCGCACCCTGATCGTGCTCGCCGGTCCGGCATTCAACCTGATACTGCCGTTTTTTGTCTTCTTCTTCCTGTTCTTGGGACAGGCCGAGGTCAATCCGGCCGTGCTCGGGACCCTGCAGCCCGACGGCGTGGCGGCTCAGGCCGGTCTACAGCCGGGCGACATCATTGTGGAGATCGACGGAAACGACGTTGAGGGCTGGTGGGAGCTTCAAGACCTGGTCGGCGGCAACGGCGGCAAGGCGATCTCCGTCGTGGTCGAGCGCAACGGCGTCAAACAGCCCGAGATCGAGCTGACGCCTAAGCTCATCAACGAGATGGTGGCACCGGAGCTTGGGCTGACGCGCGACATCGGCCGCATCCAGATCGAGCTGGCCTTTCGCAAGCCCGTCATCATGGTTGCACCCGGCAGCGCGGCCGCCGCGTCCGGACTGCAGAGCTGGGACCGCATCATCGCGCTCGACGGCGAGCCGGTCAGCCGCTGGGCTCACGTGCAGCATGTGTTGAAGACCGCCAGGTCGTCCGTGCAGGTCACTGTGCTGCGCGAGACGGCGCTGGGCACGCAGCTCAAGGGGATGGATCGCTGGCAGGTGTCGACGATCGGCCCGGCCCAGACGGTCACGTTCGACCCGGCGTCCGGCGACGCAACGGCGGGGCTGAAGAGCGCCGAGTTCTTCGTATACGACATCACGCCCGAGTCCAACGAGGCCAAGGCGGGCCTGCAGCGCGGCGACGAGATCCTCACCCTGAACGGGCGGCGGCTGTCCTCCTGGGGCTTGCTGCAAAACGAAGTCCGCTCGCATCCTGATCAGGTCCACACGCTCACGTACCAGCGCGATGGGCAGGAGCACACGGTCAAGCTGACCTTCGAGCAGCGCGATCACAAGAGCGAGTTCAACACCGACATCACCAGCACGATCTTCGGCATGGTCAACCGCTCCATGCACGGCTACCCCGACACCGTCAGCAACGAGAAGCGGGTCGCGTACGCTATCTACCGAACGTGGACGGAGACCAAGCACGTCTTTGTCCTGACCGCCGCCAGCCTGGCCGGGCTCTTCACGGGTCAGGTCGGCATCAAGCAGATGGGCGGCCCCATCTTCATCTATGAGGTCGCCAGCAAGACGGGCGAGGCCGGCTGGTCGTACTTCTTCAAGATCATGGTGTGGCTGTCGATCTCGTTGGGCCTCATCAACCTGGTGCCCATTCCGCTCCTGGATGGCGGCCACCTGATGTTTTTCCTGATCGAGGCCATCAAGCGCCGCCCTGTCAGCCTGCGCACGCGCCAGATCGCGGCGTATATCGGCTTCTCCATGATCATCTTGCTGATGCTGCTGGTCTTCAAGAACGACCTGGGCCGCTCGCAGGTGTGGGACGGCTTCATCAACCTCTTCCAGTAATGATCACGCTCGGCATCGAAACCAGCGGCCGCGTCGGGTCGGTGGCCATCAGACGAGACGGCACGTTGGTCGCCGAGCGCTTCTCTGAGCCTGCACGCGGGCACGGCGGCCGAATTCTGGCCGAGATCGACGCTCTGCTCGGCGAGCTCGACATCGCGCTCGATCAGGTCGATCTCTTCGCCGCCGGCGCCGGACCAGGCTCCTTCACGGGCGTGCGCGTCGGCCTGGCCACCGTCACCAGCCTGGCGTGGGCTTTGGGCCGTCCGGCTACGGCCGTTGACACGCTGCAGGCCCTCGCGGGCAATGGAATCGACGCGGGCGGCCTGATCGCGCCCGTCATCGACGCCCGCAAGCAGGAGGTCTACGGCGCGCTTTATCGCCGGCAGGATGGCGGGCTGACCTGCGTCCTGCAGGCGTCCGTCGCGTCTCCGGCGAGCTGGGCGGCTGCCGTGGCTGAAGCCGCGTGTGGGGAGACCGTGCGTTGGCTGGGTTCGGGCACGGATGCGTACCCGGACGTCTTTTCCGCGTCCGAGCTGGACCCGCGCACTCGCGGCGCTCGCGTGGCCGAGCTGGCGGAGGCCCTGTTCCAAAAGCACGGAGCGGGCGGCCTGCCCGCGCCTGTTCCCCGCTATGTGCGCCCCTCTGAGGCCGAGGTGAAGTTCGGCGCTGCGCCGGCCCACGCGGCCGTCACGGCCCTTGACGATATCGTGTGAGGCTTCTAACATCCAAGGCGATGGGTTTTGCTGCTCTTCTACCTACCTATTCACACCCCCACAAAACAGACGTCGATGAGGAATGCGCATGAAGAGAGATGTGCCTGGCCTGAGGTCTCAACCTAACGTCACCGTGGCGCAGCTCGAGCGCCAGCATCAGGAGCTGGACAAGCGCCTGCTGAAGATCAACAACAGCCGGCACCTCACGCCCTCGGAAGAGAGCGAGGTCCGCAAGCTGAAGCGCCTCAAGCTGCACACGAAAGACCGCATACATCACCTCAATAAACTCAACTCCTAGAGAGACCAGACAGACCGACATGACGAAGGCCGAGTTCATCGACGCGGTGAAAAACTCGCGGGGTATTGATCTGACACGTCGCGAGACCGAGCAGGTCATCAACGTTGTGTTTGACGTGCTGTCCACCGCGCTGCGCAAGCACAAGAAGTTCACGTTTCCCGGCTTTGGCCGCTTCATGGTCAGCCACCACAAGGCCCGTATGGGGCGCGACCCCCGCACGCAGGAGCCGATCGTCATCAAGGCGACCAAGTCGGTGGTGTTCAAAGCGGCACCCCGTTTACGAAACATCTTATAGGGTTCCGATTCGGGGCGTTGACAGGCTCGCAAACGCACGGGTATGGTGCGCCGACCCTCGTAGGAGGCACCCGTGGTCCGTAGGAAGCAGACGAAATTCATCTTCGTTACCGGCGGCGTCGTGTCCTCTCTGGGGAAGGGACTGACTGCCGCGTCACTCGCAGCGCTGCTCGAAGCGCGCGGGCTCAAAGTCACCCTGATCAAGCTCGACCCGTACATCAACGTCGACCCCGGCACGATGAATCCGACCCAGCACGGCGAGGTGTTCGTCACCGATGACGGGTATGAGAGTGACCTCGACCTGGGGCACTACGAGCGGTTTACGTCGGCGCTGATGACGCGCAACAACAACTTCACGACGGGCCGGATCTACAACTCGGTTATCCAGAAAGAGCGTCGTGGGGAGTATCTGGGCGCGACGATCCAGGTGATCCCGCACATCACAGATGAGATCAAGCGCGGCGTGCTCGCGGGCGTGGATGGCGTCGACCTGGCCATCGTCGAGATCGGCGGCACCGTCGGCGACATCGAGTCGTTGCCGTTCTTGGAGGCGATTCGCCAGCTCCGGCTCGACCTGGGCACCGACAACGTCATGTTCATGCACCTGACGCTGGTGCCGTTCATCAGCGCGGCCGGCGAGCTGAAGACCAAGCCGACCCAGCACTCCGTCAAGGAGCTGCAGTCGATCGGTATCGCGCCCGACGTCATCGTCTGCCGGTGCGAGCACCCCCTCAACAACGAGCTCAAGCGCAAGATCTCGCTCTTCTGCAACGTGCCGCCCGAGTGCGTGATCCCGGCGCAGGACGTCTCATCGATCTACGCGCTGCCCGAGGCGTTGCACGCCGAAGGTCTGGACCAGAAGGTGTGCGAGCTGCTCGGGATCTGGGGTCCCGAGCCCGACCTGAGCCAGTGGACGTCGCTTGTGGCCACCGTCAAGGCCGACCTCCCCGAGGTGCGCATCGCCATCGTCGGCAAGTACACCGACAACAACGACAGCTACAAGTCGCTGCACGAGGCGCTGGTGCATGGGGGCGTCCCCAACCGCGTCAAAGTGACCCTGGACTACGTGGACTCGCAGACGTTCGAGACCAACCCGCGCGGCGTCGCGGACCGGCTGGCCGGCGCGCACGGCGTGCTGGTGCCGGGCGGCTTCGGCAAGCGCGGCATCGAGGGCAAGGTCCTCGCGATCAAGTATGCGCGCGAGAACAAAGTGCCGTACTTCGGGATCTGTCTCGGGATGCAGGTGGCCGTCATGGAGTTTGCGCGCAACGTCGCCGGGCTCACCGGCGCCAACTCCACCGAGTTCGACGAGCGCTGCGACAACCCGGTCATCGACCTCATGCTTCACCAGCGCGACATCGACGACAAGGGCGGCACCATGCGCCTGGGGGCGTATCCGTGCACGCTCAGCGAGGGCACGCTGGCGTACAAAGCGTACGGGCAAGACGAGATCAGCGAGCGCCATCGGCACCGCTGGGAGTTCAACAACGACTACCGCACCAAGCTGCAGGACGCGGGCTTGAAGCTCAGCGGCGTCAGCCCGGACAACACGCTGGTCGAGATCGTGGAGAACCCGGACAATCCGTGGTTCCTGGGCTGCCAGTTCCATCCCGAGTTCAAGTCGCGTCCGCTGCGCCCACACCCGCTGTTTGTCGACTTCATTCGGGCCGCTTCCAAGCAGACCCCGCAGGCTAGCCCCTAACGGCTAAAGCTTGACCTTGGCGTGGGTCCCCGGACCCAGCTCCACCACCCGCTTGCGCGTCAGCGTCCCCTGGGGCAGCAGCCGCGCCTGAATCGTATGGCGCCCCGCCGGGACCACCACCGAGTTCTCCCGCACCTCAGCCAGCTCCCCGTCCACGTAGAGCTTGTAGAGCTGGCCGGCCTCGGTCAACGCGATGGTTACCCGCGCTGAGGCCGCTGACGTGTCCTCGGGCTCGTCGTCGACGTCGCTGCGGACCTCGGTCTCGTCGCGCGGCTCGGTGCGACGCGGGCGCTCAGCCTTCTGTGCGGCGCGAACGCGCGGTTGCGGCGCCTGCTTTACGACGGCCGCCGGCTGCTCGGGCAACGGCGGCAGGGTGACGGGATTGAGGAGCAGCCAGACGATGGCTGTGCTGACGGCCAGAATGGCCGCGGCCACGACGCCCAGCGCCACCTTCAAGGCCCGATCCCGTTTGCGTCGCCGATTTGCCTGGCGAGCGCGCGCCTTGCGCACGGGCATAGGCAGTCGAGATGCCGCGGCGGCCGTATCCTGCGTCGGCGCCATCATGGCCGGGTCGGACTTCAGCGCCTCGATCATCGGCTGGCTGGCGGCCAGCATGCGCTCGTTGACGCGGCGGATCTCCTCCACCGACAAGCGCGTCGTCATCGCGTCCGGGGATGAGATGTCCGACAGGTTCGGCTGCTCGGGATCCGTCGGCGCGTTATCGCCCGCGGCTGCGGCGGCGGCAAAAGGCGTCGGAAAGCGGGTCGGCGGCTGCGTCGGCTCCAGCTCCAAGACCGGGTTGCGCGTGGGCGGCAGGGGCGGTGGCTGAGGCATGGGCCGGTCGTTGACGGTCGGCTCGCTCAGCGACGGCGCCGGCATGTCCGCGATGGTCGGGGCGTTTCGGGGCGCAGCCATCGGCCCTGTCGTGCCCGGGACCTCCAGCAGGTCGATCTGGGCCGTCTCTTCGCCTGTCGGCCCGCGCATCTCCGGATCGGTGACCGTGTGATCGCGAAAGAGCGAGCGCAGGAAGTCGCCCAGGTCGACCTTGGTAAAGGCGCGCCCGCGCGAGACCAGGAAGTTGGACAGATCGCGCCCCATCTCCAACGCTGATCCGTAGCGCGCGTCGCGATCAGCGGCCAGCGCCCGCATGCAGATGCGGTCCAGCTCCTCGGGGATGTCGTCGCGAAACTCGGTGGGCGACCGGACGTCGCCGGACTGAACCCGCTGCATCAGCGTGGCTGTCTCGGTGTCGTCGTAGAGCGGCGTGGCCGTCAGCGCCTCAAAGAGGACGATGCCGGCGCTGAAGATGTC
Source organism: uncultured Myxococcales bacterium (assembly GCA_964545715.1). Lineage (GTDB taxonomy): Bacteria > Myxococcota_A > UBA9042 > CAZJHX01. Next base: position 29,766 of record CAZJHX010000107.1, read on the forward strand.
GCTGCGATAGTCGATGTCGATGCCCAGCGCCTGCTCCGGGCTCATGTAATAGAACTTGCCCTTGATGATCCCGGCTTCGGTGTGGGTGCTGCGCTGTGCGGCCTTGACGATGCCGAAGTCCGCGATCTTGACCTCGCCCGACCAGCTCACCAGCAGGTTCTGCGGGCTGATGTCGCGATGGACCACCTGCAGCGGCTGGTTGCTCTCTTCGTCGCGGCGGCAGTGGGCGTATTGCAGTCCGTGGCACAGCTGGGCGGCGATGAAGCACGCGGCCTCGAGCGGCATCTGCAGGTCGTTGTCGTGCAGCTCGCGCAGGATGTGGAACAGGTCCTTGCCGTCCACGTACTCCATCGCGATGTAGTACTGCCCGCCGATGCGCCCCAGGTCGAAGATCTGGACGATGTTGGCGTGCTGCAGCTGGACGGTTATCTTGGCTTCGTCCACCAGCATCTTCACGAAGCTGTGGTCGTCTGAGTAGTGGGGATGCAGCCGCTTGATGACCAGCGTCTTCTCAAACCCGCCGAAGCCCTTGGTCTTCGCGAGAAAGATCTCCGCCATCCCACCGCTCGCGATGCGCTCGAGCAGCGTGTACTGACCGAAGACGCGGCGCTGGTACTTACTCACATTGCAGAGCAGTCTACCACGTGGAATGGGTTTTGGCTGTATTTTGGGGGGCTTCTAAAGAGCGAGGAGCAGCATGTAGATGCATGCGGCGGCGCCGGCCCACAGTCCCTTCTTCTGGGACGCGGTGAGGTTTTTCGGGTCGATGTTCAGCTTGTCCAGCGGCAGCTTCTCGACCAGCAGCTTCAAGCGACCGATGAGCGAGTCGCTCGGGTCTGCGGTCAACATGCCGGTGAGCTCCGGGTTGCGACGCTCGCGGTCGGATGCCTTGGGGCGGCCCGAGCCGGAGGTCTCTTTCGTGGGGTCGGTGCTCTCGTCGAGCTGGTTCTCTTCCAGCGTGGCGTCCAGGTCCGGCAGGTACGCCATGACCGTCTCCTCGTTGTCGAGGTCGCCCGGCACGCCCGCTCCATAAAGCACGTAGCGCTCGATGTCCGCGTAAAGCGTCTTGGCGTCGCCCTGGCGCTTCTTCGGGTCGTGGTTCAGGCCGCGGGACAGCACGCTCCACAGCGCCGGACTGGTGTTGGGCACCGGCACGGCCGGGGACGTCCCCGAGGCGCGCTCGTCCAGGTACTTCTTGGTCTGGCGCTTGAACTCTTTCTCGCTCTTGGCGCTGGACCGGAAGGGCCACGGGGTCTTGCCCGAAAGCAGCTCATAGAAGATGACGCACAGGCCAAACACGTCGGACGGGGTGTCCGTGCGGGCGTCTTTGGGGTCCGAGATGCGAGCGTCGGCGACCTGCTCCGGGGCGATGTACTCCGGGGTCCCCGCCAGCATGCCGGCGTCCAGGTCCTCTTCAAAGTCGTGTCCCGGGATGAAGTCCTCTTCCTCGAACATCTTGAGCAGGCCCTGCGCATCACGCGCCAGGCCGAAATCCAACAGCTTCATCTGCATGCCGGAGCGCTCCACCTGAGCCAGGTGAACGACGTCGGTGCTGCCGAGCGGGGCCGCTTTGCGCTTGCCCTTCTTACGTTTCTTGCCCTTGGACAACATGATGTTGGCCGGCTTGATGTCACCGTGGGTCAGACCGAATTTGTGCAGGCTCTGGAACGCCTCCGACAGCTGCAGCATCAGCTCGCATGCGGCGGACTCGGTGAGCCGGCGGCCGGAGCGGAGAAGCTTGCCGAGGGTGAAGCCGACCACGTACTCCATGACGATGAAGGGGACTTTGTCTTCGGTCACACCGTCGTCGTAGTAACGGACGATGTGCTCGTTCTCCGGCAACGACTTCATGATCTTGATTTCACGCAAGAAGCGTTGGTGCGCCTGCGGGTGGTCGCTGTCCAGGACCTTGACCGCAACGCGGCGGCCCGTCTTGTCCCGTCCTTCATAGACGACGGCGAAGGCGCCGCTGCCAATCTGTTTCGAGAGCGTGTACCCGCCGGGTAGCGATGGCGCAGAATGTTTATGTTGTGTGGCTCGTCGCATGACTCTCCCTGAATCCCAGCACTCAGGCTGATCGGGGCAGACAGCGATTTGCTTTAGGCATTTCTTTACAGGGGAGAGCTATCAGGCTTTACGGTGTCACGCCAAATGACGGAGGCCGGGGGGGGCGAAGCCTTTGCAGAGCTCCGCGACTTCGGCGGCGATTGCGTCCAGACCGGCCTCGTCCTCGAGGTGGTCGAGGGTGCGCGCGATCCAGTCGCCGACCATTCCCATCTCGTCGGCGCCCATGCCGCGACTTGTGATCGCGGGTGTCCCGATGCGGACACCGCTGGGGTCGAACGGCGTGCGCGGATCAAACGGCACCGTGTTGGCGTTGGCCACCAGCCCGGCGCGCGCCATCGCCTTGGAGAGCTCTTTGCCCGTCGTCCCACGGCTGGTCGCGTCGAAGAGGATCAGGTGGTTGTCCGTGCCGCCGGTGACGAGGTCGAAGCCGTGCTCACTCAAGCGGGCAGCCAGCGCCTGGGCGTTGGTCACCACCTGCGCGGCGTATCGCTTGAAGTCGTCCGTCGAGGCCTCTTTCAGCGCGACCGCGATGCCCGCCGTGGTGTGGTTGTGCGGCCCGCCCTGCAGGCCCGGGAACACCGCGCGGTTGATCGCCTTGCGGTGCTTCTTGCGGCACAGCAGCATGCCCCCGCGCGGCCCGCGCAGCGTCTTGTGTGTCGTGGTGCTGACGACATCGGCGTGCGGCACCGGCGAGGGGTGCGCGTCGCCGACGATCAGGCCCGCGATGTGCGCGATGTCGGCCAGGAAGTAGGCGTCCACCTCGGCCGCGATCTCCGCAAATTTCGCGAAGTCGATCGCGCGCGGATAGGCGGTCGCGCCCGCGATGATCAGGCGCGGTCTCTCCTTGAGCGCCAGGTCGCGGATCATGTCGTAGTCCAGGTAGCCGGTCTCGCGGTCCACCGTGTATTGGACGCTGTTGAAGAACTTGCCGGTGACCGACACGCTCCATCCGTGCGTCAGGTGACCTCCGTGCGGCAGGCTCATGCCCAGCACCTTGTCCTGCGGCTCCAGCAAGCCGACGTACACCGCCAGGTTGGCCGGTGAGCCGGAGTACGGCTGCACGTTGGCGTGCTCGGCGCCGAACAGGTCTTTCGCGCGTCGAACGGCCAGGCGCTCGACCGTGTCGATCACGTCCTGGCCTTCGTAGTAGCGTCGCCCGGCGTAGCCCTCGGAGTACTTGTTGGTCAGCACCGTGCCGCTGGCCTCCAGCACCGCCTGGCTGACGTAGTTTTCGCTGGGGATCAGGCGGATGGCGTCGAACTGGCGCCGCTCCTCCTGCCGTACGAGTTCGAAGATCTCAGCGTCTTCTCGAGCGAGCGCGTCCATAGTCTCCTCAGGGGGCCGTCTGCAGGGGCGGGGATTTGGGCTTTCCCAGACGCTTCAAGCGTCCGCGGGCATGGCCGCATCGCGCCGACTCTTCCGTGCACAGCTCGACGTATTTTCCGAGCATGTCCTTGGCGTCGTCGGTGCGTCCCTGCTCCTCAAGAAAGACCGCGTAGTTGTACATGACGTCCAGGTTATTGGCAGAGGCCGCCAACGCGCGCTTGTAGTGCGCTTCGGCGCCTTTGTGGTCCCCCTTGTAGTCCCGAACGAGCCCCGCCGCAAGCAGCGCCTGCGCGTTCTTTGGGCCCAGCGTCACGGCCTTGTCCGCGTGCTTCAGCGCGATGTCGAAGCGGCCCAGCTGGCGCAACACCGTCGCCAGCCCCACCTCGATCTGCAGGGCGTACTTCTCGGTGGCCGCCTTGTCGGCCGCCAGTGACTTGAATGTCGCCAGCGCCTCCGCCGTCTGGTTCGCGCGCGCCATGGCTGTCGCGGCCGCCACCCGCAGCTCCGGGTTGTTGGGCGCACGCATGATCGCCTCGTCGTACGCGTCCACCGCCGCCCCGTGCGCGCCGCGGAAGGCCAGCGCCGCGGCCAGGTTTACCAGCGGTCCCGGGTCCCGCTTGAGCAGCTTGGCAGCGCGCGAGAACGATGCCGAGGCCTTCTGGTACTCACGCAGCTGCATGCGGACCAATCCCAGATTGTTGTGGGCCGCGCCGTGGCCCGCGCTCATCGAGACGCACTCCACCAGCGCCGTCTGCGCGCCCTCCCAGTCCCCGGTGCGGCTCAACAGCGTCCCCAGCGTGTAGAACCCGCGCGGGTCCTGAGGGTGCGTCTGGGTATGACGCTCCGCCGCCGCGATGGCGCCGGCGATGTCACCGGACTCCATCAACGTCCGCGAGGCAGGCAGCCCGTGACCTGCGGAGGTCAGCCCAATTGTCCTGGCATTGGATGCCGACCCGGTCGTCCCGCACCCTGCGAGACCGCAGGCGACCAACAAAACCCAAAAAGCTCGCATGTAGGAGGGCTCCTAGTTTGGTGTCTCCAGGTTCCGCCACAAGATGGCGGCGTCCTCGTCGAAGTAGACGGCGTGCGCCGTGCCCCCGGGGCCGACGTGAGCCCATTTCAGGGTCTGAGAGGTGTCCATGGTCCAGCAGGCCTCCGACGGTGGCAGCTCGCACCACGTCCAATTATCCTCAAAGCTGGCTTTCTTCAGCCGCGCACCCCACAGGTGCGCGGCCGCGGACGGGTGGTATTCCACCGGCGCCACGACCGTGTACCCAGCCTTCCAGTCGACGAGCTTCCCGCCGTCGAGATAGGCGAAGCTGGACCCCGACTGCGTGTCGTAGATGAACCACAGGCGGCCGGTGTCCGAGTCGTCGAACGTGTACAGCGGCGGGCCCTTCAGCCCTTTGACCACGACCTCCAGCCCGCTCTTGGGCAGGCGGCTGAGCTCGAACGAGCCGTCGGCCACCGGGTACGACACAAACGGCACACCTGCGGACTCGCCCAGGATCGTGTGCTTGCTGGTCGCCTCTGCGACCTGCGTCGGGAACTCACCCTTGAGCTGGTACAGCCCCTTGCTCTTGCCGTCGATGCTCAGCAGGCTGGCGCCGGCGGTGGTGGTCAGCTCGGCCTGGCCGGACGTCACGAACTGCTGCTGCGTGTCCAGGTTCGTCGTGCCGCCGCCGCTGACCGCAGCTGCGCTGAAGATGAGGACCTGCTGGCCGTCGCCGAAGTTTCCGAACAGCTCCGTCCACAGCACCTTTTCGGGGGTCAGCCACACGTTCTTTATCTGCGTGGTGACCGTGCTGTTGCCCAGTCCGGCTTCGGCCGCGGTCCCCTTGTCCAGCAGCAGCGCCACCACCTTGCCGCTGCCGGTCTTCTTCTTGCGGTAGACCGCAGCGAGCTGGCCGGTGGGGGAGACTGCGACCTTCAATCCGAAGGCGGCTGTCGCGTCCTCCAATACAACAAGCTGCTCGCCGATCCAGCCGAAGCCGGTGCAGCCGTCCAAGCCGCATTTCCAAACCGCGTATAGCTCGGCCCCAGCCAGGTGGACTTCGGCGCCCACCGCCGGGAGGCCCACGGGCTTCGAGGGGATGCCCCCGGCCGGGTTCCAGCGGGTCACGAAGGTGGTGTCGTCATCCCAGCTGAGGACCCACTCGCCATCTGCGGTGGTCTGAAAGACCGTCTCGGTGCAGGAGGGGGCGCCGCTGAAGCTGGCGCTCAAGTCGAACGAGCCACCGTTGTAGCGCTTCAGCTCGATCGCCGACGATACGAACTTCTTCTCGCAGAACCAGGGCAGCCCGGTTGCCACGTCCGCGCCCACATACAGCACCTCGTCCATCCCGGTCAGCACCGACTCCCCGCCGCCACCGGGTGAGAAGGCGTACATCCCGTACTTCTGCGATGCGTTGACCCACGGCACGTAGACCGTCTCGTCGCTGCCGTAGACCGCGCCGGCGCCCCCCGCGTCGATAAACCCGGCGGCCACCGGGATGTACGGGACCGGCGCGGACTTATCGACCAGCAGCGCGTGCAGCTTGTCCTGGCCTCCCTGCTCGCTTTGTACAAGCACGGAGCCGTCGGCTGCGTTCAGCAGGGTCGGTACGGATGCCAGCACCGCCGAGAACACGGGCGTCAGCTCGCCTTCGAACACGCGCTGCAGCGGCGCCGAGGACGCGTTCTCCTGAGCACGCACGTACGTCGCTCCGTCGCCGGAGACCACCGGCGCGGCCGTCTGCCCGGCCGGCTTGATGTTGGCCCACTCGCCGATGGTCGCCGAGACGTCATGCTCCAGGACAAACAGCCCGGGGTTGGAGCACTGGGCCGGCTCCTTGTTGCAGTTCTGGGTCTGGCGGAACTGGACGGCCACCACGCCTGCCCTGGCATCGCCCTCCACGTTTACGCCGGCGCCGTCTGAGTAGGCCGCTTTGGGGATCACGATCTCCGCGTCGCAGGCTGAGCCGATGCCGTCATCGTCGGCATCCCACTGCGTCGTGTTGGGCGTAAACGGGCAGTTGTCCGGCAGCACGCCGGGCTCGCCGTCGTCCAGAACCGTGTCGTTGTCGTCGTCGGGATCGCACGCGTCGCCCAGCTCGTCGCCGTCAAAGTTCTCCTGGCCGTCGTTATCGGCGCATTGGCAGTTGTCCTGGCTGTCCTCGATGCCGTCGAGATCGTCGTCGTCGCCCCAGGCGTCGCCCACCTTGTCGTCCAGCCAGTCGGCCTGGTCCTCATTGGCGACGAACTGGACGGGGTCGTTGACGTCCGGCAC
>CAZJHX010000108.1:0-3252 GCA_964545715.1 uncultured Myxococcales bacterium
GCACCTGGCTGAGGAACAGCGCGTCCGCAACGGACGTCTCGTCATCCGGATACGGGTCCATCTTTTTCTTCTGGAAGGAGGTCGGGGTCTCCAGCCCGGCCAGGAAGCGCTGGATGAACAGGCCGTCCTCAGCACCGAACTCACAGTTGTCGTTGGCGTCGCCAAGCACCGGATCGGTCACACACGGATCCAGGGCCCCTGCCCCGGCGATGATCAGCCGCGGACCGGCAGCGCCAATCGAGGTCGCCGCGTCCATCGCCACGACGGAGCGGACCACACCGCCCATGTCGGAGATCCCGTCGCCGCCCTTCAGCGTCTTGTAGCTCACCTTGAACACCGGCACCGCGCTGCCGGTGACCGCGGGGGCATTCGGGTTCAGCGCCGCGTTTACAAACAGCGTGCCCGGCTGGCTCTCCCGGTTGGTCGAGAACATGGCGACCGGCAGCCCCTCGGCCACGTGGACGCCCGTGATCTCCAGCACCTGCGGGTCGTACGTCAGCTCCACGTCAAACGCGCCCAGCGCCTGGCCGTCCGTGTTCAGCCGCGCCTGCAGCGTAAACGCGTCCTGCGGCTGGCGGTCCTTGAACGCAAGGCCCACCATGTCGCCCAGATCCAGGTCGCCCGGGCCGGGCAGCAGGTTCACGTCGATAGGCGTCTCGGAAGCCACCGCCAGCGCTTCTCCGCGATCGGCGGCAGGCTCCAGATCGACGGAAAGCACGGTCGAGCGATTGGCGCGCGTCGTGATGACGCCGCCGTCGGTGATCGTGGCCGCCTCGGGCACGGTCGACTGGAAGCGCAGCAGCCCGGGGACCGCCAAGACACCGCCGGCCGCCAGCGACGCCCGCGTACCATCCGCAAAGACGGCGTCCACAGCCAGTGATCCGCTCACGTGGTCGCTGATGCCGGCCACTGTCGCCGACGAGTTCTCAACACCGGCCGCCAGGCTGATGACGTCCACGGCTTGCTCGGATACCGTGACGCTCTCGACCCGGGTCTCATAGCCTGCCGACTTGGCGATGATGTCGACCACGCCCGGCTTCAGCGCGGCGACCGCGCCCGTCCGCGCGTCCAGTGAGATCACATCATGACGCACGCCATACCCGCCCGGCGTGACCACCGCGATACGGGTCTGGGAGTGGTTCAGCACATCGATTGTGGCGCCGTCCGAGAAGAGCAGGCGCGTCCCCAGCGCGGCCCACTGGAAAGAGCGGGTGCCCTCGATGCGGTTCAGCGTGCGGTCCACCACGCGCTCACCGACCTCGGCCATCGGCTCGTACACGTCCGCCTGGACGCCGATGGTCTTCACGACCGCCACGGTCGCATTGGCGGTCAGCCCGCCGGCCGTCACCGACACCTGCGCCGTCCCGGCCATCGCCGCGCTCACCCGCCCAACGCCGTTTACGGTCGCCGCGGTCCCGGTCACCTGCCACTTCAGCCCGCTCGCGCGCGGACTGCGCACAGCCGTTGATCCGTCCGCGTAATGGACGGTTACTGTCATCGTCTGCGCGACCGGCAGGCCGCGCATCGTCGCCGCCGGATCAACCGCGCTGGAGGACAGCGTCACGGCCGCCGGCTCGATGGTCAGCGCCACCGCACCCGGCAACGCCACGTCGACTTCACTGCTGCCTGTCGCGACGGTGCGCCCCGCGTCGACCAGCGTGGCCCGCACGCGACTGCGACCCGTCGCCAACCCCGCCAGGCGCCCGCCCGCAGCGGCCGTCAACACGCTGGGATCGGTACTCGTCAACACCACGTTGCGGTCGCCAGTGATCGGCATCGTTGTGCCGTCCTCGAAGTGCGCCACGACCTCGGCCTGACACGTCTCGTCGTACTCATCGATGAGCGCGCTGACGCCAAAGGCAGCCACCAGCCGGCCCGACGCATCCGCGGTGGGCTGCGTGAGAGACTGGACGTGGCACGGCGCCACGACCTGCAGCGCCCGAATGCGTGCGCTGGTCGACGGATCCACGCGGACCGAACCACGCGCCAGGATGGTCTTGCCCGCGCCCAGCACGCGGAAAACGCGCTTGCCCGCCGAGACGCCCTCGAGCCGGCGGTGCTGTGCGTCCCACTTGAGGCCGGCGCCGGCGACCACGGTCACCTGATCGGTGACGTCCGTGTCAAACGTGGCGCCCGCCTGGTCCATCCACGTGGCCAGCACGGTGACGGTCGCGCTCTGCAGCCGACCAGGGGCCGGGTAGTCGGCGATGGCCTGCAGCACGTCGTCGCTGACAGACGCCGTGACGGCGCGCGGAGCCAGCACGTCGAGGACGGTCGTGGCGGTGACCTCGCCCATCCGAGCGGTGATCGTGGCGCGCATCGGGTCGCTGCCACGCTTGAGAACCAGCGTGTTTCCGCGCGCACGAAGCGTGGACTGCGACGTGCTCAGCTCCAGGGACTTGTCGTCCGAAACGTCGACCATCGAGCCGTCCGCCAGAACGGCCGTCACCGTCACGTCCACCGCGTCCGGGCGGCCTGTAAGCGACGACAACGCAAACAATCTGCTGCGATCCGTACGGACCATCAGGCCGGAGACGGCGGCGTCCCGCACCGTGATGCCGCGAGTGCCGTAGCTCTTGGCAGATGCCAACAGGTTGTGATCGGTGTCGTACAGACCACGCAGCGTCACACCGAGTCCGTGCACAGCCCCGGGCTCGAACGCGTCGGTGGCGCGGAACGTGATGACCGCGACCTCAACGGAACCGGACAGATCCTGGACGCTGGTGATGCCGTTCATGTTGAGCACGCCGTCAGCGGCGCCCCAGACAGGCGCCTGGAGGCCGGCTGTGCGCGCGGTCACCGCGACGACCTCGAGCAGCTCGGCGTCATACGCGATGGCGGCGTCCCACGCGCCGAGGAAGTCATGCGCGCTGTCGGCCACAACGGGTACGTCAAAGGTGCGGCCGCTCCACACGGGGGCGACGGGCAGCACTACGCTGAGCGCGCGAGCTGTCTGCGCGCCGGGCGCCGGGACCAACGCCAGCGCCTGCGGACGCGAGGTCACCGTGCCGGCCTGAGCGGTGACCAGCAGGGTATCGGGCCGCTCGAAGTGGCCGGCCTGGATGTGGAGGACGGCTTTGCAGGTGCCGAACGCATCGGTCACGCACTCTCCGTTGGCAAACGCGTGCTCGGACGCGGCGTTCACGGTGACCTTGGTGCCGGTCGCCACGGGACGGGCCAGCGCGTCACGGACGACCGCGACGACGGTCGCGGTGCGGGACAGCCCGCCCCCGATCGCCTCGCCGCGTGGCT
>CAZJHX010000108.1:3262-36353 GCA_964545715.1 uncultured Myxococcales bacterium
ACGGTCGCGGTGCGGGTGTCGCTGTACGCGGTGGCGCTGACGATGGCGTCCACCGTGGCTGGCGGCTCGGCGTGCACGGTGAAGGGCTGCGGGGCCGAGCGGGAGCCGCCCGCGCTGAGCCAGGCAGTGCCGCTGCTGTTGGGCGCGCCGAGCGCGTGCAGCTCGGCGGTGTATGTGCCGGCGCCGCGGTCGACGACGGGGCCGGTCACGCCACCGGCGGACGATGCCGGGCGCACGGTGGCGGCGGACGCCGGGATGCGGCCGGCGAGACAGCCGTCTGCGGCTGACATGCAGGTGGGCAGTGGCGCCTTTTGGGGAGCCAGCGGGACCTCCAGCGCGTCCACCGCAGGGGCGGCGGCCGTGTCCAGCTGTGGCGCATGACGGCACACGTTTTTGATGCAGACGTCCAGTGTGGCGCTGTCGCCGTCATCACAGGCCGATGCCTGGCTGGCGTCACAGCACACGGCGCCGTCGGGCATCGCGCGGGCGGCAAAGGTGCAGCTTTTCTGGGCGCAGTTGCAGCTGCCGACCGTGCACGCGTTGCCGTCGTTGCACGCGGTGGTGGGCGCGATACCGGACGCGCCGCAGTCGCAGCAGGTGGGATCCGCGGCCGACGCAGCGCAGACCCCGTCCATGCAGCTGTCGGTGGTGCAGGCGTTGCCGTCGTCGCAGTGCGTGTCGAGCGTGCACGCGACGCACTGGTTGCGACGGGTATCGCATTGCTGGCCAAAGGCGCACTCGAAGCTCTGCTGGCAGCAACCGGCCTGGGGAACCGGGGCAAACGCGCAGCGCTTCACGCCGTCGGCCTGCGCAACGCAGGTGTTGGTGTTGCACAGATAATCGTCCGCGCACTCCTGGTCGGAGAGGCAGGTGCGGGTGACGCGGACGCGAATCGAACAGCTGGCTGTGGGGGCGGAGACCAGCGAGCCGTCCGGAGTTACCAGCGCCAGGGTGACCTGGTGCTCGCCGTATGCCAGCGGGATGCGCAGCGGCTCGACGCGCTGAACGGCGCCCTGCGCCTGCCCACCGTTATCGAACCAGGCCAGACGATAGGTGCCGGCGCGCAGCTCGGCAGCCACGTTGGTCGACCAGGTGACCTCGACGTCCGTCAAGCGCGACGTCTCCTCGACGGTGTGGAAGTTCACCGGAGTGAGGCACTCGAGCGTCGGCATGCCGAGCGCCGAGCCATAGCTGCGCTGCCCGGTGTCCCCAGGCAGATCGCTCATGACGTCAGGCGCGGAAGGCGCCTCGGTGCACGAAGTCAAAAAGAAGGCGGCGGCGCCGATCATGGCGAGCCGGCCAGCGGTGGATATCAAGGTACGCACGTCTATTCGTCCCCAGGACTGAGCTCAAACTGTTGGGTTGCAACCCGAATGAAGCCCGCGAGCTGTGCCGTGCGTGTGTAGAGACAACAGGTTTCGATAGGACGGGAACCCGGCGCCGCCGCAGCTACAAAGCCCCTCAACTTTGCGGTGCTGCGGCGGTCGCCGAACTGTAAAACTCACCGGGGAGCTACCCCGAAGCCTCTATTCCCTACCAAGCGATCTGTGTGTATCAGAGCTCTCCAACCCTCGATACGACCCGCGTCCCTGGGCCACGGCTGACCCACCTTGCGGCCTTCCAAGGGGTGACTATACGGGAACAGGGGCACTCCCCGGAAGCCCCTTTATTACGCGCGCGCGTAAGGCGCCCGCGTACGAAGGTTCCCAATCATGCCCGCAGTGCAGCGTTTTTGTGATGCGGCACACAGACCATACTTAATCTCGACTATATTCAGAACAGACGTTCGGTTCAGGACTTCGGTGCTACGCAGTATCTGTGGACCAGCTCCCGAAGCGTGGCGGCGCCCCATCGGAAGCCGTGCACCGGGATGCGCTCGTTGTGCGCGTGAAAGAGACTGGGGAAGGCGATGTCCTCCGGCAGCCACACCGGCGAGAAGCCGAAACAGGGGATGTCGAGCAAGGCAAAGGCCCGGGCGTCCGTGAAGCCGCTGAGCATGTTGGGCACGACGTGGCAGCCCGGGTCCGCGTCGCGCAGCACATCGCCGATCAAGGCCACGATCGGGTGGTTCTTGTCGAAGACCAGCGGCGGCCCTTTCTGGATAATCTCGATGTCGTACTCGCCGGGGACCCGGCGTCGGAACTCGTCGGCGAAGGTGTCGGGATCGGTGCCGGGCAGGATTCGGCAGTCGACAGTGAGGCTGGCCTCGCCCGGAATCACGTTGGCTTTGGTGCCGCCGGTCACCATGGTCGGTGAGACGGTGTTGCGCAGCAGCGAGCGAAACACCCGGACGCGCTCTTCGTCCCGCACGAGCTTGGTCAGGATGAACTCGCTGAGCGCCTTGTTGCCGATCGCCTTGAAGACGGTGCCCCTGGGCGCGCCCAGGATATCGCCGAGCCCCTGCAGAAAATCGCGCACCGGCTGGGTGCACCGGAAGGGGAAGGGCTGGTCCGCGACCGTGCGCACGATGTCGGCCAGTCGCACGACCGCCCCGTGGACGTGGGGCAGCGAGCCGTGCCCGGGGACGCCGCGCACATTCAAGCGCATCCACACAAAGCCCTTCTCGGCCACCTGGATCGGATAGACGCGATGCCCCTCGACGTGGGTGGTGAAGCCGCCGACCTCGGTGATGGCCACTTTGCCGCGCAGCCAGTCGGGGTGATGCTCCGCCAGATGAAGCGAGCCCATGGCACAGCCCGCCTCTTCGTCCGCCACCAACGCCAGCTTCAGGCCGCGCTTCAGAGGCGTCTTCTTGCGCGCCAGCTCGCGCATCGTCGCCAGCGCGTAGGCCGCCATGTTCTTCATATCGATGGTGCCGCGGCCCCAGATGCACCCGTCGGCCTCCACCGCGTCGAACGGCGGGTGAGTCCAGTGCTCCGGATCGGCGGGTACGACATCCAGATGCGCGCTGAGAATCAGGGCCTCGCCGTCGTCCGGGCCGATCGACGCGACCACGCTGCGCCGGCCCGGGGCGGCATCGTGCACCTTGCACTGGACGCCCACCTCTTCAAGCCACGCGACACATTGGTCGGCCGCGACCACCTCGTTGCCGGGCGGATTGGTGGTGTCGATGCGGAGCAGTGCTTTGAACAGCTCGACCGCGTCGGCCAGGACTTCGGGCGGCGCGTCGAAAGGAATCGGAGGGCTGGAGGCAGGCATTTGGAATTTTGATTAACCCGATCCGGCCCCGGCTGCAACCCAAGAACTATGCAGGTCCGAACCAATGTTCTTTTTTTGGCATCAATCCTGCTTTGAACTCCAGCACCTGCAACCACGACCCAGCACCGGGAGCTGTAAGGAACCACGATGAATTTCAAAGATGAGACAACGCTCGGCGACCTGATTGCGTACTTTTTCGATGAGTTTATGGACGTTTACGAGGATGAGGAGGTCGCGGCGGCGGGCACCGCAGTGCTGGTCGACAAGCTTCTCAACGGTGTCTACATCTAGCCACACAGGGGTGTCGCCACGTGCACACCCCTGACATGAATGTCAGACAATGCTAGGTTCCGCGCCTCAATGGCACTAGCGGAGCAACATGTTGCGACAAACTGACATTCTGGCCCGGATCGCGCTCGTCGCGATTCTCATCGGCGGCTGCAAGAGCCGCGTCGAAGACAGTCCTGTCTCTCCTTCTAAGGACGAGGTGGACAAGCCGACGCCCAAGGCGCCGCCAACCGCAGTCCCCGTCACGCCGGCCGCCACCGCGACCGAGCTGCCGGCGCTGCCACGCAACGACTTCAACCGGCTCGCAGTTATTGCGCACCTGCCGCTCTTCTGGCGGGCCGACGACAACAACAAGGACACGGTGGATGCCGACGAGCTCGTGGTGCTCAGCGGATCGACCGACAAGTACGTCGCCGGGGGCAAGCTCACGCCCGCATTCGACGCCGCCTACAACCAGCTGCTGCAGGCGCGTCGCACGGAGGCCGTGCGTAAGGAGTTGAACCAGGGCCGCATCACGCTGGTCGAGACCGACTTCACCAAGCGCAGCGCCGAGCAGGTCGCCGTCATGAAGGAGCTGCAGGCGGCGGCCAGGCTGCTGGACGAGCTGTACCAGACCCAGACAGGCGCCCTGCCCTTGCGCGCGAAGATCCCCAAGGACGACACAGCCTCACATGCCCTGTATCAGCGCAACAACGGGCCGGACTGCGCGGCGCCCGCGACCGCGGACGATTCGTTTTGCAGCGCCGCAGCCAACTTCGGCGAGCCGCGCTCGTTTGCGTATCCCGAAGGTCCGACCCTGGACAAGGCCTTCTGCGACATGTTGGGCAAGCAGCCCAACGCCAAAGAGCTGCTGGACCCGTTTGTGGTCGTGCGCAAGGACGGCGACGGCTACAAGGCCGTGCCGTACACCGAGGTCTACGGCCAGCGGATGAAGAAGATCGGCGCGCGACTCAAGGCCGCCGCCGCCGCTATCAAAAGCGAGGACGAAGCCGCCTTCAAGGCGTACCTGCTGGCCGCCGCCCAGGGCTTTGACACCAACGTGTGGTGGGACGCCGATGAGGCGTGGTCCAAGATGAACGGTCGCAACTCCAAGTGGTACCTGCGGGTGGGCCCTGACGAGACCTACTTCGATCCCTGCCAGGTCAAGTCGGGCTTCCATATGTCGCTGGCGTTCATCGACCGCTCGGCGCTGGAGTGGCAGGACAAGCTGACCAAGCTGCGCCAGCAGATGGAGACCGCGGTGGCGGCGACCATCGGCGCGCCGTACAAAGCCCGCGAGGTGGGCTTTCAGCTGCCGGAGTTCATCGAGATCATCATCAACGCGGGCGACAGCCGAGGCGGTCTGGGCGCCACGATCGGCCAGTCGCTGCCCAACTTCGGCAAAGTGGCCGCCGAGAGCCGCGGCCGGACGGTCGCCATGGCCAACCTGTACACCGACCCGGACTCGATGCGCATCGCGCGGGCCCGGGCGCAGTCGCTGTTTGTCGCAGCCACGATGAAGCACTTCAGCGATGACCCGTCCGCGTCGCGCCTGGACACCGTCCTGCACGAGGCCATGCACAACTTTGGGCCGACCGGCTCGTGGAAGGTGGACGGCAAAAAGCCCGAAGAGGTCTTCGGCGGTCGCCTGGACGCCATCCTGGAGGAGCTCAAGGCGCAGACCGGCTCCTTCTACTTCTTGAACTACCTGCAAAAAGAGGGCGCCGCGACCGCCGACGAGGTCAAGGCCGGCTACGTCAGCAGCATCGCGTGGGCCTTTGGACACATCTCCCGCGGCATGTTCACGTCGTCGGGCAAGCCCCGCACCTACAGCGTGCTGGCGGCCATCCAGCTGCACTGGTTCATGGAGGCAGGCGCCATCACGTTTACGGACGGCGGTGACGGCCCGGACCCCGGCCGCTTCGAGATCCACTTCGACAAGATGCCGGCGGCGATCGACAGCCTGATGAAGAAGGTCGGCGGCATCAAGGCCCGCGGCGACAAGGCGGCCGGCCAGGCCATGGTCGACACGGCCACCAGCGACAAGGCCCAGCGCGCGATGCACGCCCCCCTGATCACCGAGCGCGTCCTGCGCTATCCCAAAGCCAGCTTTGCCTACCGAATCATCTACCCCTGATTAGAACAAGCGTTCGGAAGACTGCGCTTGATGGTTGACTTATGTCATAAAATGAGGTAGAAAGGTCGAGCGTGTTCTGGGGACACGCAGGTCGTAACTAGCTGTATTTGCTGTTGTTGTTCTAGCTGTTTTTGCTGAAGCTGAGGTTGATTTGTACGGCTACGCCTGCCCGCGTACATTCTACAAGTGTGTGTTGTTTGCGCTGCTGACGTCGCTAATCGCGTGCGGGGGCGAGGATGCACCGGTGGTTCCGCTGCCGGTGGCCTCTGACAAGGGGGACGACGAGCAGACACCCCAAGAACCGTTTACTGCAGAGGGAGCGGACCGCGTCGCGGAGGGTGTCGACCAGCCTGAACAAATCGACCCGTTTACGGGCGAGGTTGTAGACCCCGGCGACTGCGTCACCAACGAGTCGTTCTTTGTGCAGAGCATCTGGGTGCCGGTGCTCAGCAAGAACTGCATCGTGTGCCACAACCCGCTGGGCGCGGCCAAGGCGACGAGCTTCGTTCTACGCGACGCCTATCAGACCGGCTTTTTGGCGTACAACCTGGACGTCCTCAAGGAGGTCGCCACCTACCAGAAGAACGGCAAGTCGCTGATCTTGTTGAAGGCGTTGGGTGAAGCAAGCCATGGCGGCGGCCCCCGCTTGCAGCCGGACAGCCTGGAGTTTGCGGCACTGGTGGAGCTGCTGAAGCGGCTGGAGACGCCGGTGGAGTGCGACGAGCAGTCGGACGTGCACCCGATCTTTGACGACGTGATTCTGTCGGACGCTGAGGCGACGCTGCGCAAGACGCGCATGGCGTTGACGGGCTCGATCCCCAGCGATGACGAGGTCGCGATGGTGCAGGAGCTGGGTGGCGGCGCGCTGGCGCAGATCCTGGACACGATCATGACTGAGGACGCGTTTTACGAGCGGCTGAAGGAGATGTTCAACGACGTCTTCTTAACCAACGCGTACGCGCAAGGCGTCGCAGCCGTCCAGCTGCTGAAGGACGCGGACTATCCCGAGCGAAACTGGTGGAAGACCTGTGACACCACCAAGCATCCGCAGTGCCTGACGCCGGAGTTCAAGGACCTGGCGCTGGAGCTGACGAACTGGTCGGTGGCGCAGGCGCCTCTGGAGCTGGTCACGTATCTGGTCCGCAACGAGCTGCCCTTTACGGAGCTTCTGACGGCCAACTACATGATGGTCAATCCGTTCTCGGCCAAGGTGTACGGGGCGGACGACGTCATCTTCAACAACCCGCTGGACTTCACCGAGTTCAAGCCGGCAACGATCATGGTTATGCGCGACGGTGAAGAGGTCGGCATCCCGCACGCGGGCGTGTTGACCTCGCCGATGTGGCTCAATCGCTACCCGACCACAGACACCAACGTCAATCGTCATCGCTCGCGCATGACCTATCTCCAATTTCTTGCGACCGACATCCTGAAGCTGGCCGAGCGCGCGATCGACCAGGCGGAGATCACCGCGCACAACCCGACGATGAACGAGACGGCGTGCTCGATCTGCCACGCGACGGTGGACCCGGTGGCGGGCGCCTTTCAGAACTGGAACGCGGCCGGGCGCTACAAACCGCCGGAGAGCGGATGGCACGAGAGCATGCGCCCGCCCGGCTTCGGGTACGAGACCATCAAAAATCAGGAGGCGGGCTCCAGCTTGTCGTGGCTGGCGGAGCGCATCACGGGCGACCGGCGTTTTGTCACGTCTATGGTGCACCTGATGTTCACCGCGCTGACCGGACAGCAGCCGCTGCGGGCGCCGACGGATCCCACGGCGTCCGATTATAAGGTACGCCTGAGCGTCTTCTTGCAGCAGGACGCCTTCTTCAGAAACATCGGCGACGCGTTTATCGAGGACGGGTACAACCTGAAGTCGATCATTCGATGGCTGGTGCTGAGCCCGTACTTCCGGGCGGAGAACCTGGTCGAGACGCCCGGCGGGCAGAACAAGACGGCGTGGGTGGTGCTGGACGAGGTCGGCATGGGCCGGCTGCTGACGCCCGAGCAGCTTGGACGGCGCATCACGGCGGTCACCGGCTCGCCGTGGATCGATCCGGCCACCGGCGAGGACGCGCTGCGCGGCGACTTCTTGAGCTACTACGGCGGCATCGACTCCAAGCATCTGACGCGCCGCATGGGTGAGCTGAACGGCATGATGGCCAACGTGGCCGAGCGCATGGCCAACGAGGTGGCGTGCGCGTCGCTGAGCGACTTTGACCTGGAGGCGCCCGAGCGACGCCTGTTCCCACACGTGGAGTGGGACTTTGCGCCGCAGGAGAAGCACGGCTTCGAGGTGCCCGAGATGGTGTCGGCGATTCGCCAGAACATCCAGCACCTGCATCAGCGTGTGTTAGGCGAGCGCCTGGAGCTGGCCGATCCGGAGATCGACCGGACCTACGCGCTGTTTTTGGCCGTCTGGAGCAAGGGTCGGCAGGGCGTCATCGACGGCGTCTACGGCGCGACGCTGCCCGAGGACTGCGCGGTCGACTCGATCGCCGGCGACGCTGACTACACCGCACGCGCCTGGATGGCGGTGCTGAGCTACCTGCTCAGCGACTACCGCTTTTTGTACGAGTAGGAGACCAGCTATGAAACGACGCAACTTCCTCAAGCTGGCCGGCGCGGCCTCGTTGGCGGTCGCCACCCCGTGGTTCGGTGGGTCGGTGGCCCGGGCCAACGACTTTCAGAAGTACGACGGGCCGCTGTGGATCTCGGTCAACGCGATGGGCGGCTGGGATCCGACCATGTTGTGCGACCCCAAGGGCGGCTCGGTCAACCAGGGCTTCAGCACGGCCGAGATCGCGCAGGTAGGCGCCTTCTCCGTGGCGCCCTACGACAACGTGGTGGCCTTTTTCAACAAGCACAAGGACCACGCGGTGGTGTTCAACGGCGTGGACACGTCGACCAACAGCCACGAGCCGGGGCGCCGCAACATCTGGAGCGGCCAGCTGGGCGAGGGTTATCCCACGTTTGCGGCGCTGGTCGCGGCGTGCCGGGCGCCCGAGGTGCCGATGGCGTTCATCAGCAACGGCGGATACGACTTCACGGCGTCGCTGGTAGCGCCGACGCGCGCTGAGAACGGCGATCTGGATATCATCAAGCGCATCGCCAACCCCAACGCGGTCGATACGGGCGCCACGAAGCACTATCACGACGCCGACATGCGGGACCTGATCCACACCGCGCGCGACACGCGACTGGCGGCGCTGCGCAAGAACCAGCGACTGCCGCGGATCGAGCACGCGATGGGCACCCTGTACACCGCGCGGATGGGGCAAGGCGGCCTGAAGTCGCTGACCGAGCACCTCGACGCGATGAATCCGGACGAGGGCAGCACGCTGAAAGGCCAGGCCAGCCTGGCGATCGCGGCCTATAAGGCCGGCCTGTGCGTCAGCGCCAACCTGACGACGGGCGGCTTTGACACCCACGACAACCACGACACGAAGCAGGGCGCGGCGATGGCCACCCTGATCGAGGGCGTGGACTACATCATGGACGAGGCCGCGGCCCAGGGCATCGCCGACAAGGTGGTCGTGGTCGTCAGCTCCGACTTTGCGCGCACGCCGAACTACAACGGCGGCAACGGCAAGGACCACTGGCCGTACACGTCGATGTTTGCGGTGGGTGCCGGCATCACCCCGAAGGTGGTCGGCGCGACAGACCCGATGCAGGGCGCGATGCGGATAAAACCGATGACGGGTGAGGTCGTAGGCGACGACGATAAGAGCGCCAAGCGCCTCTCTCCCGCGATGATCCACAAGCAGCTGCGCAAGCTGGCCCAGATCGACGATCACGAGCTGGCCAAGGCCTACCCGATCGACGCACCGGATCTGCCGATCTTCGACTTGTAGAGCGCCTGACTGTCTGGCCCCCCGCCCATCAGTGTTCGACTGTGACATGATGCAACACTCCGCAGTGGTGATTCGCGGTCAAGCCCGCGCCCATGGCGACGTGCCGGTGTTCGTGAAGCGGCTGGCAACCGGCCCCTACATTGCCGATGTGACGCTGAGCCGGTCGGCGCAGGCGCCATCCGAGGCCCTGCACATGCCCTTCGTCGAGTTTGACGTGACCGGGCGTCTGGTCGTCGCCGGGCGCCGTCCCTAGCGCGGTACCGAGTGCTTGTCCGTGCCGGTCACTCTCGCCTCCACCCGCTCCGAGTTGATCCCTTTGCTGTGCAATGGTCCGTGACTTACCAAACCGGAAATACCCATGTCTGCCTAATCAAGATGCCAGGCACCTTCTCCCGCAAAGATGGACTGCCGAAAGGGTATGCTAGCCGGCGATGCGTATTGGCGTTTTGATCACGGCACTGCTGCTGACCGGCTGCACAACTTCCACCCCCGCGACGCCCGAGCCGAGCGCGACTGTCGACACCGCACGGGCCGCGGACATCGCGGCACCGACCGACATCGCGGACATTGTGGTGATGCCGGACGTGCCGGACGTGTCCGCAGCAACGGATGTCGCAGACGTCACCGATGTGCCGAACATCCCCGACGTACCGGATGCGCCCGACGTCCCAGATGTGCACGAGGTCCCGGATGTACCCGACGTGCCCGATGCGCCCGACGTCCCGGACGTGCCCGAAGTGCCGGACGTGCCCGAGCCCCAGCCCGGCCCCTGCTGTGAGGCAAACACCACGCCGTCCTGCGAGAAGGCGGCGTGCGCGGCGGCGGTCTGTGAGTTGGATTCGTTCTGTTGCGAGACCGCGTGGGACAGCTACTGCAAAAGCTGCGCTTCCGGCGGGCAGACGTTCGCCAAGGTGTCTTGTGAGGGGCTGAATCTGGTTTGTGGTTGTGAGAAAGAGGCGCCTGAGCCGCCCACGCACTTTGAGCTGGCCGAGCACTGGGCGCCGGTCTGGTACCACGACACCGACGACAAGAATTACGCCGCGGACTACATCACCGCGTACGACTTCGACGGGGACTTCGTCTCCAACAACAACTGGGAGAACCTGGAGTCGGGGGACAAGAGCGCCGTGATCTACTGGTCCATGGTGGAGACCAAGTCGCACTGGTTCATCTCGTACGCGGACTTCCACCCGCGCGATTGGGACCAGGACTGCGACCCGATCTTTGGCGAGCCGTGCCACGAAAACGACATGGAGGGCGCCATGGTCGTGGTGCGCAAGGACGGCAGCGACTTCGGGCTGTTCGAGGTGCTGTACACCGAGGCGCACAACGACCTGCACATCTACACCAACATCCCGCTGATCTTCGCGGGCTCGACGACGCACCTGGAGACGACGGGGGTGACGTTTGAGGACAACAGCCACCCCGAGCTCTACGTGGAGTCGAAGGGGCACGGGGTGTGCGCGCTTTATTACGACGGCGACAAGCACTGCAAGCACCCGGTGGACACGGTGCCCCCGAAGTTTGGCGGTGGTGACGGCGTCGTCTATCGCTACAAGGGCGTAGCCGAGACGCCCAGCGGCGGCAACGATCAGGATGTCGGCTACAAGCTTGAGCCGCTGTTGACCACGCTGTGGACGCGACGCTTCGACTTCTGCAGCAGCGGCTGCACGTTTGACCCGACGTTTGAGTACGACGGGGTGAAGCTGGGCAAGGCGTTTGACGGCGACACCTACGGCAAGGACAAAGCCAACCCGATCTGGGCGTGGGACGACCCCGACGACGGCCCGGTGCTGCGCGGTGACCACTTCTTCAGGCCGGCCAAGGCGCTGGCGACGCACCTGAAGATGCCCGGCTTTGTGTCCCAGGAGTACGTGTACAACCCGTACCTGTTCGGCCTTTAGCGGTCAATTTCAGAACTATTCAGTCACCATTTGGGCACAATGCGTCGACGATGCGCGCCATGTGGACCCAGCGACTGATTGCCGCGGCCCTGATCGGGTCGGCCCTGCTCGGCTGTCCGGACGACGATCCGGCGAGCGTGACGCCAACCGAAGACACGACGGTGTGGCCCGATATCGTGATGCCGCCTCAGGACGCGCCGCCCCCGATCGAGGACGTACCGCCGCCCGAGGATGTGCCGCCGCCTGAAGACGTGCCCGACTTCGCAGACGTACCCGACGAGGGACCGCCGCCGCCGACCACAAAGCCCGGCTGCACGGAGGATGGCTGGTGCTGGGAGCGACCGCTGCCGCAGGGCAACGATCTGTTCGGTGTGTGGGGCGCCTCCGCCGACGACGTGTGGATGGTGGGCGACCTGGGCACCATGCTGCGGTGGGATGGCGAGGGCATTCACTGGGCGCTGTCTCCCGACGCGACGCTGTTTCGCGATATCGAGGGCGTGGCGGCGGACGACATCTGGGTGGTCGGGGACGGCGGCGTGGCCCAGCACTGGAACGGCGACGCGTGGACCTCGACCAAGACCGGCGTGGACGTGCAGATGCGCACGGTGTTCGCGCGCGAGCCGGACGACGTCTGGGCGGGCGGGCACGAGGGCGTGTCCCTGCACTGGGACGGCGAAAAGTGGGAGAAGTGGTACGCGGACGGCGTGGAGGCGGGCTGGATCGACTTCTGGGGCGTGGCCGAAAACGACGTCTGGGGCGTGGGTCACGGCTCAAACGCGGACGGCATGATCGCGCACTGGACCGGCGCCACCTGGAAAGTGATGTTGTCCCAATCGGACTATTACGGCTGGTCGGTGCACGGCTCGGCGACGGACGACGTCTGGTTCATGGGCTCGCGCCACATCCATCACTGGGATGGGGCGGAGCTGTCCGAGACAAAGGTGGACCTGTGGCTGCCCAAGGCCATGTGGTCGTCGGGCCAGAGCGACGCCTGGGTCTTCGAGGGCGGCGGGCCGATCATGCACTGGGACGGCGACAGCTGGTACGAGAAGTTCAGCGCCAGCGGGTTCGACCCCAACGACGTCTGGGCCTTTGGGCCCAAGGACTATCGCGTGGTCGGACGCGGGGGCTCGATCTACGGGTGGAACGGCACGACCTACAAAGCCGAGTCGACCCCGGGCATCCATACGCTGTGGGACGTCTGGTTTGACGAGACCGCCAAGATCGGCTGGGCCATCTTCAGCCAGGGCGAGCTGCTGAAGTGGAACGGGACGACCTGGAAGAAGGCCGACAGCTTCACCGACGCCAATCTGCGACGCATCTGGGGGAGCTCCGCGTCCGACGTCTGGACAGCGGGATGGAACAAGGAGATATGGCGCTACGACGGGCAGTGGAAGAAGGTGCCGATCCCCGACGCCGTGAAGGGGTCGGTCACGTGGGAGGGCCTGCACGGCTCATCGCCCGACAACATCTGGGTCACCGGCTGGTCCGGCTGGACGATGCGCTGGGACGGCCAGGACTGGAAGCCCAAGCAGCTGGACGGCTTTCCCAGCTATTACGGCGTGCACGTGCTCAGCGAGGACTTTGCCATCGCAGTGGGCAACGCCGGCAACTACGGCACCTACGACGGCGACAAATGGACGCAGGGCAACGTGGCCGCGTTCGGCAACAGCAAGAGCTTCACCGACGTCTGGGCCGCGACGCCACAGGACGCCTGGGGGGTCGGCGACGAGGGCCTGCTGCTGCATTACGACGGCTCAAAGTGGGAGCAGGTGGCCTTGCCGGGCGTGACCAGCGATATCCACTCGATCTGGGGTACCACCGGCAGCGACGTGCTGCTGGGCACATGGCACGGCGAGAGCTCCAACATCTGGCACTACAACGGCAAGGACTGGCGCCAACAGCAAACCCGCGCGCGGACGCGCATTTTCGGGATCCACGGCAGCGAGGGCGTAGTGCGGGCCGTCGGCGACGACGGCATCATCATCGTGCGCAAACCGCCGACTCCTTAGTCAGTCATGTCCAGCACATACAAGAAGAAGGCGTAGACCCGGGCGACATCCCGGTACCGCTTGTACCGGCCTGACGCGCCGCCGTGGCCGGTGGACATGTCGGTGTGCAGCAGCACCAGATCGTCGTTTGTCTTGCGCGCGCGCAGGCGAGCCGTCCACTTGGCGGGCTCGAAGTACTGTACCTGGGAGTCGTGCAAGCCGGTCGTGATCAGGATGTGTGGGTACGGCAGCGCCTTGACGTTGTCGTAAGGCGAGTAGGCGAGCATGGTCTTGTACCACTTCTCGATGTTGGGGTTGCCCCACTCGTCGTACTCAAACGTGGTGAGCGGAATCGAGTCGTCCAGCATGGTGCTGACCACGTCGACAAACGGCACACCGGCGTGGATCCCGTGGTAGAGATCGGGCCGCATGTTGGCGATCGCGCCCATCAGCAGCCCACCCGCGCTGGCGCCCTCCGCCACGATGCGCTCGGGGCGGCTGATCCCCTGTTCGATCAGGTACTCAGTGCAGTCGATGAAGTCGGTGAAGCTGTTGTTCTTGTTGGCCAGCTTGCCGTCTTCGTACCAGCGCCGGCCAAGCTCCTGCCCACCGCGCACGTGGGCGACAGCGACCGCAAAGCCGCGGTCCAACAAGCTGATGCGGCTGATGCGAAAGCCCGGGTCCAGCGAATACCCGTAGGACCCATAGGCGTACTGGTACAGCGGACCGGAGCCGTCTTTGACAAAGCCCTTCTTGTAGACCAGCGAGATCGGCACCTTTTGACCATCGCGCGCGGTCGCCCAGTGGCGCTCCAACACGTAGTCCGCCGGGTCGTACGGCGCCCCGACGATCTTGTCTCGTTTGAGCAGCTTTCGCTCGCGTGTCGCCAGGTCGTACTCGTAGATCGAGTTGGGCGTGACCGGGCTCGAATAGCTGAACCGCAGCTTGGTCGTCCCAAACTCATAGTTCTGCGTGGGTGAGACCGTGTACAGCGGCTCTTCGAACGGGATCGCGTGCTCTGACTTGTCCGACCACTTGATCGCCCGCAGCCGGCGCAGAGCCTCCTGACGCTCAGCCACAACCAGGTAGTCGTTGAAGACCTCCACGCCCATCAGCAACGTCGTGTCGCGGTTGGGGATCACCTCTTTCCAGTCGTCCTTGCTGCTGCTGCCCACCGGCGCGGCCATCAGGCGAAAGTTCTGCGCCTGCCAGTTGGTACGGATGTACAGCGTGTCCTGGTGGTGGGCGACCTCGTACTCGTGCTTGGCCTCCCGCTTCAGCACGGGGCGCGGCGCGTCGGTCGGCTGCGCGGCCTCGATCAGCTGCACCTCGGTCGACAGCGTCGAGCTGGACTCGATCACGACAAAGCGCTTGGACTTGGACCGCCCCAGGGTGACCCAGAACGTGTCGTCCCTCTCTTCGAACACCAGCACGTCTTCGCTTTGCTTGGTGCCCAGCGCGTGGCGATACACGGCGTAGGCTCGCAGCGTCTTGGGGTCGCGCTTGACGTAAAAGACGGTCTGGTTGTCCGCGGCCCACGCGACGGCGCCACTGGTGCCCTCGACAGCGTCATCCAGCAGCTTGCCGGTCGCCAGATCCTTGAAGCGCACCGTGTAGATCCGCCGGCTGACGGCGTCCTGGGCAAAGGCCAGCTTTGTCGTGCTGTCGCTGACCGTGCGCTTGGCGATGGCGTAGTACTTGTGCCCTTTGGCCAGCTCGTTGACGTCCAGGATCACCTCTTCAGCAGCGTCCATGGAGCCTTTTCGCCGGCAGTGAATGGGGTACTCGCGGCCCTTCTCGTAGCGGTGGTAGTACCAGAAGCCGTCCAGCCGATACGGCACCGAGCTGTCGTCCTTCTCCAGCCGGCTCTTGATCTCCTCGAAGAGCTTGTCCTCCAGCGCCTTCACGGGCGCCATCGCGGCCTTTGTGTAGGCGTTTTCGGCGTTCAGATACGCCAGCATCTCGGGGTCTTTGCGGGTATCGTCGCGCAGCCAGTGAAACTCGTCGACGCGGGTGTGCCCGTGCGTGACCAGGTCCGTGGGCGCCTGACGCGCCATCGGCGGCTCCATGTCGGGTAACAGATCGGTGGTGGCACAGCCGGGTTGGGTCGTCATGAGCGCAAGACTCCAGCAGCAGAGATAAAGGACGTTGGGTTTGAACGGTTGCATAGAGGCGCGAGAATAGATCGCGCGGGAAGGAGAAAGAACCCCGAGAGTTTATGCACCGTTACTTCTCGTTGGCGCCCCACCCGGTGATCCGGTGGGCCCTCGGGGTCTCGGTGGTTACAAAGGTCTCCTCGGCAAGCACCACGGCTTTCGCCTAGGAGGTAACCACCTCACCAGTCACCTGACTCGATAGATACAAGATCACCTCCTTTTCTGCGCGAAAGTCTTAGATGGTGCAGGGACCCTTCCCTGCTTGCCTCCCCGCTCGCGGAACGAGGCCGACAATCCGGCATTAATGGTCGACCTGGTTAGGGTCGGCGCCGGGCATGAACTTAGGGTAGCCACCCGATCGTTCGGGCGCAAATTCAGGAGCGCTTTACAGCGTTTACCCCAACGTTGCGTAGTTGGCATCGTGCCAGGGGACCAGAACGTGGCGCTGCGGCGCCGCCGAAGGGTATCGGGCGACGCACTCAGGGTGGTGCCCTTAGAAGGAGCCCGACGGCGCCGCAGTGCCGCGTTCTGGGCCCATGGCGCATGCCAACTATGCAGCGTTGGGGTTTATAATTCGCAGCCGCAGCCACGACCGTTAAAAAACGGGGACTGGCCGGGGGCGCATGAGATGGACATCGTCTGGCACTTGATCTGGCTGTGGGAGTCGTACTCCAGGTGGGGCTCGCTGCCAGTGCAGGCCCCGCTGCCGGGATCGGGCACGCCCGTGACGTAGTTGCAAACGTGGTCCGCGCAGTCCCAGAACCCAGGCACCATGACGTGCACCAGGTTGGAGCAGTCGATGTTGGCGGTCGCGTCCGAGTCACACCACTGCGGTGTGTGGCACACGCCCGCCGGGTCACTCACGCCCGTCTGGACCTCTTTGCAGGCCAGCCCGTCTGCGCACTGCAAGGTTGCGATGCCCATGCAGGTCGCACCAACGCCGGCGCCCCACTCGTACTCGACATTGGCGAAGCCGGCGCTGTAGCCAAACGCCTTCATGGTCAGCTTCTTGGTCACCAGGCCCTTGATCTCGATGCGCTCGTGACCCCAGTTGCCGCCCAGGCCGTTGTAGCCCGACCACGTGATGGTCATGCCCTTGTACTGCAGCTCGCCGTAGCCGGCGCCGTTGATCTTGCCGTCGGGCCACTTCACCAGCGGCACCCCGCCGTCATATAGCTGGACGTCGACGTCCTTGCCCTGCTTGGCCACAAGCTCCACGACCACGTTGTACTTGCCCGCCGGGATGTCGCCGACCGTCACGATTGCGTTCTTCTCGACCCACTGCGCGAACTCGCCGTCGCCGACCTCGTTGCACGTGGACTCAGACTCCCAACTGTATGTGACGTCCGCCTTGCCGGCCGCATACCCGAAGGCGCGCATGATCAACTCTCGGTTGGACGTACCTTTGATCTCGATCCACTCGTGCCCGAAGGTGCCGATGGTCTGGCCGCCGTTGAAGCCGCTGTAGCAGTAAGTGACGCCGGAGAACGTGCCGCACTCCTCGGCGGGGCCGTTCAGCTGGCCGTTGGGCCACGCGATGATCTCGTAGCCGCTGTCGGCATCGATCAGCTGGATGTCGACGTCTTTGAGGCTCTTGAGGTCAATCTTGACGTTGCGCTTGTTGGCCGGGATGTGACCGACCGTGATGATGTCCTTGAGAGGGATCCACTGCTCGAACTCGCCTGCGCCTTCAGAACAATCCGCGCCCCAGTCGAACTGAGCGGCCGCGGGCGTGCTGTACAGCACGGCGGCGCTGGAGACCATGGCGCACAGCACCACAAGTCGTTGCATGAAATTCCCCCCGAAATCTAACGCGGCATCTCAGCTTGTGCATGAAAGAGGCAGCCGGTCCGATGCCTGAACTCTTCCGCGTGCGCGAACTTGTATTGTTGGGGCCCCAAAAGTGCAAGGAATATTTCGGCAGGTCGTATTTGATGGCGGAGGTCGGACCCGCTATCGTTTAGGCACGCTGACGCCGGGAGATTTTATTGGCCGACACAGAGCGCATTTGTCCGACGTGCCAAAAGGGGTTCTTCGGCCAGATGATCACGTGTCCGGACGACGGCGGAAAGCTGGTCGTCGTCGGCATTGAGGCCGAGGATCGCACCGGCCAGATCATCGACGGCAAGTTCACCATCGAGGCGCTTCTGGGCGCCGGTGGAATGGGCGCCGTCTACCGCGCTTTCCAGCACTCGATGGAGCGCCAGGTCGCGGTCAAGCTGCTGCACCGCTCGTTCTCGTCAGACTCCACGATCGTGCGCCGCTTTCTGGGCGAGGCCAAAGCCGCCAGCCGGCTGAACCACCCGCATATCATCACACTGTTTGACTTTGGACAGACCCGCAACGGCGAGCTGTATCTACTGATGGAGCTGCTGGAGGGCCGGCCCTTGTCGGCGCTACTGAGCGAGACGGGCGCGATGCCTCCCAAGCGCATGGTCCAGATCATCACCCAGGTCTGCGATGCGCTCGAGCACGCGCACAAGCACGACCTGGTCCACCGCGATCTCAAGCCGGACAACATCTTTGTCATCGAGGGCGCACGTCGCAAGGGCGACTTCGTCAAAGTACTGGACTTCGGCATCGCCAAGTTCAAGACGGTGGAGGGCAGCAGCACCATCACCCGGACGGGCGTCGTGTGCGGCACCCCGGCGTACATGAGCCCGGAGCAGGCGCTCGGCGAGTCCGTGGACTGCCGCAGCGACGTCTACGCTATCGGAATCTTGATGTACGAGATGCTCACCGGCCAGCTGCCGTTCGAGGCCGAGAGCCCGCTGAAGCTGCTGATGGACCAGGTCGGCAAGCGGCCGCGCGCGATCCATCGGCTGCGCAACGATCTGCCCGAGGAGCTGGCGCACATCGTTATGCGCGCGCTGGAGAAGTCGCCCGACGATCGTCCGCGCACCGCGGCGGCGCTGGCCGATCTGCTCAACGCGGCCTGGGATCGGTACGAGCAGCGCAAGACGACCGCCAAGGTGCCGGCGGAGAACGTGCGCGCGCTGGTGGCAGAGACCCGCGACGCGCCGGTCGACAACTCGGCTCAGACCGTGTTCATCACCGGGGCGGACCGTGCGCCTGTGGATTTGTCGACACGCAGCGCCCCCACCGTTGAGCATCGCAAGGTGCGCAACCGGGCCATGGGCATGGGGCTGGCGGCGGCGGCGGTCCTGGCCATCGCCATTGGCGGCTGGTTTGTCTACCAACAGATGACCTCGGGGGCTGCGAACACGGGCGCCGTGGCTACGACCAGCAAGCCGCTGCCGCCCGCTGAAAAGCCTGTCGTAGCAGTCGCGCCCGCTCCACCTGCCGCCGCCGTCGAGACGGGCGCTCCGACACCACCTGTCGTGTCAGTGGTCGCCCCGGCGACCCGTCCCGCGGAGGCCGAGGCCCCGCGCATACCCGCTCCCAGCGAGGTCATCGCCACGCCGGTCGTGGAGGCGCCCGCTGTGCCCACCACCGTCGACGTGGTCAGCAAACCGGCCGGCGCGGTCTTGTACGTGGACGGCAAAAAGGTCGGAAAAACGCCGATGGCCATCCCGCGCGCCGCACCGGGCACCGTCCAGGCGCTGGTGGCCCGAAAGCCAGGCTACAAAGATGCCAAGAAGGTCATCCCATCGGACCACCGCGGCGCCGTTAAGCTCACCCTGCGCAGGCGCTCCACCGCCCCACGCGGGGCCGGCGTGATCGACTGACAGGCGACGTCAGGATACAATGCGCGACCTATGCTCGCGCGCTGCCTTCTGCTGGCGATAATCGTGATGCTGGCCGCTCCGGCGGCAGCCACGGAGCCACCCACACCCGACGAGATCGCAGCCAAGCTGCACGACAAGGCACGTCGGGCCTATAAGCGCGGCCGGCGCGGGGTCGCAGTAGAGCTTTGGCGGGCTGCGGAGTCGGCGCATCCATTCTGGAAATACGCGTACAACCTGGCCAACGTGCTGTACGAGACGCGCAAGCACCCCGAGGCGTGGCAGGCGTGTCAACGGGCCGCCGCGCTCGGGATGCCCGCCAAGTACGCCGTGCAGCAGACGGAGCTGCGCGCCAAGATCGAGGCGGCGCTGCTGAAGACGCACGCGTTTGTCGCGCTGACGGTGCAGCCCGCCGATGCACGCGCCACGCGCGATGGCGCTGACTGGGAGGCGCCGCGACGAGTCTGGCTGACCACGGCCAAGAGCACGATCGAGGTGGTCAAGACCGACTTCGAACCGACGCGCTTTGTCTGGAGCCACGCCATCGGGAAACGGCACCAGCGCACCGTGACCCTGAAAGCGGTCAAAAAGCCGGAGCCGCCGCCACCGCCGCTGGTCGACAAGACGCCGCCGGTCGTCGATAAAGCGCCGATCGTGGCGAAGGCGCCGGAGCCCGAGCCTCCCATCGAGGCCCCGGTGGTGACATCCAGCATGGTCATGCCGGTGGCCGGGTGGTCCAGCCTGGCCGCCGGGCTGGGCGGAATCGCGGCAGGAGCCGTCTTTTTTGCTCAGGCGGACGGGCTCGCGCGAGACGCCGAGACGCTCAACGAGACCGCCAGTGACTTTGACGCCTACAGCCCTGAGTACGATCGCATCGACAAAGACCGCAGCAGCGCGCTCACGGTGGGCGGGATACTGACCGGCATCGGCGCCGCGGCGGCGATCACCGGCGCGGTGCTGCTGATTCTCGACGCCTCAGAGGACGTCCCGGCCGCGACGGTGGCGCCCATGCCCACGCCGGGTGGCGGCGGCATCCAGGGAGTGATCCGGTTTTGAGTCGCGCGCCCCTCCTGCTGACTGCGCTGATTCTGGCCTCGTGCGTCGACCTGCCCGACAAGCGCAGCCCGGAGTCGTTTGCAGCCGTGCCGGATGTGCCTGACGTCGCACCCGACGAGCCGGCCGACGTGCCCGACGCGACCACCGACACGGGCGCTGATGTGCCGGAGGACGTCCCGGATGTGCCGGACGAGGGCGAGGACATTCCGGACGAGGGCGAAGACGTCCCGGACGCCGCCGAGGATGTGCCGGACGAGGGCCCCGACGTGCCCGATGATGGACCCGACGTGCCGGACGAGGGCCCCGAGACAGTTGACCCGATCGGCTGCGACGAGTGCACGCAGTTTTTGAAAGAGGACTGGAGCGTGGACCACGGCTGGAGCGTGGACGGCGAGACCCCGTTTTTAGGACCGGGACCGCTGACGCTGCCTGGACCCGAGGGCGGGGAGACCGCAGAGCTGGCCGGAGACCCGTGGGCGGGCAGCTTCCTGGTGAGCGCTATGGTCGACACGACCGGCCTGAACCTCGGCGATGAGGCGTGGCTGACCGTCGGCGGCGACACACCGGCAGATGCCGGGAAGCCCAACGCGATGACCATCGCGCTGAAAGCCACCGAAGCCGGGATCGAGCCGACGCTGACCGTGCGCGCAGGCGGCTTTGAGCAAAGCGTGGCGCTCAGCGTGGTCGCCGGGAAGCCCGACGTCTTGACGATCACGATGGAACAGGGTTGTGATCAGCTGACAGCATCCGTGGGCGAGGAGGGCGGCGCCGTGCCGGCCAAGAAGGTCGAGTTTGCGCCGCAGCAGTACCACTCGCTACGCCTGCGAGCGACTGGCGGAAGCGCCAAATTCCACGCCTTGACGCTGGACACGTGCCCCAATAACCCCGGTGGTGCAACCGGGGTCTGTACAGCGCCCAAAGTCACCTGTCCCGCGCTGGGGGAGTGCACACACACCTTCTGTAATCCGTTGAAGAAGGACTGTGGCGAGGTCGCCCCCCTGGATGGGCCGTGCGACGACGGCAACCCGTGTACGGACGACCACTGCACCGGCGGCGGCTGTCTGGGCGAGCCGATCGAATGCAAGACCAAGTCCCAATGCGTGCTGGCCGAGTGCGATCCCGCAAAAGGCGGCTGCGTCTACACACCACAGGACGAGCTGTGCCAGCAGCCTGGCGGCGATCCGTGCGTGGTGATCGGCTGCAAGATCGAGGGCGGGTGTGTGCCGATCAAGACGAGCGCCGCGCTGCTGGAGGACACGCTGTACGCCTGGTTCACGTTCTCCGATCTGGAGGCTGACAGCGAAGAGGTCACCAGCGAGGACGGCGCGGTGGACGCGACCGTCTTCAGCGTGGGGCAGCTCGTCGCGGACGGTCATAAGGGCATCGGACTGGCCACCAATGGCAGCCCGATCATGAAGCTGACCGTACCGGCGGTCAATCAAGGCCCGTTCGCATGGTCCGCATGGGTGACCACCTCGCCGTTCTCGCCCGGCACGATCTTCAGAAACGGCCTACTCAAGTGCAACGTGACCGCCGATGGCGTCGAGATGTGGGTCGGCGACGACAAGCTGTCCCTGGCGGCGGCGGACCTCGACCTCGGGTGGCACCACGTCATGTGCATGCTGGGTGACGACGACTTCATGCGGGTGGTCGTGGACGGCGTCGCGACCGAAGCCCCCCTCGTCGCGTCGGCCGACATCTCCTTCATCGGCACGGAGATGGTCATCGGCGAGTTCATCGGCGCCATCGACGAGGTGAGCCTGTGGACGGGGTCGCTGCCGATCACAGCCGGCATCCCCGGACTGGGCGACGGCGTGCCGGCGGACGACCCATGCAACGATGGACTGGTCTGCACTATCGACGGCTGTGACAGCGACACGCAGCAGTGCACCCACACAACCAAGGTGTGCGACCAGCAGGCCTCTGAGTGCAACATCTACCAGTGCGACGAGGACACCGGCTTGTGCCTGGAGACGTCGGTGGAGACCAGCGTGCTGATCGACGAGCACTGGAACGGCATCCTGGCCAACAGCTGGGATCAGCAAATCGGGACGCCCGTCGTCGTCGCGGAGCTGGGCGCGTACGGCAACGCGCTCAAGCCGAGCGCGGACGAGGATCTCGGACAGGTGGAGAAAGGGCCCTACACCGCGACGGGCGCAGTAGAGCTGCAATTCGATGCCTACGTCACACCGCACCCCAGCACCTCTCTCAAAGTGTCGCTGGGGACCGACGACGGGGACTTGTTCACCATCGCGCTGGACGGCGAGACCGGCAACGCGGTCTACGACACGGCAGGCCTGTGGGGCGGCAAGCTGACGCAGTTTGGGCAGTGGCGCCACTACCGAATCCAGGTCGCCGGCGACAAGGCGCTGTACTACCAGGACAACGTCATCCAGGCGCTGCACACCAAAACCAGCCTGCCGGACGAGTTCTTGGTGCGGCTCTCGGGCTTCTGCGATTCGCCTGCTTATATCGACAACGTCCTGCTGACGACGGGCGTGCCGTGCACGGACGAAAACAGCTGCACGGCGCCGGACCTGTGCGAGCTGGGCGACTGCAGCACGCCCAGCTTTGAGTGCGACGATCTCGACCCGTGTACCAACGACTTCTGCGAACAAGCGGGGGGCTGCAAGTTCACGGACAACGGGCTGTGCGACACCGACCACGACGGCGTCACCGATCCGTCGGACCTGTGCCCGACGGTCTGGACTCCCGACAACAGCTCGACGCTGTGCGAGCTGCCGAGCGGCCTGACCTCCAAGCTGGACATCACCCTGACGCAGGACGGCGACGACTCCACGTGGCACCGCACCCGGGAGCCGATCGAGATCCCGCTGGCCAACGGCGTGCTGGACGCCGACCTCGTCGTGTATCTGCCGCTGGGTGAGGACACCAACTTCAACGACGTGTCGTCGCACAAGCACCAGGTGACGGCAACCGGGGACATGAATGTCGGCAAGGACGCGTTCGGCGATCTCGGCGGCGCGGCGGAGTTCGGCCCCAAGACGTCGATCATGGTGGCCGCCGGGCAGGACGTGAACGCGGGTCAGGACTACACCGAGGCGACGGTCAGCCTGCGCTTCAAAACGGACAAAGCAGCGACGGGCGTCGAATATCTCTGGTACGACCACTCGGCCAAGGGCAAGACCGTGATCGAGCGGCACAGCAGCGGCGCGTACCTTGGCCGGCTGGGCGACAAGTTTGTCGACTGCGGCACGCCGGACACCCCGGGCTGGCACCACCTGGCGCTTACGTGGAACGGGGCCATCCTGATGTGCTACCTGGACGGCACGGTCATACAGGCCGTGGAGGCGCCGCTGGACTCGCAGTCGACGGCGCTGGACGGCACCTGGATCGGGTCGGCGCCCGGCGCGGCCGGCACGAACTTCTTTCAAGGCTTCCTGGACGAGGTCCTATATTTCCGGCGGGCGCTCGGTCCGACGGAGCTCGAGGCATATCGGCGCTCGGAGCTGCCGTACGGTACGACGGTGGTGGAGGGGGCCCAGCCCGACTTTGACGATGTGCGCATGTCGGAGCTGTCCAAGGCCTTTGGCGCGACCGGGACGCCGGTGGAGCTCTTCGGCGCGCGCCCTCACTCCGACACCGAGCTGGACGGTGTGCTGGCCTACTGGCCACTGGACGGCACGCTGAACGCCTTTGTGACGACGGGCAAGCTCGCAGGTACGGACATTCTAGATGGCGTTGGACGATTCGGCGCGATCGACGGCGGGTCATACTTCGACGGCACTCAGAGCCACTACTCGACGGGCACGAGCCTGTACCTGGACGAGGGCCAACCGGTCACGGTCGAAGCCTGGGTCCTGTCGGACGTAAAGACGGGCATGGGGACCGTCGTCGGCGCCAACATCCCGGGATTCTTCCACCTGCTGCTGGAAGTGGGCGCCGAGCAGGTTTGCTTCAAGCTGGCCACCAGCCCCCTCAAAAAGGGCGGCATCTGCGTCCCTCAGAAGCTGGGTGGGCGTTGGCGCCATCTGGCCGGCGTGCGCCGGGACGGGAACGTGGAGCTGTATATCGACGGGGTCTACCAGGACAGCGCCCCCGATGCCTCGGAGATCATCAGCCTGGGACCCAATGAGCTGTTCATCGGCGCCACGAACGAAACGGAGACGCCGACAAACTTCTTCAAAGGCCACCTGGCGGAGGTGCTGGTTCACAGCGAGGCCAAGTCCGCGGACTACATCTTCAAGCGGGCCCAGCCCGGCATCCCGATGGCGCGCTTTCTGGCCAACACGGAGCCGGTGGACGAGGACGGCGATTTTGCGCCGATGGCGTATGCGCTGCGCTGGGGCTCCGC
Organism: uncultured Myxococcales bacterium; assembly: GCA_964545715.1. Taxonomy (GTDB): domain Bacteria; phylum Myxococcota_A; class UBA9042; genus CAZJHX01. The sequence goes on from CAZJHX010000108.1 coordinate 27,788, forward strand.
AGACGTCGCGGGTTCAACGCCGGTCATCAAAGGCAACAAGACCGCGACCTGCGAGGGCCTGCTGTCGCCGTGTCTGGGCACGGTCGCCTGGTGGCGCTTCGACGATCCCAACGAGAACACCCCGCTGGACAGCGCGACCGGGCGCCTGCACCTGGCGCCCACACCCAACGTGGACAGCCTCTGGATCGCACCCGGCGTGAACAGCCCCGCGCTGGATATCGGCGGCGGGGGCGGCTTCGAAATCGAGGCGACAGAGCTGCTGCTGCCCACCTATACGGTAGAGGCGATGGCGCAGCCGGGAGACCCGGCCGGCGAGGGCACGCTCTGCTCGTACTCCACCGATGACTACGGGTCCAACTCCAACTACCGGCTGCGCGTCGGGGACGGCGCCATCAAGGCAAGCTATGAGTGGACCATGGCCGGCGCCGCATGCGGGCCGCCACTGTCCTACTCTCTGGCGGGCGACAAATGGTACACGGCGGCGTTCAGCTATACCCCCGGTGCGGCGGTGCTCAGGGTGGACCACAACATCGCGCAAGAGGTCGACTGTGCGGGCCCGCTGCTGATCGAGGGAGGACGGTTCACGATTGGCATGGACGGGTCCAAGGAGAACGATCCGTACACCGGACTGCTGGACGATGTGAGAATCTCACGCCGCGCGCTGGCCCCGGACGAGCAGCTGCACAGCCCGCGCTTGCAGTGGACGCTGGGCGAGTAACCGCTACCGGGCGTTGTCCTCGATGATGAGATCCGCCGCTTTCTCGCTGACCATATAGACCGGCACCACGATGAAGAAGCCGGGAATGCTGGGGAAGACCGAGGCGTCGACGACGCGCAGGCCGTTGGTGCCGCGTACACGGAAGCGGGTGTCCAGCACGGCGGTGGGGTCCGAGTCGGCGCCGATCTTGGCGGTGCCGCAGGCGTGATGGCCCCAGGCCTCGTCTTTGACGAACTGGCGGATGTCGTCCCGCGTGCTGACCGCCGGACCGGGAAAGACCTCGCGGAAAGAGCCGAACAGCATCATGGAGTCGGTCTTGCTGATGATCTTTCGAGCGAGCTCAACACCGTCGACGACCGCCTCCAGGTCCGCGATGTGCTGGCCCTGGTCGGTGTCGCCCTCGTGGAAGTAGTGGAAGTTGATGTCGGGCGTGTCCAGGGGATCGGTGGACTTCAGCGTCACGCGGCCTGCTTTGTTGCCGGTGTGGGCCTTCAACACAGCCCAGGTGAAGTGCTTGGCGTCGGCGACGGCGCGGGCCGAGTAGCCCGGCCAGTAGCCGTTGAAGTAGCCCGGCAGCCCAAAGATGAAGAGGTCCGGATCCGCGGTCGCAGTGTCCGACTTTTTGACGATGCCGACGACGCCGCCGTTGGACTGATAGGGGCCCTTGAAGCGGCGCCAGTCGACCAGGCACGGGTCGTCGCCCTCGCCAAAGGTGCAGTCTTTGAGCAGCGCGAACTCGCCGCTGGTCTGGCTGACGACGCCGACCTCGTAGCGGTCCTGGAGGTTCTCGCCGACGCCGGGGACGTCGAGCTTGACCTCGATGCCGTGGGACTCCAGCTCAGCGCGCGGCCCAACGCCGGAGAGCTTGAGCAGCTGCGGCGTGTTGAAGGCGCCCGCGGACAGGATGACCTCGCGCTGGGCGTACACGTTTTGCGCGGGCGGCGGGGGGCCGACCAGGGCGTTGGGATCGGCGCGATAGAGGTGGGCGCCGGGGATGTAGGAGACGCCGCTGGCGCGCAGCTTTCCGGAGCTGTCGAGCTGATCGTTGAAGAGCACCTTGGTGACGTAGGAGCGGGTCCGCACGGTGAGCGGGAAGCCGGCTTTGACCGTCTCCAGAATGTACTCGCGTGTGCCGTTGCGGGCGCCGTCGCGCATGGCCAGCGGGATGCTGAAGAGCCCCTCCATCTGGTCGCGTCCGGGAGCGGCGCTGTTGAGGTCGCGATTCATCAGGCCCAGCAGCTCTTTGGTGTCCTGGACGATGTCGAACCAGCCGTCGTCGGCGTCGTCGACGAACTCTTTGGCGGCGGCGATGGCGATGCGGATGAGGCGCGTGTCGCGAATGGCCATCATCGCGTCGGTCAGCTCGGTCTGCAGCCAGCCGTCAAAGCCGTGACCGGCGGCCTCGTCCGGGTCGGTGTGGTCGACGTAACGGTTGCGCTCCACGCGCTGGAAGTACTGGCGCATGTTGGCGCCGGACCAGCTTGAGTCCCCGGTGATCTCGGCGATCTCGTCCCAGTCGCTCTCGTGTGGGTAGACCGTGATCATGGCGTTGTGGGCGCTGCACCCGCCAAGCGCCGCGGCGCGGGGGTACAGGATGCCTTTCTGAGAGCCGTCCGACTCGTACACCATCTTGCTGTCGCGCGCGGCCTGGGTCTCGTCGCCGTAATGTTTGACGTAATAGTCCCACTGCATCGCCGGATCCTCGGTGGACAGCGTGTGCCACGCGGGGACCTGGTAGGTGAGCAGCGCGCCGGTGTCCTGGCCCGCCTCCAGCAGCAGCACCTTGAAGCCGTTGCGCGCCAGGTTGGCAGCCAGCGGACCACCACCGGTGCCGGCGCCGACCACGATGAAGTCGTAGGCCTCCGCCCCGTCCGGAATGCCCGCCTGATCGGCTTTTCCGCCGAGCCCGCCGCCTGGCAGACCCGTGGACTCGTCAGTGATCTCGTCCGCGCCGCAAGAAAAGACGAAGACCCCCGCAAGGACCACTAACGATAGATGTCGAACCATGGGCGGACCTTACCATAGGTCCTTTGACCGACCTCAGCGCTTTCTCATGCCGCCGCCGCCGATGCCGCCGATGCCCTTTGGCAGCACCTTTTTGTGCAGGACGCCCAGGCCGAAGCAGACCTCGATGGTCGACTTGCCGCCATCGACCAGCGGCACGGTCCGACACACCCGATCGCCGCGCACAGCCTCGGTAAGCTGGATGTTGCGCGCCAGCGTGCCGATGACGCCGCCCGTCACCTCGAAGAATGTGCCGGGGCCCGCCTCCCAGACAAAGTCGGGTTGCCCCTTGAAGACGGTGTCGCCCCCGTAGACCCGCTTTCCGCCGCTGACGAGGCCGAAGATGCTGCCGATGCGACCGCGGCGCCACTTGCGAACCCTGCGTTTGGGGACTGGAAAGCGGCCGCTGATGCAAGGCGCGGAGAAGCGGACTTCGACAGAGCGGCCTCGTGCTTTGTGACGCGAGACCAGGAGGTGGCGCGGTTCGACGCGGCCCAGCCCTTTGAGCGCGATGGACTGAGAGCCCGTGACTTCGTGTCCCGCCGCGGTGAAGGGGGCGGCCTTTGTGGGCATATAGTGACGTCCGAGCACTTCCGCGGGCAGCGCGATAACCACGTCGGCGCCGGACATAGACAATCTGGACAGACCGTCCGCGGCCTTATGAACCCGGAGGCCCGGCTCCAGACGCACCTCGACACCGCGCCCAGCAGTGGCGACATGGGTGCGTGCAACCACGGTGGCGACGTCCGCTTCACGGACCCAGAAGCGCGTCTTGAAGTCGGCCAGCGATGCCAGCGGCGCAGTGCAATGAGCGCCGCGAGGCCAGCCCGGGGCCCAGCCGATCTCCAGCCGGTCGGCGCTCTTACCCAGCAGGCGCCAACGCGCGACGTCCTTGGAGGCGACGTCCACGACGACATGTTTGTGGCCGGCCTCAGTGAGGTAGTGGGGAACGTTGTGGGGTACGAGCACAAACCGCTCCGGCTCGGCCTCGACGCCGAGAACAGCGAGGGCGATGGCGGCTACGACAGCTGTCATGGGAGGATGCTCGTCATGGGCGCCACTATACGGCACGAGCTTCTGACCGCGCTGAAGATCTCGCGGCCGGGGTTCTACCTCACCACGGTGTGGTTCTTTGTGCTGCCGTTCGGCGGGCGCGACATGTTCGGGTCGTGGGTCTTCTGGCTGGGCTGCTTCTACGTGTGCTTTCCGCTGGGCTACCTGATGTACGGCTGGAACGACCTGATGGACGTCGAGACCGACCGCAGCAACCCGCGCAAGGACACGTATCTGTTTGGGGCACGGCTGGAGGAGGGGCAGACGCGGGCGATCGTGGGGCGCATGGTGGCGCTGCAGCTGCCGTTTGTGCCGCTCTTTGTGTGGATCGCAGGGCCCAAGATGCTGGGCTGGTTTGCCGCGATGTTGGCGGTCAATGCGGTCTACAACGCGCCGGGCTGGGGATGGAAGAACCGAGCGTGGCTGGACCTGCTGAACCAGGCCGGCTACCTGCTGGTGTTTGTGCTGGGCTGCTGGCTGACGGACGTACCGCAGCTGCCGGCGGCGACGCTGATCTTCTCGGCGCTGTTTGCGATGCACAGCCACCTGTTCGGACAGCTGATGGACGTCGAGGAGGACAAGGCGGCGGGGCGGCGCACGACGGCGGGGGTAATCGGCGTGGTGCGTGGCAAGCTGTTGTTGGCCACGCTGCTGGCGGTGGAGGTCGCGATCGTCTGGTCGCTGGACCGGATCGTGGCGGGCTTTCTGGCGGGCAGCATGACGCTGTTCTTGCTGGATGCGGTGGTCGGATACCGTGGGCGGCAGTACCCGCAGTGGGTGATCGTGCTGTTTTTTGTGGGGTGGAACGTGGTGGCCACGGGCAGCATGTACTGGCTGTGGCTGAGAGGGACGCTGGTTTGAGCATGCTGATAACAGTGATCGCGTCGCTACCGGCGCTGATCTTTGGGTGGGGCCTGTATGCAACGCTGCGCACCATAAAGGGCGTGCGTTCGGTGGATGAGCTGGACCCGAAGGAGCCGGCGGAGGGCTGGCCGGCGCTGTCGATCATCGTGCCGGCGTGCAACGAGGAGGTCGGGCTGGAGACGGCGCTGAAGACGCTGCTCGAGGTGCAATATCCGGCGCTGGAGATCGTCGCGATAAACGACCGCTCCACGGACAAGACCGGCGAGATCATCGATCGGTTGGCCAAGACGGACGAGCGGCTGACGGCGGTGCATGTGGAGACGCTGCCGGACGGCTGGCTGGGCAAAGTGCATGCGCTGTCTGTGGGGTACGCGCGCAGCGAGGCGGACTGGGTGCTGCTTGCGGACGCGGACGTGCATCTGGAAGCCGACACCATGCAGCGGGTGATCGGGTGGGCCGAGGCGCAGGGCGTCGATCACGTCACCGCAATCCCGGCCACCTGGCGGTCCGATTCGGGCGCCGAGGCGTGCTGGGCGTTCAACCTGGTCGGGCTGATGATGTTTGGCCGCATCTGGCGGATCTCGGACCCGGACGCCAACGCCCATGCCGGGTGCGGCGCCTTCAACCTCGTGCGCAAGACAGCGTTTGACGCCACCGAAGGCTTTGACTGGTTCAAGCTGGACGTGGCAGACGACTGGGCTGTCGGCCTCATGATGAAGCGCAACCGCAAGCGCTCCGCCATGGTCAACGGCCGGGGCCGCATCCACCTGCCCTGGTACCGCAGCTTCGGCGAGATGCTGCGCGGCATGGAGAAGAACAACTACGCGATCCTGGCGCGGTACAACATCTGGCGCGGGCTCGCCTACTGCGTGGGTCTGCTGGTGCTGGGCGTGGGACCGCTACTGGTGCCGCTGCTGCCTGGGACGTACGCAACGGGCGCCGGAGTGACGGGCATCGCGCTGATGCTGATGTGCAGCGTTTTGACGAATCGCTGGCTTCGGCGGCCGCTCACCGACGCCCTGCTGCTGCCGCTGGGCGGCCTGTTGAACGCGCTGATCATGGCGCAGGCGCTCATTCACGGCTCCCGCCGGGGCGGGGTCGCGTGGCGCGGCACGGTGTATCGAAAGGAAGACATGCTCCCTCACATGCGGGTGAAGCTGTAGGCTGCCTAATCCGCGTCGCAGGTGTTGGTCGCCTCGTTGCCGGTGAAGCCCGCCGGGCAGGTCACAACACACTCTGAGTCGGGCGAGTACAGGAAGGTGCCGTCAGGGCACGTCGCGACGCACAGGTTTGTGACGGTGTTGCCCAACGGCTTGGGCAGCCCGGCGCAGCTGGTCACGCACGTGTTGGTGCTGTCGTCGCCGAACTTGCCGCTGCCGCAGTCCGCGATGCACTGGCTGGCCCCGTCGTCGAAGGTGCCGTTGACACATGCGGTCACGCACTGCTCGTTGACCAGGTCGGTCAGCGTGCCGCCGGGGCACGTCGCGACGCACAGGTTGGTCGTGGTGTCGTTGTACGTCACAGGCGCCGGACAGTTGGTCACGCATGAGTCCGTGGTGGAGTCACCGTACCGGCCGGCCGGGCAGGTCACGACACACGTGGCTGTGGGACCGTCCTCGAACGTGTTGACCGGGCAGCTCGACACACACAGGTTGGTCGTGGTGTCGCCCAGGTTGTCGCCGCCCGCGCAGGTGGTGACGCAGAGGCTGGAAGAAGACTGCCCGTACTTGCCGTTGGGACAAGTCGCGACGCAGAGGCTTGTTGCGCTGTCGCCGAACGTACCGCCCGTGCAGGTGGCCTCGCATTTGCCGGTGCCGCTGTCGCCGAACTTCCCACCCGAGCACAACGCCACGCACTGGCTGCTGGAGCTGTCCGCGAAGGTGCCGCTGGGGCACGCCGTTGTGGCCGGAACGTGTCGCCACAGCTCGGCCCCGGACGTGCCGTTGTCCGCGACGAAGAACAGCGCGGTGCCCAGCTGAGTGGCCTCGGTAGCGCCCGAGCCGCCCGCGCCGGAGACGATGTCCATCACAATGGAGGTGCCGCCGGCGGTGCCGTCGGTCTGCCACAACTCCTGGCCGGCCACGCCGTCGTCCGCGTTGAAGAACACCTGCGCCAGAATGGACGCGCTGCCGGCCGGCGATGAGCCGCCGGCCCCGGAGACGATGTCCTTGATCTGTGTGGTACCGCCGGCGGTGCCGTCGCTCTGGAAGATCTCCACGCCACTGGAGCCGTCGTTGGCCGTGAAGAACACCTTGTTGGCGAACCCGACCAGGTTGCCGGGGTTGGAGCTGTTGACGCCCGAGCGGACGTCCTTTACGAGCGTGGTGCCGCCGGCCGTGCCGTCGGTGACCCACAGCTCGGAGCCGTTGACGCCGTCGTTGGCCCGGAAGTAGACCTTGCTGCCCACGGCCGCGAAGTTGGTCGGGAACGAGGACGACGCGCCGGACCGGATGTCCTTCAACAACATCGTGCCGCCGGCTGTCCCGTCGGTGATCCAAAGCTCTGTGCCGTTGGTCCCGTCATCCGCGACGAAGACCACCTTGGACCCCAGCGTCGTGAAGGACGCCGGGTTCGAGGACGTCGCCCCGGACTGAATGTTCTTCAGCAGCACGGTGCCGCCGGAGGTGCCGTCACTCTTCCACACCTCGAATCCGTTTGTGCCCTCGTCGGCGCCGAAGATGACATCCGAGCCCAGCGCGGCGAGCGAGCCCGACACGCTGCTGCCGGCCCCACCGTCGATGTTCTTCACCTGCGACGTGCCGGCGCCGGTGCCGTCGCTCTTCCAAAGCTCGACACCATCGGTGCCGTTGTTGGCCCGGAAGAAGGCCGTCCCACCGGCGTTGGTGATGACGTCCGGGTTACTGCTGCCCGTCCCGCTCTGAATGTCCTCAACCAGGACGGTCCCGGCCACCGTGCCGTCGCTGACCCACAGCTCTCGCCCGTTGGTCGCGTCGCTGGCGCTGAAGAACAGGTTCGTCCCAACCGCGGCCAGGTTCGCCGGCGCTGATCCGGTCGCCCCGGCCACGATATCTTTGAACAGCTTGGTTCGGACGGAGCACAGGGAGAACAAGCACAGGTTGGTGCAGTCCGCATCCGCCGTGCAGGCCTGGTCGTCATCGCGCAAGCAGATGTTTCCTGCGCTGCAGGTGTTCTGGAAGTTGGCGTCGTTGCAGTCGTCGCTGGCGTCACAGGCGCCCGAGGTCTCGGACAGCGCGGCGCACTTCAGGCTGATGCACGTGTTCGTGCACTCGCTGTTGGCCGCGCAGGTCTCCAGGTTGTCGCGCAGACAGACGCCGCCGGCCGTGCAGCTGTGCTTGAACGTGGCGTCGCTGCAGTCATCGTTGTCGCTGGCGTCGCACGTGCCATTGGTCCCCGCCTTGGCCGCGCACTCGTTGCCGATGCACGCGTCCGTGCTGACACACTCGGTGTTGCCGACGTTGCAGGTCTCCCCGACCTTGAGGCGGCACTCGTTGACGCCGGCGCTGGTGTCGCACACGTTCGTGGCGGGGGACGCGCAGTCCGCGGTCTCGTCGCACACGCCGTTGGTAGCCGAGGCCGCCTTGCACTGCTTGGCGGTCGCGCCGTCGCTGTCGTGATCGACGCACACGTTCACGCACTGGCTGTTGGCCGTGCACTCCTGGTCGTTGACCCGCAGGCATTGGACCCCGGTGCAATTGTGGTTTGCCGTGCAGTCCGCCGTCTCGTCGCACACGCCGTTGGTGCCCGACTGCGCCTTGCACTGCTTGGAGGTCGCACCGTCGCTGTCGTGATCGACGCACACGTTGACGCACTGGCTGTTCAGCGTGCAGTCCTGGTCGTTGTCGCGCAGGCACTGGTTGCCCGTGCACGTGTGGTTCGCCGCGCAATCCGTCGTCTCGTCGCACACGCCGTTGGTGACCGAGTCCGCCTTGCACTGCTTGGCGGTCG